>NZ_JBHSJJ010000001.1:0-597951 GCF_042652345.1 Negadavirga shengliensis
TGGCGTCCGGCCCGTGACAGGCAAAGCAGTTGTCCGACAGGATCGGACGCACATGGAAGTTATAGCTGATCTGGTCAGAGGATGATAATGAAAAATCCTGATTATCATCGCCAGATCCACAAGAACTCCAGGTGAAGACTAATAGAAGCAAGATATATAGCGAATGCCTAAGCATAAATTGGGCTCATTTTAAGTGACTCTCAACCCCCAATTTGGTAAAATAAACAGAGAATTACAAATAATTCATACAAATGTATATGGAACGATACTCTAATGGAAATATAAGACAATGATCGGGTACCTAACTTAAATTAAAAAAGATTTTTTTGTCATTTTCCATCCTTATTCAAAGAAAAACAGCCCGGGTCAGGGCTGCTTCAAAACAAAAAGGGCTGTTTTCACAACCCTTGTTATTTTTAAAATTTACTGACTTTTGAAAAGTCGAAAGTTTCCAGAAACTTGGTGGTGAAATTCCCCGCTATAAAATCAGGATCCTCCAACAAGGCCAAGTGAAAGGGAATGGTGGTTTTGATGCCATCTATCACAAACTCTTCAAGAGCCCGCTTCATACGCACGATCACTTCTTCCCGGGACTGACCACTGACGATCAACTTGGCAATCATGGAATCATAGTTGGGGGGGATGACATATCCGGCGTATACATGGCTGTCAATCCTTACTCCCCTACCTCCGGGAAGATGCAGGTTGACTATCCTTCCAGGGCTCGGTCTAAAGCCGTTGGCAGAATCCTCGGCATTGATCCGGCATTCCATTGCGTATAACTTGGGGAAGTAATTTTTCCCGCTGATGGGTTCTCCGGCAGCGACTTTAATCTGCTCTTTGATAAGATCGAAATCTGTAACTTCTTCAGTGATGGGGTGTTCTACCTGGATACGGGTATTCATCTCCATGAAATAGAAATTCCGGTTTTTATCTACCAGAAATTCTATCGTTCCGGCTCCTTCATACCCGATGGCTTCCGCACCTTTTATGGCTGCCGCCCCCATTTTTTCCCTTAATTCATCTGTGATAAAGGGAGATGGGGTTTCTTCAACCAACTTTTGGTGTCTTCTCTGTATAGAACAATCTCTTTCTGACAGATGACAGGCCCTGCCTCTGTTGTCCCCGATCACCTGTATTTCAATGTGTCTGGGTTCCTCCACATATTTTTCCAGGTAGAGTCCGTCATTGCCAAAAGCGGCAGCGGATTCCTGCCTGGCATCATCCCAGGCCTTTTTAAATTCTTCAGGTTTTCGGACAATCCTCATCCCGCGTCCACCGCCGCCTGCTGTGGCTTTAAGAATAACAGGATAGCCCATTTCATCTGCAAGGGACAAACCCTGTTTCAGATCTTTCAGCAAACCTTCAGATCCCGGGATAGTGGGGACGCCTGCTTCGGCCATGGTGGCTTTAGCGGTGGCTTTGTCTCCCATTTTTGCTATCATTTCAGGACTGGCTCCTATGAATTTGATGTTGTACTCTTCACAAATTCTGGAGAATTCCGCGTTCTCAGACAAAAATCCATACCCTGGATGTATGGCATCCGCATTCGTGATTTCTGCCGCAGCAATAATCCGGGGGATATTCAGATAGGAATCCTTGCTGGGAGCAGCTCCGATGCAGACCGCTTCGTCTGCAAAACGGACATGCAGACTATCTTTATCAACAGTGGAATATACAGCGACGGTTTTGATTCCCATCTCTTTACAGGTCCGAATGATCCTTAAAGCTATTTCTCCTCTGTTGGCTATTAAAATTTTATTGAACACAATACAAAAGGGATGTGGTTTAAAGAAATTTTAATGAGTGGGTTCGACTAAAAACAAGGGCTGGTCATATTCGACCGGTGAGGCATTTTCAACGAGAACCTTAACAATTTTGCCGGAAATTTCCGATTCAATCTCGTTAAACAATTTCATGGCTTCGATGATACACACGGTCTGTCCTGCCTGGATGGCATCGCCCACATTGACAAATACATCTGTATCAGGATTGGGCGACCTGTAAAAAGTACCGATCATGGGTGATTTTATTTCCAAATATTTTTTATTCTCTTCTTCTACGGAAGAAGCCGGTGGCGCCGGTTCCACGGCAGGCTGTGTTTGGGGAGCGGGAGCCGCCGGGATGGGGTTTACCGGACTGGATGTTGCTTCCACTGGTCTCGCTGCAACTGGCTCTGAATTTTTCTTAATGGAGAGTTTAAACTCATCCGTTTCGATTTTTACCTCCGCCAATCCGGAATTGGAAATAAAATCTATTAACTCTTGAATTTCTTTGGCTTTCATAAATTTTCCTATTTGAACAGGCCTTCGCTAAACTTTTATACAGGGCCCAACAGATCAGAAATATTCGTATTACGTGATAAAACTATGTAATTTAACAATAAATCACATACAAATTGGAATTATTTCACCCTTTCGGAATAAGATCCGTCCCGGGTATCCACCTTAATCAGGGTATCCTGATCTACAAACAGCGGAACCATAACGACTGCGCCGGTTTCCAAGGTTGCGGGCTTTAAGGTATTGGTAGCCGTGTCTCCTTTTATCCCAGGTTCAGTGTAGGTTACCATTAGTTCCACAAAAGGGGGCAGCTCCACTCCCAAAGGCCTTTCAGTTTCGGCATGAATCAATATATCCACCTGCTGGCCTTCCTTCAGAAGTCCGGGCCTTTCTATTAGTTTTTCCTCAATGGGGATCTGCTCAAAAGTTTCAGTATCCATGAAATGGTAGCCCAGGTCGTCACTATATATAAACTGATGAGGTCTTTTTTCGACCCTGGCAGTGACCACTTTCTCCCCGGCGCTGAAAGTTTTATCCAGCACCTTTCCCGAAGTCAGACTCTTCAATTTTGTCCTCACAAAAGCAGGGCCTTTCCCTGGTTTTACATGCTGAAATTCCACTATGGACATGATGTCGTTATTAAATTCCAAACAAAGTCCATTTTTAAAATCTGCCGTACTAGCCATATTTATACTTTGATTTTCTACTTGTTTATTTCGGATCGTAACCCCACTTCAGGTAAACCGCTCCCCAGGTGAATCCTCCCCCAAAGGCAGCAAGGACCAGGTTGTCCCCCTTTTTCAATTGTGATTCATAATCCCATAGACATAGTGGCAGGGTGCCTGCTGTGGTATTCCCGTACTTTTCAATGTTCAGCATCACCTTTTCGGGCCCTATCCCCATTCTATTGGCTGTGGCATCGATGATCCGCTTATTGGCCTGATGGGGCACCAGCCAGGCGATGTCGTCACCCGTGAGGTTATTTTTGGCCATAATTCTTGCACTTACCTCGGCCATATTGGTTACCGCAAACTTAAATACCGTAGATCCTTCCTGGAACACATAATGTTCTCTGTTCCGGACGGTTTCCAATGTAGCCGGCTTTCGGCTTCCTCCTGCCCTCATATGCAGATAATCCGCTCCTGAACCGTCTGTATGCAGAAGAGCATCCATTATACCATAATCCTCCTCAGTAGGCTCAAGCAACACCGCACCCCCTCCGTCACCAAAAATAATACATGTCGTCCTGTCTTCGTAATTGACAATAGAGGACATTTTATCTGCCCCTATAACGATCACTTTTTTATGGACACCGTTTTCGATAAACTGACTCCCAATGGACAAGGCGTACAAAAAACCAGAGCAGGCCGCGGATATATCGAAGCTATAGCTGTTTTTCGCCCCCACTTTATCCGCTATGATGTTGGCGGTGGCAGGAAACAGCATATCAGGCGTCACCGTGGCACAGATAATCAAATCAATCTCTTCGGGATCGGTATTCGTTTTTTCCAGAAGACCTTTTACCGCTTCCGTACCGATGACAGAAGTTCCCTGCCCTTCGCCTTTCAATATTCTCCTTTCCTTGATTCCCGTCCTGGTGGTGATCCATTCGTCGTTGGTCTCCACCATGGTTTCCAGTTCTTGGTTGGTAAGCACATAGTCAGGAACCCAGGCATGTACTCCTGTAATTACCGCTCTCTTTTTCTTCATCTAATTTTTTCTTGTGTCATAAGGAACCCGATGGGGCTGTCTCCAGATAATCCAGGACAGTATACTTTTAATGAACAAGTATTGGGGTTGTGTTTCCTTGTTTTTTAATGATTGGCCCAAAGACTCTTTGTTTTAAGAATGCCAAAATTATTTAAAATGTGCTTGTTCACCAAAGTTTTTGGGGAGTAGTATAAAATAAAATTCTCTTTCAGTCCCCCGGCAAACCCAAAAAGCGTTTTTTTGCATTCATCCGGTGAATTTACTACCTTAACGTGTCCAAACATTTTTCTGCTAAAATGAGAATAAATGTCAACAACAAAGAACATGCTGTAGATTTATCGGGCAACCCGAGCTTACTTGATGTCCTGAGAGAACAACTGGATCTTACCGGCAGCAAATACGGTTGTGGCGAAGGGGCCTGCGGAGCCTGCAAGGTTTTGATAAATGGCATTCCCACACCCTCCTGCATCACTCCGACCGTGAGTGTGCAAGGTAAAAAGATAGTCACCATCGAAGGATTGGAAAATGAGGGCAAACTACACCCTGTGCAGGAAGTCTTTCTGGAAGAAGATGTTTTCCAATGTGGATACTGTGCTTCTGGTATGATCATTACCGCTACCGCATTGATCGAAAACAACCCCAATTTAACCAAACAGGAAATCCAAGATGCCATGCAAGGCAATATCTGTCGGTGTTGTACTTATCCTGACATCACCAAAGCCATTGCCAAGGCGGCGGAACAATAAGAAACCGTCATGGAAAAGTCAGAAAAAGAAATCCCGGTCATTTACCCTGAACAGTACGAATTGTTTGAAAGGGGACAGCTTCGCGGCCCGATCAGCCGAAGAAGCTTTTTCAAAAGGATGGGGGCAGGAATGGCAGCCTTTGTGGTGGTATCGGATGTTCTGTCAGCCCAAGCCTTTAAGCACCTTTCCCCAAAAGAAAAAGCCCTGGCAGAAGATACCATAGCCTCCTGGATACATATTGGTGCTGACGAAAGCATAACCGTTTATACAGGAAAAGTGGAAGTCGGACAAAACATCAGGACCTCCCTCGCCCAAACCGTGGCAGAGGAACTTTCGGTTCCGGTAAAGGACATCACGCTGATCATGGGGGACACCGACTCGGTACCTTACGACAGAGGCACCTTCGGAAGCCTTACCACACCACAGATGGCTCCCATATTGAGAAAGGCAGCGGCCTCAATCAGAGAAATGATGGTGGAACTGGCCTCAAAGGAATGGAATCTGGGCAAGGAAACCTCCCTCCACATGGAAAAAGGATATATCCATCATCCTTCCAATGGGGCCAAACTGAGCTATGCCCAACTGGCCAATGGCGAAAAGCTGTTTCATAAAATCAACAACGACGCGAAAACCGTACCGCCTAAAGAGTGGAAAATCGCCGGTACATCTGTCCCCAAAGTAAACGGCAGGGACATCATTACAGGCCGTCATCAATATGTATCCGACATGTCCCTCCCGGGAATGGTGTATGGAAAAATCTTAAGACCTCCGACTTACGGGGCTACTTTGGAAAACATCAATACAGCAAAAGCTGAACAAGTACCCGGCGTGAAAGTCGTAAGGGAAAAGGATTTTGTAGGCGTTACTGCCCCGGATTCCCGTACAGCATCCATGGCGTTGGCGATGATTGAGACGGAATGGAAAGAAATGCCCCAGCCCTCCAGAAACGTCCTGTTTTCCCATCTTAAAGAAAAAGGGGAAAAAGACGAAAGTGAACGGGAAGCACTGCTTCAGGCCTATTCTTCCGCGGAAGACAAGCTGGAACAGGAATTTCTGATCCACTATATTGCCCATGTCCCGCTCGAACCCCGGGCAGGGATCGCCAAATGGGAAGGGGATCAATTGACCGTCTGGACAGGCACCCAACGTCCTTTTGGGGTGCAGGAGGAGCTACAGAAAACCTTCAACATTCCGAAAGACAACATCAGGGTACTCATGCCGGACACCGGCTCAGGCTATGGCGGGAAGCATACGGGAGAAGCGGGTATCGAAGCCGCTAGGCTTTCTAAAGCTGTGGGTAAACCTGTTAAGGTCAACTGGACCAGAGAGGAAGAGTTCAAATGGGCCTACTTTAGACCCGCGGGGGTGATAACGGTAAAAAGCGCCACACGGAATGGTGCGCTGGCAGCATGGGAATTCCACAATTACAATTCAGGCTCTGCCGGTCTTCAGACTCCCTACGAAGCCATGGAAAAACATCATAAATTCCACTCCTCCGACTCTCCCCTAAGGCAAGGGTCTTACAGGGCATTGGCGTCCACTGCTAATATTTTTGCCATAGAATCCCAAATGCATGACATGGCGGTGCTGAACAATACTGATCCATTGGAATTCAGGCTGAGACATTTAAAAGACGACCGTTTGACTGCAGTCGTAAAGGAAGCGGCCAAAGCATTTGATTGGGGGAAAAAGAAACCCACTGATCATGGATACGGGATTGCCTGCGGAGCGGTAAAGGGAGGCTTCGTAGCCACATGTGCCGAAGTACACGTTCATCCCTCCTCCCATGAGGTAAAAATTCTCAGAACAGTGACCGCTTTTGAGTGTGGCGCCATCATCAACCCCAGGCATCTCAGGAGCCAGGTACTTGGATGTGTGCTTCAAGGTCTGGGAGGCGCTTTGTTTGAAGCAGTGGATTTTAGAGATGGGGATATTTTGAACCCGTCCCTCTCCGCGTACCGGGTGCCCAGGTTTAAGGATACCCCTGAAATGGAAATCGTCCTTTTGGACAGGAAAGACCTGGCCTCATCAGGAGCTGGAGAGGCACCTATCGTGGGTATTGCCCCAGCCATCCGAAATGCGATATTTGATGCCACTGGAATAAAAATCAACCAGTTGCCCCTTTTACCGAGTGGAGTGGTACCTGGAATGGCATAAAACCGCCACCCCCGCTGCCTGGCAAAAGCAGTAGTGCCCCCGGATAAACCCCGGGGGTTTTTATTTGATCAAAGTATATATTGAGAAAGGTCCCTGTTTTTCACAAGCGTACTCAGCCGCTCCTGCACCATTTCTTTGGTAATCATGATTTTGCTATTGGCCTGAATCGTGTCAGGTACTTCAAAGAGAAAATCATTCAACAGGTGACTCATGACCGTGTGCAATCTCCTTGCACCAATATTTTCCACCTCTTCGTTGATCCTGAATGCCAAAGCAGCAATTTCCTGTATGGCATCATCCGTGAATTCCAGTGAAACCTCCTCCGCTTCAAACAATGCCTGATACTGCTTGGTAAGTGCGTTTTTGGGTTCTCTCAGGATCCGGTTAAAATCTTCCTGTGTCAGGCTGCTCAATTCAACCCGGATCGGGAAACGCCCCTGTAACTCAGGAATCAGATCAGAAGGTTTACTGACATGAAAAGCGCCTGCGGCAATAAAAAGAACATGGTCCGTGTGTACCAGGCCATATTTGGTGTTTACCGCACTGCCCTCCACTATAGGAAGCAGATCCCTTTGCACTCCCTCACGGCTTACATCCGGCCCACCGCCTTTACTGGATCCGGAAGCGATCTTGTCGATTTCATCGATAAAGATGATGCCATTGTTTTCCGCCAAGCGGATGGCCTCTTCTTTTACCTCGTCAAAATCGATGAGTTTGGACGCTTCTTCTTCCATCAATATTTTTCTGGCTTCACTGATGGTGACTTTCCTTTTCTTAGTCCGTTTGGGCATCATGTTGCTCAACATGTCCTGTAGTCCCGCCATACTGGCTTCATCCATCATGCCGTTGCCGATCATACCTATTCCTGAGGGCATCGATTGTTTTACACTTATTTCGATTTTACGGTCCTCCAGTTCACCGTTTTTCAGCTTTTCCCTGAAACGTTCCCTTGTTTTCTCATTGAGCTCCTCCTCGGTGGCGTTGTCCGGGTTAAATTGCTCCGGACTGCTCACCGGACTGCCGAACCCCTGGCGTTTGACCGGAGGAATGAGGATATCCAGCAGCATATCTTCAACTATCACGGCCGCCTTTTCTTTCACTTCCTCGTTTTTGGCCTCCTTCACCAGGTTGACCGACTGCTCGACCAAATCCCTTGCCATGGACTCCACGTCCCTTCCCACATAGCCTACTTCCGTAAATTTTGAAGCTTCTACCTTTGTAAATGGGGCATTGGCAATTTTGGCCAGTCGCCGGGCTATCTCGGTTTTCCCTACGCCGGTAGAACCAATCATTAAAATATTGTTGGGAACAATGTCCTTTTGGAGCTCTGATTTCACCATCAACCTTCGGATCCGGTTTCTAAGTGCAATGGCCACGTTTCTTTTCGCATCCTGCTGGCCAATAATATATTTATCCAGTTCAGCAACAATCTGCTTTGGTGTCAAATGATTCATTTTATTTCCTTTCATATTTAAGGTTAGAATTGCCTTAAAGTTTTTAAATTCTTTGTAATGCCTATTAAATGGGTTTCCCCCGCTACATGAAAATGCATTCTGGAATAAGAAAATTCCATTTTCTACCTGGCTAATGGAGATGATGCAGATAGAGAGAGAATACATGGGCGCCTGCCGCAGCCGGCCGGGAACAGGTACAAAAGGATAGCTTCTTTTAACCTATAGCCGCAAGTCGGGTATATCCCGGGTTTTCTACAAATACAAAGGACACGGGATTCTTTGTGCATATGACACCTGCTGGCATACCAGTTGACATCCCGGAAAGCACCAACAATATGCCTCGTCAGTTTTCAACGACTTTCTTTGGCTCAGGGTCGAACATAAATTCCATGGGATCTTTCACCCTGTTCTCCAACAGTGCAATTTTCAGTACTTCACTCACATGGTCCACAAAATGAAATTTGAGGCCTTTCAAATAGAGATCGTCGATTTCCTCAATGTCTTTTTGGTTTCTTTTGCAGAGGATGACATCTTCGATCCCTGCTCTTTTGGCGGCCAATATTTTTTCTTTGATTCCTCCTACCGGCATCACTTTCCCACGCAACGTAATTTCACCCGTCATGGCCAGCTTAGACCGGACTTTGCGTTGGGTATAGATGGAGGCTATGGCTGTCAACATGGTGATCCCCGCAGAAGGGCCGTCCTTGGGCACAGCGCCAGCGGGCACGTGGATATGGAGATCATATTGATCAAATACCCTATGATCGATATTCAGGGTTTCCGCCTTGGATCTCAAATAGGAAATGGCAGTCATGGCCGACTCTTTCATTACATCCCCCAGTTGGCCGGAAAGGGTGAGTTTGCCCTTCCCTTTACTTAAAGAGGCCTCAATGAACAGAATTTCTCCGCCCACAGAAGTCCATGCCAAGCCTGTTACTACCCCCGCAAGGCTATTGTCCTGATACATTTCCTTGTCAAAGACCTCGCCTCCCAAAACTTTACGCACCACTTGGGCAGTAATTTTTTTCTGATAATCCTCCTCAAGGGCAATGGATTTGGCGATGTTCCTCATCACCTTTCCGATCTGCCTTTCCAGACTTCTGACACCGGATTCCTTGGTGTAGTCCTCGATGATTTTAACCAAAGCTTCCTTGCTGAACACGATGTCTTTCGCTTTCAGACCATGTTCCCTTCGTTGTTTGGGAATTAGGTGTTTTTTGGCGATTTCCACTTTTTCCTCCAGGGTGTAGCCTGTCACCTCAATGATTTCCATTCTGTCCCTCAGGGCCGGTTGTAAGGTCTCCAATGTGTTGGCTGTGGCGATGAACAGCACTTTGGAAAGGTCGTAATCCACTTCCAGGTAATTATCGGAAAAGGTGGAATTTTGCTCCGGATCCAGCACCTCCAAAAATGCGGAGGAGGGATCTCCTCTGAAATCAGAACTCAATTTATCAATTTCATCCAGGACAAACACCGGATTAGAAGACTTGGCCTTCTTCATATTTTGAATGATTTTTCCCGGCAGCGCCCCCACATAGGTTTTGCGGTGGCCGCGGATCTCTGCCTCATCATGGAGTCCGCCCAGGGACATTCTTACATATTTTCTGCCCAAGGCCTTGGCAATGGATTTTCCCAGCGAAGTCTTCCCGACGCCCGGAGGGCCGTACAGACAAAGTATGGGTCCCTTCAAATCCTGTTTAAGCTTCAGTACAGCCAGGTATTCGATGATTCTGTCCTTCACCTTGTCCAGTCCGGCATGATCCTTATCCAAAATATGTTTGGCCCTTTTTAGGTCAAAATTGTCCGGGGTAAATTCATTCCAGGGAAGATCCACCATCACTTCCGCATAATTCAAGGCAATGGGATATTCCGCCGCGGAGGGGTTCATTCTCAGAATCTTGTCAAGCTCTTTCTCGAAATGACGGGCAATTTCAGCCGACCATTTCTTCCGCTTGCCTTTTGCCCTCAGCTCATCCACTTCTTTTTCGGGGCCTTCCTCGCCGAGCTCTGTCTGAAGCACTTTCATCTGCTGTCTCAAAAAATAATCCCTTTGCTGCTGGTCTATATCGGTATGCACCTTTTTCTGGATCTCGCTTTTTAGCTCCAGCATCTGTATGTCCTTCATCATAAATTCCAACAGCAACGTGGCCCTCTCTATGCCGTCGTTGATTTCCAGCAACTTTTGTTTGGCCTCCACCGGCGCATTGATGTTGGAAGACAAAAAATGAGTGAGAAAAGAAGTGCTGTCTATATTGTCCAATGCTACCTGTGCTTCACGGGGAATTTCAGGATTTAACTGTAGAATTTTAAAGGCAGCTTCCTTTAAAGATTGCTCAAGCGCCTTGATCTTTTCATTGCCCGGGGGAAAAGTTTCCTCCAAGTAAGCCACTTTTGCATAGAAATAGGGGTCTTCCGATAACTCCTCCTTTATTTCAAATCTTTTTTTCCCTTGGATAATGATCGTGGTATTTCCATCAGGCAGGACAATCATTTTGATGATCTTCGCCAAAGTGCCCACGTGGAAAATATCCTCCCAGGAAGGATCTTCCATATTGGGGTTCTTCTGGGCGCAGACGCCGATCAGTTTATCCCCTTTCTGGGCCTTTTTTACCAGACGGATCGAACGTTGTCTGCCTACTGTAATGGGAATTACCACACCGGGAAACAATACCGTGTTTCTCACTGAAAGGATAGGGATTTCATTCGAAAAATTCTCTTCCTTTAATGACCCGTCAGACTCATCATCCGTTATCAGTTGGATCAGATCTCCTTCCCCCGAATAATCCCCTAACATTAATGATTGGTATAATTGATTGTCGCTATTACTCATACAGACAGAATGACAGTATAAATGTCACATTAGTTGTTTAAATAAGAAAAGACTTTAGGCCGATAAAGACCCATAAAGTTTATTCAAGGCCTATGCCAATATGAGAGATTTTACAAATTGTCAGGCCGGATTTTAAAATATATTTTAAAAATCACAGGATAAAAATAAATGATTATATTGAAAAAACCCGGACATCCGGGCCTTGCCCGGGTTTTTTTTTGCTTTAACTTCCTGTAAAAATTTTCAGAATATCATTGCCGATGGCAAATACCATAATGGCCAGAAGCAGCACCATGCCTATTTTTTGTGCATTTTCAAGGAACCTGTCTGATGGTGTACGGCCGGAGACCATTTCGTACAGCAGGAACATCACATGCCCGCCGTCCAAAGCAGGTATGGGCAGAAAATTCATAAAGGCCAGGATCATGGATATCAATCCTGTAATGGACCAGAATTTTGTCCAATCCCAGCTGCTTCCATAAATTTTAGCCATCCCAATGGGACCGCTCACATTTTTGGTAGAAACTTCCCCCGTAAACATCTTACCCATGGCACGGGCGTTGACGATCACCACGCTGAAAGCCCTTTCTGCCCCCAGCGGAATGGATTGCGCAAAGGTATAATGCTTCCTGACCGGCTCCAATACGCTACTTATGATCATACCGATAGTACCGTCATCACTTATCTGCGCCCTTGTATAAAGGGTCTCCCCGTCTCTTTCCACCAGCATTTCAACTTCATTCCCAGCCCGGCTTTCCATCACTTTTCTGAATTCATTCATGTAATAGGTATCAATGCCGTCTACCTCCAAAATTCTGTCTCCGGGCTTTAATCCCGCATTTGCGGCGCTGCTCTGGGGATCAACATTGTTAATTTCAAAAGGAGAACGAATGCTGATAAATCTCATCATGCTCTCCTCATTGGAAAAGGAATTGATAAATCCACGGGGGATCGGAACTTTAATCCTTTCGCCATCCCTCTCCACAGTGTAGTAGCCATCCGAGCTCAAAAGGGCATCGCCACCGCTGAGGTCATTGAGCGATTCGTATATTTGGCCATTTACATCCAGCACCTTATCCCCATCCTGCAACCCGATTTGCTGGCCAATTTCATAGGCAACAATACCATGCTCTATGATCTGGTCTCTGGAAAAATAGGTTTCTCCTCTGCTATATACCAAAAAGATAAAAATAATGATACCTGTCACTACATTGACAATAATGCCGCCCAACATAACAATCAGACGCTGCCAGGCGGGTTTGGACCTGAACTCCCAAGGTTGTGGTTCGGAAGACATCTGCTCGGTATCCAAGGATTCATCCACCATTCCGGCGATTTTCACAAAACCGCCCAGCGGAATGGCTCCAATAGAATATTCGGTCTCTCCCCATTTAAATCCCACTATTTTAGGAGGAAAGCCAATGGAAAACTTTTCCACCTTCATCCCAAACATTTTTGCTGCCAGCAAATGGCCTAATTCATGCAGGCCCACCAAAATCGACAAGCCCAGCAGCAACTGCGCTACCATTATTAAAGTATCCATTATTTATAAACTATTGATGATTTCTTTTGTTAATTTTCTTGTTGTCCGATCTGTTTGAACCAGGTCCTCCAATGTCGGAGAACCTATAAAACTTATTTTTTGCATGCTTAGTTCTATGACGTCCGACATCTGCAAAAAACCGATTTCGTCCTTCAAAAATGCTGCCACAGCAATTTCATTGGCGGCATTTAATACACAGGCTGAATTGCCCCCCCTTTCCAATGCTTCGTAAGCCAAGCCCAGATTTCTGAAGGTTTCCGTATCCGGTTGTTCAAATTCCAGGCTTGGGTACTGTCTGAAGTCAAACCTGGGAAACTGCGAGGCAAGCCTCTCCGGATAAGACAATGCAAATTGTATGGGAATACGCATATCCGGCAATCCGAGTTGTGCTTTTATAGAACCGTCTTCGAACTGGACCAGGGAATGAATGATGGATTGGGGGTGTACCACTACTTCAATCTGGGAAGCATTCAGGCCAAAAAGCCACTTGGCTTCTATCACCTCTAATCCCTTGTTCATCAGGGAAGCGGAATCAATGGTAATCTTATCCCCCATGTCCCAATTGGGGTGTTTCAACGCTTGCTCCTTCTTCACCTTCCTGAGAAACCCGGTATCCTTTCCCCGAAAAGGCCCTCCGGATGCAGTAAGGATGATCTTTTCGATGGGGTTATGAAACTCCCCCACCAAACACTGAAAGATAGCGGAATGTTCCGAATCCACAGGGAAAATATTGACCCCTTTCTTTTTGGCCAGAGAAGTCACCAATTCGCCGGCCACCACCAAGGTTTCTTTATTGGCCAGCGCGATCGGTTTTCCCGCTTCAATGGCTTTTATGGTAGGCATGAGTCCTGCGTACCCCACCAATGCGGTAAGCACTATATCCACCGTTTCCATTTCCACTACTTGGGCAATGGCCTCTTCTCCGGCATAAACCTTTATCGGGTATGAAGACAAGGCCTGCTTTACTTTTTCATAATTTCCCTCGTTTCCAATCACCACTACGTTGGGTTCAAAAGCCATGGCCTGCCGGATCAATAAGTCCGCGTTGTTCTGAGCCGTAAGCACTTCCACTTGAAACCTGTCTTGATGCTGCTGCATTACATCCAACGCCTGCGTACCAATACTCCCGGTAGATCCCAGAATGGCTACTCTTTTTCTTGTTGACATCTGTCTGTTTTAGCTTCCTTCATTTTAAAAAAATCCGACTGACAATACCTTATTCAGATAGGGTTTTAATTCGTTAGCTGACAAATTTACAAGGTAAAAAGAGTTTTTCTTGTTTTTTTTAGCTCTTTTTCAGTCTTTATGCCCTGGCATAAGTTTGGGTAGCTGATTTGGCTACAAAATAAAGCCCATATCCATGCGTCAAGGCGTGTTTTTCGTAATATTTGTTAAACGGTTTATCTCTTCACAGAGCAAGGCCGTAAAAAACAGTAAATTTCACAAAGATGAAAAAGAACGTACAGATTCTATTGATTTCATTTATTGGCGGTCTTTTAGGAGCTTGGTTTTTTAACCATTTTCATCAACTGAAAGCCGTCTCCGATCGCCCGATACTGGAAACCGATTGGCTCAACATCCGTACCGCCTCAACGGAAGTTTGGGAAGAGCAGAGAAATCCACCCGGATCTCCAGCATCAGCCGACGTCCCAAATGTACCGTTTTCGTTTGTTGATGCATCATTGAAAAGTACCAACTCTGTGGTGTTCATCAAAAACTTCTCCGGCACCGACACCAGGCGGTACAGTATATTCGACTACTTCTTCGGTCAGGGCGTACCTCCTCAACGGGTGAGTACCGGTTCGGGAGTAATCCTTTCGGAAGATGGCTATATCATTACCAATAACCACGTGATTGACCGGGCTGAAACACTGGAAGTAGTCCATCAAAAAAGAACTTACCAGGCCAGCCTCATTGGGGCAGATGCCAATACAGATATTGCTGTGTTAAAAATTGAAGCTGAAAACCTCCCCGCCATCACCGTAGGGAGCAGCCGGGATTTGAAAATCGGGGAATGGGTCATAGCCGTGGGAAATCCTTTTAACCTCACCTCCACGGTCACAGCCGGCATCGTGTCCGCAAAAGAAAGACAGATCAATATCATGGGAGGAGACTTTCCCCTGGAATCCTTTATCCAGACAGATGCTCCCATTAACCCGGGAAATTCCGGCGGCGCTCTGGTCAACATCAACGGTGAACTGGTGGGCATCAATACCGCCATTCTTAGCCGTACAGGCTCTTATACCGGGTATGGTTTTGCGGTGCCTGTCGACATCGCTACCAAAATCGCCAACGATCTGATCAAATATGGTGAGGTTCAAAAAGCCGTTCCCGGTATGGATGTGGTTGAAATCACGCCGGAACTGGCAGAAGAAATGAACCTGAATTCACTGGATGGCGTCATCGTGTCCCATGTAATCCGCAACGGCGCCGCGGAAAAAGCGGGACTTAAAAGGAATGATGTGGTCAAAAAAATAGAAGACATTGTGATAACCGGCAAAGGCAGCTTTGAAGAGGCCTTGTCTTATTACTATCCCGGTCACAAAATCACCGTGGAGTTTCTTCGTGAAAACCGGTCTCAAAAGGTACAGGTGACATTACAAAACCTACTTGGGGGCACGGGGGTTATCAAACGTGAATTTTTCACCTCTCCTTTACTGGGCGCAAAACTCGAAACAGTCAATGCCATAGAAAAGGACCGGCTTAATATCTCCCATGGCATCAAGATTTCCGGTATGACCAGAGGTTATTTAAGGGATCTGGGGCTGGGCAATGGGTTTGTAATCACCTCCTTAAACGGGCAACCGGCCAAAGACCCAAAGATGGTAGGGGAATTCCTGGAAGGATTCAGCGGAAGGTTAAGAATAGAGGGTGTCACGGCCAATGGTCAGCCTTTTATGCAATCCTATAATGTAAGATAACTGTAGACTATCAATATATTAAGTTGATGCGCATGCGTTTTCTTGCCCCGGGGGATATTATCCAGGGTATATAAATAATAAAAACCAGGCCTTTCCTGGTTTTTATTATATTCGGTCCTATGTGGAAGCTGTTATTTTCTCAGTTCAAGGTATTTCAAAAATTCATTCCGAAGCTGATCCTCTCTTTCAAACCGGCCGCTATAAAAAGATGTCACTGTGCTGCTGGATGTGTCTTTTACGCCCCTTGAGGAAACACACATGTGGTAGGCATCCAAAACCACGGCGACATCTTCGGTACCCAAGGCTGACTTCAGCTCATTGCCGATCTGTATGGTAAGCCGCTCCTGAACCTGCGGCCGCTTGGCAAAATGCTGCACAATACGGTTGATTTTGGAGAGTCCGATTACATGTCCGTCAGAAATATAGGCCACGTGGGCTTTACCATATATGGGCACAAAATGATGTTCACAGTGGGAATAAAAAGTTATATCCTTTTCCACCAACATTTCATTGTACTTGTATTTGTTTTTAAAAAGTTTGACATCAGGCTTATTTTTGGGATCAAGGCCGCTAAAAACTTCCTTCACAAACATTTTGGCCACTCTGCGTGGCGTACCTTTAAGGCTGTCATCAGAAAGGTCCAGCCCTAAAATATACATGATTTCCTTAAAATGTTTTTCAATGAGTGCCATTTTGAGATCATCATCCATTTCAAATGCATCGTCTCTTAATGGTGTGTCATGCGAAGTGCCTACATGTTCATCCCCTATTTCATCTATGACCTGATTGAGATCAATTTCCGCTGTATTCAACAAAGTTTCTTTCCGTTTCATATAATCGAACTGTTAAATCGTATTTCTCTTCAATTTGCTTTCTCAGAATATTCCAAATAACCACAGCAATGTTTTCTGCAGTTGGGTTAAGGTTTTTGAATTCATCGGTGTCCAGGTTTAAGTTTTTATGATCAAATTTTCTAATAACATATTCATTTATCAGGTCTTTCAGCTGTTTCATATCATAAACATAGCCAGTTTCCTCATCAATAGACCCCTGCAATTTAACTACCAGTTCATAGTTATGGCCATGAAAATTAGGGTTGTTGCACTTTCCAAAGATTTCGCGGTTTTTCTCGTCTGTCCATGCAGGATTATGTAACCTATGTGCAGCATTAAAATGTTCCTTCCGGTGTACGGCGATTTTCATAAATTCATTAACAGGACTCCTGTTTTTTTGTTTAATTAATGATAAATATTAACAAAAATTGAACGATTAAACTCCGTTAATGCTTTATTCAATGATGTTAATTAAAAAAACAGCAATCCTTTTACTTGTTGAACGTTAGTATAATTGTCAAAAAACGTAACAAAGATCGCAGCTTAATCAGTTCAAAAATAAAAAATTATTAATTTGTGCAAAAAAAACATTCCCTCGGTATCCCATTTATCTATGAGTCGCATTATCATTATTTTATTGCTTCTTTTTTCACCCGCCTTCCTATCCAGCGCCTTTTATAAGGACACTTCACCGGCCAATCACGGAGAAATCACGGCTACAAAGGCCTCGATAGTAGAATCGGTGGTCACCAACCTGACCCATAACCTTTCCAAAGAAGGTGAATCCCCCCGTAAAGAAATACTTCAAATGGCTGTGGCGGGATATTTCCGTCTTGTAGAAGAGGGTCGGATCAGAAATGGCAGGCCATTGAGTATCATTGATTTCGACAAGCCGTCCACCGAAAAGCGGCTTTGGATCATAGACATGAAGAATAAGATTTTGAAGCATCATTCATTGGTGGCACATGGGCGGAATTCCGGCGATCTCATGGCCAAGAAATTTTCAAATAAACCTTCCAGTTATATGAGCAGCCTGGGCTTTTACCTGACCGGTGAAACCTACAAAGGCAAACACGGCCATTCCCTGAAGCTTGATGGTCTGGAGCCGGGCTTCAATGATTTGGCCAGACCGCGGGCCATTGTGATCCATTCGGCCGATTATGCTGAGGAAAGTTTTATCAAAAGTACCGGCAGATTAGGGAGAAGCCTGGGTTGTCCGGCTTTGCCTACTGAAAATTATGAGGATATCATTGAGCTTATCAAGGACAAAAGCTGCCTGTTTATCTATGCAGATGACCCTGCGTATAAAAACCGTTCAGAGTTTCTGCAGCAAGCCATCTGAAGCTATTTTCCGGGTCAAAAGCTTATACAGGTCCTGATCCCTCTCATAAACATCATGTCTCACCATCGGTGTGCCGTCCCCGGCGGTCCAAAAAGTCAGGTACAATATAATGACCGGTATCTGCCGCCTCAAACTGACTTTTTGCTCCCTGCCGGAATTCATAGCCATGAGTATGCGCTCACCCGTCCATAAAGGTTGATCTGCCAAAAGCAAGTACGCCAGTTCAAAAGGCTTTTGGATACGGATGCAGCCTGAACTCAAGGCCCGATCGTCCCTGGCAAACAATTCCCGTGCCGGCGTGTCATGGATATAGACATTGTACCGGTTGGGAAACATAAACTTCACCAGGCCGAGTGAATTATCCGGACCTGGATCCTGTCTGACCATGTATGGAAAATTCGAAGCCGAAATGCTGCTCCAGTCCAAGGTATAAGGATCCACTTCATTACCTGAATGCGTCAACAAACGCATGTTTTTGCTGGCAAGATAACGGGGGTCTTTTTTGACAGCGGGAATGACATCATTTCTAAGAATGCCCGGAGGAACCGTCCATGTTGGACTGAAAACCAAGTAAGTCATCGGGGCATTGAAAACCGGCGTTCTGCGGTAGGCCCGCCCCACTATGGCATTGGAATGCAAAAGGGTGTCTCTGTTTTTGATATAGTCCATGGAATAGTTGGCGATGTTTACCAGGATAAACTCCTGCAAAATGGTGTCGGGCAGCCACCTCAGTCTTTCCAAATTGACAGCCGTCTGCCGGATCAGGTCCCGGGGATTCTTATTCAATGCCCTGACAGTGGCACTACCGATAACACCATCGGGGTTCAAGCCGTTTTTCTGCTGAAACGCCTGAACGCCGGATAGCATCAGGGAATCATACAAATCCTTATCCGTCCATTCGTATACCTCCAGTTCATTCCAAAACAACAGCCTTTCCCTGATGACCGGGATGGCTGCATGTCTTTCATTAGGCTTAATGGCGGTCCTGATGCTGATGGGATTCCAAGTACCTGTTATTTCTTTTTCCTTCTCATAGTACCGTACAAGAGAACGTTGCATCCGCTGATAGACAGGAAATTTAGGTCTAAACGCCTCAAGATGTTCCCTGATCTCCCCTTCCGCCAATGCATCTTCCAGTCCCTTCAGAATCTTTGGGTCTGTGGATTTTTTCTCTATATTCCATCCTGACACGGCATGTTCCGGATCCACTTTGCCACTGTATAGATGTCCTGCGTATAAAATGAATGCATCCGTGAGCACGATATCCGCAGCCGCCAGTTCCATCGCAGAACCATATCTTTCATTTTTTTCCCTTGCTTCAAAAAAGTCATCAATCTGGGGTAAATGATAATCTTCCGGCACCAATCCGTCATACTTGGCTCGTCTCACCAGATAACGGAACTCATAGGCATGACGTGTCAGTTTGCCATCTTCTATCCAGGCTTCTCTGAAATCCCTTTGGGAATAAAATTCCAAAACCAAATCGGGAGAATGGATGTAGGTATTTTCAAAAAGTCTGAAATTCTGATCCTCCGACGCTTCAAAAACTTTCCTTATCTCAAGAGAAATCCTTTCGTCCGTATGGCTTGTCTGAGCAAGTCCCGGTGCCGTAAGCGCAAACATTCCCCACACAAAAAAATACTTTTTCAACAAACCCATCATTTTTGATTTAATTGTTGCAAATAATATCTGTTACCCTACAATTTTAATTCCAAAAATCGTGATCTTTTTTTTATCATATTTTAAAACCCTTGTACTTTTCACCTAGAAGCCAGGCCTCTTTGATCATGGACAAAAATGCCTCCATCTCCGCCAAGGGTACCATATTAGGGCCGTCGCTCAGCGCCTTAGAAGGATCGGGGTGGGTCTCTATAAAGAAGCCGTCCACGCCGGCAGCCCCCGCAGCCCGGGCCAGATAGGGAGCCATTTCGCGTTGGCCGCCGCTGCTTCCCCCAAGTCCACCCGGCTGTTGCACGCTGTGGGTGACGTCAAATACCACAGGGGCAAATTGCCTCATAATAGGCAATGCCCGCATGTCTACCACTAAATTATGGTATCCCAGGCTAAAACCCCGTTCCGTGAGACAGACCTTATCATTTCCAGTCGACCTGATCTTGTCCACCGCAAAACGCATATCTTCCGGTGCCATAAATTGCCCCCGCTTTATTTTCACGGCCTTTCCGCTTTCTCCGGCGGCCAATAACAGGTCTGTTTGCCTGCAAAGAAAGGCGGGAATCTGTAAAACATCCACTACTTTAGCCACTTCCTTTATTTGACTGCTCTCATGAACGTCAGTCAACAAAGGTACATCCAGCGCCTTCCCTACCTCTTCCAGAACCCCCAAAGCCTTATCCATACCTATACTCCTAAACGATCCTGAAGAGGTGCGGTTGGCTTTGTCAAAAGACGCTTTAAAAACATACTCAAACCCGATTTGTTTCGCCAAAGTTTTCGCCCTGCTTCCTATCTCGATACAGATATCCATACTTTCTACCACGCATGGTCCTGCAAACAGCACCGGTTTATCTGCCCCCAGCACCATATTGCCGGTAATCGGCATTGTATATTCGTTTCTCTTCATTGTATATACATCAAACAGTTTTATTTATTGAATACAGGAACGGATAACGGATTCCATTTTGCCCTGGGCTAAAAGAATCAAGTCAGCCACTTCCCGGAATGCGCCTTCCCCTCCCTTCTTAGAAGTGATAAAATCGACTCTCTCGCGTACATAAGGCATGGCATCCGCGGGAGCTGCAGACAATCCCACCTTGGCCAATAAAGCAATATCAATCAAATCATCACCAATATAGGCACATTGTTCAAACCCATAGCCATAAGCCTTCACCAACTCCCGGACCATTGCAAGTTTATCCCGGACGCCATGATGGTGGAAATCCACTCCCATCTGTTCACACCTCTTTGCCGCCACAGGCACGTTCCTACCTGATATGATGCCGACCCGGATACCATGTTGCTTTAAATACGCCACGATCTGACCGTCCTTTACCTGAAACCTCTTGTATTCCACCCCCCGGTCGTCCATGATGATCCCCCCGTCGGTCATTACACCGTCCAGATCAGAAACAAGGATTTTTATCCGCTGTGCTTTCCGGACGATTTCATGGTCGATTGCTTTCAGGTATTCCGTCATCTTTTTTTCTTCCAATGTATAGAATAAAGATCCAGTCTCCGTTGTGCCAGGTTTCTTACACTGCCGGTTTTTCTCAATTTTGTCAACAGGTCAAGATCTACGTCTGCCACAATGGTGGTTTCTGTATTCAGGGAGGCTTCGGCGATAATGGCATCATGAGGAAATGAAAAATCGCAAGGCGAATAGATGGCAGCCTGAGAATGCTGGATATCCATGTTTTCTACCCGCGGCAGGTTCCCTACTGACCCTGTGATGGCCACATAACATTCGTTCTCTATCGCCCGGGATTTGGCACAGGTACTCACCCGCAGATAGGCGTTCTTGGTATCTGTCCAAAAAGGCACAAAAAGGATGTCCATTTCTTTTTCAGCCAATATCCTTCCCAACTCCGGGAATTCAACGTCGTAACATATTAAAATCCCTATCCTTCCGGCATCCGTATCGAATACTTTTATCCCATTCCCTCCTTGGAGCCCCCAATAGGCCTGCTCATCCGGGGTAATGTGCAGCTTGTATTGCTTGTCCATGGTACCGTCTCTCCTGCATAAATAACTCACATTCCGCAACTTTTTCCCGTCGTATTCGGGCATGCTCCCTGCAATGATGTTGACATTATAGGAAAGTGCAAGTTCACGCACGCGGTTAATGATTTCTTCGGTATAGTCCGCGAGGTTACGGATAGCTTCCGAGGCATCCATCTTGTTGAATTCGGCCAGGAGTGGGGCATTGAAAAACTCCGGAAAAAGACAGAAATCCGATTTATAATCCGAGACGGTATCCACAAAGAACTCCACTTGCTGCATGAGGTCATCCACGTCATTGAACCTTCTCATTTTCCATTGGACAAGCCCGAGCCTGACGATGGTTTTCTGATTGCCGATAAGCTTTTCTTCCTTCTCATAATAGATGTTGATCCACTCCAGTAAGGTCGCATAAGCACGCGAATCAGTATCCTCAGGAAGGTACTTAGTGATCACCTTTCTGACGTGAAAACCGTTGGCCAATTGAAAGGACAAAACAGGATCAAAGATCTCTTTGTTTTTTACCAATTCAATATATTTCCTCGGGGTCATTTGATCCGCATACTTGTTGTATCCCGGAATCCTTCCTCCGGCTATAATGGACCTTAAATTCAGGTTTTCGCAAAGTTCCTTTCTGGCATCATATAACCTTCTCCCCAATCTCAGCCCTCTGTATTCCTTGACAACAAAAACATCGGTACCATACAAGGTATCCCCATCGTCATCGTGGGTATTAAATTTGCCGTAACCTGTAATCTCGTCATAGGTATGGCTGTCCCCGAATTTGGAATAATCCACAATCAGACTCAGGGCCACTGCCACGACCTTGCCGTTGTCCTCTATGCATATCTGGCCCGCCGGAAAAGCATTGAGTTGGTTTTTAAACTCTTCCTTTGACCAGGCCATCCCCTGGTTTTTATAAATGGTCACCATGATCCCCCGGATATCCTCGTAATCGGAGTGCTTGATGTTCCTCAGCTTTAATCTGTGTTCTAATTCTTCCTTTTGCTTACTCATACTGCAAAATTAAACAACAATTTCCGCCCATTGGCCTAAAACATACCCCAAACCTTTATTATTCTTCACGTGAACCGGGCCAAATCCAACAAAAAACACCTGTTCCATACCTGAATACTTAAAAAGTTTCCCAATATTAAATCAAAAAATGTGCAAAAAAGTTAATTTTAAGCAAATGTAGTACAAAGAACGGGAAGAACACTGAAATCTTTGCAATGAAACAACGCCTACAGGATATTCGAGAAGGTGGTTTTAGCACATTCCTAGAACACTTCAATGATTTTCTGAACCTGAAAATCATCATGGTGGGCGAAACGAAACTGACAATCGGGTTGCTTCTCGGCCTTGCCGTCTCCATTTCTATTCTGTTCATCGCCGCGGAATTTATCCGCAGATTCCTGGCCAATCGTATTTTGACGCGGTACAAATTGGAGGTGGGCATCAGACAGTCCATTGCCACCATTATCAAATACATCCTGATCATTATTGGCTTGGGGACCATCCTCCAAAACAGTAACGTGGACCTGAGCGCCCTGGGCATTCTGGCTGGTGCCATCGGTGTGGGTATAGGTTTTGGTTTGCAAAACATCACCAATAATTTCATCAGCGGCCTCATTATCCTCTTTGAAAGGCCCATTAAAATCGGAGACCGTATTGAGGTGAATGATGTGTACGGTGATGTGATCAAGATATCCGCACGGTCCACGATGATCCTTACCAATGACAACATCTCCATCATCGTGCCCAACAGCCAGTTCATCGACAGTACCGTGGTCAACTGGTCCCATAACGACCGAAATATCCGGTTCAATATCCCTGTAGGTGTAGCGTATAAAGAGGATCCGCAAAAAATAAAAAAAATTTTATTAGAGGTTGCCAGGGAAAACAAAGGTGTACTTTCCCATCCTGCACCGGATGTATTGTTTGAGGCATACAATGACAGCAGCATCGATTTTATATTAAGAATTTGGACATCTGAATACACGAATAAGCCGAAGGTATTAAAGAGCCAGCTTTACTATGAAATTTTCAGAAGGTTCCGCGAGGAAAATGTGGAGATTCCCTATCCCCAAAGAGACCTTCATATACGCTCCGGATTGGAGAACTTTAAAACTTCCTGATTTTTTTTTAGAGGGCTTTTGCTTTATATTAGGCCGTTTAAAACCAATCGATTAAAGAGAAGAGTGATTTACATGGTTTATTTTATATGAACAAATTCATCCTGTTTTTAGCTATTTTTTGTGCTGTGGGGATATCTGGTTTGGAGGCACAAAGTATATACAGGTTCAGGTTTGAGGAACCATGGTCTTTTTCTCTTCAAATGGGCCCAACCCAATATTTCGGTGACCTTTATTCTTTATGGAGATATTATGAGGGCGTACAGCCGGATTACAATGCCGCTTTCAGTGCCCGTTATACTTTTGGCACCCGGATGAAGGCCAGAACTGATGTCACCTACTACCAGATTGCAGGCAGAGACGAAAAAGCGGACCCGCGAAGCCATCGTTTTCCCCGACACCTTAATTTCAGGGCCAGAAACTGGGAAGCCGCTTTTCTGCTTGAATATTACTACAAACCGGTGAAGCTCTACAATATCACCCGGGAATTCCTGAACCCCTATGTGTTTTTGGGAATAGGCGCCACCACGAATAATCCCTACACGAATTACCGGGGGGAATGGATACCCCTGAGACCTTATAAAACAGAAGGGGAAGCCTATCCGGGAATTGTCATGGTATTCCCTATGGGGCTGGGTTTGAAATACAAGGTCAATGTTTATATGGATTTTTTTATAGAGGGAAACTACCGTTTTACCATGACGGACTATCTTGACGATATCAGTTCATTTAATATGTCAGGGTTTTATGAAGAGCTGATCGAGGATTATGTCAGCGGCAATAACCCTGACAGACTAAGACTTTCGGTGAGACAGCCCCGGTACCTGCTAGAAAACGGGGAACCCAATGTGGACTTGATACGATCCAGCGAAGGCAAGCCCAGAAGGGGCAGTGGGGATCCCCGACTCAATGAACCCGGAGCCAAATATGACGGTTATTTTTCACTGAATTTCGGAGTGGAAATTTACTTTTCCCAGGATATCTGGGACAACTGGATTTTCAGAAACCGGGGCAGAGGGTTTAGATTTTGGTAAAAAACACACTGTTTTTTTACCATTTCCCAAATTATAGTGTTCTCGGTTTCGGCTATGGAAATGATTACGGATTATTTTTTTTAATTTTGAGACCATTTTCATCAAGTATTTATCCAAAGCAAGATGTCTGAATACAATTTTAGAGAAATAGAAGTAAAATGGCAGAAGCACTGGGAATCCTCCCGGTTGTTCAATGCCCAGGTGGATCCTCAAAAACCAAAGTTCTATTCCCTGGATATGTTCCCTTACCCTTCAGGGGCCGGGCTTCATGTGGGCCACCCCCTGGGATACATTGCCTCTGATATTGTTACCAGATTCAAGCGGCTGAAAGGATACAACGTACTCCATCCTATGGGGTATGATTCATTCGGATTGCCCGCGGAACAATATGCTATACAGACAGGGCAACACCCCGCGATCACCACCGAAGAAAACATCAAAAGATATACAGAACAGCTAAAAAACATAGGTTTTGCCTTTGATTGGGAAAAAGAGGTAAGGACCTCTGATCCCGATTATTACCGGTGGACCCAGTGGATCTTTATGCAGTTGTTTGAAAGTTACTATGACAACAAGGCCAATAAGGCCCGCCCTATCCACGATCTCGTAGCTGAGTTTGAACAACACGGCAACGTCCAAGTGGATGCGGTATGTGATGAGGAAACATCGGATTTCACGGCCGATGAATGGCATGCTTATGATGAAAAAACCAAACAGCAGGTACTGTTGCAGTACCGCCTGACTTTTCTGGCCGAAACCACCGTCAACTGGTGCCCTGCTCTGGGGACGGTGCTTTCCAATGATGAGGTGAAAGACGGGTTTTCCGAAAGAGGTGGCCACCCCGTCGAACGGAAGAAAATGATGCAATGGAACATGCGCATCACTGCCTATGCCGAAAGACTGTTGCAGGATTTGGACCCTCTCGACTGGCCAGAGCCTGTGAAAGAGATGCAACGCAATTGGATAGGAAGATCCGTGGGTGCTGAAATGGTATTTGCCATAGAGGACCACCCCCGCCAAATCAAGGTCTTCACCACGCGTATAGACACCATTTATGGCGTCACTTTTTTGGTACTTGCACCGGAGCACGAACTGGTGGAGGAACTCACCACAGCAGCGCAAAGGGAGGCTGTTCAGGAATACGTTTCCCAGGCCAAAAACAGGTCCGAAAGAGACCGGATGAGCGATGTCAAAACCATTTCAGGCACCTTTACGGGCAGCTATGCCATCAACCCATTTAACGGGGAAAGGATACCCATATGGATTGCCGATTATGTGCTTGCCGGCTATGGCACGGGGGCTGTCATGGCCGTTCCCGCCCATGATGAACGGGATTATAATTTCGCCAAATATTTTGGCCTGGAGATCCGACAGGTCATAGAAGGCAGCATGGAAGAAGGGGCCTTCCCTGGAAAAGGAGGTACCATCATGAACTCGGATTTCCTGAATGGTTTGGAGATGCAGGCAGCAATGGATAAAGCCATCGATTTTCTGGAAGAAAAGAAAATAGGCAAAGGCAAAATCCAATACAAAATGCGGGATGCCATCTTTACGCGGCAACGGTACTGGGGCGAGCCGCTGCCTGTCTATTTTAAAGACGGCCTGCCTTATTTGATGAAGGAAGAGGATCTGCCTTTGAGGCTTCCGGACATAGATAAATACCTGCCCACGGAAGACGGTGAACCGCCTTTGGGAAGGGCCAAAAACTGGATGTATAAAAGCGAAGAGGGTGAATTCCCCTTGGAATTAAGTACCATGCCGGGCTGGGCAGGATCAAGCTGGTACTTTTTCAGGTATATGGATCCCAAAAACCAAAATACATTTGTCAGCAAGGAAGCCGCCGGGTATTGGGGCGCGGTGGACCTGTACATAGGCGGGGCCGAACATGCTACCGGACACCTGCTTTATTCCCGTTTTTGGACCAAATTCCTTTATGACCGGGGCTTCGTCCCTATCAATGAGCCTTTTCGCAAAATGATCAACCAGGGCATGATACAGGGCCGATCCAATTTTGTGTACAGGGTCAAAGGAAGCAATACTTTTGTCTCTTATAACCTTGCCGACCAGTACGATACTTCTGCCATGCACGTGGATGTTAACCTCGTACATCACGACCAGTTGGACCTCGCGGCTTTTAAACAGTGGCGTCCGGACCTGGCTGATGCAGCATTTATCCTGGAAGACGGGAAGTATATCTGCGGGTCGGAAGTTGAAAAGATGTCGAAGTCCAAATACAATGTAGTAAATCCGGATGATGTGATCGACCGGTATGGCGCGGACACGCTCAGGTTATACGAAATGTTTTTGGGACCCTTGGAGCAGTTCAAACCCTGGAACACCAACGGTATTGACGGCGTTTTTAAATTCCTGAAAAAACTGTGGCGGTTGTTTTATGATAACCGGGGTAATTGGAATATATCCGATGCAAAAGCCGGCAAAGAGGAGCTTAAGTCACTACACAAAGCCATAAAAAAAGTGGAAGAGGACATTGAAAGGCATTCCTTTAACACCTCTGTCTCCACTTTTATGATCTGCGTGAACGAGCTTTCCGCGTTAAAATGTAACAAAAGGGAAATACTCGAACCTTTTCTGATCATTCTCTCCCCCTATGCGCCACATATAGCAGAAGAGTTATGGGAAAAACTGGGACACACGACTTCCATCATTCAGGCAACCTACCCACGGGCGGACGAAAAATACCTTACCGAAGAGTCTCATGAGTACCCTGTTTCCATCAACGGCAAAATGCGGGCAAAAGTAAGCTTACCCCTTGACTTGTCCAGAGAGGAAATAGAAAAGCGTGCATTGGAACATGAAGCTTTGCAAAAATGGATTGACGGAAAAACCCCGAAAAAGGTAATTGTAGTACCTGGAAAAATCGTCAACATCGTTTTATAACACAATCACCCCGGCGGTATGCCGGGGCTTATTTCCTCTCTCTATGATCAACAGGCTTATCATCAGTTTGGCCAGTATATTGAGTTCGCTGGTGTTGGCCTATGCCCATCTGAAGGAAGGGTGGAAAATAAGGAACGGCCTGGATCCGGATAATGCTGAAATCCCCGAAAATATCCATATCCTTTCCACAACCGGTGTCATTACAGAAACAGCTGCCTTCGTATTTGGATTTCTGTTTTTAATTATCGGCCTGCTGGCCATCCTATTTTCTTGGCTAAAATACTGGCACGCCGTATTTTTTTGTTTTGTAGCAGCCATGCTGGCCATTTGGGTCAGGGTAATGGTGGGAGCAGGTTAATCGAAACCTTACGTGACATAAGTCACAGTTTGTTTTGCCCATATTTGTTAACATTGCATTTCAAGTGAATTCAAAAACCCACATATCGCTTATATTTGCAGTATTGTTTCTGGGAAAACTTTTGGCCTTAGATACCCATCTCCTAAGCGGGATTTATGGCAATGAGGCCATTTCCATAGTAAAGCCTTTTTGTAAAAAGAAGATTGTGTCCCACGAAACAGAAAATTTCAATGAGACACCCGACACTGTCTCAATTGAGGTTAAAAGTTTTTGTACTCCCTTATTTTCCCCAGAGATTAAGAAGGAAAAACCGACTCCCACTGAATTCAGCAATTCTTACCACCAGTATCAATGCGCAACCATTGCTGCAATTATAGAATACAACCCCCCACCTCCCCAACTTTAATTTTTTCAACTTTATCAATTATTCCGCTTGCCCTTCTGGTCAGGCTTGCAGCCAAAGATCCATTCAGGTTAAGGGGAACAAGTGGTATATAAAATCACATTCTTATGCAGAGCATGGTGAAAACGTCACACGCTGGCATGCCCCGATACCTATTGGGAAAACATGCGAGGTTCTCCCGAATCAGGTTCCCCGAAAACAGTTCGGGGCAGGCTGGGACAGGCTATGTGGACGTTAAAAAACAATTATAAACACATGAAGCACACCTCAATCAGCCTCTTATCGATAAGCATACTCCGGATAATGTTAAGCTGCATATTTTTGGTGGCAGGTTCTAGCCACCTGTTCAATGTGGAAAAAACAGTCCACAGAATAGATAAGGCCAAATTCAAAGGTATTGCCCACCTCTTTGGTGACACCAATTTCTGGTCATCGCATCCGGAACAGGTATGTTGGTAGCAGGTCTCAGTTTAATGATTGACTTTAAAACCAAATGGGCTGCAGCGGTCCGGGCCTTAATCCTCATTCCTATCACACTTACAATTCAAGTAGGATCGGTGTCGACAATGGGTCCCCTGTTCAAGAATATAGCCATTATGGGAGGCTTATTATTCTTCATTATAAACGATTTTGAAAACTCCAATAAAACTAAACCATGAAAAACTTATTTGTAATCAGTATGGCCCTCTTCCTGTTCGTTCTCAATCATTCGGGCAAAGCACAAACACAGGAGCAATATGAACACTATAACTATCTGGTCCTTACCAAACAAATTCAGCAGTTACAACCTATCATTTTAACCGCAGAGGCCTTAGCGACAGAAGATGGTCCGGGATTTGGGGATTTTCAAGTTGTTATCTGTGGCCAAACCGTCAATGAGTTGACTGATAAGCCTATGATGAAAAAATTCACCGATAAAGCTGAGCAGTCAAACATACAATTAGTGATCTGCGGATTTTCCCTGGAAAAATTTGAAGTGGATCGGGATGAACTGCCTGAGGGATTGGAAATTGTGGAAAACGGAATTTTATACAGTTTTCAGCTTCAGAAAAAAGGTTACCTAAGCATTGAATTGTAAAGAAACGAAAAATGAAATCAAGTAAAAATAAGATAATACTGTTGTTGATCCTATGGGGATGGGGTGTATTCACGAGTCTTCAGATCAAAGCGGAAATCCAATCAGAGCATATGGCCAAAGACACGGTAAGTGTTACCATATTACAAACCGCGGATATCCACGGCCAATTAGACCCACATCCGGAGCTATTCTGGGAAAACGACAGCATTATATTTAAAACCAGAGGGGGGTTGGCACACATCAAGACACTCTTCGACAAAGAACGACAAAAAAATCCAGGCAGAACCCTTATTGTAGATGGAGGAGATTTGATACAAGGAAGCGGCTATGCCGCTCTTTCACAAGGCAGCATCTTCCCTGGAATCATCCGCAACATGGGATATGATTTGCTTATCCCCGGCAACTGGGAGGTAGTGTACGGGAAAGAATCAATGATGAATGTTTTGAATGCCTATGGAACCCCAGTAATCGCACAAAACATGTTTAGCGAAAAAGATGGGGATGCACTTTTTCCCGCATACTGGATAAAGGAAATTGAAGGGGTTAAAATCGGCTTTATCGGCATCAACGATCCCGATGTCCCAGAACGTCAGAACCCTTCCTTTAGCAAAGGAATGGATTTTACCGGCTTGGACAAAAATGTGGAAAAGCTAATCAAAGAGGTGAAACACCATAAAAAGGTGGATGTCCTTTTTATGGTAACCCATATCGGTATTTTCAAACAGGTGGAATTGGCCAACAGTGAAATGGCCAAAGACGTGGATTATATCCTGGGAAATGACACCCATGAGAGGGTGCGGCGACCTATAGAAGGTAAATTTGCCAAAGTCACTGAGCCGGGGGCTTTTGGCTCCTTCGTCGGAAAACTCATTTTACACCTTGTAGATGGTAAAATTGTAGGGGAAGAATATGAATTGCTGGAGGTGGACCCCGAAAAATATCCCGCCGATCCGGAAATCCATCGTCTGGTGGAGGAAGCGAAAGCTCCATACAAAGATCATCTGGAAACAGTGATTGGCTATACCGAAACGCCACTTTTCCGGTACCTCACAGTAGAAAACCCAATGGATAATATGATCACCGATGCTGCCCGATGGAAAACAGGTGCAGACATTTCAATTTCCAATGGTTTCCGGTTTGGAAATCCAATTGTCCCTGAGAATGGAGGACCCGCCCCTATCACCCGCGCCAATTTATGGAACTTGCTCCCTGTCAACGAAAAAGTGAAAATGGGGAAAGCTACCGGCAAACAAATTAGGGATTGGCTGGAAAAAGAAATGAACAATGTATTTGCCCAAGATCCATCGGAGCGGTTTGGAGGGTGGCTGGTCCGGTTTTCCGGTATGACCGTCACCTTCAACAGCCAAAAACCAGACGGAGAGCGCATCGTCTCCATAGAAGTGAGTGGTCAACCCATGCAAAACGACGAAGTTTATACGGTCTCCGCCTGTGAAAGACCAGGGGATCCACACCACATGTTGTGCAGGCTTCCGAACACCAAAGATGTCGAAGTCATGGATTATACTATTCATGATGTGGTTGAGGATTATTTGCAGGAGCACAGTCCCGTCTCTCCCGTTTTGGATGGCCGGGCCCTAAGTTTAGATTTGGAGGCCTATTCTTTTTCTAATGTACCCGGGACAGAATATGAATTCAAATAATCCAAACAACGAACGCTTTTGGAATAATTAGTCCAAAAGGCATGTTTTTACTTGATTCGTTTACAGTTACATCCATAAATTAGATGGTATTTATCAAGAAAACATTCCTTGCATGTTTTTTGAGGACAATTACACTTCATTTCAATTAACTCAAAAAACCAACTGTTATGGACCTACAAACCAATAATATTGAAGGAAGGGTAAGAAAAACCACTTCCGAAGAAGCGAATAAGGAATTCGACAGGAGAATCCTTGACTACATCCAAAGGTATAGAAACATGACGGCAAGCCAGATTTCAGGCCGTCTGCTTGATCTCAAAGAAGAATGGGATATAGAAAGGGTATTGGAAGTGAATGCGTCTTCACTGATGCTCGCCGGTGTGCTGATGGGGAAATTCGTTAATAACAAATGGTTTGCGCTTTCAGGCATTGTGGCAGGATTCTTATTGCAACACGGCTTGCAAGGGTGGTGCCCGCCGCTTCCCCTACTCAGGGCGCTGGGTGTAAGAACCCGGAGGGAAATAGATGAAGAAGTCTATGCGTTAAAAGTAATAAGAGGTGACTTTGACAAAATAACCACCAATTCACCGCCAGAGCTGATTTTGGAAACCCTGAGAAGTTAAAGGCCAAAAAATTGCCGGAGGTACCGAAAAACATACCGGTACTTCCGGCATTCATCATCTACTGTTCACAAATTTCCTTCAGTTTCTCAAGGGCCTTGGGCCAGGTTTCCTGAAAATAATCTTTGAATTCCCTGGTGGAATCCATGTTGACGGTCACCACTGTCTGACCATTTTCTTCCCGGAAGGTATAATTTTCCAGACCACCTGCCCAAGATTCCACTTCTGGGCCTTCGGTGATTTCCTTGCCATTATCGACAACACCGAGGTGTTCTATGGACACAAATTGGTTCGGAATGTTTTCCTTGATGCGGCTGACCATTCCGCCCATTTCCCCATTTTCGCCGGGTGCCAAAAATAAAATCTTGGAACCTTTATCCCACGAGCCTTTAAAGTGGGATCCCGGCATAAAAACCGATGTCCATTCTTCATAGCTTTTGCCTCCTAACATCGTATCGTATACCTTACCTACGGGCGCAGCAATGGTTATTTCAAACTCCAGCGGCACAAATTCGGCCATTGATTCCACATAGGATTTGAAATTGTCCAAAATGGCCTGCCAGCCAGTCCGCTGCATTTCCACGGAAAAGGTATTTTCTGCTTCAAAAACTGTGCTGACATGGGTTTCCGAACCATTCCCATCAAAATCCACTACCACTTTTCTTTCATCATCCATGGTATAGGCTATACGTTTATGTAGTATGATTTCATCATACGTCCCTCCAAAATCAAAGCCCTGGCTTCCATCCTTGGCTTCCATCCGGGAAAGAAAGCGGCCGCCTTCGCGGAGATCATTTTCCGCACGGGGAGTATGCCAGTCATCAGAGGCCTGGTTCCAATGGATGATATGTTCAGGGTCAGTCCAAAACTGCCATACTTTTTCCACAGGCGCATTGATTGTGGCCTGAACATTGATTTTCGTTTTATCTGCTGTTTCCATGACGAATTTGGTTTAGGGTTAAATCAATATTGAATTAGATAATATCATGCAATTTATAGGCTTCCCATTACATTGAAAAGGGTCAAAAACGACATTATGGAGGGTGATTTTGAGTGGAGAAAATTACTGTGGAGCCAAAAAGACATCCGTGACGGTTTGAAGCCGGAAGAAAGTGATGGAAGAAATTTATTGCCGAAAGCCATCCCTTCCTTTTGAAACGAAAACATTCTTTTATAAAAAACGCTTTACGAAAACAACTCTAAGCCATTTTAAACTGTTTTAGACAAAAGAATCCACTATTTTTGGAGTCAACTATGAAAAAAATAAAGTATCTACCGGTCGTATTGTTTTTTTTGGGGGTCTTTGCCTGTAAAAAAAAACCGGCCGACTGTCGTCTTCCCGATGAAATTCTGGAAATCCCCCTTTCTATAGAAATCCAGAGGATGGAGAAAAACTTTTTTGAAGACATCACTGAGGAAAACATACGATACAATCTAGAGGCCTTTTCCGAATTTTCCAAGATGTACTTTGAACCGATGGAATATGAAAATAAGGAAGAACTGGCCGCTGGACTTTATCAAATCCATACTGATCCGGGTATGCAGGAACTGTATCAGGAAGTAATGGCCCATTTTCCCGATATGAAAGACATAGAGCAAGAGCTTATTCTGGCGTTCAAGGCGATTAAGTATTACTACCCACAATTTGATCCCCCCAAAGTATATACCTTTGTGAGTGGATTTGGATCGGACCTGGTAGTCACAGAAGACCTTATCATCATTGGTCTGGATTATTACCTCCCGGCTGATCACCGTTTTCAGCCTTTGGACCTCCCTGAATACATCGCAAAAAGGTACGAAAGGGACTATCTGGTTCCCACATTGGTGACCGCCATTTCTTCCCGTTTCAACAAAACAGATCTGAGGGACAACACCTTACTGGCTGAAATGATCTTTTACGGGAAGGCTTACCATTTCACCAAAACCATTTTGCCCTGTACGCCTGATGAGTACATTATAGGTTATGAGACAAAGGAAATTGTCGGCAGCTATGCCAACGAGCAAATGATCTGGGCCCATTTTATAGAAAATGAACTGCTTTTCGAGACCAACCCCTTTGAAATAAGAAAATATACGGGAGAGGCGCCGTTTACGGATGAAATCAGTCCCGATGCCCCGGGCAGGATAGGCAGATGGCTGGGATGGAACATCGTGGATGATTACCGGCTCAACAACGACCTCAGCCTGCAAGAGGTCATGGATCAGCAAAACGCCAGGGAAATTTTCAAACGCTCAGGATACAAGCCCAGATAAACCATTTGAAAAGCATGGTTCAGCTATCCAAAAAATCAAGCAATCGCGAGACCGCTTCTTTTTTTGAAAACCTGGATTCGGCCAACCTTTCGGCATTTTTCCCGGCCCTTTCCAGCATCGCGGGATCCTCTTCCAGGGATTGGATATAAGACAATATCTTGCTGCTATCCTCTTGATCATGATAATTGCCCATATCGTTTTGCTTGATCATATCCAATAGCCAGCCTTTGAAATTCACTATGACGGGCTTGCCCATCGCCAGGGCATCAAAAAACTTGTTGGGGCTGCTGGTCCTTAATACTGGCAGGTCTTGGAAAGAAATGTAAACCAAATCTGAAAAAGCCAGTAAATCCCGGACAGCGTTTTTGTCACCATAGGAGAGGAAATGGAAATTCAAAAGCCCCAACTGCTTGCTGCGTTTTTTTAAACTGGACAGCTCGGCCCCCTTCCCCATAAGCACAAACTGCCATGGTTTACCGAGTTTTTGTGCCTCTGCAGCGAGCTGCAGGTAACTTTCAAGGCCGTTGACCTTCCCTACGGCCCCAGTATAGGCGATGGTGAGTTTTTCCGGCTGTAACTCCAGTACGTCGGGATTGGCCAGTTCGCTCTGAAAAAAATCCATGTCAGCAAAATTCGGGATTACCGCGATACTTGCCTCCCGACATTTTTTGTGGATGTATTTTTCTATGCCGGGCGACAAGGCGACAATTTTTTGGGCATTGCCATAAATCTTCTCTTCAAGTCCATAGAGGTATTTCTTCAAAAACAGGTTACGGATTACGCCAAGTTGAACCGGTGCCTCGGGCCAAAGGTCCCTTACCTCAAACACATAAGGGATCCCCCACTTTCTTTTTGCCCATAAGCCGATGATCCCGGTAGTCAGGGGTGTGGAGGTGATAAAAAACAGATCGGGTTTGACCATTTGAAAGATAAGAGCTTTTGCCTTCCTCACAAATGCATAAAATGCCCCCATTCTTTTTAACACGCCAAAAGCGTTGTCATAAGGCACCGGAAGATAATGTACCTTTACCCCATCAAATGCTACACATTTGTAATCGGGGGCATTGTGCGCGGTGATCACTTCCACCTCAACCCCTGCTGCTGCCATGCCTTTCGAAAGGTGGTAGGAGCGTATAGCCCCTCCCTCCCGAGGTGTAAGGTAATATTGGTGAATATAAATGATTCTCATAAGCCGTTTTCCCTGATCCAGGAAGACAATACGAACAGGTTCCAAACAAATAGAAATCCTTCCTTGTAATAGGACACCGGATTTTGAGCTATTTTGCGCATCACCGGAGGAAAAGCATTCCCGTGTTTTTTTTCAAACGCACCAATCTCCGAAAAAACAGTTTCCCTGAAATTTTTATTGTCACGGATCCATTCTCTTATCGGCAAGCCGAATCCCAGTTTCCTGCGGTCAGCCACCCGGCCTAACCCTTCCTCGCGAAGCAGTTCCCTGATCCATATCTTGTTCCTCCGTCTCAAATGTTCGGCTTCGGTCATCCCCCGGCTGAGAGACACCAAAGACCAGTCCAAATAAGGCGCTCTGCCCTCAATTCCGTGGGCCATGCAGGCATTGTCGTGGATTTTAAGCACATCATTGACCAGATAAAAGGTCCTGTCCCACTCCAGGGCAGCCTTATAATCCGAAAGCTGTCGGGGATAATAGGGCCGCAACTGGGTGGCCAAAGAATCCGGCAAATTCCCTAGCGCTGAGAAATTCATAAACGTCCTTTCGGGACTGGCATGGATCGATGCCAGAAATTTCCGCTTTTCCCGGCCAAGCGGGATTTTTTCCAAATTTAGCCGGGACAGAAAATTCCAGAAAACGGGACGTGCAAGATAGTGGCTGAAAGCCTTATGTCGGTTATACCCACCGAACAACTCATCTGCTCCCGCACCGCTGGCCAATACCTTCACCTGTTTGTTGGCTTCGCGGGCAAGTATCCAAGTCAATATACTGGCGCTGTCACCCACAGGCTGATCCAGGGTTTTGACATATTCCGGCCAAACCTCCAATACGGTCTGAGGGTCGACCTGGATTTCATGATGGGCGCCCGGATATTTTCCAGCCACTTCTGCCGCAAAAGACGCATCATCGTATTGATCCCGGTACGCCTTCCCAAATCCCACGGTATAAGTATGAAGGGGAATGCCTGTTTCTTTGTACCACAGCTGATAGAGCAGGCTGCTGTCGGCTCCGCCGCTCAAGAGTACGCCTACAGGTACATCTGCATGAAACTGCCGAAGTACCGCATCCGTCAGGAGTTCCTTGAAAACCTCCTTTGTGGGGGTTTGCTCAGCATGTTGTTCCATCTCCAGCTGATGGGAAGCAATATGTTGCCCCTCAAATCCATATAACTTTACCTCACCCGGCAGTACCTGAAGAAGGTCCTCAAAAAATGACGCATCGGGCATACCGTGACGGCAATAAAAGTAAGGGGCATATTGTTTCCTGTCTACCGTAGCAGAAACCAAGCCCGAGAGGAGGATGCTTTTCGACTCAGACGAACAAAGCAAAACATGGTCTCTGTGATAATAATAAAGGGGTTTCATTCCTACGGGATCTCTGGCCAAAAGCACTTGTTTTTTGTTGCTGTCCACAAAAACAATGGCAAACATTCCCCGTAGCTGTTTAATGCCTTCGCTCCCAAAAGCACCAAGCCATTTAAGCAACACTTCTCCGTCAGAATGGCTTCTGAACGCTTCCCCCCTTTCAAGCAGCCGGTTACGCAGTTCCTGATAATTATATAAGGCACCGTTCCATACCAAAGCCAGCTTTCCATCATCCGACAGGAGGGGCTGGTTGGCCACATCCCGGAGATCCAATATTTTCAGCCTATTTCCCGCAATAAACACCTTTTCGTTGATCCCGACCCATGACGAATGATCCGGCCCCCGGTGTTTGGTGGCTTCCATCATTCGGTGAATGGCTATATCCCCCTTCCGGGCGTTCAAGACAAGGTTTATCCCGCACATTCATTATTTGGATTTATCAGAAAGTACATTCTCCAACTCAATTTGGGCTCTGTTCTTTTCATAATACCTGCAAAAATGGGTTATATCGCAGATATCACACTTGGGTCTTCTCGCCACACATACATACCTGCCATGTAAAATAAGCCAGTGATGGGCTTTGTGAACCACGTCCTTGGGAAGGTGGCGCAACAAATTTTTCTCCACCCCAAGCGGGCTTTTCACGTTTTGAGGCACCAGGCCTATCCGCTTGGACACCCTGAAAACGTGGGTATCCACCGCCATGTTCGGCTGGTTCCAAACCACGCTGGTGATTACATTTGCCGTTTTGCGTCCCACGCCGGGCAATTTGATCAAGTCCTTGACGGTTGACGGTATTTCTCCGTTGAATTCCTCCACCAGCATTTTGGCCATTCCCAGCAAATGCTTGGTCTTATTATTGGGGTAAGAAACGGATTTAATATAGGGAAACAGCTCATCAAAGTTACTGTTGGCCAGATGAAGGGGAGTGGGGAAATCCCTAAATACGGCCGGGGTGACCATATTGATACGTTTATCCGTACACTGGGCACTGAGAATCACCGCTATCAACAGTTGGTACGGGTTTTCATAATGCAGTTCCGTTTCGGGAAGGGGCATTTTACTTGAAAAATGGTCAACGAACGCCGCGTATCTGTCTTTTTTTAACATAGTAGGGTAAACTTACTTTTAATATCCTTTATTTAGCAAATATTGATGACAAAAAAAAAACTGTTTTTTTAGGACTATATTTAAGGTCTGAGGCGGTACACATTGTTCAATTAAACCCATCGTGTCAATCCCCGAATTCGGATCCGGGCAATCCGGGACGGGGCAGGCTGTGAAAACCTGTCCCGGGCTTGTTTGGACATTCCTGGACACTTTAACCCGAATCGTCAGAATTGTTGTTTGATCCATCTTCGGGAGGGTTAATTTCTGACAGCCATAAAAAAACCTGCCGCATCATGATACGGCAGGAAAAACATCTTTTTTAAGGGTGTTGTTGGTGTTTAAACTTTTTCCAGTCCTTTGGATTGGGCCTTTCTTTTTATGGCTCTAACAATTTTCTCCGAGGGGTTGAGAATGAGACGGTCCAAATGATCTATCGTGCCTAACATATCAATATACTCCTGCATCAGCACAGGGTTTTTCTGCATGGCATGCACAAATTGTTCATTCTCGTACTCCGTCATTTCCTGATAAATGTACCTTATCAGGTCATTTTGGGTAGAAGATTTGGTCATAGGCGATATTTATTTGTTTAAGTTTCTTTCTCAAATTGATCAAAGCGTAGCGCATCCTTCCTAAGGCCGTATTGATACTCACTCCCGTCTGCTCTGCAATTTCCTGAAAACTCAAATCCATATAATGGCGCATCATCAATACCTGCTTCTGGTTTTCAGGAAGCTCGTCGATCAACTGCCTGACCAAATCGTAAGTTTCGTCCTTGACTTTCATGTCTTCAACGTTTTCTTCCGCGAAATGCAGCGTATTGAAAATGTTGGAGCCATCCTCCATGACCACCGCCGGGTACCGCTTCATCTTTCTGAAGTGATCGATCGCCAGATTATGAGCGATTCTCATTAGCCATGGCTGGAATTTTCCCTCTTCGTTATAACGGTCTGAGTTAAGCGTCTGAACTACTTTTACAAAAACGTCCTGCAGCAGATCCTCTGCTACTCCTTGTTCCTTTACTATCATCAAAATAGTAGTGTAAACCCGGGACTTGTATTTGTCCACCAACTTCTCAAAAGCAATCTCACTTCCGTTCCTATATTGTGAAATAAGTTCGCTGTCTTTAGGTCCTACCCTTTTGCTCATAAAACTGATGTTTAGATAACGTAGAGTTTTATCCCATATTGTGATTTTTTTGGCCAATAAATATTTTACTCAGCATTCAAATGTATATAATAGCTGAAAACAACGCAATCAATTTTTGTATTTTTTTATATTTTATGGTACAATACAGATTAAAGCGCAGAATTATATCTTTAATGTGAAAAAAATCGCCATAAAAAATATTGTTGGATTATGGGGAATCTTAAAATAAACCAAAAATGATACCAACAAGGCTTAGTGGTTGGCATGGTCGATATTTTTTCCAAAACCTTTAGCAAAGAAACTGTACACCGTACCCGCCACGCCAATTACCGCGCTGACATAGGCTGAGGTCTGATTGAGAATATTGGGATCATAGTAGCTGATCACCGCAATCGAAATGAAAACGAAACTAAAGGCAGCCATCTGTATCATCTTCGCATTGCCGGTTTTCCGTTCGTCCTGTTTAAACCTGCTCAGTTCCTCTGGGGTGGCATTCATATAAGCATAGTTTCTGAAACTCCTGGAGAATAAAACCAGCCCGTCCCGGTGGCTGTTCAGCACAAAAACCCCTTTCTGCAGCAATGCCGTCATGGTTTCCTTATTGGCAAAATTGATGAAACCTTCCTTGGCAAAATTGTATACCATCTTCTTCTCCTTCATGTTGAGCTCTCCCCAAATATTCATGTAGTAGGCCTTATTGTACCGTTGAATGGACAGGATGCATTTTTCAAACCGTTCTTGGGAAAGAGGGTTCTCTTCAGAATCCTGCATTAACTCAACAGTGATGAGGGCGGCCAAAGATGCCCCGTTGGGCCCATGCGCAATTTCCTCACAAAGCTCATGTACTTTCTCATCGTTAAAGAGGGTGCTTTGGATTCTTCTTGTATACCTCTCCCTATCCAACCTGTCCATATTTTCCCAGTTTTTATCCGGATAGGGAAGGGCAATCAAAGGATTGGCATAATGCAAAGGCACAAAATGAAAAAGAAAACCGGAAAACATTTCCGACAATACCATTCTTTCTCCAGCAGTTAGACTGGGGGGCATAAGTTCCTGAAAAGGCTTACCTGATATTACAAATACTCCCAATCCTTTATTAAAATACTGTTTCCTAAAATTCTTCAAAAAAGCGGCAAATTCTGCTGTATCCAGTATACAATGAATATTCTCCAAAATCACCGCTTTGTGAACCGGCAACCTTCGTGGCAGTCCTCTGTCTTTTCCCCCTACATCGATCAGCAATACCTCATTCGGGCCATATCCAAATTGCTGCATCACCCATTCCCTGGATTTTCTAGAATCCAAACCGATGATGAAATTGTACAACTGTCCCTTTGCGCTGGCCGGCAATTCGGGCTCGTGAACAGTGAAAAGATAATCGATCAGGTAGATTTTGTTGCCCAATCGCATGATCATGATGAAAAGCAAAACCATCAGGAGAATCAATATCAGCCACGCCATTTTATTCCCTTTTTGTTCTGTGCCACCAGATTTGCTTTTCCTGTCCATATTGGAGGGCAGGTAAAAGGAAGCTTGCAAAAGATGTTCGGATGGGGCTATAAATTTGCTGATCTGCCTATCTTCCCGGGTGGCTATTTTGGCAAAGTTTATTCTTCTCAGTTTTTCATAGGCTTTGATCAATTCACCATACCCCCCTTCGGGAGCTTGCGGTTTCTCTGCTGTATAGGACTCCACATTCTCCCAAATAAACCTTTCCTGTTCGAATATCTGGCGATGGATGAAATATCCGGGTAAAAAGCCAATGATGACCAACCATAATAAAAAATTAAGGGCGTAAATGCGCTTGTCCACCTGCACTAGCGTAACGAGATTCCACCATCTGGTAAGTTTGGCATGCCATCTTTTCAAGAAGCCGGTTTTGTCAAAATCTGTAGGCAGCAAGCTGGGCATCCGGTTTTTTCGGGCCAGGCCAAAACATAATGCCAGCAGACCTGCTATCACGACAAGAATGACGACCGTCCATAAGAAATATCCAAGGGACAAACTCACATAGGAAAGGTACAACAAGGCCACAGCAAAAGCTGTCCATAAAGCTACTGCCGGTATCACAAAATTGATTTTGCTGCCTTTAAACTGTCCAGCGCCCTTATAATGTAACAAAATGAAATTGCAGGTACCCGCCTGTATGGCAAATACTCCCGCCCACAGATAAATTTTGAAAATACATAAAGGCATGAATAAATACATCAGTATGTATATCAAAATATCCGCAGCCAGTATGTAGTTCAACCATAAATACCTCCCCCTTTTTTGTGGTGAGGGACTGTACCAATAGAAAGAAAACTGTGCAAAAGCCAAATAAATACTGGATTTTTTGGCCATCATGGTGAACAATGACAACAATATCAACACCAGTAAATAGGGGATAAAAACGGTTAATGCTTCCAAAGATGCCAAGGTGTGTAAGGTATGCTGAAGATTTTTATCTTCAAGAAACAACAACCAGTTGTCTCCGCCCAACCGATCTGAATCCAACCGTTTTAACAACGCCTCATATTCATAGCCATTAAAATATAAAGGCGTTCTCCAAGAGGCATCCGCCCGGGCATTATAATTATTCTTAATCAGCGTCAGGATTTCCTGCCACTTGTCCTCCCCTATACCCTCCTGAAGATAATTGACCGGGATGTTCACCTTTTCACTTTTCAACAATACTTTGCCATCGGCCCTGAAAATAAAATAACGGTATTTCCCGCTGAGTTGGGACGCAATCCGGTCAAGCCTAAAGGTAATGGCCCTTCCCATATCACCAAAACGCCCACTGATCACCCCTTCCAGTTCACCCGTCGCTCTCGAATAATGGGCGCTGATAAAATATTCGTTCTCAGAATCCGGAAGTTGCTTCACATAATCCCTGCTGGCGATGGATATAAAGGGATTTTCTTCAAACCTGACGGGGGAGGTTTTCCTTTCTGAATTGGGTATGACCATAGACAATATTCTGCCTTCGGCATCAAAGGTCAACAGTTCATTCACATGCTCGTATGAAGTTCCTGAATCCCCCAAAGTACCTTTTCCGTGAACATCGTACGCCTGCAAGCGCTTGATATGGGCTGAAGTTTCTGCCGAAAACGCTGCCGTCAAATCATTCATTTCTTCATTATCCGCCGTGACCAAAGGATAATGCCGGATCAGGGAAAATGAGAAAAAACCCAGCACCACCATCAGAACAATAAGAGATAGGCCTAATCCAAATACCCGCTTTTTTGTAAGAATATCCCCTTCACTCAAATTAAAAATGCTGATGATGGGAATGGAAACAAAGATCAGAAGCAAACCTGTGAGAAAAAGATTAAGGAGGTTGAAATTTATCCTATAAGCCACCTTCTGAAATTGAAGGCTTTCCTTGACCCCCACAAGCATCAATTTTTTGTCCCCCAAAAAAAACGGAGAGATAAAGCCCTCGTATTCTTCCCCTGACAGGTATAGTTTCAGCTTTCTCTCGCCAAAAACCGGATTTCCCGTAGTTTTTGCTTCTATGGAGTCCAATTGGTCCGGTTTGAGCAGGTTCAATCCTGCTGACTTAGAAGGGTAAAGTATCGTTCCCTCGTCATCCAATAGGTAAAGTTCATCAAAAAAAAGGCTTTGAAGGTTATGCTTCATCAGGGTGGACAGGGACACGGAATGGCTCACTTCGAAGGTCCTTGAATCCCGGCCCGCCCCTTCAATCCCCACTTGCATCCTGTCGGATAAGTTCCGGTACAGCATCGATATATCAGGAGTAGGGTAACTTCCCTCCGCTGTTCTCTCCTCAAAAACAAACCGATAATCTTCTACATGGAGATAGAACGCACTGTCTCTCCTGATCAGATTAATTTTGACATTTTCAAACGGAAGCCGTTTTTCCCTATCCTCGGGGACCATTCGCATCCTGTTGACCTCGAACCTCTTTTCCTTATCCAGCAATGCCACCAGCGCTGCTGCCGGGCTAAGGGGATCATCCGTTGAATTCCATTTATAAAAATTTCTTTTCAGATAACTATCCAGCTGATCGTGATAGCTATAAAAAGCATCCAGAAAACTCCCTTTAGCCAGCGACACCGCCTTGACGGCCTGGTCTTCGAGCTGTTGCTGGTTGGTGCGTGAATGTTGGTACAAATAGGCCGCAATCAGAAAAACAAATCCGAAAACGAACAGCCACAATCTAATATCCTTGAATTTCATCTGAAATTGCCATAGGTATGAAAACACATAGTCATGAAGGACCTGAAGAAACCCATTTTTCAGGTTTTAATGGCACCCGATACCGTATTTTCCCTGGCTATCAAAGCCACAGGTAACAACAGCCACAAAACTTACATCCAAAACAATGAACAACCCATATGTATTGGTATTTGATAAATTTAAAAAAATAAAACCTCGAAAGAAAGCACCTATTCGAAATAAAACCCAATCAGCATAAATCCTGCTTTAGGAGGACGGCCATAGCTAGAACGTTATTTCCAAGCCGTTGTCTCTTAAATTAGCCTTGTAAATCTGCAAATCCCGGCAATCCCCTGACCTCACTTCCCCGGTATGTAGGTCAAAGCGGTAATGATGAAGAGGACAGATCACTTCCTGATAAGCATTGATATTGCCTTCTTCCAAGGAAGTTTTTTGGTGTGGGCAAAGTCTTTCGAAGGCAAAAAAATCATCGTTGATCCTTACTACGGCGATTTTCACACCGCCAAGACTTACCGGCATGATCTTTCTGTTAGGCAATAGAGCCCTCACTTGCTCGGGACTCGATCCAAGAACAAACTTTCTCATTCCTTGCTTTCCTTGCCTTTGTTCATCCAGGAGGGTGCAGTGACAAACCAGATTACGGTACCTAAAGCCATCAGTTGCTTACAGGTATAGGCCTCGATCAATCCCATAAAGAGCATGAAAGAAGGGAAAAGGGTTAAAGCAAGCCCGATATAGGAAAACCATTTCAGTAATTGTCTCATCTTTTCTGATTGATCTTACTTGCTACAATATACACAAGTACCGCCACAAACCATCCGGGTAGTCCAAGAAAGAAAATTTCCACCCCCAGCATCAGGTTAAGCAGCAAACAAAATGCCAGCGTCACACCCCAAGTGAGCGCGACCGACCAGTTTAACTGAACCCCGGTGGCCATGGCATAATAAGGCTTAAGCCCGATCTTTTCCATCAGGTATACATCGATGAAAATAACAGCACCCAAGGGCATCAAAATCAGTCCATATAACGCCACGAATTCCAGCAGCATCATTACCAATGCGGGAAAGCAAGCGGTGATGGTGGTAAACAATCCCACAAACAAAGTAACTTTCCAGGTTTTCCATTTGGGATTGATGGATTGAATGGCCAGCCCCGCCCTGTACAAAGTGGGATTGGCGGTGGTCCATCCGGCGATGACCACACACAAGGCCCCTGCCAAACCCACAGCGCTGTAGGCTATCGGACCCGGTGCAAATGTCAGGCTATTGTCGGATTCCAATAGAAACAGGGAATACAAAATCCCTGAGGCAATCCACGCAATAAAATGGCCTAAAAAAACCCCTGTCGCAGAAGAAAACCCATATTGCCATTTCCTGGCATACCTCAATAAGGATAAGTCTGCCATCCCAATGTGCATGGCCATATTACAGAACCAGGCAAAAAACAGGATGTGCCAAAATCCGAATTTACTTTGTCCTTCGAGAGGGACCCCCGTCCAAATGGTGCTCTCGGCAACAGACCAAAACTGCCCCATCTCTGTCACGCCGAGTCTGGGCAAAACAGCCACCGCGGCAGCAATAAATACCATGATCATCCAAGGAGCCGCTACCATCGCAAATTTGGATACCTGATCAAAACCGAACATGGCCACAAAAGTGGTGATGGCCCCCACCACGAACACCGTAACCACCCATCCTACATTATTGGGATAAATGTCGGTCAGCTGAGGCATGGCCATATCAAAGGGTATCCCCACCGCCGTGGCAGAAACAGCGATCATGGCTCCCGCCAAAAAACAAAAAAGCCCTGCATTCACAAGATTGTACAGGACGGTAAACTTGTTTCCGGCTATTTTCTCCAAAAGGTAATATAAGGTAATCCGGGTTTTAACAGCGATTTTCGCGGTCAAAAAAGCCCAACTCAACACCGCTAGAATATTCCCTAATATCAACCCGGTAACAAGATCGACCGCACTTGCCCCGTGAGCCACAAACAAAGGCCCTATCACAAACTCCGTTCCGGCGGTATGTTCCCCTGCGTAGGTGCCTAAAAAACTCTTCCATCCTTTGAATTTGCCTGCCGGTATGGGTTCCCGCTCGTATTCCTTGACGGCGTCCAGCTTCTGAACTAAACTGCTTTTTTTGAACATCAATTAAAATCGTAAATTATCCAAGCACCGGTTTTTTTCAGTATCAAAGATAAAATGCACCGGTGCCTTTAAAAAGAATCCGAATATAACCAAAATCAGAAGGCGGAGTACACAGTTAACCGTTTTATATATGTCCATTCGGCTAAACAGAACCCCGGTTTATAAACTTGAAAATATTTTTGACGGCCTCTCTTTTGTTCTTTTTGATCATATAAGCAGCCGTTTCCCCCATCAATTTGAAGTCTGTGGATATGACGGTGATCCCGAGAAGTTCTTTTAAAGGAGTGTCATTATAGGAAATGATCCCGATATCTTTCCCCAAAGTATAGCCTTGTTCCCTAACTTGTTTTACCAGGTTGACCAGATCATTTTCCTCAATGACGACGAAGGTGTCTTTGGACCGAAGTTCCATCTCAGGATAGACTGTTTCCAGAATTTCATAGTCGAAATCAAAGTCCAGACAGAACTTCTGAAACCCTTTCATAATTTCCAGAGGATAGGGATATACCGTGCTGCTGGGATATACCAACAGCAATTTTTCATAATGCTGCAGCTGAAAAATTCCCTCACACAACGCGTTGTAGATGTCATTTTTAAAGTCCTGGTAAATGGAAGACACTTTTTCCTCCAGCTCAGGTACCTGATTGTCCATGATGATCAACCTCTCAGCAGGTATTTTTTTTAAACAATCCATGACATTCAAATCATGGTTATAATGCCTTTGTTTCTCATCTTTAAAATGGGGCATGATCACGTAGTAGTCGTAGGCGCCCATATTCTCATCGAGAATATTCAACAGTAGCTTAGGGTCACAATGATAGATGTTCAGATCCACCTGAGCATCTGCTCCCATACTGTCTATGAAAGAGTTATATATTTTCAACTTGTAATTGCTGAGTTTATTGAGGAGAAAAAGAACAGACGCTTGTGAAGTGGACACGTTTTTAGCCACATAATACCCTTTACCCTTTACGGAAAGAATGATTTTTTTCTCCTTCAACTGGTTGTAGGCCTTCTCGACGGTATCTCTGGAAAGGTAATATTCCTCACTGATTTCATTAATGGATGGGATCTTATCCCCGACCATTAAATGCCGGTTTTCTATGTCTTCGATAATAGAATTGACTATCTGTTGATATTTGGGAATACGGGAGTTTTCATCTAATCGAATGAGGGTTTTTACTTCTATCATGGGTCAGGTTATTTTTGAAGGGTTTAATCCAATATGGGACCAAATGAAGACCATAAATTTAACAAAATAAATATTATATTTATAAATTTTAACCTCGTATCTAATTAATTGCCTGTAACTTATATTTCAAGAATATATTTTATTAACGGTACATTTTTATGGTAACCGGAGCTTGCAATCCGGATGGCATAATTTCCCATCCCGAAGCATCAAAAGGTTTATAGTCGATGTTGACAAAATTGATCTCATGGTAGTTTCTCCATTCAATCCCTTTTCGGTCCAAGTCCCTTATCCTGTTGGCCATCAAATTGGCCACCTCTATTTTCAGCGTATTTTCCCCGTTTCTGAGATGTTGGGTCACATCCAACTTAAATGGAACCCCAAATGCATAGCCAGCCTCATGGCCGTTTATCCATACATGGGCGCTCTCCCTAACTTCCCCCAGATCCAAGATATACTTAGCTCCTTCCTGAAAATCGATTTCAAATGTGGTTTCATAGGAAGCCTGTCCGGAGAACACATCTGCCTGATCATCCGTCAAATCGGTCCATAACACAGGTTTATCCAGCTCTCTGCCAGCCGGCAAATCCGGCCCACCCCCTACAAAGGTCAGCTTCCACCTTCCCTTCAACACCATTTCTTCAGGATTTCCGGTGGCATAATTCCAATCCGGTACTCCCGGCATTTCATCTTTAAGCGCGTGGATGATCAATGCCTCGCCGGCATCCATCTGTACACGGACAAGCAGCTTCCCCTCCTTTTTCCGGACGGATGCCTGTCCGGTAATTCCTTGCTGGGGATCCATCAGGACAGCAGATTTCCCCTCATAATTAAGCAGCAAATCCCTATCTATCTGTCCGGCAGTATGATTGACGAGATAATAGTATTTATCACCATCCAGGTCCCGTCTGATAAATTGGAGACCGCTGTCCACCAGGCTTTCCCGTTGCACACCGAGGTGATTCAGGGCCACAAGGAGATCCGGTGACCACAACACCTGCCCCTGACCCCATTTGGCCCGTTTCAAAGAACCACTCACCTCATCCTCAAACCGCAATTGCTTCCACAATTCATCAAGCTGCTCCTTTCTGGCTTCCCAGTTATAGAAACCGGGAACATTTTTGGGCATTTCCTGAAAAACCACGTTTGCTCCCCCGGCAGCCACCTCCATTATCTTTTGCAGGGTTTCCACTGGAAGATAATGCAGCTTCGGGATGATCAACACCTGCCCCGGAGACTTTCCGTCCTTTGTTCTCATCAGGCCCTTTTTGTCCACTTCTGTCCCTTCAAGCAACGCATCGGATATGAAATCAAGTGAAAAGCCCTTTTCCATAAGCTGTTTGGAGTTCTGGTAAAAAGGCGTGGGATGGAGCCATTCATCAATATCATGTACGGTCAACATTTTGGAGATCCCTTTGGGATCAGCCCATGCATCATATACCGGCCAATACATCCATATTTCGTTATCTGCCCTTCCTGCCTGAAGAACAGACTGACTTCTGCGAATATAGGCGTTGAAGCCCTGAAAATGGGGCCAGAGGCTATTATGGGTATTCAGGTTGATAGAGGCGTAAAACAGCCAACCGGGAAAATTCACGTCCAAGGGCGAATAAGTAATTCCGTGGTAAAACATATGGTTGATACCGGCAAGAAAAGCCTGCTCCAACTCCGGCTTGGCCTGGGAAAAAGAGGACTTAAAATGTTCTCCTAACCAGGTAAAGGTTTCGCTTGATACCAGGTTTTTTCCGGTCAGGTGAGCGGCGGAAGAAGCGAATTTCAACATGAGCGGGTCCGGGTCGACGTTCCTAATATCGGCACTGTCCCTCCTGATTCCGGGTATAGGGAAATAGCTGGAGCCAAATGTTTCCCCTTCCGGGATATCCACTGCTGCATAGAGGTCCAACAGGTTGCCGGGAGAGCCATGGGCCTGATTCTTGGTCTTTTTCCCCCGCCGGTGGGCCCAGCCAGTCCATTGCCGGGTAAAATACTCCAACAACATATCGTGGATGGTTTCTCTATAATCCGATTTGATGCGGATCCCTTTTTCAGCGGGTGAATTGTCCAGCAATTGGGAAAGATAGGGTTTCAAATCATAACCCCGCCTTCTTTCAAACTCATCAAAAAAACTACCGGTAAAATCGGAGCCATACACTTCGAAGCTGTCATTATAAAAAGCCCTGATGCCGGGGGTATGATCTCCAAACGCTTTTGCGAACGACTGCAGGTAATTCGCCACAGCGTCTTTGTTGAAATGGTCCAGGGTGAACCCCTCTCCTCCGGGGGCCGCACGTTTTACCATTTGCCCCGTTTGAGCCTGAAACACCGCCAGCAGACGCCATACGCCCTCCTGGTCCCAATCAAGGGTGCCATCCGCTTTCGCTTTTGCCGTCAATTCCTCCACGCGCCCATCCTCATGATAGCCCATCAGCGCAATCAGGTCATGATGCAGCTGCTGCCCTTTTTTGTCTTCCAAAACCAGGGGCCGGTCAAGGCCGTTTCCGCCTTTCCAACGGTGTGTCTGTACTACCATTCTTGCAGCGGCCATTTCAGGTGCTACCTGCGGTCCTCCAAACGGCCACCCTGTCCCCTGCGTAAGGTCTATCCCCATTCCTTTCTGGCTGGCAAGGCCGGCAGTAAAATGAAGCATGTTCAGCCAATCCGCCGAAAGAAACCCAAGGTAGCGGTCCTCAAATCCTTTGGCTCCATATATTGGCGCGATTTCCAGGCCCCCTAGGCCCGCCGCTTCATAGGCATCCATCAAGTCCCTTAGGTTAGTACTGTCCACGGCATTTCCCATCCACCACCACCTTGACCACGGCTTATGTTCTGCTTTCGTTTCCGGCCACATCCCCGCGTTCTGACTTATCGCATCAGGAGACTTCGCAAGACAAAAAAGCAACACTGGCAGTGTTATGGAAACGTACACAGAAAGTTTACTTATTTTATTTTTAGCAGACATCAATATCAACCAATAGTCCTCTTAATATCCTGACTTGAAACAGGAACTTGCAGAAGGTTTATAATTCAAAGACTTCTTTTAAGGAATGTACAACAGGGGATTGGTCCGGATTGACTTCCATGATATCCGCCATATGGGCCCACCACTTTTTCATGAGGGCGGTGGCGGGTAATTGCCCGGTGTCCGCATCCTTCTTCAGCTTCTGGAAGGCAAACAGGGTCCCCGTGGCTTGATCCAAATAAATGTAGTATTCCACTATACCGGCATCCTTTAGCAAACCGGCAAGTTCCGGCCAAATCTCCCGGTGCCGTTTTTCATATTCTCCCTCATTCCCGGGAATCAGTTTCATGGTAAAAGCCACCTGTCTCATCTCATTCGCATCAAAGCCTTCTTAAAATTAAAATGGATATAATTTTGGATGGTTAAAATACTAAAATTGCACAAGTATACTGTCCTGTACTTTCGGGGTCATCGTGTAAGAGAATACCATTTTCATGATTGTCATTGTTGTCGTGGTTATTGAGGTGTCCAGAATTACTGTCGATCTGCCAAACAATGGCCATCAAAGCCCATGTTCACCAGCCACTCATAAGCATGCCAAACCTTTTCGGGAATATCCTGCGGGATTTGGAAACCCTTTTCTGGGTATATTTTTATCCGTTGCAGATCGCCCACCATGGCTTCTATCACCGAGTGCATCGGCATCTCTTCATGGGCATATTCATGAAAAGGGATCTGTGGACTCGTGACACAAAGGGATTTATCGGGCCAATGTTTTTTAAAAGTAGCATAGCTTCTTCTTTCCATAAAAGGCTTCTGTACCACAATGAAACGCCCCGGATTCAAACCCCGCGATCCCAACAGTTTCTGGGTAAACCGGATGTTTTCACCGGTATTGGCGGATTGGTTTTCAACCAGTACCGCCTCTTTCGGCACGCCCATTTTATAGGCAATACCGGCAAATTTATCCGCCTCAGGCTCATCCCAAAGGCCTTTGGTAAAATTTCCCAAACCACCTGAAAAGACCAGATGAGGAGCAAATCCCTTCAACCACAGTTCGGCGCCCCTTTCCGCTACCCGGGGATCATTACTGCCCAGCACAAGAATACAGTCGCTTTTTTCCAGCCGGTGGTAAAGACGGTGATAATCCCATAAAATCCCGCTGAAGAAAAGGACGTCGGGAGTAACGGAAGGAGGTTTGACCATTTTCATATATTAAATTGTATTAACAGATTGGCGTTCTTTAAGGCATCCAAAAATGCTCAGTCTACCCTGCCTGTTTTTGGCGGCACGGTAGCCGGGCAAATATACATGCAAAAAAACAAAACTGCTATTAACCTTTACCGACGGTACTTTTCATCAATGCCCGGGATGTTATCCTTTTTATTCAGCCAAGCTTCTTATATTTAGTTATCGTATGGCCCGTAAAATGTAAATTGGTTCTTTATGTCTGTGCAAAACCATCTTCTCCGACTCTTTGAAAATCATATCTCTGTCATGAGCATCGCGGAAAAACTCCTGATTTTCCGTGAAGACAATTACCATGAGGAGATGCGAAAAAGGAATTTTCAATCGGCGGTTATTACTTCGGACAAGGGGCTGTTGAAGTACGATGAGGGCGATATAAGTCCCTCCCCGCTTACTTATGCTGACCTGCTAAGCAATAATACCCCACTGCTGAAAGCCTTTGAGGCTCTGATGAACAAACGCAGATTTTTCATCCGAAACGGAAATCAGGTAGACCATATTGTGACACAAAGTGATCTGGACAAAATCCCCATGAGGCTCGCGCTTTTCGGCCTGATCAGCGCACTGGAAACCAACCTCAGACAATTGGTAAAGGAAGAAGTACCAGACTGGCAACAGTATCTTTCGCAAGAAAGGTTGACAGCGGCCCATAAGCTGTTGCTTCTTAAAACCGCAAGAAATGAAGAAATCGATTTGCTGCAGTGTCTGCAATTGGCTGATTTGGGCAGCATTTTTTCCAAAAAACGGCGATACAAAAAATTTGACCCTTGCCTTACCAGGGACCGATACAACTCCTGTTTCGGAAAAATAGGAAAACTAAGAGATGCTGTGGCGCATTCCCAACAAATCCTCCCATTTTCCTGGTCCGAAATCCATGACCTACTGGTTTTTATAAGGAAAATAAGCGAAAGTAAGAATCAAACTCATTAAAGCCTTCCACACCCGGATTCTGAAATTATTCCGTTTTTCCCCTATATTCCCAAAAAAGGGGAAAACTTTCATTACACCTCCTGTCCCTGCGACAACATCAGAAACAACAACCATTTCCCATTCAACCAATCTGATAGGTATAATTCCATTTTTTATTGAAAAAATCCGGGTCCCTGCCAGGATTTAGACCTTTACGCGGACTTTCCACCACCTTCCCCGGCCGTTTCAAAGAGGTACCGGTCAAATGTAGCGGCTGGCCCGGATCAAAGACAAAACCGTCCTGTCCAAATGCCAGGCGCTCCACTGCCCGGGCATCCAACCCGTCAATCAAAGCCTTTACGGTCCTGTTGATCCCTTTTATTTGCTTCCAACTGGCAGCGTCCCTGACAGCCCGCAACAGGATCCCTCCATATCTCCGGTTTTCCTTGCTCCCAAAAGTCAGGTCCAGGCCATTCCTGCTGAACCGCATGAAACTGTCAAAAGTGCGGTACCGGTGAAAATACCAAGTACCGAATCCCAGCTGACGTTCATGACAATGGGTATACCTATCCCTGCAATAGCCACCGTCATAAAGATAAAACTCCAATTCATCTATCCAGAACGACCCGGAAGGGCCACTGATCATCACTTCGGTCATCAATAAGGCGGCTATCTGCTTAAAACCTGTCTCCAGATCCCTTGTTTTCAACTCACCTTCCGAAAGTTTTGTCAGCTTGGTTTGTAAGCTACCCAATGCATTCATTTACTCAGCATCCATTCCAAAGTGTGCCATCATTAATATGGCCCCCGCGGTACCGTCCATTGTGGGTTCATTGGTGCTATAGTCCCCCACATCGTCATGGTAGACCACATGATTGTTTTGCAAATGGGCAAATTTATCGGGTTTATGCAGGGTTAATCCAAGAAGGTTATCATGGATGGTCCTGTATATCGGCCCGTCAATCAGACCCCCCGGAACCTCAAGGCCCAACATGACATATACGCTGGTATGCACTTCAACGGGGTGTTCCGCATGCTCAGGCAGCCGGGTAAACATGGATGTGCCCCAGGGATTCCGCCCAAACAGCCAATCCCGCTGTGCCGCCAAAAAGGGGGCATAACTTTTGTCTCCCGTCATCTTTTCAAAGAGAATCACCTGGGCGACAAGGCTTGTCAGTAAATTATTCGAGCACCAAATGAATGGAATACCGATATGAAATGGATTTCTTTTGGCCCTTTGAAGTGTGTATTCTATCCCCTCACGGTAATAACCTTCCAGGTTTTTTTTGAAATCATCATCCACATGCTCGTGCAGGGCGAAGTGGCCCATATTGATAAAAGGATAGAGCTGATAATGGGCCGCGGAATCTCTCACTGTCCATGCATCCTCATTGGCGCTTTCCAAGGCGTAGGCTTTGGCTTGTTCGAGGTATTCTGTTTCCCCGGTCAGCTTGTATAATTCGGCCGCGCCCCATTCCATATCATCGGTCCAGGTTTCTTCATTGTAGCGGTAGGGCGCCCCATAGGAGTTGCCCTGCTGGTAGCCTTCGTTTTCCCGGCCTAACTTATAAAGGGAGATGGCAGCCCGCTTGCATTTTATGGCATAAGCGGGGTCATTCAGATGCTCCTCCCATATCCTGGCGGCAATGGCCATCGCTGCTGCACTTCTTCCTGCGAGGTTGGCCACTCCGGTGGCCTCACTTTTATACTTTCCCAAACCCTGAGGTTCCCCGGTAGCCACATATCCCGCCCTGTAGCTGTTTTCTCCCCAGCCGTAATCCGAGATATCCCGGTTGGGTATTTTGAATCCCCGGTGGTCCCTGTCATCCGCAATTTGGTGAAACAGCAGCTCAGGTGCGGGATGCAATTTATGGATCCAGTCCAAGCCCCATTTGGCTTCATCCAGTACATCGGGTATACCGTTACTCCCTGGCTGTCCCAAAGCGTTGTAATTGTCGGCAAACTTTTCAGGGTACAGTTCAAAAGTTTTCAGCATATGTGCGGTAGCATAACTGCCCGTAATCAAATATTTAAGTTGATCGCCTGCATCATGCCAGCCCCCGGTCAGGTCCACGTAGGTACTGTCGGACAGCGGGCCATAATGGCTTCTTCCATCCTTGGAATGACAGACCATGTCCAAAGTAGGATTATACCCACACCGCTGTTGGCGCATAAATTCCAATAAGGTTTCCTGATGGTTTCCGTATGCATCCCGTCCAATCTTGAAAATCGCAGACTGCTGTCCGGTTTTTTTTGTTTTGAGGTAATATTCACCCGGTGTGTTGATTTCGGAAAAATCCAGTTCATAATAATGATCAAAGGTACCCCAGGTAGCTGTTTTCACTTTTCCGGGGCGAAGTTCCACCACCGGCTCATCTTCCGCTACCCGGAAAAGCTGCACCCTCTCCCTCACCGGCGACTTGCCGAAGGCCAAAGCTACCTTGACATCTTCGGGAAGATAACCCAGGAGGTTTACCCGTAAATACATTTCCTCCTGGCAAAAAGCCGCTGTAACCCAAAGGAGGAGCATCAACGAAACAAATGTTCTAATCATTCTCAAATAGGTTTGACGTTATAAGTTATCATTTTTATAAGCAATGTAATCAATTCGGAAAATGTAAAATCCAGCGTTACTAAAAAATTTTGAGAATACTCATCCAAAAATGAAAAATCAAATCCAGGTATTTTTACCCAAACAACCAGCATAAAGTTTAAGAGTCCGGTAATGAAAACCATGGCAACCGACGGTTTTCTCCCGGCTTTGTACAAAGCCCCCTCCCCTAAAACCAAAGGAAGGGGCCATTGTTGTTTATCCTGCTTACTTCATCCAGCTGCCGTCCACCGTTCTCCAAATGCCCAAGGGGTTGGCTTCTTTCAATGCATCCGGTAAAAACTTCCCGGGCATGTCCTGATAGGCCACCGGACGGACAAAGCGTTTGATGGCATGGGTCCCGACTGAAGTACTTCGGCTGTCTGTAGTGGAGGGATATGGACCTCCATGCTGCATGGCATAACCCACCTCCACTCCGGTGGGTACACCTTTGAATAGCAGACGCCCACATTTTTCTTCCAATAAATTTAAAAAACCCTGGTTGTCTTCAAGTTCAGCTTCCTCTGCCCAAACCGTACAGGTAAGCTGGCCTTTTAGCTGCAAAGCAATTTGTTCCAACTCACCGCCATCTTTATATACCACCATGATCCCGAACGGGCCAAAAACCTCTTCCTGAAAATCATCATCGTCTAACCAGTCTGCTGCCTGTACCTTTGCAAAGGCAGCATTGCCTGTCAATAATTCAGAAGCTGTGGCGGTTTTTAACCACTCCAGCTTGTTGCTGCTTTTCAGGTTTTCCAGTGACGTATAATAGCTTTTCGCTATCCCCTCATGCAGCATGGGTGCAGATACCACTTCTTCAAGAAGTGACGCCACGGCGGCGGAAAAGTTTGCCTCTGCCGATTGCGGAATAAATATCAATCCCGGGTTTGTACAAAACTGACCCACACCAAGGGAAAGCGAAGAAACATATGCCCCGGCCAAGGCTTCCATTTGGTTGTCCAGCCTCTTCTCAAAAGCGAAAATAGGGTTCACACTGCCCATTTCGGCATAGACAGGAATGGGGACTTCCCTTCTATTGGCCGTATCAAAAAGGGCCTTTCCTCCCCGGAATGAGCCGGTAAAGGCCACTGCCTTCGCCAGTGGATGAGCTGCCAGTTCCTGTCCGGTCTCCGCTCCTCCTTCCACATGCTGAAAAACTCCCTTCGGGAGCTTGCTCAATCTCACAGCGGTTCTGATGGCTTCCGCTACCATCCTGGATGTCTCAGGATGGGCGGGATGGGCTTTATATATTACCGGGCATCCTGCCGCCAATGCCGAAACCGTATCTCCTCCCGCGGTGGAAAAGGCAAGAGGAAAATTGCTCGCCCCAAAGACCACTACCGGTCCGAGAGGTCTCAGCATTCTGCGAATATCCGGTTTGGGCAGCGGGCTTCTTTCCGGATCGGCATGGTCAATCACTGCCTCCACCCAACTGCCTTCTGCTATCAATTTCGCAAAAAGCTTTATCTGCCCCAATGTTCTTCCCAACTCTCCGGTAATCCGTCCCTCAGGCAAATGGGATTCTCTTGCAGCGGTGGGCACCAATTGATTCCTGACCGCATCTATTTGGGAAGCCATCTCTTCAAGAAACGCTGATTTTTTGTCATTCTCTAAAGTCTTGAAAACTAAAAAGGCCTCCTGGGCCTGCTGGAAATACAAATCGATTTGTGACATAATTTATTTCGGAGTATTGGGGTTAGATTCAATTAATTGGCGACAAAAACATTGTCCTGCCAAAACACAATTTATTCAAATGATAGCTCAATTTAATTCTTATTCTCTGTTCAAGCAAAAAAACATCAACTCTTCCTTGTATAAAATCCTTCAGCTTTTGAACTTTACCAGCGCCTTTGTCATATGTCGAACGGCCACTACCCTAAGGTAGACGTGATATGACAGGGGTTTTGACCCTAAACCATTATGGTACCGGAATTTCAATGATGGATTTTCTATAAACACATGAACAGCTTTCCCCATTTGAATGATATTTTTTTTCGACAAGAATTGGTTCCTGGTGACATTGGTGCCATCACAGAAATGCACGGCAGAATTTACCATCAGGGCTATGGGTTTGGACTGTCCTTTGAAATTTATGTAGCAGAAACCTTTTCCGATTTCGCCAGGAATTTTAAAGATGGTTTAGACAAAATATGGATTGCCGAACACAAAAAAAAGATTGTGGGATGTATTGCCCTTGTGCATCGGTCTCCAGAACAGGCGCAACTCCGGTATTTTTTGATCGAACCTTCATTTCAGGGCATAGGACTCGGTAAGGAACTGATGGCCAGGTTCATGGAAGCCGCAAAACATTTTGGCTACACCACTGTGTATCTTCAAACGACCAACAACCTCCCCATCGCAGCTTCTTTGTACAGAAAAGCCGGATTCCGGTTGATTGATGAAAAGCCATCAACCGCTTTCGGAAAAAGCCTGATGGAACAAAAATACGAACTCATCCTGTAATCAGGATTTTCCAGCGGCGAATGCCTCAACAGCTCTCCATACCCTGAAAACATTCTTGTAGCAGATTTTCTCAATATCCTCCTTACTGTATCCCCTTGCCAGCAGCTCAGCAATCAGGTTGGGATACATGGAAACGTCCTTTAAGCCGGTGGGCAGTGTGTCCCCCACACCGTCAAAATCCGACCCCAGGCCAACATGATTAATACCCACCAAGGTGACAACATGGTCAAAATGATCCGCCACCCTCTTTACCGTTGGAAATGGATTATTATCGGCCACATATTTTTCAATGTATTCCCGGGCTTCAGGATCATTCCGGCTGTGACCCCGCTCAGCCAGCCAGTTGACGATATGCTCTCTTACTTCTTCATTTCTTTCCCGGTATTCCTGGTCGATAAAACTCCCTCCAAAATTGATCATGATGACGCCTTGGTTTTCAGCCAGCCTACGTATCATTTCGTCATCCATGTTCCGCTCAAATCCTGGCGTAAAATGTCTCGATGAAGAATGTGAGGCGATTACAGGTACTTCTGTGATATCCATGACATCATAGAAAGTATCATCGGAAATATGACTGACATCTACCATAATGCCCAGCCTGTTCATTTCTTTCACTACTTTTTTACCGAAGTCACTCAGCCCTCCATGCGTACGGGTGGTATCATAGGAAGAATCCCCTATCAGATTGTCCCTGCCATGGGTAAGGGTAATGTAGCGGATACCTCTTTTATAAAAATAATGCAGGTTGTCCAAGTCGTCTTCGATGGCCGCGCCGTTTTCCATGCCCATGGGAAGCGAAATTTTTCCCTCCTCAAAGTTCTTTTCTATATCATCCGGACTATATGCCATGGCAAACTTATCCGGCCATGAAACGGCTAACCTTTCTGTCATTTTTATAAGAGAATCCGCCAGCACTTTGGCCCCGCCTGTTTCCTGATAGCTGGAGGGGATATAAATGGACATAAATGGTGCATCCAACCCGCCTTCTTTTGAACGTGGATAATCAAAGTTGCCCCCTTCGGTCCTCTCAGAAACATCGAGGATTTCCCTTTGTAAGGTAAATCCTCCTACTTTCATCCGATAAGGTAAATCCACATGACCATCCACCATTACCGTGTTTTGTGCCAGTTCTTTCGCTAATTCCAGGCGTTCCGCCTCAGAAAGCTTTGTAGGATCAACAGGATGATTGATATTTGATGTACAAGAAAACGCGATCATTAAGATAAAAAAGCCATTAAGCCAACATATGCTTCTCATTTCCGTATTATTAAGATTATGGATCTGTAAAATAAATCATTTTTGAGTCATCTCCGCAAGACCTTGATATCATAAGTCTCCAAACAGACAATCCTTTTCAATTTTAGCTGCCCCTACTTGGCACGAACCTTGCCATTTTATTAAAATAGTTTATAAGTGATAAAATTACAAGAAGAACGAAATAACGGGAATAAAAACCACAATAACGGCATAACCAATAAGTGATTCTAAAATAACCATTACAATTAACAGAATATTCACCAAATTTGTAACAAACCAAAACAAATCCCGACATGAGTGCTACATCGACCAAACAAGCAAAAGCTTTGATTGTTGCCGCAATTTTCATGCTTGCCGCAGGCTGTGAGCAGGCGCAACGATCAGAAAATCAAGAAACAGAATCTGAAGAGATGATCACTGTCTCGGAACCCCAGATGGAGTTGCTGTGGGAAACCCCTGCTGAATTGACCACCAATGAGTCGGTTCATTACGAAGACAGTGACGGACACATCTACGTGGCCAACATCGAAGGGGATCCAGCTGAAAAAGACGGTGTTGGGTCTATTTCTAAGCTCAGTAAAGATGGTGAAATAATCGAAAGAGACTGGGTAAGCGGTCTTCATGCTCCGAAAGGAATGACGGTAAAAGATGGTAGTTTGTATGTTACGGACGTAGACCGGCTGGTAGAAATTGAGTTGTCTTCAGGAGAAATCAGCCAGATATATGAGGTCTCCGATGCGGTCTTTCTGAATGATGCAGACCATGATGGCAGCCGGGTGTATTTTTCGGACATGAGGGCCGGAAAGATCCTGTATCTGGAAGAAGGGGAGATAAAAACATTCGCCGAAAACCAGAAAAATATCAACGGCCTTCGGGTAAGTGATGGTGGGGTCCTGTATGGGTTGGATGCTGAGGGTCTTAAAAAGTACAGCGAGGATGGCAGCTATGAAGTTATCAATGATGAAGTTACCGGCGGGGATGGCCTGATCATTATTGATGACGACACTTTTATAGCGAGCAAATGGGGAGGTGAAATTTACCTGGTTCAGGATGGTGAAGCCACCAAAATCCTGGATACCACACAGGAGGAATCCAACACAGCTGATATCGGGTTTATCCCCGATGAAAACATCGTGCTCGTCCCTACATTCTTTAAAGATAAGGTGGCCGCCTATAAGCTGGATTATTGAAAACAAACCAATGATGTCATTGGTTTTCATATCAAATTAAATGAATTATAATCAAGTTGTACTCGTTATGGGAGTAAATCCTCCAACCGCTTAAATACAATCATTTTATTTATTGGGTACAATGATGTTAATTTGTAACATGGGCATTAGCTGGAAGATTTTCATCACCATTTTATTGCCTTAAAACCAATGAAGAAATTATGAACAAGTCAGACAATATCAATTACGAGTTGGAAAAAAATGCCGAAGTCATCAGCCAGTTAAATGATTTGGTAAGTGAGATGGTGGACAATACCCTCCTGGATCCGGATGATTGCTGGCAGCCTACGGATTTTTTGCCCGACATGACACAACCCGATGCCCTGGATCAAGTAAAACTCCTCCGGGAACGTGCTGAAGGCATCCCTGATACTGTCATTACCTCTTTGGTAGGCAATATGATAACAGAAGAGGCGCTTCCCAGTTACCAGACGTATTTCAATATGTTGGTAGGCATCAATGAAGAGGGTAACCTTACCAGCGAGAAAGGTTGGGTCCGCTGGACCAAAGCCTGGACGGCTGAGGAAAACCGGCATGGTGATTTGCTCAACAAATACCTTTACCTCTCCGGGAGAGCAGATATGAGAAAAGTAGAACAGACCATCCACAGGTTGATTTATAACGGTTTTGATCCAAGATCTGAAAAAGATCCCTATCAGGCCATTATTTATACTTCTTTTCAGGAAAGGGCCACCAAGATTTCCCACGTAAATACAGGAAAGTTGGCCGATAAAGCCGGGGATACCATATTGGGTAAAATCTGCAAGCAAATTGCCGGAGATGAAGCCAGACACGAAAAGGCTTATAAGACCTTTATGTCCAAAATCTTTGAAATCGACCCAAGCGGAGCCATGCTGGCTTTCGAAAAAATGATGCGGAAGCAAATTGTGATGCCTGCCGTCTTGATGGGAAAAGGAGGCCCCAACCCCACATTATTCGACCAGTTTTCTGCCATTACCCAAAAAATCGGGATTTATACCGGTTGGGACTATGCCAGAATCATCGAACATCTTGTGAAACTATGGAAAGTGGAAACGGTAACGGGATTGAACGACATGGCTTCCAAAGCACAGGATTATCTGGCCGGACTGTCCGATAGATATATGAGGCTGGCTGACAGGATGAAAACCCCTGATGAAATCAGTCTGGCTTGGTTAAAATAAAACAGGCCTTTGTAATGGAAAAAAGGGCCAAAAAATATCATAGTTGCGGCCCTTCAAGAATTTAGCAAAAGATAAAGTCAAAAAAGTTGCTTAATCACCCAGAACAAAGGTAGAGAAATGAGACACACCAAAAAATACCCCGTTTGGGGTATTTTTTTTACATTTTTAACCCTAACCTGAATTGGAAATTATATGCAGTGGCGTCAATCGGATTTAGTTTGAAAGCAGCCTCACATGCGCATAGGCCGATGACCCGCTACTTGACCAACAAAGCCAGCCGAAGTTGGAAATAGGTATATTTTTCTCCAAAATGCTCCTTCAAAGGCTTCAACCTCGGCTGTCCCATTTTTAAATAGGCGGCATTGATCTCCCTTGTTTCTTTATCCGTGAGAATCTCTTTCGAGTCAACTTCCCCCTTTTCCGCAAGTTGAATAAGATGGCTTTCAACAGTACTCAGAGCAAGCCCCCGGTTCCTGGCAACTTCTTCCAAACTCCACCCACGTCTGAAATACTCCAGGGTTTGCTTCTCAGTCCCGGAATGCTGTCTTGGCCGGGCCTGTTTAGCCACCGTCTTCTTTTTGGGCTGTATTCCATTTTCTTCCGCATATTTTCTGATCAGCCTCAAAAAGTCCTCCCCGTACCTGTCTGCTTTCACAGCACCTACTCCAGTTATAGTGAACAAGCTTTGTTCGTCAACAGGATAAAAAGTAGCCATCTCCACCAGTGTGGCGTCAGAAAAAACCATATAAGGGGGCACGTTTTCCTTCCGGGCAAGCCCGAATCTCAGGTGTTTCAGCCGGTCGAATAATTCCTTATCATGGCCGGTTTCTGCCTGAGGTTGAACAAAATCCTCGGCCATGCTCAGCAATATCTTTTCTTTCTTTTTCAGCTTTTCCCATGCCAGGGGCGTGAGCTTTAATACCGGAAACCCTTGCCCTTCCTGTGTCAAAAATCCTTCCTGGACCAGTTGTCCTCCCAGTTTTTTCCAAAATTGCTCAGATTTGTCTTTGCCGATCCCGTAGACCGAAAGGGATTGCTGCCCCGCATTTATTTTCGCTGACCTGGAACCTCTCAGCACCAAAATAACCTGTCCCAACCCAAAGGATTGTCCCATCCTTGCCACTGCGGAAAGCATCATTTGGGCGTAGATGGTCATGTCCATCTGGCTGCCCTTTTGGAAACACACATCACAGTTGCCGCAGTCATTGGGGTATTCTTCCCCAAAATATTCCAACAAAAACCTCCTCCTGCACTTCTGCGACTGGCAAAACCGGACCATGGTATCCAGTTTGGCCTTCATATGCTGGACATACTCGGGATTATCTGATTTTTCCACCATTCTGCCCAAGGTAATGCTGTCCCCATAGCTGTAAAACAGCAAGGCCTCACTGGGAAGGCCGTCCCTTCCTGCCCTACCCGTTTCCTGATAATAACTCTCAATATTCTGCGGCATATTGGTATGGACAACAAAACGCACATTGGACTTATCGATTCCCATCCCAAAAGCAATGGTGGCCACCATGATTTTGATTTCGTCACGAATGAATTTTTCCTGGTTTGTATCCCTGATGGCTTTATCCAAGCCGGCATGATAAGGCAGCGCATCATAGCCGTTCTCCTGCAACCTGGCAGCCGTTTCCTCTACCGACTTTCTGGACAGACAGTATATGATCCCCGAATCATTGGGATATTGACTCAAAAACTGCATCAATCTGGAAAACGCGTCCGTGCGCAAGGCCACCCTATAGGTGATATTGGGCCTGTCAAACGAAGAGATAAACCATCTTGGATGCTGCAGAAACAGTTTTTCCTCAATGTCTTTCCGGGTCATCTTATCGGCAGTGGCCGTAAGCGCCAAAAAAACAGTGGACGGAAACTTCTTCCTCAGCTCCCCCAATTTCAGGTACTCCGGGCGGAAATCATGCCCCCATTGTGATACGCAATGGGCTTCATCCACTGCGACCATGGACAAATCCACCGATTTCAACAAATCAACGAGAGGATAGGTCCCGCCAAACAAACGTTCGGGCGCCACATACAGCAGCTTGACCTTACCCTTACAGACCTCTTGGGACACAAAACGCTGTTCACTAACCGATTGGGTAGAATTCAAAAATGCCGCGGGAATGCCCATGTTGTTCAGGCCATCCACCTGATCCTTCATCAAGGCTATGAGAGGAGAAACCACCAGGGTCAACCCTGGCCATAACATAGCAGGAACCTGATAGCAGACAGACTTTCCTGCTCCGGTAGGCATCAAAGCGATACAGTCCTTTCCCCCCAAGGCCGTTTGAATAATCTTTTCCTGGTTACCCCTAAAAGCATGATAACCATAAAAATTTTTGAGTACATCTATTGGTTCCATATCAAAAAAGATAAGTTTAAAACAATTTCAAAGCCAAAGATAAACAAGAAAATCTGGTTTATGAAACTCCTTATGCATGCCAAATGCTGTTGGAGGGATGTGGTGTCCTTATCGAACGGCTTTGTACTTCCGTTTTGGCAGGGTGATCTGAATCTTTGGAATTTTTGTAACCCCTTGATCCCAAGTTCTACCCTTCAGTAATTAACGACATACCGATACCCGCCCATCTAACTGCACTTTCGTTTATACAAAAGGCATAAAAACCCCATTAAAGCAAAATAAAAGTAGACAAAATCCGTGTTTTGTAAAATTTAATTTCAACACTTATCTTTGAAGGATCATTTGACATCAAATTTTCTGATCATGAAGAAGCTGCTATTTTTATGGGTATCGCTTTTCGGAGGCATTGTGTTGTCTGAAGGAGAGGTTAGCGCACAGACTTACACCTTTGTTCCTGAAGCTGCGGGATGTGATAGTAAATGGGGCACAGCGGCTTGCTGGTCTGCGGACACGGCAGAATGCGGAGATTCCTCCTCTCCAGCCACTCCCCCCACGAATCCAAGCTCAAGTGATTGTGAAGTTCATGTGGTGTTTACCGAAAACGCAACGTTATTAGAAAGCAATATTACATTAGGAGGCAATTTTAAGTCGATAACTTTAAAATCCGGCGCTGATGTAAACATTACCGGGGGATTAACCTTAGCAGGAGGCTCCAATATTAATTTGGTCTTTGAAGAAAGCCACAGCAACCTTACCATAGGAGGGACCTTGACCTTCCAAAGAGAGGCCGCGACCTTAAACGTCACAGGTGCGGACCGCGACCCCGAGAACGAGCCCATCACCAATTTCGTGACCGCCAATCGCTTGGTCATGGGAGCCATGACTGAACTGAACGTGGATGGAAATGCCGGCGTATGGATCGAGGGGACCACAGAGGTAAGCCATCAGACTTCAGGCAGGGAACGTGCCATAAAAATCAACATAGATGGCCAGTTTTACACCAGAGACATGGTGGTCAATGGCACCACTTTTTTATTATTTAAAGTTGCAGTGGACGCCAAAGTAATTGTTACCGATATCGGCGGAACCCTGGAAATGAAAGGCAATTCCACGGTTGAGTTTATCGGTGATGTTTATGATGGTGGCCCCGCAGATGGAGACAGCAGGGTAGACATCGGGGGAACGATCAATTCGACAGCCGGGAACGAAAACAGGGCCGTTATTCTCGCTGATGATGTCACCATATATTCCTGTCAAAAATTCCCTGACAGCATTACAAAGAGAGAGGACAACAATGGGGACTTTAAGGAGGAGGATTGTATTCAGCTTTCCGTGGTATGGCTGGGCACTTCCGCCAGCTACCTACAAGCAGCAAATGCCGTCAGGGTAGATTGGGCCACCGCCAAAGAATGGGAATCCAGCCATTTTGAAATAGAAAGAGCCACCGGTAATATAAAGGAATTTATCACCATAGGCTCGGTAGAAAGTGCGGGTTGGAGCAACGGACAAACTGACTATGAATTTCTGGACCTCAACCTTCCTCTTTTTGCTAGCAAGCTTTATTACAGACTGAAACAGGTCGACAAAGACGGCTCCTTGGAATATTCAAATTTGATAACCATAGAAATTCAGGATGGAGAAACTTCGGAAATGGCTTGGCAGGTCTTTCCTAACCCAGCCAATACAGCAGCCATCACCCTCAGTCTGCGCCGGGCCGGGGACCTAAGGGATGGCCCTATCCGCATCAAACTGATCAGTCCTTCCCATAGATTCAAAGAATATGTCGTAACCGAATTGGACCAGTCATTCTGTATAGAACTCAGCAATGCCCTCCAGGGTCTTCCCCGGGGTATGATTGTTCTTGAGATAAATTGGCAGGGCAGAAAAGAATACCATAAGATACTTAAACAATGACCGTGAAAAGATCCCTGCCGGTTTCACCTCAATGTTTTCTGACCAGCTTTAGATGGGTTGTAGCCGTTCCGGATTTTATTTCCAAAATATAAAAACCCTGTGACAGATTACGGGTAAGCGCCGCTATGTCCCATTCGTTGTATTCATTTGGCTGCAAACGGATAGGCAGCGTACTTCCATGTCCAGGAGACAGCAGCCGTACAAAGACCTCCTCATTTTTATACAGCCCCTCTCCGGACAAGCGAAGCCGTATTCCCTGTCCATAACTTGGATTTGGATATATGTACCAAGCCGGGGTAGGGGCATCATCCATCGCCGGGAGCGAGTGGGAAACCACTTCGCTGTACCTGAAACTGCCATTATAATCCACCTGTTTGATGCGGTAATATACCCTGCCTTTTTTTATGGGCAACCTTTCCTCCACAAATTGATAGGAGGAAATTTCAGAAGCCCATCCTCTCCCTTCTACCCTTCCCACCATTTCAAATGCATCAACCCCCTGAAAAGATCTCTCCACTTCGAAATGACTGTTGTCCCATTCTTTGAAAGTGGTCCAGTTCACTTCCATACAATGACACCATCCTCTATAAGTTACTGTAATATCACCCCATTGGACGGGCAAAGCCGATAAGCAATAGGTTTCAAATAATCCATCATTTAATTCATCAGTTCTGACGTTGGGATCTATCCCATTACAGATAAAAACAGTAATATTATCAGCAACAATTTCGGCGGTGTTGCCATTGGTTTTTATTTGTCCTCTGATATCCACAATACTTCTACTATTACCTTCCTCAAGATTGTATTCTGGATCCGTTCCGTTACCTAAAAATGTAAGTTTTGAATTCCCGTTCATGTCAATATCCCCTTCCACTATGACTGTAGCATCCTCATCCACTTCCAAAGTCATTGATGAATTTCCAGTGGTTGAAATTGAACCAGTTTTATAATGGCCATCCACTTTAATCCATGCGCCACGCCCGGTAAAGTTGGTAACACCGTCAATTTCCAAACTGGCATACTGATCAATATATAGTTTAGAATTTGTTCCCAAGGTCAACCTGGATGCATTGAATAAATCATCCGTTCCATTAGGGTCCCCGTAGATATTCAATGTGAAATTATCGCTGACCGTTATCCCGTTGGTCATGTTGAAAGACCCATTTGGCCCAAATGAAATAGATTCAAAGTTATTTCCAAATGTAAGCCCCCCTGTTGATGATCGGGTCATCGCATGATTAATAATTACATTCACCGGACAGGTAGTAGTAGGACTGGTGGGTGGAATTAAGGAAGAATTATTATCGCAATCCTCCTCAACTATTCTGTCCCAGCAATTTGGATTCATCCAATCCATGCAGTTCCCATTGCTTATATAAGTCTGTGAAAAGCACAATCCCGATAAAGCCAAAAAAATTACGCTGAAAAAGATTTGAACATTGTATTTAGCCATTGCTTAAAAGATCATTAAAACAGGGAAGATAAGTAGCGGGACTAAAATACTATATAATTTTTTAATACACAAATTTGTTGTTTATAACTTATATTTTGTATTTCAAAAAAACATACAGGGGTTATTTTTGTCCTAACAAAATGGATTAGATTGCATAATTCAGTTATTGTAGGAAGAGAATTTTTTATAGACTCCGCCTATACAAATATTTATAATGGGTTAACATCTAAAAACTTAATATAATATCCAAATAGCTATAAAGAAGCGGAAAATTTAAGCATAGGGAATAAAAAAATTGATGACGTAGGATGCATCTCCCTTCGATCCACCTCGTGTTTCAAAGGATATAAAAAAACCCGGCCAAACCGGGTCTGAATTTTCTATTAAAAGGCGGATACTTATCCGTTCATACTGACCAAAAATTCGGCATTATCCCTGGTACCTTTCATTCTTTGCAGAAGGAATTCCATGGCTTCCTGGGAAGTCATGTCGGACATGATTTTTCTCAGTATCCAAACCCTTTGCATCTCTTCCTTGTCCATCAACAGATCCTCTCTTCTTGTACCTGACCCCGGAACGTCGATTGCGGGATAAATCCTGCGGTTGGAAAGCTTTCTGTCCAAAGAAAGTTCCATATTGCCGGTACCTTTAAACTCTTCAAAAATCACCTCATCCATTTTTGACCCGGTCTCCACCAAGGCTGTAGCAATGATTGTGAGTGAGCCGCCGTTTTCAACATTCCTGGCGGCACCAAAAAATCTTTTGGGTTTATGCAGGGCATTGGCATCCACACCCCCGGAAAGGATCTTCCCGGAAGAAGGCACTACCGTATTGTGTGCCCTGGCCAGTCTGGTGATAGAATCCAACAGGATGACCACATCATGACCGCATTCCACCATTCTTTTTGCCTTTTCCAACACCAGGGAAGCCACTTTAACATGCCGTTCTGCCTGCTCATCGAACGTAGAGGAGATTACTTCCGCTTTTACCGACCGGGCCATATCAGTAACCTCCTCAGGCCTTTCATCGATGAGCAATATCATCAAATGTACCTCGGGATGGTTTTCTGCAATGGCATTGGCTATTTTCTGAAGCAACACCGTCTTACCGGTTTTGGGCTGTGCCACGATCATACCTCTTTGTCCTTTCCCTATGGGGGCAAACAGGTCCACAATTCTCGTGGAATAATTGTCCGGTTTTGTAGTAAGCCTTAATCTCTCTTCCGGAAAAAGCGGGGTAAGGTATTCAAAAGGAATTCTATCCCTTATCTCATCCGTGGTTTTTCCGTTGACGGTCCCCACCTTTAAAAGTGCAAAATATTTTTCACCCTCTTTGGGCGGACGAATCTGACCCTGAATATTGTCCCCTGTCTTCAATCCAAAAAGTTTGATCTGTGAAGGTGATACGTAAATGTCGTCCGGGGAAGCTAAATAGTTATAATCCAGTGATCTTAAAAATCCATATCCATCCGACATGATCTCCAATACCCCTGAATTTTCTATGATCCCATCAAAGTCCTTAATGGTGACTGATGTTTTCCTTTTGGGGGCATAGCCAACGGGCTCCTGACTGGGAGCTTCCTCCATGTCTTTCAAATTCTTTCTTTTCGGACGTTCGACCTCCTGATCTTGATAGGGTTCCTCGCTGGCTGACTTCAGCTCTTCCACATCCACAACCGCCCGTCTCCTGGGCCTGAATGTTCGCCCTTTATTTTCTTCCTCTTGCACGCCTTCTTTTTTATTTTCTGTTTTTACAGCCTCAGCCTTGGCACTTGACAGCGTTTCCTTGGACTTCTTCTCCGGACGCTTGGTTTCTTCTTTTTTGTCTTTTTCCGGCTTGGAAACAGATTTTGACTGGTCCTGCGATTTGTTTTCCGACTCTTTAGCTATCTCCGTAACGTTCTGTCTCCGGAACTTAGGCTTTTCCTCTTTCTTTGTATCACTTTCTTTTACTTCCTGGGTAGAATCTTCAGCCTTGGGAGCAGTTTCCACCTTGGGGTCTTCCTCTGTCTCCGTCTTTGAAGGCTTTTTCTTAGGGAGGGATTTCTCAGGGGTGATGGCCTGCTGATCCAAAATGGCATAAACCAAATCCTCCTTTTTAAGTGATTTGTAGTTTTTGACTCCCAGCTCTTCCGCAATCTCTTTTAGCTCAGACAATAGCCTGATTCTTAATTCTTCTATGTTATACATAAAAAACGTGTGAAAGTAATTCTATACGATTAAATGATGATAATGGTATGTATATCTTGATTGGTATATAAAAAGGTCTTCAGACAATACTAAAATCTCCAGGATGGGGATTTTCTGCTTATATGATGTTACAATATTACGGCAACAAATAATAATACGCAAATTTTTGTGAAATTGTTATAAAAATAGTTCCTTTCTAATTTCCCCTATTGATTGTTTCCTCCACCTACCCACAGCCTCTTCCCCTCTCTTTTCAGGACAAAAAACTGCCTCCAAAATCAGTGTCCCTGCTTATTTCCTGACCTTTTAGCCTACATGCTGAAAACTTATTCCTTATCTTTGCGGACTGAATCAGGATAGCGACTAAAAGTATAGAATACATGCTTCAGGTAAATTTTATCAGGGAAAACTTCGAAAAAGCCTCTACCGGACTTGGGAAGCGGAACATAGCCAATGCTGAGGCCCTTCTCAGAGAGGTTCTCAACAAAGACGATCAAAGGAAACAGACCCAGTTGGACCGGGATAAGCTTCAGGCTGAATCCAACAGCATTTCAAAACAAATCGGAATGCTGATGAAGGAAGGGAAAAAAGAGGAAGCCGAAAAAATCAAACTCCGCACCGCCGAGATAAAGACCCGCGTAAAGGAACTGGAAGCGGAACATGCTCAACACGAGGATGAGCTCACTGCGCTGCTTTACGGGATACCCAATATCCCTCATGACTCCGTGCCCGGTGGAAAAACCGCGGAGGACAATCTGGTGATGTTGGAAAATGGAAAGGTTCCGGCTCTCGATCCCGAAAACAAGTTGCCCCATTGGGACCTCATTAAGAAGTATGACATTGTCGATTTCGAACTGGGTGCCAAAATCACAGGCGCGGGCTTTCCCGTATATAAAGGTAAAGGCGCAAAACTCCAACGCGCCTTGATCAATTTCTTCCTGGATGAAGCAGAAAAAGCAGGATACCATGAAGTGCAGCCTCCCATATTGGTAAATGAGGAAAGCGGTTATGGCACAGGCCAGCTTCCGGATAAGGAAGGACAAATGTATCTTTGTAAAGCAGATGGTTTATACCTCATCCCCACTGCTGAGGTCCCCATTACCAATATGTACCGCAATGAGATCATTCAGGAAGACCAATTGCCGATAAAAAATGTTGGTTTTACCCCCTGTTTCCGCAGAGAAGCCGGCAGCTGGGGCGCCCATGTAAGGGGCCTGAACCGCCTGCATCAGTTTGATAAGGTGGAAATAGTACAAATTACCGATCCTGAAAAATCCTATGAAACGCTGGAACAAATGAGCCTTCATGTGCAGAAGCTGCTTCAAAAATTGGAGCTTCCGTACCGGGTGCTCAAACTTTGCGGAGGCGATATGGGTTTTACCTCTGCACTAACTTATGATATGGAAGTGTTCTCCGGAGCCCAGGAAAGATGGCTGGAGGTAAGCTCGGTCAGTAACTTTGAGACTTACCAATCGAACCGGCTGAAATTACGGTTTAAAAATACAGATAAAAAAACCGTCCTGGCCCACACTTTGAATGGCAGCGCTTTGGCCCTCCCGCGTATAGTAGCGGCTATCCTGGAAAATAACCAGCATGCCGGGGGCATCAAAATGCCTGAGGTGTTGGTACCTTATCTGGGATTTGGGGAAATTAACTGACACCCTAAGTTAGTGGATCCGGACGGGGCTCCTATCGGATTATAGTCGCGGCTTTCGCAAAAGCACGGAACCAGTTTTCGGGGTCCCTTGACTGACTGCTTAAGGAGAAAATAAAATGGCGGTTAATTTTCCCTTGGGACCTTAACTTGTATGGATTCCCAGCCGCCCTTTCCAGTCTTGCAAATCTTCAAATATCCGGTCCAGGACTTTTGTCTGCGCCTTACTTAATGGATCGCCCGATTTCCTGCTTTTTATTGCCAGGTTCACTCCCTCTTTATTTAAAAAATACCGGGCTCCTAATTGGTATTGTTTGGATATGAGAGGTTCGGTTTCAACAAGCTTTTGCTGCAACCAGTCCGCATCCTGCTTGCTTCCAGGTTCGGATGCATGGTCGCAGACCCATGTGATCAACTCGGGATAGAAATTTCCCGCAATCGGGGATAATCCGGCGGCACCGGCCCTCAGAGAAGCAACGGCACTGCCGATATGGGCATTGTACAAGCCCAAACGGCTTCCCTCGGAAACGGACAGTTTTTCTGTGATATGAGCCATGTTTTCGGTGGTGTCCTTATGATAAACCATGAGGTCCGTTTGCAGCAGAAACCTAAGTACCTCAGGAGAAAGTATCCGTTTATAGGGAGAGGGACATTCATAGGTGCCGAAGGGGATATCGCCTGTATGTTTCAAAAAAGCTTCCAGGTTTTTGATCATTGTGGCATCACCTTCCTCCTTTCCTGCAAAATGGGAAGTGATCAAAATCACCGCATCTACTCCGGTGTCTTTCATTCTCTTGGCAAATTCGGCCTTTTGCACCATTGTTTCACCAAATGACCCCGTGGCCACCACAGGGTATTTACCTTTTATCCGATTTACGACATGTTGGGTAAGTTTCAGTTTCTCTTCATCCGAAAGATCATACATTTCACTGCTTAAGCAATTGGCAAAAAACCCTTTCGCTCCCTTCGCCAGATAATGATCAATCAACCTGTCCATTCCATCATAATCAATACTGCCGTCATCCTTGTAGGCAGTAAGCATCACGGGGACAAAAACCTTCTCTTCCTGCAAAATAGTTGATCGGACCGTCTTATTCGAGCGCATGGCAGCAAAAGCTCCCCATGGCAGTACTGCCCCCGATAAGCCCACAAGTAATTTGTTTAAAAATGCCCTTCTGTTATCAACGGTGATGTTCTTTTTCATTTCGAATTCACTTTTTGATGATCAAGTTTTCGTTTTCTTAATTTATACCACTTAGTGGATAAAATGGGCCAGTCCTGCAACAATCCCTTTTACAGATGTTTTAAAAATGAAAAACCATTCCTTTAAAAGAACGCATTAAGCCTGGCTTTTCTATATTTGCACCTGATATGTGGAAAGAAATAGCCGTACTCATTAAAAAAGAAGCCGTTCTGGAGTGGCGGCAGAAGTATGCCATCAACGGTATCCTACTTTATGTGGTAAGTGCTGTTTTTATCACCTATTTAAGTATGGGTGCCGGGCAAGGCACCCTCGCCGTACCCACCTGGAACGCCTTGTATTGGATCATCATTCTTTTTTCATCGGTAAATGCGGTTGCCAAAAGTTTTATCCAGGAGCATCAGGGCAGGCAGCTGTACTATTATATGATTGCGTCCCCTGAAGCCATCATCCTTTCGAAAATCATTTATAACTCGCTTCTTACCCTGGTTTTAGCCACCTTGGGCTATCTGGTATTCAGTGTGGTGTTTGGCAATCCTGTCATAGATCAAGGGATATTCCTGCTTAACCTCTTTTTAGGTGCTTTGGGGTTTTCGGCCTGTCTGACCATGGTTTCAGCCATCGCTTCAAAGGCAAATAACAATGCCACTTTAATGGCAATTCTCAGCTTTCCGGTACTTATTCCTATCCTCTTGATGGCTATAGAGGTCTCCAAAAACGCCATTGACGGCATCGACCGTGGGCTTAATATGGAGAAAATGCTGACATTGGTGGCCATCAACGCCATCATCGCGGCTACATCCTATATTTTGTTCCCTTATTTGTGGAGAAGTTGATTTTTGTCATCTTTTATTTCGGGACATACCTTTTTATAACGAATTACCGTTGAGCAAATAATAAACGGTAAATGCAAAGAAATCACTATTTATACCTTATTTTTGCAACGAGAAAGAGATGGATAACAAATACCTCTACAAGCATGCGAAGACGGGACTACGCCGATGCTGATCCTTACCTCTCAAGACTGCGGGAACCCCATATCGTTAGGGGTACGAACGCCGTTTAAAAAGGAGCGCTGAAAACACAACTAACCACTGACATCATAAATTGATCACAAAATAGGAGCAGAAGCTGCTATAACGGGTACCGTTTCATTCAGGGCAGATGCCTAACCGTGCTGCTGGTGGAAAGGTAATCAAACCACTTGCTGGTATAGGAGGGACTGCTAAAAATATATATATACATGAAAGCATATTGGTGGAAAATATTGGCCATTTTATTGTTGGGCTATACGGTGGTGGCGGGCCTGTTGCTGGACGTACCGCGTCTACCCATTTTAAATGAAACAATCAGGGCCCTGTATTTCCACGTGACCATGTGGTTTGGAATGATATTGATGTTGTCCATAGCCGTCATCTACAGCGTCAAATATTTGAGATCCGGGTCTTTGCACCATGATGATATGGCCGTGGAATTCACCAATTCAGCCATTCTGTTTGGCGTGCTGGGAATTACCACCGGCATGGTATGGGCCAGGTTCACTTGGGGGGATTTCTGGACCAACGATCCTAAACTCAATGCAGCTGCTATCGGCTTGCTGATGTATTTTGCTTATCTGGTATTGAGAAATTCGCTCACAGATGTCTATCAGAGAGCCCGGATAAGTGCCGTGTACAGTATTTTCGCCTTTGCTGCATTTATCCCTTTGATTTTTATACTGCCAAGGTTGACCGACAGTCTGCATCCCGGTAACGGCGGCAACCCAGGCTTCAATGCTTATGACCTGGACAGCAACCTTAGAAAGGTCTTTTACCCTGCCATTATAGGGTGGACATTATTAGGATCTTGGATCAGTACAGTTAGAGTGCGGACCAGAAGATTGGAAAGAAAAATGGAAGAAAAATTGATCAATCAATAAATATGAGACAATTCATTGTGGTGCTCCTGTTGATGCTAAGCCTAAACGCGTCTGCCCAGGAAAAAATAGATATTACCGAAGAAGATTACCAAAACACAAGGGTGGAGATGGCCGACAAAATGCGGGAAGAAGGCAAGATATACGTATTGATGGGCATAATTGGAATTGTTTTGGGTGGAATTCTGGTTTATGTGATATATACCGACAGAAAAATATCAAACCTGGAAAAGCAGTTTAAAGATTAAAATCAAAAACAGCGATCAGCAGTATTCCGTACAGCATAGGGGATTTGATCCGGTAAAAGGTAAAAGTGGAATGGAACTAAAACACCATAAAACAGGTATAAATCATTGGCTGCTAAAAAATTAAATATATTCAAATGAAAAAAGGACATATCATCGGCTTGGGCATTATTGGCGTGGCCATCATGATCATCATTACCTCCATCGGTGATGCCAGCACCTATGAAAGCTTCTCCACAGCCAAACAAATGGCATTAAAAGGTGACGATAAAGCCATCCATGTAGTGGGTGAGTTGAAAAAAGACGGGAAAGGACAGGTAGTGGGGCTGGAAGTCAGCGAGGACAAAACCTCCTTCACCTTTATCATGATAGACAATGACGGCGTAGAACAACAGGTATATTATAACGAACCGGTGCCCGCGGACTTTGTGCGCTCCGAGCAGGTAGTGGTCATCGGATCATTCAAGTCAGAATCCACGTTCGTGGCTGACAAAATCCTTATGAAATGCCCATCAAAATATCAGGAAACAGATATTAAAACCTCATCCTCCTGACGTCTTTTCCTGATACCTGTCGCTTACAAGTGTTAAACAAATAAATAATGATCAATACCTTGATAGGTAATATAGGGCATTTTATGGTGATTCTGGCTTTTGTCAGCGCCATCGTTTCCGCCCTTTCTTACTATTATTACACACGCTCAAACGAATTAGAAAAACCATCCTGGAGAAGGTTTAGCAGGATAACCTTTTATATCCATGCTTTTGCCAGTGTTTCTATCGCAGTATGCCTGTTTGAGATCATTTATAACCATCGGTTTGAGTATTTCTATGCTTTTTCCCATTCTTCCAAAGGACTCCCTGTCCATTATATGATTTCCAGCTTCTGGGAAGGGCAGGAAGGCGCATTTATCCTTTGGATATTTTGGAATGTGGTATTGGGGCTGGTCATCATCCATACCAATAAGTTCTGGGAAGGGCCTGTAATGGTGGTCTTTGCTTTGGTCCAGGCTTTTTTAGTGTCGATGATATTGGGAGTGGTAATCGGGGACTTAAAAATAGGAAGCTCGCCGTTTATACTGCTCAGGGACGTGTCAGAAGCCCCTATTTTTCAAATCAACCCGGATTTTGTGCCTGAAGACGGCACAGGCCTCAATCCCTTGCTGCAAAACATTTGGATGGTGATCCATCCCCCTACCCTGTTTTTGGGATATGCCTCCACTTTGGTTCCTTTTGCCTTTTTGATAGGAGGACTGGTCATGAAAAAATATGCTGAGTGGGTCAGACCGGCACTTCCCTGGGCCATTTTCTCAGCACTGGTACTGGGAATGGGTATCATCATGGGTGCTTACTGGGCCTACGTAACACTGAACTTTGGAGGCTATTGGAACTGGGACCCTGTAGAAAATGCGGTGTATGTCCCCTGGCTGGTAATGGTGGCTGCCATCCATACCATGATCACCTACAAGAAAAGCAGCACTGCCTTGAAAACCTCTATGGTTCTGGTGATCAGCAGTTTTATCTTAGTACTTTATGCCACGTTCCTGGTAAGAAGCGGTGTATTAGGGGATTCATCCGTCCATTCTTTTACAGATTTGGGACTTTCAGGCCAGTTGCTCATCTACATGTTTTTCTTCCTGCTGATCGCTGTGGTTCTCGCAGCAAAAGAATGGAAATATATCCCCACCTCACAAAAAGAAGCTTCTGTTTATTCCAGGGAATTCTGGATCTTTATCGGCGCCACCACATTGGGGCTGATGGCCTTCCAAGTGATTATCCCTACTTCCATCCCGGTTTACAATGCCATCATCGAAGGCTTTGGAGGCATTTCCAACATGGCCCCACCGGCTGACCAAGTTGAATTTTACACAAAATTCCAGTTGTGGTTTGCCGTAGCGCTGGCGCTTTTGACAGGCATAGGCCAATATTTCTGGTGGAACAAGATGGATAAAAACGAGCTAAAAAATGCGCTTGTGACACCTTATATTATTTCATTGATAGCGGCGGCCATTATCATCACCCTTGGAAAAGTATATGATGTCACCTACATCCTGATTGTGGTGGCGGGCGCCTTTACCATCGTGGCCAATGCGACCATCCTTGTTAAACTGGTGCGGAAAAAAACATTCAAACTTACCGGCGGATCCCTGGCCCATATCGGCTTGGGAATGGTGCTGATCGGGATAATGTTCTCTTCAGGCTACTCGGACACCATTTCCATCAACATGTCAGGCCTTACTTATAAAAAGGACTGGGAAGATGAGTTGAACAAACAAAATGTCCTGCTGTGGATCAACAAACCGCTGCAGATGAAAGATTATGAGGTGATCTACCGGGGAAGGTATAAAAAGGTGTCGGGCGTACCAGGGTATGTAAAAGCAGACCTGCTGGAACCCACGGAAGAACTGAATGAAGCCATTGCCCTTCAGGATATTGTGGTAAACAATAAAAAATACCACAATAAAGGAGATAAAGTCAATTTGGTCTTGGAGGAAAACAGTTATTTTAAAGTGGAATACTATCAGGACCAGGAACTGAAATTTACCCTTCATCCCATGTCGCAGCCCAATCCCAGCATGGGGCTCATCTCCTCACCAGACTCTAAAAGGTATCTCACCAGGGATTTGTATACCCACGTTTCTGCCATTAACGATTATGAAGATCCTGAATGGAAAGAGGATCAGTTTATGAATGCCGGACCGGGTGAGCAGTTTTTCATCAATGATTTCGTGACCCATTTTGAGGGTGCTGAAGTATTGAATGATCTGGATGATTTTGACCTGCAGGAAGGGGATATCGCCGTCAAAGCCAATCTGACCATCATGGATTATGATGTGGAGAAGAAGTTGACACCGATTTTCCTGATAAGGGGAAACCAAGTAGGCAAGATTCCCTCTATCGATGCCGATTTGGGCATCAAAGTGGAAGTGGACAACATTATCCCTGAGGAAAATAAATTTGTGTTCAAAGTCAACACCTACCAAAAAGACTATGTGGTCATGAAAGCTGCGGTCAAACCGATGATCAACGTTCTCTGGCTGGGCACCATCATCATGCTCATAGGCTTCGGCGTAGCCATACACAGAAGGTTTGATGAATTTCAGAAAATGAAAAGCAAAGGGCTGGAGTAAGCCAGCTTCCAGTGTCAAATCAAATATGATATTTCGGGTTGTTTGTTTGTGAAACTGCTGATTTTCGAGAGTGAGTGCCGGCTTGTCCACAAATCCCGAACCAAGTCGGGGACAGTTTTACTCAAATTAGCACAACGGATAAGGATAATGTCGGTGAAATTATTAATGGGGAAAACGATCTGAACCATTTCACAAAATCCGTGTCAATCCGTGGAATTAGTGGACAAAAAAACATTGAGGATTCCGTTAATTTATACTTGACATCAATTAGTTATCTTTATGAAAACCCCTTTATTTTAGGGGTTTTCTTTTATGGTCAGAAAATGAAATTTAAGATCGCCATCATTGGAACAGGAAAAGTGGCTTGGCACTTTTCCACCTCATTGGAAAATGCCGGACATATTATTACCGAGGTCTATGGCAGGGACTTGGCTAAGGCGCGGCGGTTAACTTCCCAGCTGTATGACACTGACGCCCAGGATCACCTGGATTTCACGGAGAGCGCTGCCGAAATATTTATCGTGGCGGTGGCGGATGACGCCATTTCTGAAGTGGCCGATGCGGTCTTGCTTCCGGAAAACAGCATATTGGTGCATACCAGCGGCACCGTTCCATTAGAGGTCCTTGGCTACAGCTCCGCTGAGCATACCGGTGTTGTTTACCCCTTGCAAAGTTTCAGTTTGCATAGAACCGTCACTTGGGAGGAAGTCCCTATTTTATTGGAAGCCGAAGATCCGGACACCCTGTCGAAACTTAAAAAGCTCGTAAAAACCCTTTCCGCCCAACATTATGTGGTCAGATCCAAAGACAGAAACGCGGTACACGTAGCCGCCGTGTTCGCTTCCAACTTTACCAACCACATGATCCGGATAGCAGAAGAAATCATGCTCCGGCAAGGACTGGATTTTGAGATGATAAAACCACTGATCATCGAACAGATCAGCAAATGCCTGGAACTGGGACCTAAGGCGGCACAGACAGGGCCGGCCAGCCGGGAAGACATGGAGACCCTGGAAAACCACCATCTCTTCCTCCAGTACAATGACCAACTGGCGGAAATATACAGGCTGATCAGTCAGGATATCATCGATTCGCAATAGATAAGCATTAACTGATTTTCGATTTCCCTCATCAATTCCTGAGCATTATTATGATCAAAGACCAACCTTATTCGGGGCTTTGTCGTTATTTTGCAATATGGATAAAAGGCAGTCATCCCCCGTTTTCACCTTTAAGGCATTTCTCAAAATCATCCGCCCCAACAACCTGCTGATGGTCGCTTTTGCCCAGCTGATGACAGCTTATTTTTTAGTTGAAAAAACACGGGAAGGACTCCCTGTTTTGCAGGATTATAATTTATACCTCCTCATCATCTCTACGGTTATTCTGACAGCTTCAGGGTACATGATCAACGACTATTATGATGTCAAAATCGATTATGTCAACAGGCCCAAGGCCGTGGTCGTGGGCAAAGGCATGAAAAGAAGGATGGTGATGATTCTCCATACCGTCATGAATTTTGTGGGAATTTCCCTGGGCGTATTGGTCCATCCCCGGATCGGGGTGATTACCTTTCTGGCTGCTTTTCTGCTGTGGTTCTACAGCAACACTTTAAAAAGGCTTCCTTTTATCGGCAACCTGACGGTGGCAGCGCTCACCGGCCTTTCCATCTGGATTGTGGGGATTTATTACCAGACTTCCCAGTTGTTGATCCTAACCTACGCCATCTTTGCCTTTTTCATCAACCTGATCAGGGAAATCATCAAAGACATAGAGGACCGCCACGGGGACCGCAAACATGGCTGCAAAACCCTACCCATTGTCATCGGGTTCAGAAACACCAAAAAGGTTATTTTCTTCATTGCCACGTGCTTTGTTTGCTCCATATTGGTGGTGACCTTCAAAATCAATGACCCCCATTTGTTTTTCTATTTCGGGGCACTGGGCATCTTGTTTGTCTTTTTCATGTACAGGATTTACGTTGCCGACCGCAAGGCCCATTTCACCCAACTGAGCGCCTTTTCGAAGGTTTTGATGCTAACGGGGGTTGTCAGTATGGTTTTTTTGTAGGGATGGCCGTGGTCTGAAAAGCGTAGCAAGAAAGCGTAAAAGCGCTTCATCATTACAATAATGTCAGAATCAAAAATATACTATTTCACTTCAAACGCTACTTCTAAATCGATTTTAACTATGATATTATTTACCAATAAATCATCTTTTAAAAAAGAATAGTATTTTCCCCCAGAAAGGGGTTCATTCTCCGGATTATCGTCCCAAAAAAACCTTGCGATAATACCCTCGCTATTTGGCAAGACCCGAAAAGGTTCAGAATATATAGGAAGACCAATCATAAGAAAATTGATAGGAAAAATATAAGCCCTTCCTACCGAATCAAGTTTGTTATCTGCATTTAAATCCCATTTATAAACAAAAAACAAATTTTCATTTTCATAAATTTGCGGAAGTATCGAATGATAATAATCATCCAAAATTATTTCTTGATTTGAATGATTAACTACTTTTAATTGCAACCCAATTTTTTCGTTTTTTTGAAATATTTCTCTTAGTTCATAATTATCGTCCACCACTTCTAATCTAAACTCCAGCCCGGGAATTCCGGGGCCATCATCCTCTGAACAGCCAAAACCCGTCATGGCCACTACCACCCATAACATGCTGCCGAATGTTTTCATCGAGTCTGTCTGTTATTGTAAACTTTGGAGGATGCTCATTTGCCACAGCTTTTGAAGTCAAAAATATCCGATACCCCCTGTATAACAGGACGTAACTCATTTTAAAAACGCTACACCTAAACCCTTGTTAGTTTAAGAACTAAACATTAATCAAATAACTATTTTTATAATTATTTTTATGAAATTTGCAGATTTTCAGGCATATTTCCTTTCGCATCGAACTCACCAGCGAGTATAGCCTCCAACTTTATAGCGCTGTTTGCAATGCCTCAACCCTTCCCATTGGGTGGGATTGAATCTACAACCCGCCCATCTCTTTTGAAATGGGTACAGAGGCTTTGATATGATTGTAGGATAGCGTAGTGACTGGTGTTATGTAAGTTGTAAATTGACGGAAACTCAACTATTTTTTTTGCGATTAATCCCGAAGACAATTCGGTACAGATCTAAATGTCCCCTTTTTTCCTTCGTGCTAATCTGTGCAATCCGTGGACATTTAGGGAATTAATGACAGCGATCCGAAACCCGACATTTCATACCTGACTTACCAGTAGTGTGGAATTGCAATTCCACAGCATCGGCCTTAACCACAGGAAATGCTCTGGAAAAATATCCCCGGTCCACAATCCCCTCTTCCATTTTACCGTTTAGCAAATCCTGGTTATTTTTACGCCCAAACCAAATCAAAGCGACAGTGAAAAAAATAGCCATACTCGCCTCGGGCAGCGGGACCAACGCGGAAAAGATCATAGAGCATTTTAAGGGCTCTGCCAAAGCCGCCGTAACGCTGGTAGGGTCCAATAAAAAAGACGCTTTTGTTCTGAAAAGGGCGGAAAATTTTAAAGTCCCGACATTCACGTTTACCCGGTTGGAAATGGAGGCAGGCAAGCTGACGGAGAAGCTGCTGGAAGAAGGCATTGATTTGGTGGTCCTGGCAGGTTTTCTGCTGAAAATTCCCGACGACCTTGTCCGTGCCTATCCCGACAAAATCGTCAACATCCACCCCGCCCTTTTGCCCAAGTACGGCGGAAAGGGGATGTACGGCATGCGTGTCCATGAGGCCGTGAAGGACTCAGGTGATACCGAAACAGGGATCACGATCCACCTGATCGATGAGCATTATGACGAAGGGAAGATTATTTTTCAAAAAAGCGTATCCGTCCTTCCTGAGGACTCCCCCGAACAAATCGCGGAAAAGGTACATGCCCTGGAGCATAAATACTTTCCAAATGTCATCGAAAGTCTGATTTAATGCCTTGGTTTTCCTACCTTTGCAATGCTTTAATATTTAGGAAATGGGATGAGGCTGAACGGGAGCGTCTCCGTTTCCAAATCCGAACCAGAAACTTAAACCAAAATTTAAATAAACCCTGCAGAAGAGCACGGATGCAGCACATGATGTACCGGCAATCAGCCCATGGCCATCCTCCTTTTTTGCGGTAATTTTAAAAACAATGGCTGTCAAAAAGATACAATCCGCATTAATCTCGGTTTACTACAAAGACAATCTCGAACCCATCATCGCGACCCTCAAAGCCCAAGGTGTAAGGATCTATTCCACTGGGGGTACCCAAAAATTTATAGAGGACCATGGGGCGGAAGTTATTCCCGTGGAAACCCTAACAGGTTATCCCTCCATATTTGGCGGAAGGGTAAAAACCCTCCACCCAAAAATTTTCGGTGGCATACTGCATCGCCGCGATTTAAAAGATGATGTCACCCAGGCCCAGGAATACAACATTCCGGCGCTGGACCTTGTCATTGTGGACCTCTATCCTTTTGAGGAAACCGTGGCCTCCGGGGCAGATGAAGCCGATGTGATAGAAAAAATAGATATCGGGGGCATTTCGCTCATCAGGGCAGCGGCAAAAAACTATAAAGATGTGGTGATCGTGGCTTCAAAGGAGCAGTACGGGGAACTTGAAAACAAACTCAAGGAAAATGACGGAGGCACCACCCTGGAAGACAGAAGGTATTTTGCCGCCCAGGCATTCAAAGTATCATCAAACTATGACACCCATATCTTCAACTATTTCAACCAAAAAGAAGAAATAGCTGCACTTAAAATCAGCGAGAATCAATCCAAAAGCCTGCGCTATGGAGAAAACCCCCATCAGAAAGCAAGCTTTTACGGAAGGCTGGACGATCTTTTTGAGCAGTTGAACGGAAAAGAGCTCTCCTATAACAACTTGGTGGATGTGGATGCCGCGGTGGCTTTGATAGCGGAGTTTGAGGGGGAAACCGCATTTGCCATCCTCAAGCATACCAACGCCTGTGGGGTGGCTCTAGGGAAATCTGTAGAAGAAGCCTATCAGAAGGCTTTTGCTGCCGATACGATATCGGCGTTCGGAGGGGTTCTTATCACCAACCAGACAGTGGATCTGAAAGCGGCTGAGGCCATGCACGGCCTGTTCTTTGAAGTATTGATTGCGCCTGATTTCGATGAGGATGCGCTGGAATTGCTTAGGGGAAAGAAAAACAGGATCCTGCTGAAGCAAAAAATATCCCTGGCAGGTACCAAGCAGGTGAAAACCCTGCTCAACGGCTATGTGGAACAGGACAAGGATCTGCAAACAGAGCGCCAAGAGGATTTTAAAGTAGCCACAAAAAAATCCCCGACAGCGGAGGAAAGAGAAGCATTGGTCTTCGCCCTGAAAATCTGCAAACATACCAAGTCCAATACCATCGTACTGAGCAACAAGGACCAGTTGTTTGCCAGTGGCGTGGGTCAGACCTCAAGGGTGGATGCGCTCAAACAGGCCATAGAAAAAGCAAAAAGCTTTGGTTTTGACCTCAACGGTGCGGTGATGGCCTCCGATGCGTTTTTCCCTTTTCCTGACTGTGTGGAAATCGCGGATCAGGCAGGTATCACCGCAGTGGTACAACCTGGCGGGTCCATCAAGGACCAGGACAGCATTGATTATTGTGATGCGCATGGCATGAGTATGGTCATGACCGGTGTGCGGCACTTTAAACATTGATAAATTGCTGAGTGACATAAAGAGCCTACCGGTAAAGCCGGCAGGCCATTTTATAAAACAACCAATGAATAAATAAAAAACCTGGCAGACTATGGAATAAATCCGGATTAAGATAATAATTTTGTGGTCACCCGTTCTTTTAAGATGCTGAATAATGCGAACATTAAAGAATTAATTCTAATCATATCAAGAAATTAACCAAAAATGGGATTATTTGACTTTTTCTCCAGTGATATTGCCATAGATCTAGGTACAGCCAATACGCTGATTATTCATAAAGAAAAAATTGTGGTGGACGAGCCTTCCATTATCGCCATTGATAAAACAAGCAATAAGGTACTGGCGGTGGGCAGGGAAGCCATGAACATGCATGAAAAAACGCATGAAAACATCAAAACCATCCGGCCTTTAAAGGATGGTGTAATAGCGGATTTTTATGCTGCGGAGCAGATGATCAGAGGTCTGATCAAAATGATCCCAGGTCATAAAAAAGGAATGTTTCCCCAATCCCACCGAATGGTGATCTGTATCCCCTCGGGTATAACCGAAGTGGAAAAAAGAGCGGTTAGGGATTCGGCAGAACATGCCGGCGCAAAAGAAGTATACATGATCTACGAACCCATCGCTGCGGCGATTGGAATAGGCATCGATATAGAAAAACCCATGGGATCTATGATCGTGGATATTGGCGGAGGCACCACTGAGATCGCCTTGATTGCTCTTTCGGGGATTGTGGCGGACCAATCCATTAGGGTAGCGGGAGATACATTTACCAAGGATATCCTGGACTACATGAGAAGGCAGCACAATCTCCTTATCGGGGAAAGATCTGCCGAAAAAGTGAAAATTGCTATTGGTTCCGCGTTGACAGAATTGGAAGATGCACCCGAGGATTATGAAATAAGGGGTAGAGACTTGATGACAGGCATTCCTAAAGTAATCAAGGTTTCTTATTCCGAAATTGCCTTTGCTCTGGATAAATCTGTATCCAAGATAGAAGAAGCGGTGCTCAAAGCCTTGGAAATCGCACCTCCTGAACTTTCCGCGGACATTTATGACAACGGTATTCACCTGACCGGTGGCGGGGCTTTATTGAAAGGTCTGGACCGCCGGCTTCACCAAAAAACAAAATTGCCGATCCACATTGCTGAAGATCCTCTGAGAGCAGTAGTAAGGGGTACAGGAAATGCCTTAAAAAACCTGAATAATTTCCGTACCGTGTTGATGACTTGATGAATGGATGCAACGGATATTAATATTCTTATATAAAATACGGGCCTTCCTTCTTTTCATTGCCTTGGAATCAGTGGCTATATGGATGGTTGTAACCCATAATTCACCCCAAGGAGCCGTTTTTTTTAACAGTTCTAACCGTCTCACGGGGTCTCTTCTGGAAAGAAAAACCAATTTTTTGGAATATTTCTATCTTAAGTCTGTAAATGAGGCGCTGTCCGAAAAAAACGCGAGTTTGATGAAGCGCATCGAGGAGATGAAAGTTCCGGCTGATACCGCGTTGATGGACTTGGACGCCAATTTCCAATCCGGCTTTGATTTTTGGTCTGCCAAAGTGATCAATAATTCAATTCACCTCAACCAGAACCATATCACCCTGAATAAGGGAAGAAAGCAGGGCATCAGGGTAGGCATGGGCGTGTTCAACGAACAAGGCGTGATCGGAAGGGTAAAAGGAGTAACAGATAATTTCTCCTCTGTCCTGTCTCTGCTGCACACGGATTTATTGCTGTCATCCAAGATAAAAAGAACCAAAGTCTTTGGTTCAACCAAGTGGGATGGCGTAAATCCTCAAATGGCAAAATTACTCTATGTACCCCGCCACGTACAGATCGTTGAGGGGGATACGGTGGTAACCTCGGGCTATAATGCAGTATTTCCTGAAGACATTCCGATCGGATGGATCAAAGAAGTAAAGCAAGGAGAAGAAACAAATTATCTGGATATCACCATCCAATTGAGCACGGATTTCACCAGGCTCTCATATGTTTACCTGGTAGAAAACCCGTTACGGCAAGAACTTGATTCTCTGAATTTAGAAAACGGAAACGTAAATCCATGACCGCAGGAAGATTCATACACTATACACTGAATTTCACCGTTTTTTTTCTGGTGCAGGTATTTATCATGAAAGACTTGGTCTTATTTGGTACTGCATTTTGTTTTCTCTATGTTTTTTTTCTACTGCACCTCCCCATAGAAACCAAACCTATACCCTTAATGCTGATAAGTTTTCTGACGGGTGTATTGATAGATCTTTTTTATGATACCATGGGTATGCACGCGGCCAGTTGCGTGTTACTGGCATTTGTAAGAAATACCTGGATACATGCCAACACGCCCACGGGAGGCTATGATGATAATGTGCCGCCCACATTGTTAAACATGGGCTTTGGCTGGTACCTGACTTACAGTCTCCCGCTTATCACTACGCACCATCTTTTGTTTTTTTATATTGACAATTTAGGAACAGAATTATATCTTCCCCTCGTTATCAGAGTAATAAGCAGTGTTTTTTTTACTTTTGTTTTGGGTATTATTATCCAGATGATTTTCTATAATAAGAAAAGGGGTATTTGATGCGTACAAATAGATCTTTAGTCATAAGTGTTGTCATCGTATTGATCGGTTTGGTACTTGTAGGAAAACTGTTTCTGATTCAGGTAACCGATGACAGCTATTTGCGAAAGGCAGAACGCAATGCCATCCAGAGAATAGTAGACCATCCCTATAGGGGGCTCATTTATGACAGGAACAATGAGCTTATGGTCTATAATAACCCTGTATTTGACCTGATGGTTATTCCCAAAGAATTCAGCATTAAAGATACCGCCCGGTTTTGTGATCTTTTTAGAATAAAGGAGGAAACATTAATCGAAAACCTTAATCTGGCGAAAAAATACTCCTGGGTAAAGCCCTCTCCTCTGATCAAACAAATTTCAAACGAGGAATTTGCGCGTGTCCAGGATTTTCTCATAGATTATCCTGGACTGTTTGTCATGACCCGGTCTGTGAGATCCTATCCCCAACCTGTGGCCGCCAGTGCCTTAGGTTACATTGGTGAAATCAGCAGAAGCCAACTCGGAAATGATTCCACAAGTTACTACAGACAAGGTGATTATGTAGGACTCAGCGGCCTGGAAGCTTACTATGAGCCCGAACTGAGGGGAAGAAAGGGGGCAAAATACAAACTGGTGAATGTGAGGGGAATAGAAAAAGGGTCTTTTAAAAACGGTGACCTCGATACGCTTTCGATCGCAGGAAGGAACCTGCAATCCACCATTGATCTGGATCTTCAAGTGTATGGAGAAAGGCTGATGGAAGGCAAGCGGGGATCCATCGTAGCCCTGGAACCCAAAACCGGCGAGGTCCTTGCCATGATATCCGCACCGAGCTACGACCCCAATCAACTCACCGGGTCACTGTTCGGAAGCAACTATCTTCAACTCAACCAGGACATGAACAAGCCTTTGTTTAACAGGCCCATCATGGCCATGTACCCTCCCGGCTCTATTTTTAAAATAGTTCAGTCACTCGTCGGCTTGCAGGAAGGGATACTGACTCCAAATACTACATTTTCATGTAACAGGTCGCTTGTAAACTGCCATAACCATCCCAGCCCGACGAATCTGTTCGGTGCCATCCGGAATTCCTGTAATCCTTATTATCATCAGGCATTCAGAATGATCATCAATCAGGGAATTTCCTCCAATACTTTTACGGATACCCAGATTGGATTGGATAATTGGCGGGAATCTGTCATGAAATTCGGCTTAGGCAGCCAGTTGGGTATAGACATGCATGGTGAAAAAAGGGGATCTATACCATCAAGTGAATTATATGACAGGGTGTACGGCAAGGGACGGTGGCGATATTCTACCATCTATTCCCTTTCCATAGGACAGGGCGAAATGCTGGTCACCCCTCTCCAAATGGCCAATCTGGCCTCTATATTCGCCAACAAAGGATATTATTATCCCCCCCATCTTATCAAGTCCATTGATGGGGATCCGTCAAGGATACCGGAAAAATTTCAGACAAAAATGGATACGGGAATAGATCCCCACCATTTTGACCTTATCCAGGATGCCATGGCAGAAGCACTTTATGGAACTGCCAGCAGAGCCATCATCAAAGACATTACCATAGCAGGCAAGACAGGAACCGCACAGAACCCAAGCGGGGAAGACCACTCCGTGTTCATTGCCTTTGCTCCAAAGGAAGATCCAAAGATTGCCATAGCGGTATATGTAGAAAACTCAGGCTGGGGAGGACGGGCAGCTGCAAGCACTGCCAGTTTATTGATTGAAAAATACCTGCGGGGACATATCACACGCCCCGCCTTGGAAGATTACGTGTTGGAAGGAAATTTTATCTATTGAGGAAATTGAGACAGGACGACGTATACTTACATAAAATCGATTGGATCAGCATCATACTCTATTTTTTGCTGGTCATCATCGGGTGGTTTAACATTTACGCAGCCGTCTATGATGAGCAGATAGCCAAAAGTATTTTTGATTTTTCTATCAATTCAGGTAAGCAACTTGTCTGGATCGGTACCGCCATCCTCCTCATCATCCTGATTATGGTGGCAGACTACAGGTTATTTGAAAATTTGAGCTTCCCCCTTTACGGGCTCTTTATACTCATTTTGCTGCTTACTCCTTTTTTGGGAAAAGAAATCAACGGGCAGCGTGCCTGGTTCGAAATAGGGGCTTTCAGGTTACAGCCCGCAGAATTTGCCAAGTTCGCCACCGCTTTGGCATTGGCCAAACTTATGGAAAGCCCTACTTACGATCTTAGTCAGTTCCGGTACCAAATACGCGCATTGGCTGTTATCGGACTTCCTGTCCTGCTCATCATGCTCCAACCTGATACGGGTACAGCGATGGTGTACAGTGCCTTTTTTATCATGCTGTACAGGGAAGGGATGCCCCAGCGATACTATATTTTCGCCATTATAACTGCATTGCTTTCTATACTTGCCCTGGTAATTGAAAACAATCTTTATCTGGCCGGTGGCATCGGGGCAATCATTTTAACCCTGATGTTAATGGGTAAAAAATCCTGGCAGCGCACCATTGGATTGGCTTTCTTAGGAGCAGTAATGGTGGTTTATATTTATAGCCTGGACTACGTGGTGGAAAAACTGCCGCCTCACCAGCAGAACAGGATCATGGTGTTGTTTGATCCTGACATAGACCCCTTAGGGGTAGGATGGAATGTCACGCAATCTAAAATAGCCATAGGTTCAGGAGGAATATTTGGGAAAGGGTACCTGGAAGGCACCCAGACAAAGTTTGATTTTGTACCTGAACAACACACTGATTTTATATTTTGTACTTTAGGAGAGGAATTCGGTTGGATGGGAAGTCTTGTTATGATTGCCTTGTTTGTGCTGCTGTTACTCAGGCTTATTTTTATAGCAGAAAGGCAAAAAACCCGTTTTTCCCGGGTCTATGGTTATTGTGTCATATCATTATTGTTGTTCCATTTTACCGTCAATATAGCCATGACCATCGGGCTGTTCCCTGTTGTGGGGATACCTCTCCCTTTCTTCAGCTATGGGGGCTCCTCATTATGGTCGTTTACCATACTGTTGTTTATTTTCATCAAATTGGACTCACATAGAATCGAAGTATTGAGCAGGTTATAGCCTTACTATAAGATACTTTATTCAAATGGATTCAGTTCTTCTTTCTCCTCCTCTGTTGCTTCTACCAATTCAATCTTTACTCCGAAGTTATTATCCTTTCTTTGGGAAAATGGTATGATTGCGCCTGCCAAGCCAACACCCGCAGAAGCCAGACCTATAACCGGTTTTATACTATTCCACCTGCCCCAAGAAGCAGGTATACGCCGGCCGCCAGTGCCGCACCTAAGATCGGACCCAGTATGGGCACCCAGCTATAATCCCAGTTACTACTCCCTTTTCCTTTTATCGGCAAAAGCTGATGCATCAGGCGTGGACCAAGGTCCCTTGCGGGATTGATGGCATAGCCGGTGGTACCCCCCAAGGCCAAACCTATTACCCATACCAAAAAAGCGACCGGCAAAGCCCCCAGCGACCCCAGGCCTATGGGGGTGCCCGTACCGTCTTCGATCATAGGATCGGTTGAATAAAGAATGACAATAATCAAAACCGATGTACCTACTATTTCAGAAATAAGGTTAGAAGGTGTGTTTCTGATGGCAGGTACCGTGCCGAAGGGCGCAAACTTCAGCCCCGGATCCTCAGTGACATCAAAATGGTCTTTATAAACCAACCAAGCCACCCCGGAACCAAACATGGCCCCAAGCACCTGGGCCAGCACATATTTGGGAACCATCGCCCATTCAAAATCGCCGGAAATTGCCAAACCCACACTGACGGCCGGATTCAAATGGGCTCCGCTGTATGGACCAGCTACCACTACTCCGATAAAGACACCCAAGGCCCACGCCGTGGTGATAACAATCCAGCCGGAATTATTGCCCTTTGTTTTGTTCAGGACTACATTGGCCACTACCCCGGAGCCCATCGCCAAAAGCAAGGATGTCCCTACAAATTCTGCTACAAAAATGTTCATGATTTATTCCGTTAACCAATTAAGTGTTCTTTCTACTGCTTTATGCCAAAAGTGCAGCAGCCTGTTGATTTCATGCTCATCCGCCTTCGGTTCAAAAGTTTTATCGGCTTTCCACAGATTCCTGATTTCCTCCTCGCTGTTCCAGTATCCCACAGCAAGGCCCGCCAAATAAGCCGCTCCAAGTGCCGTGGTTTCTGTGATCTGGGGCCTTTTTATAACACACCGGCTTAAATCAGCCTGGAATTGCATCAAAAAATCATTAGCGGCAGCACCTCCATCCACCCTCATTTCTTCGGTGGCTTCCCCGGCATCTTTTTCCATAGCCTTCAGGACGTCATAGACCTGATAAGCAATGGCCTCCAGCGCCGCCCTGACCATATGGGCACGGGTAGTCCCCCTGGTAATGCCAAAGAACGTACCCCGGGCGTCCTGGTCCCAATACGGAGCTCCCAGCCCTGTCAATGCAGGAACAAAATATACCCCATCGTTATCTTTCAGTCCAGCGGCCATCTCCTTACTGTCAGAAGCATCTTTTATGATGGAAACACCATCCCTCAGCCACTGTATGGCGGCGCCGCCTATAAATACACTTCCCTCCAGCGCGTAGTCTACTTTATCCCCGATCTGCCAGGCAATGGTGGTCAACAGCTTATTCCTTGACTTGACCGGCTTATCCCCGGTATTCATTACCAAAAAGCAGCCGGTACCATAGGTGGTTTTGGCCATGCCAGGGCGGGTGCATAATTGACCGAAAAGTGCCGCTTGTTGATCGCCCGCAATGCCTGCAATCGGAATTTTGGCCGACAACAGGTTTCCGGAGGTGGTACAGTAGACCTCGCTGCTGGATCTCACTTCCGGTAAAATTGATGCTGGAATTTCAAAAAGGGTCAACAAATCCTCATCCCAACAGCGCTCGTGTATGTTAAATACCATCGTTCTGCTGGCGTTCGTAATATCGGTGAGGTGTTCCTTGCCTCCTGTCATTTTCCATATCAGCCAGCTATCCACGGTTCCAAAACACACTTCGCCCCTATCGGCTTTTTCTCTGGCACCCTCCACGTTATCCAATATCCACTTGATTTTGGTGGCGGAAAAATACGCATCGATTACCAACCCCGTTTTTTCGCTGACCAGGTTTACATGTCCCTTTTCCTTTAATTCATTGCAGTAAGCTGAGGTACGGCGATCCTGCCATACAATGGCGTTATACAGAGGTTCACTGGTATTTCTGTCCCAAAGTATGGTGGTTTCCCGCTGATTCGTAATGCCTATCCCTGCAATTTGATGGGGACTGATATTGGCCTTCGTAATCGCCTCTGTTGCTACTGTGGCTTGTGTAGACCATATTTCCTTCGGATCATGCTCCACCCAACCGGTATGGGGAAAAATCTGTTCAAAATCCTTTTGGGCGATGGCCATTATATGGCCGTTTTTATCAAAAATAATCGCTCTGGAACTGGTGGTCCCTTGGTCCAGGGCCATGATGAATTGGTTATTTTGGCTCATGGGTGTTCGTCAATCAATTAAATATTTCTTCGCTAATTTATTAAATTCCTCTAATTCTGACGCTATCCAGGTTTTATCTTTACCTAATTCAGCCGCCATGAGTTCAGCCACCTCTTCTGCCATGGCCATGGCAGCGCATGCATCCAAAAGCAATATCCTTATTCTTCTGGACAAAAAATCCTCTACCCTCTGGGCCATCTCCTCCCTCACCGCCCATATCACCTCACCCCTGGTATAGGGATAGTCCGGATGGAGTGGCTTTGCAAGGTCAGGGCACTCTTTTTGAAGATCCAATACCTTCTGTGCGTCCGAACCATAGACCCTCATATGTCCCTCAGGAGCTTGGTTGGTATGTCCGTGAAGTTTTAAATCTGCGGACCGACTGCCGGTATTTTTAAGTTTGTGTAAACTGAAATGCTTATCCACGGTGTCCTCGCCCATTTTTCTAAAAGTAGTCCACTTTCCTCCTGTCAGGGTTATCAGGTTACTATCTGACACCAGCACTTTATGACTTCTCGAAATCTCTTTTGTTTTTGTACTTCCTTCTTTAGGGGCAGCCAGTGGACGAAGTCCGGCAAAAACCGAAAGCACATCCTCCCTTGTAGGTTTTTGTAAAAGAAACTGTCCGGCAGTATCGAGGATAAAATCTATCTCGGAGGCCAAAGGCCTGGGTTCCAACTTAGGCTTTTTCCTCAGCGTATCAGTAGTTCCCACCACCAGTTTCCCCTGCCAGGGAACAGCAAAAAGCACCCGGCCGTCGGAAGTCTGCGGAATCATCAGCGCATCCTTGCCTCCCAAGAAGGCCCTATCCAAAACCAGATGTACTCCCTGGCTGGGCTGTATCATTTTTTCAGCGTCCGGATGGTCCATTTTCAAAATTTTGTCGGCAAAAACGCCAGTGGCATTGATGACAGATCTGGCTTTAACCCGGTAATTGCGTCTATTGATCAAATCCCGGAAGACAAGGCCGTCAATCTTCCTTTTCTCATTTTTGGTCAGTTTATTGACCCTGGCATAATTCAGTATGCATCCCCCCATCTCATTACATGTCAGGGCAATCATTACCGCTAACCTGGCATCATCAAATTGGCCATCATGGTAAACTATCCCTCCCCTTAGCCCGTCTCTTTTTACCGCCGGAAGCCGATTGATCGTTTCTTCTTTTGAGATAAACCGCGATTTTCCTAACCTCAAACTCCCCGCCATCCAGTCATATATTTTTAGTCCCAAGGAATATTTCCATCTGTCGAATACCGAATACACAGGTATGATAAAAGGTTGGTTTTCTGTAAGGTGCGGCGCGTTTCGCAACAACCGGCCTCTCTCTTTCAGGGCTTCCAAAACCAACCCGATTTCCCCTTGAGCCAGGTACCGTACACCACCGTGTACCAATTTGGTGCTTCTGCTGGATGTGCCTTTGGCAAAATCCGCTTTCTCCAGAAGAAGCACTTTTAGCCCCCGGGACAGGCCGTCCAAAGCAACACCAAGCCCGGAAGCCCCTCCCCCTATTACTGCCAAATCCCATACCTGATCAGGATCACCAACAAATTTCAGGTTTTCATTTCTATCCATTATTTCCTAATTCTGCTACTAAAGTAATACAAAAAGAAACAAAAAGTAATCAAAAGGAAATAAAATTATTTCCATCTATTTACTTTGGTAAATATTTCTTAATTTGAAAAGCAAATGGTAATCGCGGAAAGACATAAATATATACTGGACAAATTGCAGCGGGCCGGATATGTTAGCGTGGCCGAGCTCAGCAAAGAGATGAACGTCACGATGGTGACCGTGCGTAAAGACCTGAAGATATTGGAGGACAAAGGTTTGCTTTACCGTACGCATGGCAGTGCGACACCGGTGGCCCCCTACGTCAACGACCGTTCGGTTAATGAAAAAAAACTGGTGAATGTAGAAGAGAAACAGGCAATCGCCAAAGAGGCCGCCTCGATGTTAAAAGAAAATGAAGCGATCATCATTGGCTCGGGCACTACGGTTGTGGCATTTGCACAGGCTATCCCTAAAAATTTTCCGCTCACCGTACTGACGGGGGCCATGAACGTGACCATGACCTTAGTGGACTATCCAAACGTGGAACTGGTACAATTGGGAGGGGTGGTCCGGAAAAGCAGCAGTTCGGTAGTAGGTCATTTTGCCGAAGAAATGGTCAGGGATTTTGCCTGTAGCAAGCTGTTTCTCAGTGTGGATGGTATTGATCCGGACTTTGGATTAACCACCTCTAATATGATGGAGGCGCATTTAAATTCCAAAATGATCCAGGCAGTCCAAAAAACCATCATCCTGGCTGATTCCAGCAAATTCGGGAAAAAAGGATTTGGGAAAATTGCCTCCCTGGAAGACATTGATATCATTATTTCCGACAAGGCCCTTTCCCCTCATTACGTAAGCACCTTGGAAGAAAAGGGTATAGAAGTCTTTTTGGTGTAATCCTCGCAGACAACAGGGATGAGAATAATTTGGCTGAAATTACGATTTGGGAAACGATTCGATGATCTGGATCATTTCATGAAATCCTTATCAATCAGGGGAATGGGTGGACATAAGATTGGCCTGTTAACAAGGAAATCCATCCTTGACTTGACATTAGGCCTTTCCGGATTCTCCGCTGATAAACTGCTGCAACCGCTTTTCATAAACGGCTTTCCCGTCTTCATATATGGGGGTAAGCCCCTTTTTCTCCGGGAAATTCTCCATATGCAAGGTCTGCGTGGGAAACGCAAACCGAACCCCAAGCTGATTGGCCAGGCGGATGATGGACAGCAACAGGTCCTCTCTCGCCTTCAACTCCTCAGGCCAAGTTGGAACCTCGAAAAACACATAGAACATCACATCAAGGCTGTATGCAGAAAGGTTATTCAGGTAAATGTTATAATAATCCTTTCTGGTTTGGGAATGGTTCTTGACCACTTCTCTCAATCCCTCCACAAACACCTCTATCAGCTCCGGAGGCGTATCATAAGTAATCGTAATCTGGGTGTAAAAACGCCTGTATTTCCGTAACCCGTGATTGTCTATGGTGGCGTCCGCAATTTTTCCGTTTGGGATGTACATCAGGGAATTACGGAAAGTACGCACCCTGGTCGAACGGAACCCCACTTCCTCCACCGTGCCATCGACATCCCCACTGGTGATCCAGTCACCTACCTGAAAAGGCTTATCAATAAAGATCATGACCGATCCAAAAAAGTTTTTGATGGTATCCTGCGCCGCCAGTGCAAATGCCAGCCCCCCAATGGAGAGCCCCGTCAGAAACGGCACAATGTCTACCCTTAGTCCATACTTAAGGATAAATAACGACCCAACGACAATCACAAATGCCTTAAGCGTTTTTCTTACCAAAGGTACCAGCTGATCATCCAGCGTAGAAGTCGTTCTCTCGGCCATCCTTGCGAGATAAGCAGAAAAAACATCTACCAGTTTGTAAAAAATAATCGTAACAATGAATGGCTTAGCGGCATTCAACAGAATGGTGATCCAGGAGACCACGGTTATAGGAAGCTGTAATACCCTAACAAAAATCGCCAGCAGCGACACAATAATATAAATGCTGACTACTCTGGCCACCGGCAACAGGTATTTCTCGGCCACATGTCCGTAGCCAGCCTTCGTAAGCATATAATAAATTCCTCTATCCACAATGAACGTGAATAGTTTGTGACTGGTAATGATGATCAGTATCAAAAAGAAAATGCCCACCAACTGCCAGAAATGCAGCCCAAAGTAAACCCGGTTTCCAAGTTTAGGCAGCAAATTCAAGAGCCGCGCCGTTCCGAAAGGGTAGGTTTCCTGGTGAAGCGCCTCAATTTGATTCACGGTAAATCCCGAAAACTTCCACTGATCCCCAACCTTTTCCAAAAAAATGGCCGGTAACGCAAGCTCATCGAAGAAATACAAATGTTGGTTATTCCGTAGCGTATCTCTGAAATCCGGATCATTAGGCACTTCATTTATCCGCACATAAATTCCCCTGCCGTCAAAAATCTGCTTCAGTTTTATCGCTGCTGATTCGGCGTTAAAATACCGGTCCTGTCCTCTCAAATTAAGTGTTTGAGCCGCGATTTCCGGATGATAGTGTTCTTCACTTAAGTTATAAAAAAAAGTAAGGGTAGCATGATAAGGGGTACTCAGGTTGTTGTGATCGCTGGTATCCAAAGCCGCCGGGGGGGAGACATCAAAGAATTGGGCATGCAGAGGTCCCGCAGCCAGTCCCAAAAAGATATATATTAAAAACTTAAACGTATGTACTCCCATTTTTTCGAAATATTAATTGCCGCGCTAAGGTAAAAATTTATCCCTCTATCTGCCAGTTTTACAAGGGCAATCTATATTCGGAAAGCCGGTTTTCATGAACCGCCATAATGGTATATTCGTTTCTGCTTCCCGAATAACTGATCCATATGCTTTTCCCGGAATTCAATGGCACCTGGTTGATTAAGGCGCCGCTGCCATCATATAAATAGGTAAATTCCTGGATCTTATCGATTACTACAAATATCCTGTTATCGGCACCAAATGAAAAAAACTGAAATTCCAGATCGTCTGTTGACATATTTTTTTCGAACACGATTTCTTCTCTTCGGTCAAGAACCGTCAGTTTGTTGAATTCTTCTATTACGAATGTAAAACGGAGCCCGTTTTGATCCTTCACCAGCCTGAACCTGGTGTCCTTATCGGGCCTCAGTAACTGGTTTCGATAGGTCAACTCCCCTTTAAAGTTGGCTTTTACTACCTCTCCTGCATCGTTCAACGTTACGATTCTGGACGATGTGGAAACCTCCTCTTCCTCCAATGCATATTCAGAAGAAAGTGATTCTCCCAAACGGACAGCACTTCCTGTCCTGGATTCACCTTTCCTATTCCATAAAGCCAAATTACCGTTTTTATGGAGTGACACCATATAGTCCCCCAAGGAGGGGATCCGGTGGTGAGAGGGTTTTACGGACAAAGGGCCGGATGTAGGTCTCGGGTCCCATCCATCCAAAAGGCTCCCATATTGGTCATAAACATAGAGATTGCCAAGACTGTCAGCCAGAAAATACCTGTAATCCTTCGTGTTGTCATAATCCACCAAATCAAAAAACTCCAGCCGGCCTTCTCCCCTGAACCGTATAGGGTAACCGGGCAATAGATCCCCAAACCTGTCAAAAGCATATATGCCGTTGCCGGTAGCGAAAACCAGTTGTAATTTGTTATTCTTGTAATAATCAATTTGATAAACTTGTCCCAACATTCTTTCCCCTAAGAAATAAGAGAAGACAACTTCCCCTTCGCTGCTCACTAAGTGAATACCCAGGTCTTCGTCCTGGATGAGATATTCTGTACTTCGGTCATTAAAATTTTGAAGGGCCACAGGCGCGCTGATGATGGGTTTATCAAACGAGGTAGCCCGGATTTCATTCAATTGAAGGGCCTTTCCGGGGAGTTGAGGGCCTAATTCATATTCGAATGCAGCATTTAGCTTGACCTTTCCATTTTCGGGAATCATGCCAAAAGAAAAAAGCTTAAAAGACTGAAACAACGGAGCATATTTTTGAAAAAGAGAAGTCCACGAAGCCGCGCTATTGGCCGAAAGGGTAGTATAAAACTTTTCGTTGTTGATCAACACATGATAGGGAAACTCACGGTCCAGTGCATCCAATCTTTTTTTCTGGGCCAGGGATTTGCCCCATGTATTGTCATTGTATATGTCATCTATAAAATTCTTGATGGCCCTGATGCTGTTGGCCAATACCAGTGTATTGTCCACTACCGTAATATAAGTATTTGAAAATCCCGAGAAATTCCCCTCAAACAAATAGGCTGGAAACTCCTCCGCTGTCATTAAAAAAATTTCATGACCAAGATACATTTCCCGAAACAGTTGAGAGGTTTCCCCCTGGTGCTGCTTTATACTGAAATTCCATAAAAATCCCCTTGATTTAAGTGCATCCGTACTTTTCAGCAACAACACTTTATTCATATTGCCCGTGGAGAAGTCTTCTTCGGTAAGCAAAGCAATTTCACCGGAAAGCGTGCTGAAAAACGCTTCAACCGCAAACTCCTCTTCCAGCTCTGCCTTAACCGTGGATCTTGCTTCAAAAGCTTTGTTGACAGGAAACTTAAAATCAGTCAGATTATCTATCAGGTACTGATGAAGCACAGCAGTTCTGTTGCTGATTTGATTGGCAAATACGGTTTTATTGAACTTTCTTCCAACCTTGCTTGTAAAACCTGCTTCTCCATCCACAAACAAATCCCCCCTCAACAATACTGAAGTGTCTGTAAAACCCGGCAGTAAGTTGGCTGAAAAGCCGTTGTCAGACAGTTCTCTCACCAGTACGTCCCCCTTTTCCGAAGAAACAGCATCAACCAACCCTGCAAATCCATTTCCAGTGATCCTCAATATCCCACTTCCTGAGGGCTGGGGCTGATGTTTATACAGGTGAGGGAATCCCTCCCTGAAGCTTTTCAATTCACCGGACATGCCATAACGGATGCCGTCTTCCACCAAAAATGAAGCATAACTGCCTATCAACACGTTTTTATACACCGCATAGGTAAAGGTTTTGCCATGGCTGGTACGGGGTGTGGATTCATAAATAGTGACGCCGCTGTAGTTTCTGGTTTTGACATTTACCTGCCCACCCATCCGGGTTTCCATATCCTTAAGAAACTCCAAAAAACCTTTATCCTGAAAAGTTACGGAGAACAAAAAACCGTATTCTTCTCTGCCGACGGGGTGCAGGGATACCGTGAATTTATGTCCTTTGAATGCTTTATCCAGGTTTCCGGATTTCCCGGCCAGACTGTCCAGATGGATCAACTGGGCTTCCAATGCCTTTAAGGCAGGCAATTCGGTCAATCTACTCCAAATCGGCTGGTTCACCAGTTGGTTCCATACGCTGACCGGTTCGTAGGTCTCGAAGACAAACACCGCATTGGCAGACACCAGGTCTGCGCCATCCACTTTGGCCTGCAAAACATCAGTCCTGAAAACCAGGTATGCTGCGACAAGCAAAACCAGCACCAACATTATCCCAAGGACATTTTTTAGTTGACCCACTGCCTCATTTTTTTAAACCAACGAAAGTATACAAAAAAATCCCAATAAATATTGGGATTTTTTTCAATGATTCGGATCTATAATGTTTTAATTGCTCCCGATTTTTTCCAATACGGCCATTACTTCCTTCACATGAGAGCGGGATACTTCCAACAACTCTTTTTCTTCCGCATTCAGGTCCAGTTCAATGACTTTTTCCACACCGTTTTTGCCCAATATCACCGGCACGCCCAAATAGCAATCGTCAATGCCATATTCACCGTCCAGTTTTATACAGACGGGGAACACCCTTTTTTGGTTTTTGATGATGGCTTCCACCATCTGGGCAGCGGCAGATCCCGGTGCATACCACGCTGAAGTCCCCATCAATTTGACAAGTTCCCCGCCACCGAACTTAGTCCTTTCGATAATGGCATCCAGTTTATCTTTTTCGATCAACTCCGTAACGGGTATACCTCCTACTGTGGTATATCTTGGCAGGGGCACCATGGTATCTCCATGTCCGCCCATGAGTATGGCCTGGATTTCCTTGGGAGAAATGTCCAACGCCTCTGCAAGAAATGCCCTGTATCTTGCGGTATCCAAAATACCCGCCATACCGATCACCTTGGTACGGGGCATATTGGAAGTAATATGTGCCTGATAAGTCATCACATCCAGTGGATTTGAAACCACCACGATGATCGCTTCGGGAGAATATTTAACCACATTCTCAGTAACCGATTTGACGATGCCGGCATTGGTCTCGATCAGATCGTCTCTGGTCATACCGGGTTTTCTGGGCAGGCCCGAGGTGATCACCACCACATCAGAACCCGCTGTCTTACTGTAATCATTGGTACTTCCTATCGTCCTGCTGTCGTAGACATTGATAGGGGCTTTTTGCCAAATGTCCAATGCTTTACCTTCGGCAATACCTTCCTTAATATCTATTAAAACTATTTCTTCAGCAATTTCCCTGTAAGCCAATACGTCAGCGCAGGTAGCCCCTACGTTTCCGGCTCCCACTACGGTTACTTTAGTCATGATTTATAATCGGTTTAGATTGAATGTTTTTTTCAAAATTTGCGCTAAGATATTAAAGAAAGGCCTTTTTATGAAGCAAACCCCCGAATTATTCAAACATTTGGCCGAGATTGAAAAACCCATATGAATTCAGATAAGAGGAAAACAAACGGTTATTATTCTGGTTGTAAAATTCAGCCAGAGAAGTCATCATTTTGGCCTGTATTTTCGGGTTATTTTTAAAAATTTCCAATATAGCATAATTGGGTATGACCCATAGCCATGCCTCTTCCGACTGGACAATGGCCGTATAGATGCGTTTTGATCCTTCAAGCATGGAATTTTCCCCAAAGGCCCCGCTGGATCTCAAAGTAATGATGGACTCAAAATTGGATTTGATATCGATGTTGAGCGAAACTTCACCTTTTTCAAGAATATAAAGTGCCTGACTGGGATCATTTCTGAAAAAGATGACTTCGTTCTTTTCATATTTTCTCCGGTGTATCGCGGGCAAAAACACCGACAATTCCGAGTACCTCAGCCGCTCAAAAAACTTGATCTTCGACAAAAACTTAAACTGTTCCAATTCCGACTGAGAATAGGTTTTTCTAAATGGATTATACATTTTCAGCTTTTTTAATATACAGAACAGAACGGGTGGCGCCGCTGACCTTGAACCTGTCATCGAGTCTGTAGCCTATTACCCAAACCACATTCTCCCCGGAACACAACACTTTCACACTTCTCTTCTCTATCAATGGCACCTTCAAATCTATCAAAAAATCACTTAATTTTTTAAAGTTCTTCATCCCCAATGGACAAAACTTATCCCCTTCCCGCCAGCCCCTCACCAGCAAAGGAAAATCCAAAAGGTCTTTATCAATCATTGCGTTCTCTACCGATCTGTCAATATCCTGTGGCAAGGGTATGGTCAGCATGATATATTTTGATTCACCCAACTCAAACCCAATATCGTATTTCTCCAACGGGATATCCCCTGTTTCCTCTTTTCCGGGCCCTAGGATAAACCGGTCTCTGTCAAGATTCAGAATGTACCGGTCAGAAATAAAAAGCTTTCCGGATTCCTGCCTGAGTTTGGAACGCATCATGTCCTTCACCTGCATATAACTGAACCCCCTCGGTTTAAGCCAGTAGTACAACAATGACTTCTGGCCGGAAAGGCCTTCAATATCCTGATAACACAAGTATTCAAACCCTTTTTCTTCTTTCACATACTCTTTCTTCCATTTCTGAAAAAGGGAAGAAAAAGCTTTTCCGGTATCCTTGATCCGGCTGAACCCCTCATGCAAAATATCCCCCGATTTAGGGTCCAATTCATGCAGAAGCGGAATAATGCGATGCCTCAGAAAGTTTCTTTTGTAGTCGTCTTTTTCATTGCTGCTGTCCTCCCTCCATGTCAATTCCTCTTTTTTCACAAAATCGGCAATCTCTTTCCGGGTAAACGGCAACAGGGGCCGGATAAACCCTTCCCTTATGTCTGCCATCCCGTAGACACCCTCTATTCCTGTGCCTCTCAAAAGGTTCAACAATACCGTCTCAACCTGATCATCGGCATGGTGGGCGAGTATTACCCCATCGGCAGTATGCTTGTCCATCAGGGCTGAAAACCACGCGTAGCGCAGATCACGCGCCGCCATCTGTACAGACCCCCCCTGCTCAGCCCTGTAAGCTTCCGTGTCAAACCTTTTGACCATGATTTCGACTCCCAGATCAGCGGCCAACTGTCTTACAAATGCCTCGTCGCCTTCACTTTCTTCTCCCCTCAACTGGAAATTACAGTGCACCATACCAAAGCCAAAGCCTGCACGTTCCAACAAATGGGCCAAGGCAACACTGTCGATCCCCCCGCTTACAGCCAACAAATAATACGCGTTGACATCCAATATTTTATTTTCACGTACATGATGTATAAATTTCTCCAACATAAATCAAAAATACCATTTTATATTAATTTTGCCTCGCAAATTCATTAGGATGATCAAAGTCACACCCATATTCATTCCCCTGTATTTCTGGCTCATCTGCTCCCCTCTTTTGGCCCAGTCCGCGCAAAACCAGGACAACCGGCTGGAAATCCTGCAGGCGGAGAGCCTGTTAGGGGGAAAAGGCTTTGACAGGTTGATCGATGATGTGATCATGAAACACCAGAATTCCTTGATTTACTGTGATTCTGCCCATTTTTACGGACAGAAAAACCTGGCCAAATTATTTGGGCGGGTAAAAATAGTGGATCAGGAAGACCCTGTGACCGTCACCAGCTTCTATGCGGAATATAACGGCAACACGCAAATCGCCAAACTCAGAAACGACGTGGTGTTTGTGAATAAAGAAACCACCTTGTATACGGATTTTTTAGACTACAACAGAGAAAACGGCGAGGCCAATTACTTCAACTCCGGCAAAGTAGTGGACAGCACCAACGTCCTGACCAGTGAAAAAGGGCTGTACCAAACCCAAATCGAGAAAATCACCTTTACAGAACAGGTGGTGTTGGAAAACCCAGATTATACCTTAAAATCCAACGTGCTCTATTATTTCACCATACCCAAAACTGCGGAAACAGAAGGTATTACCAACATCCAATCCAAGGAGGGCAATAAATTAAATGCCAGGAGGGGGAGTTTCTACGATACTGAGAACAAACTCTTCAGGTTTTATGACGGAGATGTGGAAACAGAAACCAGCAAAGTATATGGTGAAATCCTTTTTTACGATGAATTGGCCCAGTATTATGAAGCGATAGAAAATGTAAGTATTTATCATAAAGAAAGGGACGTTGAGGTCTTCGGAGAGGAAGGGAAATATTGGGAAGACAAACAATTTTCCAAAGTGTATGGAAATGCCCTGGTCAGGAGATATTTTGAATTGGATACCCTTTATATGATTGCCGATACTTTGATCACTCAAGACAGCGAGGACCCGGAAAACCGGTACATGCTGGCTTTTCCTGATATGAGAATGATTAAATCCGAACTGGCAGGAAGATCGGACTCCATGGCCTACCGTTATGCGGATTCCACCATCTACCTGTTTGGGGATCCGGTGTTGTGGAACAACGCGAGCCAAATAACAGCAGACAGCATTAATTTCCTTATCGTAAATCAGGAAATCGACAGGACTTATTTAAAAGACAACGCCTTTGCGATCACGAAAGACACCTTGTCTAATTTCAATCAGATAAAAGGCCGAAAAATGACCGGTTTCTTTGTGGAGGGTCAGATGAGCAAACTGGATGTGGAGGGCAACGGGGAGTCCCTGTATTTCGCCCTTGAAAACGACACTACCTTCAAAGGCTTAAACAAACTGTTGTGCGGGCGGATCATTATGCATTTCAGCGAAGGCCGGGCCACTAAAATCAGCCACTCCATCAAACCCGAGGCTTCATTCACCCCTCCCCATATGATCAAAGATGATCAGCAAAGATTAAAAGGTTTTGTCTGGAGAGAAGAAGAGCGCCCTACCATGCTGACGATCAATGACTGGAGGACTCCTAAAAAAAGGGAAGAGGACGAATTTAATTTCTTCGATATCCCGGATGTATCCCTGCCTTATCCTGATGAAGACCAGATAAAAAACGAACTGGAGAAATAAGGCTGACGCCGAAAACGACGCCCATTTTTAATAAATCCGTTTGACGGTAAACAAAGAGAAACGAATGAACAAATAAAAAATTTTGCGAAACTTAACATATTTTAACCCTTCTATGCACCAAAACTGGAACCAATTTGGTATTTTTATACGTATATAATAACAGCAATAAATAAAAATTCAGGCTTATCGATTTAATTTTACATGAAGACTTTACTTTTACTGATCATGCCGCTCGTCTTCCTGACCCAGCACATCACTGAGGCAAGGCAAGTGCGCGTTTTGAGCGAGAAAGTAGAGTTCAATGGAAAAATCAACACGTCACAAAGGAAGTCCCTTATTTTGCAGAACGATTCAGATCAAACCAAAGAATATTTCTTACGTTACCTGAGAGGCAATATCGGTTCATCCCAAAGGATGAAGATCTGCTTGGGAGACATTTGTTATGATCCTAAAAAAGATCTTTCTAAAATCAAGATCAAGTTGGAGCCAGGAGAGGTTTATACCGATCTTTATATTGAGTTTGATTTGGGCATTATAGAAACCAGGGGCACTTTTGATCTCCATTTCTTCAATACGGACAGTGCCAGAGATGCCTTCTTGGTAGAAGGAATATACAATGTGAGTTCAGATGCAAGCGGAGAGGAAGTCACCCACAAAGACATCGACATCGGCGGTGTTTACCCCAATCCAAGCAGCAGAACCGCCCAACTGGACTACAAAATCAAAAACCCCAATGCCAATGCCAGAATAGTAGTCAACAGCTTTATCGGCAATCCTATATATGATTTCAATCTGGACCCCAATCAAACCACCTTGGTGATCACGGTCAGCGACCTGAACCCGGGTGTATATTTTTATACATTGATTGTCGATAATAAAAATATCATCACCAAAAAACTCGTTGTAAAGAGGTAAGATTCTATACTCTTGAAACCCTTTGGTCGGGATATTCTTGATAACAAACAAATTATCCTATATATTTGCAGGTCAAAATTATGAAGATAAGTAGCTATATCGTCCTATTCGTCACTTGTTGTTCGCTCTACGGTTGCGGTGAATTCTATAAACTGGAAAAAAGCACCAACTGGGATGAGTTATATGAGGCAGCCAACAAATACTATGACAAGGGGGACCACAATAAAGCCATCATTCTATATGACCGGGTCCTGCCGGTCATCAGGGGAAGCGGAAAGGCGGAGTTGGCGGAATTTAATTACGCCTATGCCCACTTCAGAACAAAAAGGTACATTGAGTCGGCTGGCTATTTCAAAACTTTTTTTGACACTTATAACCGTTCACCGCTAGCCGAAGAGGCTTTGTTTATGCACGCATATGCATTGTATCTTGATTCTCCGGATTATAATCTAGATCAGAGAAGCAGTAAAGATGCGGTAAATGCCATCCAGCTTTTCATGAACCGTTTCCCTGAGTCGGATTCCTATGAGAGGGCCTTGAGCATGATTGACGACCTTCAGAAAAGATTTGAAGAAAAAGCCTTTCAGGAATCAAAAATGTATTATAAGCTGACCGAGGGCCTCTTCCCGGGGGAATTTTATAGGGCTTGCATCATTAATTTCCAGAATTTCGCCAAATCCTTCCCTGACAGTAAGTACAACGAAGAACTTGCCTTTAAACTCGTAGAAGTAAGTTCTGCGTATGCAGAGAGAAGCGTTTTTGATAAAAAAGAGGAACGACTAAAGCAGTCATTGGAATTCGGGGATGGCTTTTCGAAAAAGTATCCGAACAGCAATTACCTGAAAAAAGTGGATAATATCATTGCTAAAACCAAAACCGAGTTGGATTCCTACTATCAGTTGAAGAACCAATATGAGCAAAGGTCCGCCGAAGCCAGGAGGCTGCTTGAAGAGGAAGAGAGGAACAAAGAAGCCAGCGAGGCCCTGAGAAGCGTAGAAAATTAAAAAAAGAAAATCACATACATTATGGCAGTCAATCCATCCATTATCACCAGAGATCTGGACAAAATCGCTGAAAAATCCGGAAACCTGTACGAATCTATTTATATCATCTCCCAGAGGGCAAAGCAGATTTCTACCAGTATGAAGGAAGAGCTGAACAATAAGCTGTCTGAATTCGCTTCTACGGTAGACAATTTGGAGGAGGTCTTTGAAAACAAAGAACAAATAGAAATCTCCAAATTCTATGAAAGGATGCCAAAGCCGACCACATTGGCCATGGAAGAGTTTATGGAAGACAAAGTGATGTTCAGATATCCTGACGAGGAAGAACAGGAGAAATAATAATGTCCCTGAACGGTAAACGTATTTTGCTGGGGGTAACCGGAGGAATAGCGGCATACAAAGCGGCTCACCTCACAAGACTCCTTGTCAAAGCAGGAGCAGAAGTTAAAGTCATTATGACGGCTTCTGCTCTTGATTTTATTACCCCTCTAACCCTATCCACGCTTTCAAAAAACCCCGTTTACTCCCGGTTTTTCAAGGAGGGAACCGGAGAATGGAACAATCATGTCGAATTGGGTTTATGGGCCGACCTTTTTCTCATTGCACCGCTTACTGCCAACACCTTGGCCAAGCTTGCCCACGGACAAAGTGACGACCTGTTATCGTGTACTTACCTTTCGGCCAAATGTCCTGTGATGGTGGCCCCTGCTATGGATCTTGACATGTACCTCCATCCTACGATCAAGACCAATTTGCTTACCCTCGAAGCACACGGTGTCAGTGTTCTGGATGCAGAAGAGGGGGAACTGGCCAGCGGACTGGTGGGCCAGGGCAGGATGATGGAACCGGAACATATCCTCGACCATGTCAATGCGCTTATTTGTCCTCAGACATCTTTTACAGGAAAAAGTATAATGATCACCGCAGGGCCCACTCAAGAGGCCATCGACCCTGTAAGGTATATCAGCAATCAATCCAGCGGGAAAATGGGTATCGCCCTGGCAGAAGAAGCCGCCCGGAGGGGTGCAGCAGTACATTTGGTGCTGGGCCCCACCCACCTGAAGGCAAATCATCCCAATATCCGCACCATACCTGTCGACACTGCTCTAGAGATGTATAAAGCTGCCCAATCCATCCATGGCAAGATGGATGCAGCAGTGTTTGCAGCTGCGGTAGCAGACTATGCACCTTCTCAGCCTGCTACGGAAAAGTTGAAAAAAACAGATGAGGAACTCCATATATCCCTTAGAAAAAATCCTGACATCGCTTATCTTTTAGGGACCCAAAAAAACGGAAGGCAAATACATGTCGGATTTGCCCTGGAAACTGAACAGGAATCCAAATTCGCCCTGGAAAAACTCCAGAATAAAAATTTTGACTTTATTGTTCTGAACTCATTGAAAGACGAAGGTGCCGGATTCCAAAAAGACACCAATCAAATAACACTTTTTTTTAAGAATAAACCTTCCCTTAAAACCTCAGTCCTTCCAAAAAAAGAAATCGCAGGAATTATTCTGGACGAATTGGGTAGACTTTTAGACACAACAACTAAAGAATAAAACCGTTATATTTACCAGGAGGCTGAGCAAATAAAAGTTATGGTGAATAGGGACATGCATACGAGAAACTGTGGGATGAGGTACATGGTACTTTTGGTATGTATGCTTATTAACTTTCCGGTATTGTCCCAGCAGCTGAATTTCACCGTCACCATCAACAGTGAAAGGGCCAGAACACAGGACAGGGATGTCTTTGACAACATGAAAAGGGCTTTTGAACAGTTTCTCAATGGGAGAAGCTGGACAGAAGATGAATTTAGGCCCGAGGAGAGAATAAAAGGCAACATGCTGATCACCATTAATGATATGCCTCAGGTAGGCGTATTCAATGCCACGGTTCAGGTACAGACAGTCCGCCCCGTATATGGCTCCAATTATGAAAGTCTCATGTTTAATTTCGCGGACCGCAACTGGACGTTTGAATACATCGAATCCCAACCGATGGAATTTAACCGATACGCATTCTTAAACAACATCTCATCACTTCTTGCTTATTATGCGTACATTGCATTGGGTTTGGATTATGATTCCTTTTCGCCCCGGGGCGGCAACCCATACTATGAAATTGCCACGAATATCGTAGCCAATGCCCAGCAGTCATCCAGACCGGGCTGGAACCAAAACCCATCGGACAAACGTAACCGGTATTGGCTTTCCAATGACCTGTATGGTTCACAAGTTTTGGTGCCTATCAGGGATGCGTATTATTTATATCACAGAAGGGGGCTGGATCTGCTGACTTCAAAACCCGAAGAAGGTTATAAAAACATACTGGAAGCCATTAAAAAAGTCTCCGAAGCCAACCAGGTTCAACCTAATAGTATACTGGCTATCAGCTTTATGGATGCCAAATCTGACGAAATCAGCAAGATTCTCAAGACTGCACCTATGGAGATCCGGCAGGAAGCTGTGGAAGTATTGCTAAAAGTTGATCCTAACAATGCCAGAAAATACAATGATATATTGAAAGGATAATTCCCATTTTTGGTTATTTTTGGTCTCCTAAACGAAAAACGCTGCAAATGCTGACCAACCTTAGCATAGGCAATTATGCATTGATTCAAAAATTGGAAATGGAACCCAGTTCCGCCCTCAACATGATTACCGGGGAAACCGGGGCTGGAAAGTCTATTATGTTAGGGGCAGTGGGACTGCTTCTGGGAAACAGATCCGATACCAAATCACTTTTTGACGAGAACAAAAAATGTGTGGTGGAAGGGGTTTTTGATATCCACAATTACGGATTACAGCATTTTTTTGAAGAGGAGGAGCTCGACTACGACCCCATTTGTATCATCCGCAGAGAAATTTCACCTTCCGGTAAATCAAGGGCATTTGTCAACGATACTCCTGTAAAATTGGATACACTCAGGCAGCTCGGGAAAACGCTGATGGATATTCACTCCCAGCATGAGAACCTTTTATTGGGAGCTGCCTCATACCAACTATCCCTTGTCGATGCCTTTGCTCAAACTTCCGGGGAAATAACTGTCTACCAGGAGGCTTTCAGCACATACACTCGGCAGAAAACAGAACTCAAAACGCTGGAAGAGGAAGCAAAGGAGCTTAAAAAAGAAGCGGATTACAACCAGTTTCAACTGGACGAACTCACCTCACTGGCCCCTGAGGAAGGTGAACAAAAATCCTTGGAGAATCAGCAGGAAATCCTGGACCACGCTGAAGACATCAAAGCCAAAATCAACCACATACTTCAGCTCCTGGAGGACGAGCAGACAGGGGCCATGCAATCCCTGACGGCCATACAGCACCATTTCCATTATTTAAGCAGGTTCAGCCTTCAATTTGAAGAGTTAAGCGAACGCTTTCAAAGTGCCTGGATTGAATTAAAAGACATCCGGGATACGTTGGTGCATGAGGACCAAGGCATCGATGTGGATTATGAAAAATTGGAATGGGTCCGGGAGCGCCTAAGCAAGATATATCAGCTGCAAAAAAAACATGGTCTTCAAACCGATGCTGAACTGATCCAATTAAAGGAAGCTCTGGAACGAAAAGTCATCCGGGTAGATCATCTGGATGATCAAATTCAAAAACTGAAGACACAGCTAGCCTCGGCCGAAGAACAGATGATGGAAAAAGGCAAAATCCTTTCCAAAAAAAGGAGCGAATCCTTTAAACCATTCAGCAAAGAAATTGAAACACTGTTGGCTCAGTTGGGTATGGAAAATGCAAGGGTGGAAATCACAAGAAGAGATATCAGTCCCGGCCCATCCGGCCTGGATGAAATCGATATCCTTTTCTCGGCCAACAAAGGCATTGCCCCGCAGCCCATTAAACAGGTAGCCTCCGGGGGAGAGTTTTCCCGGCTGATGTTTGCCGTCAAATTCATCATGGCAGACAAGATGGCGTTACCTACCCTTATATTTGACGAAATTGACACCGGTATTTCAGGGGAGATAGCGCTTCAGATGGTAAAAATGATGCAGCAGATCGCCGCCAATCACCAGGTGATCTGTATCAGCCATCTGCCGCAGGTAGCGGCTAAAGGAGAACGCCATTATTTTGTATACAAAGACAACAGTGCCAGCAAAACCGTGAGTAAAATCAAGCTTTTGACGGAACAGGAAAGACTTTTGGAAATTGCCAAAATGATTTCAGGGTCCAATCCAACAGCCTCCGCCTATGAAAGTGCCAAAGAATTATTGGGCATATGACCTCCACGCATAACCCGATCGAAAAGAGACAAATAAAAAAATTTTAACTAATTTTAGTTAAATTTGCAAAATATTATTAATTGAACAGTGATAATTATGCCCGAAAATCTATTAAAAGGAAAAAAAGGAATTATAACAGGTGCTTTGGATGAAAACTCCATTGCTTGGCAAACTGCTCTTAAAGCAAAAGAACAAGGTGCGCGTTTTGTTTTAACGAATGCACCGATCGCCATGAGAATGGGGGCGATAAAAGAACTGGCGGAAGCGTGCGACACCATCATCATACCTGCTGATGCAACTTCTGTAGAGGATATAGAAAAATTATATGACGAAGCCAAAGAGTATTTAGGAGGAAATTTGGATTTTCTGTTACATTCGATAGGCATGTCTCCCAATGTCCGTAAAGGCAGGGAATATGGAGATCTTAACTACGAATGGGTCCAGAAAGCCTATGATGTTTCAGCCATCTCTTTTCATAAAATGCTGCAGGTCGCGGAGAAAAAAGATTTCCTCAATGAATGGGGGTCTGTCGTGGCCCTGAGTTACATTGCAGCCCAGCGGGCATTTCCTTTTTATAGTGACATGTCGGAAGCCAAAGCTATTCTGGAAAGCATAGCCAGAAACTACGGACTTAGATACGGAAAGATGAAAAAAGTGCGGATCAATACCATTTCCCAATCTCCTACCAAAACCACCGCGGGATCAGGGATTGACGGCTTTAATGATTTCTTTGATTATGCAGATATGGTTTCGCCCTTGGGCAACGCATCAGCCGAAGCCTGTGCTGAGTATATCGTCACGTTGTTTTCGGACTTTACCCGGATGGTCACCATGCAAAACCTGTTCCATGATGGGGGGTATTCCTACACCGGCATATCGCAAGAGGTAATCGACAATTTCGTCAATCATCGATCATAAATAATGTCTGATAACCCCGCAATAAACTGAGCATCAGCGGGGTTATCTATTAACGAACCAGATAGCTTTCACGAAATATGAAAATCGAAAGGAACACGATAGTGGGGCTGACATACGAACTCAGGGTTACCAACGAAGAGCCGGACTCAATCCCTTATAGTGTAGAAGTAAGGGATGGGGATGATCCGTTCTATTTCTTCTATGGAAACAGCGGCCTTCCTGAAATTTTTGAAAAGAAGTTGTTGGGTAAAATAGCAGGTGAAAAATTCAATTTTGTTTTAAAAGTAGATGAGGCCTACGGCAGACCGGATGATGAGCTCATTGTGGCGGTGCCCAAATCACAGTTCTCCAATGACCGCGGGTTCAAACCGGAGATGTTGCAGGAGGGAAATTTCCTCCCTTTGGTAGATGAAAGTGGATCCCCTATGCAGGCAAAAGTAGTCAAAGACTTGGGGGAAGAGATCCTTCTTGATTTTAATCACCCGTTGACGGGCATGAATCTCCATTTTGAGGGCGAGGTATATAATATAAGAAAAGCCACTGAAAACGAGATTAAAAACGGTTTTGTGGGATGATCCTTATTTTCAGTTATGCAATTGGATGATGTGGCTTTTTTTCCAATCCAAAAAGACCTGTTCATTCAACGCATAATTCCTGGTATAATCCTCTACCTGCCATATAAGGTCCATATCATTGAATTTTATGGCCAATAGATTGTATTGAGGAAAAAATTTTCGAAGCGCCACCCTGCCGCTGAATTTCCCGTCCTTTTTATCCAGTCGAACGGCCGTGGGTCTAATAAAATCAGAAAAAGTACCGGGTATCGGGTTTAAATGGCTGAATAAGCCTGCCACATAGGCATTTTCAGGACTTTCATAAATTTCCATGGGTGACCCTATACGCAATGCCCGGCCTTTGTTCATCACGCAAAGCTTGTCGGTAAGCCATAAAGCATCTTGGAGATCATGGGTAACTAATAATACCGTAACCCGGATTTCCCTGAAAGTCAATGCCAACTCTTCCATTAATTCTCTTTTTTGCATGGGATCCAGGGAACTGAATGGCTCATCAAGCAGCAACACCTCCGGCTCGAGGCTCAATGCTCTGGCGATAGCTACCTTTTGCTGCTGGCCCCCGGACAACTCCCGCGGATAACGGTTTCTTAAATGCTTCATTCCAAATGTTTCTAAGAGAAATTCCACCCTCTCATGAGCATAGCCCTTATTGTACTGTAGCAAAGGCCTTCTGATGTTCTCTTCAACGGTTGAGTTAGGGTACAATCCATAATCTTGCCGTACCAGCTGGATTTCGTCATATCCCGGGACCAATTTTTTAGCCGGGTTTAACACCTTGTCCCCTGCTAGATAAACTTCGCCACTGTCCTGAATTTCAAGCCCGGCGATGACCTTTAGCAGGGTACTTTTTCCTGACCCACTTTCGCCCACCACTCCTAACCGCTCTCCTTTATCTATTTGCAGAGAAAAATCCTCCAGTGCCACCGCTTCTTTATCAAAACGCTTATAAAGCCCTTTTATCTCTAAATAACTCATGAAAGTATCTGAGTTTTAATTTTTTTGGAAAGACTGTTAAACACCAACGCATAGGAATGATCGACAAGCTCCAGTATCAACTTATCCGGAACACTTCCATTGAAATAGACGGTGTTCCAATGCTTTTTATTCATGTGGTAGCCCGGCACGATCCCTTCATATTTTTCCCTTAGAATGACAGCCTCCACGGGATCACATTTCAGATTTACGCTTTCAAAAAGATAGATGTCAATAATGGCATAAATTTTTCCTCCCACTCTGAAACATAATGTGTTTTCATCAAATGGGGTGTCCTCTGTGCTTCCCGGTCTGGAAAGGCAATAGTCCCTAAAAAAATCAATGGTCATCGGCGAGGGCTTTGGGTGATAATTATACCAGACGCCTGATAATCCATAAGATCAGAGCTGCGAGAAACACGAGTATGGATATTCTGTTAATGCCATGCATCATTCTCAAGTTGAAATTGGACTTTTGGTCAGGGTCCAGTTTCCTGAACACCCTTATAAAATATCCCCCAACTTCACCCAACTGGAAAAACTCCTTTATTTTATTTGACATAATCTATGCTTGTATTATTCAGTTCTTGACTACTCCTCATGGCTCAGTCTGTTACATCCGGTTCGATCCATTGGCCATCCTGCCTTATAATCTCAATCAATTCGTCTACGGCCTTTTCCGATGGAACAGCTCTTTTTACCACTTCTTTTCCTTTGTATAAGGTGATTTTCCCTTTCCCGGAACCTACATATCCATAATCCGCATCAGCCATCTCACCCGGACCATTGACGATACATCCCATTATGCCAATTTTAACGCCCTTCAGGTGATCGGTCCTTTTTCTGATCATTGCGGTGGTTTCCTGGAGGTCAAACAGCGTCCTGCCACAGGATGGACAACTGATATATTCTGTTTTGGACATTCTTGTTCTTGCAGCCTGCAGCACACCAAAACTTACAGAGTTATGTAACTTTATCTGGTTTAACGTACTGGTGTTATTTTCCAACTTCTGCTTGTCCGTCCCTATCATGACACCGTCTCCTAATCCGTCAATCAGTAATCCTCCCACATCGGTAGCGGTGTACAGCATCGTCTTGTCCTGATCCGTGATATCATAGGCTACTTTGGTGATAACGGGGAGTTCTACACCCGCTTGGAGCAATGTGACATAAGCCCTTCTCAACGCGGCCATGAGGTGCTCGTTGTCGCTTTCTAATATAAGGACCAGATCATTTCTCCCTTTTACCAACGGCAATACATTTTCTATCTCTACATCTTTTACAAGAAGAAAATTCATTTTGGGGTGAAAATCATTTCGAAGGGTGAAATCCCGGACCCGAAAAAGCGGGTATTTATTTTTTTTGTCTTCCTGATCCCGCCATATCTGATAGTTCTGGATTTCTTTCAGGCCATTTGGCAACATAAATGGAATGGGATGGTTCCCTGTATACACATAATCACAACCCAAGTCATTCATTTTCCATTTATCCAGCTCGGGCAAATAGAAATGGCCCACATTTTTCAGGTCGCTTTCCCGGATACTTTCCAGGGTTGAGAGGTCCGTAATGACCCTTGGCACGTTGCTATTCCCAAAATTCTCCACTTCAATTGTACTCCTTTTATTATATTCAAAGGGGTTTATGGGATAATCCGTGATGGGAGGGATTCCTGAAATTTCGGGCCTCTTCCGATAACGGTCCACTAACGTGCGCACCACCGGCGATTCAAATTCGGGATCCTCGGTGAGCGATACCCTCACGGTGTCGCCCAGCCCATCCTCCAAAAGCGTTCCAATACCTACGGCGGATTTGACCCTTCCGTCCTCACCATCGCCAGCCTCTGTCACCCCCAAATGTAAGGGATAAGGTCTAAAACCTCCTTCATCCAATTTCCGGACCAATAATCTGTATGCCTGTACCATCACTTGGGTATTGGATGACTTCATGGATATGACGATATCATGGTAATTTTCATCCTCGCAAATCCGCAAAAACTCCAACGCGGATTCCACCATACCTATTGGGGTATCGCCATAGCGGCTCATTATCCTGTCAGAAAGAGAACCGTGGTTAGTGCCAATACGCATGGCTGTCCCTTCTTCTTTACAAATCTTCACCAATGGAAGAAACCGGTCCCGGAGTCTTTCCAACTCCGCCTGATAACTTGCGTCCGTATATTCAAATACCTCAAACTTCTTTTTATCCGCATAGTTGCCGGGATTGATCCTGACTTTCTCCACTATGCGGGCTGCCACTTCCGCAGCATTGGGAGTAAAATGGATGTCCGCCACCAGTGGCGCGTAATACCCTCTTTTCTTAAGCCCATCCTTAATCTTCCGGAGGTTTTCAGCTTCTTTGATACTAGGTGCGGTAATCCTGAGCAATTCACAGCCACTCTCGATCATCCTGATGCACTGCTCGATGGAACCCTGGGTATCCATGGTATCCACTGTAGTCATGGACTGCACCACAATAGGATTGTCACCGCCTATAAGGATATCCCCCACCTTCACAGGAATGGTTTTCCTTCGGGAATATTCAGTCAGGCTGTTGCAATATTTGCTTTTTGCTATAAGGGTTTTCAACTCCATTTTTATATATCTCCTAATTGTGGACGGATTACTATTTCTTCAACAACAGAACGGGGAGAAAGGTTGTAAGCCGCCCATACAGAAGTGGCTACATCTTCCGGTTTCATGAATCTTTCTTCCGGTAAATCTACCCCTTCCCAGCTCGCTGTATAGGTGGCACCGGGAAGCACGGAAGTAACTTTTATTCCATATGGCAGCAATTCCTGCCTTAAACACTTTGTAAATCCCAACATGGCCCATTTGGATATGGCATAGCTTCCTCCGTTAGCATAAGCAGTCAGTCCTGCGATACTTCCTATGGTAAATATATGCCCATTTTTTCTTTTGATAAATGCCTCAGTAAAAGCCCTGGTAATATAGTATGTACTGAAAAGATTGGTATACATGGTCTTTTCAAAGTTTTGCTCAGGCTCTGTATGAATGGCACCGGGGATAAATATACCCGTATTGTTTACCAAAACATCCGGTAGGGTCTTGGCTTTTACGAATGCTGCAAAAGCCTTTGTTTCCTCCTTCAGAGACAAATCAGCCCGCATCACATGGACTGAACACCCCGAATACCGGCTTTCTACTTCTTTTTTTAATCCCAGCAGTTCATTTTCGTGACGGCTGCAGGTGAATATGTCAAACCCCTTTGAGGCAAACTCAAGAACGATGGCCTTTCCGATCCCTTTAGTACCTCCCGTCACCAAAATGCTTTTTGACATTAGTTTGTATTTTAATTATTAGTATAACAACCAAATAATTGTTACAAAGTTACATTATTTCTGCGTGTATGCCTAATCAGAACAAGGCAGAAACCTGCATCCGTCCCGTATGCACAATCCGTTGTAACCCTTCTGAATTTCGCCCTTCATAAATCATATTCATTTGCAGGCCCTCACCGATTTTCTGAAGCCAGTTTACGCTCCATATATAGTTGTTACCCGGCGTGAGTGCCTGTAACATCTCGTATCCCGTGGGGGAATTGACGGTGCCATTGTAATCAATATAGGTGTATCTCAAGTGGGTATTCAGGGTTGTTTTAATGGCTTTGGCATATCGGATATTAATGGAAGCCTCGTGTAGGCTGGCTTTTTCATCAAACTCTTCATTGGCCAGATTGCGCTTCCTGGTAAGATGGTATTGAAGCGAAGTCCTGAAAAAAGAAGAGGGCTGGATATTCACTTCGGGGCCAATAATCTGCTGATTTATCCGATAATTCCTGTTGTCCAGAAAATCCGAGGCGGACTGTCTTAACCCTTTGTTCCATAAAACAACGGTGTTGAGGTATTGACTGAAGTTGTAACGGGTGTTGAGACGCCAGTCCTCTTGCAGCAGATGCTCATATCCCCCGGTAAGCAGTTGTTTGTGCTGGCTGTTAAACATGGAGAGATCAAACCCGAATTTAGGAGAGGACCTGTTGAAAAACAGGGAAGACCTAAAGGTCTGCCGTACAGAGATCAGATCTTCATTGGCAATTCCGCCGGCCAATGGACTGACCCTGCTGAAAAAGTCCCCGGCCGTGATTTTCTTCTCCACGTTCCAACCGGTGTTGTTGGAAAACCTGGAAAACCATTTCCGCCATCCCTTTTCTTTTCTCCACTGATCGGGAAACTTCGCATTCAACCGATAATTGAAAAGCGTGGTATAGGCTTGGATGTAGTCATCTGTCGGCATAAATACTTTGATGTAGTTTTTCTCTTCGGGATTTACGGCGGGATAAAATTCATTGAGCTGCTGTACCCCGTCCCCATTATCATCCCTCCATGTGTGTGTCCCCTCGCCAGTGGGCACGGGTAAGAACACAAACTCCCTTCTCAGCTCCCTGCCGTTTCCCAACGCATAACTGAATTCCTTTCTAATATTGTTGTCTGCGAGACTGCTGTGATAGTCTATTTTTCCCATCACGGTGGACTCCTCAGGAAGTTCCCGATGAATGTGAGAAAGTTTTCGATAAGTAAAAGTGCCCTTAACCTGGTGTGGGCCAAACCGCCCACTCAATCCGTAATTGGTGGTAAAGGCTTTGGTATCCGGCAAAAGCTGCCCGTTGACCGGAAACTGGTCCTCCCGCCAGCTGGCATCGGCAAAAAAAGTATAATCCAAAGTATCATTTGTCCTGATGAAAAAACGGTGTTCCAAAAAATTCATGGCGGTGCTTACCACGGAATCTGACTCGGCATCCACCACCGCATTCCGGTCCAGACTTAACCTGTACCCAGGCACCAATAGCTTTGATTGGTACCGCATTTCCCCCGTATATCGCCACCACTTTGAATCAAGGTTCTTTATTCGGCTGTTAAGGGAGAAGATGTCATTTTCCACATAAACCCTGGATGCCAGCTGCTGGTTATACTTTGCAGTCTGCTGTACGCCCGTAAGAACAGTGCCCCTGTTTCTAAAATGCACGCCATACGCCATCATGTTGTGGCGGTCCTTTGCAATTTCCACAGAGGCATTTGCCAGTTTCTCCGACTGCCTGTCTTCCAAATCCGTGGCATCCAAGTTCCAATCTCTGTCAAACTCGATGTATCTAAAACGGTCAATGAAAGAAAAGTTGGCCGAGTTGTATTCAATTTCCACGCGGCTGTTCAGCTGATATCCTTGTAACCCCTTTAGTTTTCTGTTTTCGGAGAGGATCCCGGATTTCAGGGCATAACCTTTATTATCGTTGTTGTCCAAGTCCGAAAACAGGTTGTCATCCTGATCGGATAGCGCCACTTCCGTGTATATTTTTTCAAAGTTGCTTAATTTTATCTGCGTACCCGCTGTAACCATCTGTTTCTTGTTGGGAGCAGGAAGAGGGGATTTTATGGAGAAGTTGCCCTGTGGGTTACCATTTATGGGATGAACATATTCATATACCACGCCATTCGCCAATTGTTGCTTCCTTCTATAGTTTCCGTTACCCGCACCCACTTCAGTAAAAGACAAGGAATAAAATGCCTTCTCTGGGTCCTGGGAATATTCAAAATACTCATAAAGTTTTCCGCTCTCATCCATTTCGGTCGCTTTCTTGTAGAGTATCCGGTTAGGATCAAATGGAATACTGTCTATTCTGGGTACGGCCGCTGCCTGCAGATCATCGCCTACGGAGGCCAACAGTTGCTTGTCACGGGCTGAAAGCTCCATAAAAAGCGGCCGGTTTCTATCGTCTTTCTCTCTGTAATAGTTCACATAAAAGGTAACCCTGTCATTTTCCTGGATATGGTTAGCGGCCAGGATGGAGCGGGAAAAGTTCCTCTCCGCATATTCAAAATCAACCCTTACCCTTGAGTACCGGGTAATGATCACATTGGGCGTAAAGGTGATTTCCCCCTGGTTATAATCTATAATATAATCGTTGTTGAAACCTCTTTTCAGCTGCTTGCCGTCCAAAAACACTTTTTCCGAATTGGCCATCACGATAACAAAACGTTCATTTCCGGGGCCTCTGATGCGGTAAGGCCCCATCACCCCTTCGGATATTTCAAGGTGTACCGATGCAAATTTACCTTTGGCAATGGAGGCACTTAGTTGTGTTGAGGCCTTCCACTGGTCGTTCATCTCGTAATCGGAGGTAAATTGAACGCCCTGTACGTTTTTATAGTACCTTAGAAACTCCGATTTCCTTTGCGTCAAAACCACATCGCCTCCTGCCAAATTGATCTGGTCATTATAGAGTTCAATCAATACATTATCGAAATCCTGGATCTGCTGGGTATTCCCTTCTGGCTGGAAAGGCACATTTTGATCGGTGATGCTGGCACGAATATTCAGATTATCGGTAAGCTCACCCTCCATCTGCAAATTCAGCGAAGAATTCACGAAAACATTTTGTGCATTACCGAAGGAAATTCCCCGTGTCATGTTACCGGATTGGTCCAATCTGGGTGACGAAAAGACCTCCTCCCGGAAATCAAACACTTTGCTGGCCTGGCTACGCTTGTCTTTAAAGTAAGCCATTGAATCATAATGCTCCAGCAGAGTCCTGTTGCTATATACTTTATGCAGGGAGTAGGGCAACGTTTGGTAACAGAATAAGAGGGAATCCGCTTGCTCATTTGCTCCGGCGTCCACCGTGATGAATCCTGAATTGATATTGTAATTAAAGGAATACCCATTTCCTTCCGGATCTTTGACACTTATGGACGATTGCAGCACGGACATGCTATCCAATAAAAAGGAGGCACCCTCTGCCGGAAAAGATTTCCATTTGCAGGTCAAATCCTGTGCTTCCGCAAAAAACAACAGGCCTGAAAAGAACAGATAAAAAGATAAAAAATACCTCACCAACCGCATAACTTAATCACTAACAGACCACTAAAGTAAGAAAATACTTTTTACTTTTTTCAAAAATTAAGCAATAAGGGGAAAGGTTAGATAAAAGGAAGTGCCCTGGCTCACTTTTGTGACGAACCAAATACGGCCTCCGGCAGTTTCCACCCCTCTCTTGGCAATGGCCAGCCCCAGTCCGGAACCCTCGGATTTTGTACTGAAATTTGGTAAAAAGACTTTTTCCCTAAGCTCCTCACTTATCCCTTTTCCATTGTCTCTGATTTCCAGTTTAACCCAGCCATCATCCAAGGACAGGTTGACCCTGATTTCTGCTTTTTCGCCTTTCTCCACGGCTTGTATACCGTTGATAATTAAATTAGAAATCACCCTGCCAAACAGCTTGACATCTCCCATGATCATTAAACCCTTTTCAGAGGGGGTCTGATCGGTAAACAGGATGTCTACGTCTTCCCGGTTACAAAAAAGCTCTACCGCTTCCACCACGACCTGCTTAAGATCCATCTGCCTGTTCTCTGGCAGCGGCATTTTAGCAAATGCGGAAAATGAAGTGGCTATGTCACTCAAGGTGTCTACTTGATGAATCAGGGACATGATGGGCTTTTGAAGTTTTGGAACCCTATCCAGCTTGCCTTCGGATTGAAGCCTAAGCAAGTGCTGCAGGGTCAACTTCATGGGCGTAAGGGGGTTTTTGATTTCATGCGCAACCTGCTTGGCCATTTCCCTCCAGGCAGACTCCTTTTCATTGGATGCCAATACCTTCTTGCTTGCTTCCAATTTGAAAAGCATGTTATTGTATTCATTCACCAGCAAGCCTATTTCATCCTTGGCAGGCCAATTCATGAATTCATTGTTATCCAGGTTGGTTGATTTAAGTTTTTGGGTCAACAGTTTGAACGGATAAGTGAGGTGTCTGGAAACAAAATAGGATATGACCAGGAAAAGCAGAAACATCACCACAAAAATGATAAGGATATTGCTGAAAACCTCAGCTATCAATTCATTGAGTTCTTCTTCTGACTGGAAGAAAGGAATGGCAATGATCGCTTGAAGCCGTTGTCTGTTCCTGTCTCTGAGTGCCAGGTAAGCTGTTTTATAACTTAGCCTGCCTACCTGCTCAGTCTGAAGCAACCGGTTTTCCTGGGCTTCGATGATCGTAGCGTAGGCCCTTGGATGCAGGAAAGTCGTCAGAATTTTCTTTTCAAATATAGCCGGTTGGTTGGTAGCCATCAAAAGGCCATTGGGAAGATAAATATTGATATCCGCTCCGGTGGCACTGGATAAGTTGTAGATCTCATTGACAAATTCCTCTTTGCTCAAAACGCTGTTGAATTGTCCGTCAAGGTATTTGTTGAGGTTGTCTCTTATGATGGTGGCCTTTTCGTAATACTGTCGGTGCAGATCCTCTGTATAAGAATGACTCAGGAAGCCCACCGCAATGATGCTGATTACCAACATGGGGAAAAAGAACGCAAAATTCAGATACAGCTGCAGTTTGGTGGCATAATTGAATTGAAGTTGGTTTCCCGCAAAAAACAACAGGTATACGCTGATGGATACCATGGTAAAGATCAAGTAACTCACAAAAAAGAAGGCTATATCCGCAAGTATATAGTTGGCCGGATAAGGGGAAGAGGATATTATGATCTCATTTTCATCATCCTTTACTCCAAAATGGTGATAACCACCGGAAACAATCCCTTTTTGGTATAGGCTTGCTTCGTCCAATAAATTATACATTTGGGGATCTCTGTAATTAAAGACGCCAGAACTGAACTGCAGCACCCCCTCCCTGAAAACCGCATAATCAAAATTGTTCTCATTGATATCCACCGCATATTTTCTATCCAGCAGCAATTTGGGAAAGACGCTGCTTGCCTGCATACGCTGCTGGGTAAGTTCTATAAACACGGTTCCCAAAAAAGTGGCGTCCCTGTATATGTTTATAAATGCCAAAAACCTGTTTCCCGACCCTGTTTCACTCGCCTTTACGAAGTACAGGTTCTTTGTCCCGGTGGCATAATCACTGTTCATATACGTATTTTTCAAGTCATCCAGTGGCGGTGCCTGATTACGGTTCACAAAGCTTTCTCCTGCCCGGTTGTAAATAAATATGTTTTGGCTGAATTGGTCAAAAAAATTGGTAAGATAGATTTTTCTCACCTTCTGTTCGATGGGGTCCTTGGAGAGGAAGGGGTCTGCCAGCCGGTTTCTTATAAAAATATCATTCTGAATTTTTTCAATGATATCCGATAAGAGGAACTCCGCCATGACATCCTCCTCTATCAACAGGTAGTTGGCAAACTTTTGTTTGTCTCGGACTTCCTCTTTACGGATGTTTTGATAGGATGCAGTCCCTGTAATGACCGCTCCAACCAGACAACCGAAGAAAAAAGTAAGGAATGTATTCAGACCCAGTTTAAAAACATTGTCATAGAGCTGGAAACTTACAATAGATACCAAGAGGATCAGGTGAGCCATGAACACAATCAGGAGCACCATATCCACGAGGCTCAGTGCTATGACAAAAGGCAGGGAAAAATAGATCAGAATTTTGAGCGGATAGGATTTGTTGTCCTGGTTCTTATACAAAACCATGTTCAGGCCTATAATGGAGAACAACAGATAACCTGCCCCTCCCAAAAAAATGATCAATAAACTAAGGCCCTTGTAATAATCGAAGGTAGGAAGGGATTGAATGTTGAGATTCCATTGGGCGTTTTGTACGATATTGGAAAAGAGGCTGAAAAAAAACCACATTAAGGCTGTGGAAAGCAGGTAGGCGGCAAATAAAAAAAGCCAATAGGGATATTTGTTTCTGAACTGGATGAAATTGATCAAAAAACGCTTTCTTCCCAAGATAGAAATCAACATACTGAATACGATAAGGAAACATATCACATTCAACAGCAAATCGCCTAGACTGGGGTTTATTATGGATGACGCATACTCATTTGGATTAAAAAGACCGGTTTTGAAAAACCCCTTTGGAAAATTAAAGATCAACATCAACATCCTGATACTTCCCAGGATTACCGCCGTATACAAAGTCGCCAGAATACGTCTGCCTTTTCTCCACAAAGTGATTACAAAATCGCTCCCTATTATCAGCACTAATCCGAGCAAAGAGAAGAAGAAGATCAGAATCGTCTGGTTGGTGTTGCTCCCGGGACTCGCATAACCTTCTCTGAACAAAGCGGAAAACAGGTAATCCCTGTCATGATATATTTCCATATATCCCGGTTCCGGTTCAGCTGACAGCAAAAACATTTCATTCCCAAATATTTCCGGATTTTCCCCCGCGTTCAAGTAGTCATTCTGAATCTCTACCTTATCATATAAAGGATAAACCTGAAGCACCCAGTATTCTTTTCCGCTGCGGTTTAATTTCCTCAATCTGGAGAAGTAAACCCCTTTGTTGTTTTCAATGAGTTGGTATTTTTTTGCCCTCGAAAAATCCTCAAACTCGGGCACCATACTTATATCGGACCAATAAACCAAGTCCCCCTCTCTGGAAAAAAGATAAAACGGGTGTTGTGTGGAGGTGTTCAAACTTACAAAGGAAACCTGCTTATCGGGTCTGTTGTTCATAAGAATCCTGATGTAATCCTCATCAAATTCCTCCACCACGGTATCCAGCTTCTCCTCCAGCTTTTTTGCATGGTCTGTCAGGCTATCCTTCTCTCTGTCAAATAACAGGTTAAGGGATAATACAAACCCCAACAACACGATGGAGATGATCAATATGACCCTTCTTTTCTTTAACATACAGGTTCAAAAAAAGCAAAGTTTGTACAAACTTTGCTTTTTTTATTTATCCAAACAAGTCTTATTAATAACTCAGCTTTTTCTTTTTGGACCTGGCATTACGGAACCAAAAGAAGGCAATGATGGATATTAAAAGATAGGGCGCGATCAATAAATAAAGAATACCCATATTCAGTCCTGCCCCAACCGTTGTATCCCCGTTGCTTACATTGTTTTCAATAGTGGCCCTGCACATGGCACATTGGGCAAAGAGAGAACCCATTTGACCAAAAAGCATTCCGACAGTAACCAGCAGTGTATAAATTATCCTTCTCATCATATGCATAACCTGATTTTTTGGAAGAAAGTTTAATGTGTATAATAAGGACTGACCATTAAATACACAATGACTCCTGTTAGGGTAACGTATAGCCATATGGGATAAGCATATTTTACCACTGCCCTATGCTTATGGTATTTTCCTGTATAACCATAATAATATGCCAACAAAATGGGAAACAACGCCACCGCCGCAAACAGGATGTGGCTAATCAATAGAAAATAATAAAAACTTCTTGCCAGGCCCTCCCCACCATAAGAAGTACTCTCCGCTGCAGCGTGGTAAATGACATAAGAAACCAGGAATATGGCCCCCAACCCGAAAGCGGTAGTCATGGAAGCCTTGTGCAGATCAATCCTTTTGTTCTTGATGAAATACAGGCCCATTAACAGGGCAACCGCCGCCGCTCCATTGATTACTGCGTTTAAATGAGGTAAAAAGTATACCCATTCAGCGCCCAGGTCCACTCTGGATGGCTTAAACAGCAGTATGGCCACTACCACCGGAACCAGGATAGAAATAACAGCAATCCATTTATAAGCCATACCTTCTTTTACCCGGTAGGTCAACTCGTTATTTTCCATATAACAGAATTTTTGTTTCCAGTATCAATTGATCCACGCCATCGCGTTCCGTTCCACTGTAATAACCCCTTATCCTGCCTGAGTCATCCACCAGAACAAATTTATCGCTATGGATAAAATCTTCGGGTTCGCCCTTACCATCAATTGTGGGCAATATGAAACCACATCTGGCCAGGCGGTAGGTTTCTTCCTTCGGTCCGGTGAGGAAGAACCATTTGTCTTTAAGGGCCCGGTGTCTTTCCGCATAAGCCTCCAAAACCTCAGGTGTATCAAATTCCGGATCGATGCTGATGGAAAAAATCTGCACATCGTCCTCATTTCGGAAAACATCCTGCACCCTTTCCATTTCGGTAGACATCACAGGACATATACTTGGGCAACTTGTAAAGAAAAAATCCACGATAGTGATTTTCCCCTCCATATCGGATCTCCCCTTGGCATTGTGATTCTGATCCAAAAAAGTAAATTCGGGAATATAATGCTGCCCGCCGTCTACGAAACCACACTCTTCAAAAGCATCATCGACGCCATGCTCATACAAAACCGGAATATCATATGTATTGCTCGAAAACCCTCTTAAAAAGAGTATGATCAGGACCGGAATCATCAGAACGCAGACCAACACCATGACCTGAATAAGCCTCAACATTTTCATATTATACTATAACAAAAAAAAAGGTTGAAGATTCCCCCCAACCGTTTCTTCATTTACAAATGTGTATATTTTTAGTACCAACGCATCATCAAAATATCAGCACCTTCCTTCATCAGGGCAATGATAAGCCACACCAAAAAGATAAGGGGCACCACGATGGAATAAAACAAGGGCTTAACCTCATGCCCCAGGTGCATGAATTCCATCATAATATATTTGGCCTTTACGATCGTCAATAAGATGAACAATACATAAAGAAGTATCCCCCTTTCCATAGTAAATGCCAATACGAATTCAAAAGCAGTCACTACCAGCAATATGAGGGCGGTCATCCAAATCTTTTTGATTTTGGCCGAGTCCCTGGGAAGCACTTCCATTCCTTTATTACTTTCCTGTGTCATAGCAATATAATTTTAATGTTTTAGATCAAATAGAAGAAGGTAAACACAAATACCCAAACCAAATCCACAAAGTGCCAATACAGCCCGATTTTTTCCACCATTTCATAATGTCCCCTTTGTTCAAATACACCAACAGCTGCCTGATAAAACGCCAGGAATAACAGAAACACGCCAATGGTAACATGGAACCCATGAAATCCGGTAATGAAGAAAAACAACTGGGCAAATGGCGCCGGGCCATACTCGTTAACTACGAGGTTGGCTCCAAATACGGTTTCGGTAACTATTTGATTGGCGGCATTCACGTAAGTCAACAAGGTGCCCTCGTCTGTACCATGGATGAAGTGGGTCCATTCCCAAGCCTGACAGCTCAAGAAAGTAATCCCGCCAAGAAGCGTCCAAAGTAACCATTTTACTACATCTTTCTTATCATTTCTTTGACCCGCTTCTACCGCCAATACCATGGTCACAGAGCTCATGATCAAAATGAATGTCATCAATCCCACAAATACCAACGGAAAATGAACGCCATGGACAAATGGGATGGCATCGAAGATCATTTCAGGGATAGGCCAATATTCGTTCGAACTGACAAAGTCCGCTGAAGCTCCCTCGTAAGCGGGATAGCTCATCCTGATAGCGCCATAGGTAATCAGAAATGCCGTAAAAGTGAAAATATCTGAAAGAAGGAAAAACCACATCATAAGCTTACCATAACTGGCTTTCAAGGGCTGGTTTCCTCCCTCCCATATCCCTCTCTTGGATTTTATTTCAATAGCAGTCGATGACATATTCAAGAATTTAACTTATAACTTTTAATGATTCAATAGCAAAAACATAAACAGATACAACCAAAGCCCTCCCAGAAAATGCCAGTAAGTAACGCACATCTCCATTTGAGCCATATTCCGGGAATGGATTCGGTTTCTCAGGGACGAAATTAATACAATAATTAGAAATATCACACCGCTGATCAGATGTATTGCGTGCAGACCTGTAAAAACATAGAGAAACGATCCCGCCGGATTTCCTACGAAATATACGTCCCTGTCTACCAGCGCCACCCAGCTGTACCACTGTCCAACCAAAAAGGCCACTCCCAAAACCGTGGTCACCCCTATCGCCAGCTTGAGCCGATCCAGCAGGTTCCTTTTGGCTGAAACATAAGCCCAATGCATGCTGCAGCTGCTCAGGACAATGATCACAGAGGTATACCAAAATACATTTGGCAAATCAAACTCCAGCCAGTCCCCCTCAGCTTGCCGTACTATATACGCGCTTGTCATGGCTGCAAACACCATTACCACGCTCACGATAAACAGCCACAGCGCAAATTTTTTGGGATGCATAGCCAATGGCTGTTCCGCCCCTTCCACAAATGCTAATTTCTCTTCCATTTCACTAAACTTTATCCAACAAGTAGGCAATTTGTACAATAGGCAAATACAAGAATGACCCAAACATGATCCTCAACGCGGATTTTCGGGAACAGTCCTTCATCAAAGAAAAGGTCTGCGCAAGAAAAAGGACGCCGCATACGGTTGCGATTACCCCCGAATTGAGGCCAGTAAATCCAAAATAGGTCGGTAACAGGCCCAAGGGCAATAGAAACAGCGTATAAATCATGATTTGAATGGCAGTATTCAGATCCTTCTTACCTCCTGAAGGCAATAATTTAAATCCCGCTTTTTTGTAATCCTCATCGCCCACCCATGCTATGGCCCAGAAATGAGGAAACTGCCAGATAAACTGGATTCCGAAAATGATCAGTGCCTCATAAGAAATGCTCCCTGTAGCGGCAGTCCATCCCAAAAGAGGAGGCATGGCTCCCGGTATCGCACCCACCAATACAGCAATCGGCCCCACCCTTTTTAGAGGCGTGTACACAAATACATAAAGGATCATACTCAGCACGCCCAGAGACATGGTGATCATATTGGTAAAATACCAAAGCAAACTTATCCCAAGAAAGGCTATAATCAGGGTGAACCAATAAGCTTCCCTGACGGAAAGAATATTCATGGGAAGCGGGCGGGTCCTCGTCCTTTTCATCAATTTATCGTAATCCCTCTCCAGAATCTCATTAGCTGCGCCTGAAGCACCGGTGATCAGGAAGCCTCCCGCTACAAGCCCAAAGAAACTCCCCCATGAGAAAAAAGTTGCAGCGTCACCTAAGATAAATCCAAAAGCAGCAGAAAATGTAACCAACAGGGACAACCTGACCTTGATCAGATCAAGATAAGCTTTCGATCGGACCGCAATCAAGTCATAGATGCCTCTATTGGATAAATTAATTGTATTCATATTACGGAATGATTTTCATCAAACTTTTCATAGTGGCCAAGTTCTAACCAGATAAGGAACTGCACGCCAATGATCAAAGATCCCAATAACAAATGCAGCGGCTGAATAAATGCCGGGATGGCAAAATAAGCCATCATCGCTCCAGACAGTATCACCGTTAATATCAGAAATATCAAAGCAAGGCTATTTTTATACAATGATGAATCCGGGCCTGCATTTTTATATACCATATAGCCAAACACCAAATGCAGCAGCAGTAACACCAATGAATAAGAGCGGTGAATGATGAAAGCCAATCCCAACTCTCCGATCCATTTTTCCCGGAAAAGGTGACCAAATGCCGTTGCAACTCGGTCTATTTCCTCTCTCACCTGAATTCCCAAGACAATCTGAACCAGCATCAATATCAATGCGACTGCCATAAACCATTTGTACTTACCGGCGGAAGGGATGTATTCCTTCTTATCTGCCGGATGGCTGATCTTCCTTGCCCTGAAGTAGATGTATAACAACAAGCAAACCAATATCAACGCAACGACCATATGAAGGCTTATCATCCATTGCAGCAGGTTGGTCGATACAACGATTGAACCCAGCCAGCCCTGAAACACCACCAGTACCAAAGCTGCAAATGAAAGGAGCGGGATCACGGGATCGATTTTCCTTATCCTGATCGAACGCACAAATGTGAGAATGATGAAAATGCCTATCATCACCCCCACCAGCCTGTTCACATACTCGATCCATGTTTTGGTAGCATTAAAAGGCTGCTTTTCCAATATGGACTCATCATGACGGATATCCTCCGCCAAAGTGCTGAACCCCAAGCTTTCAAGCATGGCGATAAAACGGTTGTTTTTCTCAACCCGCTTGGCCACATACAGATCTTCATAATCTGCAGGCAACTCATCTACATGGGTAGGAGGCACCCAATTACCGAAGCATTTTGGCCAGTCGGGACAACCCATGCCGGCGCCGGTACTTCTGACTATCCCCCCCACCAAAATCAAGAAATAAACAGCTACTGTAGTAATCAGACTGATCCTACGGAAGCTGTTCAGTTCTTTAAGATTCTTTTGTTTCATTAGCAACCAGCACTTGGCCTTCTTCAGCCATAATCTCCCTCTCTAACTGAACCAGTTTTTCCTCATGGGGAAGGTTGGATTCAGGAGTAGCGGACAACGGCACGGTCTGTGGGATAAAATCCTCCTTAGACCCGGGCTTAGAGTAATCGTATGGCCACCTGTATACCGTAGGTATCTCTCCTGGCCAGTTGCCATGTCCGGGATGCAAAGGCGTTGTCCACTCTAAAGTATTGGATTTCCACGGGTTGAGGCTTGCCTTTCTTCCCCTGTACATACTATAGAAGAAATTGAATAGGAATATAAACTGTGCTCCGAAAGTAACCACCGCTGCCGCCGAAACAAACATGTTCAAATCCGTATACATGTCGGAAAACGAGAAGTTGGTCCAACTGTAATATCTTCTTGGGAAACCTGCAATACCTATATAATGCATCGGGAAAAACACCATGTATACGCCGACAAAAGTCAGCCAGAAGTGCAGATGGCCCAATTTCTCGTCCATCATTTTTCCAAACATTTTGGGGAACCAATGATAAATTCCGGCCAACATTCCAAAGAAGGAAGCGGATCCCATCACCAAATGGAAGTGGGCTACTACAAAATAGGTATCGTGAAGCTGAATATCGATCGCGGAATTTCCAAGAAATATCCCTGTAAGCCCGCCGGATATAAAGAAGGATACCATCCCAATGGCGAATAGCATACCGGGTGTAAACCTAAGGTTTCCTCTCCACAGCGTAGTGAGCCAGTTGAATACTTTCACTGCCGAAGGCACGGCAATGATCAAGGTCAAAAACATGAAGACAGAGCCCAAAAACGGGTTCATACCGGAAACAAACATATGGTGGGCCCATACCACGAATGACAGTATCGTGATGCCCAACATGGAGATGATCATCGCCTTGTATCCAAATATAGGCTTTCTAGCATTGGTAGCAATAATTTCGGAGGTAATCCCCAGGGCCGGCAACAACACGATGTACACCTCAGGGTGGCCCAAAAACCAGAACAAATGCTGATAAAGCACCGCACTGCCCCCTGTATTGGGCAATGCCTCTCCCGCTACATATATATCTGAAAGATAAAAGCTGGTACCAAAACTCCTGTCAAAGACCAGCAACAAAGCAGCTGAGAAAAGGACAGGAAAGGACAACAAGCCGATTACGGCTGTAAGGAACAATGCCCATATGGTCAGGGGAAGCCTGGCAAAGGACATGCCCTTGGTTCTTAAATTGATAACCGTAGTGATGTAATTGATCCCTCCAAGCAAAGAGGAAGCAATAAAGAACGTCATGGAAACCAACCAAAGGGTCATTCCCAAACCGGAGCCGGGAATGGCCTGCTCCAACGCCGACAACGGCGGATAAACCGTCCAACCTCCTCCAGCGGGACCGGTTTCCAAAAAAAGGGAAATAAACATGATGACACCGGAAATGAAAAACATCCAGTACGACAACATGTTCATAAACCCGGAAGCCATATCCCTCGCGCCAATTTGCAGCGGAATAAGGTAATTGGCAAAAGTACCACTCAAACCAGCTGTCAATACAAAGAAAACCATAATGGTCCCATGCATGGTCACCAGTGCCAGGTAGAAATTGGGATCAAGCTTTCCGGATTCATCTATCCAGCCCCCCAATAAAGGTCTCAGGAATTCCAGACTCATTTCCGGAAAGCCCAGTTGCAGCCTGAACAGTACCGACAGAAATCCACCAATAAGCGCCCAAAACATCCCGGTAACCAAAAACTGCTTACCGATCATTTTATGGTCAGTGGAGAATATGTACTTCGTTATGAAGTTTTCTTTATGCTCATGGTCATGATGGTCGTGTACCGAAGCATCATGAGCTGAAACGTTTGCTACTGCCATGTTTATATTTCTTAATTAATTATTATTTATCCTCGTTGATATATATTTCAGCCAATTCTTTGAGATCGGCAGGCAAATCAGATATCAAGGCGGGGTTTTGCTTGATAAACGGCTCCTGTTCGCTATACCATTTTCTATATTCTTCAGGCTCTACTACCCTGATCACCTTTCTCATGGAGAAATGTCCCCTTCCACATACTTCCGTACAGGCTACTTCGTATTCAAATTCATCGTCTCCGGTCTCGGCCCTCATTTCCTCTGTGGTTTTGGTAGGCACAAACCAGAACCTGGTAGGCATACCGGGTACCGCATCCATTTTTAACCTCATGTGAGGGGCAAAAACAGAATGCAATACATCCCTGGCCCTGATTTTAAATAACACCGGTTCCCCTTTTGGAATAACAATGTACTGTCCGGCAGGAAAGTCATCAAAGGAATTTTTATCGGTGAAATCAATCCCCATGGGATTGCTACCGGACGTTAATCTGTAATCATAATCTCCGAGAATATTGTCTTTACCGGGATACCTTACATCCCAAGCAAACTGGTAGCCCATGATCTCCACCACATGGGCGTTTTCGGGCGCAGGGCTGGTAATATCAGACCAGGCTTTCCATCCGGAAATCACCAATACAGTCAGAACCACTGCCGGAACCAGTGTCCATATGATTTCCAGTTTGTTGTTATCCGGATAATAGGCTGCTCTCTTGTTGTCATCATATTGGTAATGATAGCTGAACCAGAACAGCAGTATGTGGGTCAATATAAAGATAAAACCAGTGACGCCCATGGTGATCCAGAACAATCTGTCAGTAATCACGCCGTGTTCGGAACCGATAGGCAACTGGTAATTGTCAAATTCCTTGAAGGAATACCAGAACAATAAGACACCTGAACCGATCAGGAAAGCCAAAAACAGGGCTGCATTGACTTTGTTGCTGGTTGTAGCTATTTTTTTGCTCGATCCTTTGGCTACTGAAATCAAGGTTTGTATCCTGTAAACCATCCAAATGACAGAAATAAGCAACAGAATACCAATAGTTATAAGAAATCCGTACATGATATATTTTTTTTCGGATAGGGTTAAATATGATGATGATAGCTTTCTTCCAGCATCGGATGGTTTTTGGCCACCAAGTTATGTTTTGCCAGGTTACCCAGTACCACAAAGGTAACCGCAGAAGCATACACCAATAACATTCCGATTTCCATAAATCCAATACCACCATTGTGGCCCAATGTACCTGGCTGAACCATCAGGAAGAAATCAATCCAGTGGCCAAAGAGTATCAGCGTACATACCAGCTTAAGGAATATAGCATGTCTTTTCGAATCCCTGGTCATTAATACTAGAAATGGCAGGAAGAAATTTAAAATCAAGTTTGCGAATATATAGGGTCCGTACACATCACTTTCAAGCCTCTCTAAGAAGTAAACGGATTCTTCCGGGATATTGGCATAGTATATAAGCAGGAATTGGGAAAACCAGATATAGGTCCAGAATATGGAGAAGGCAAATACGAATTTACCCAGATCATGGATATGATTCTCGTTTATCATCTCCAAATAGCCCCTTTCCTTCAAAAAGATGGTGATCAGGGTGATTGCTGACAGTCCTGCCACAAACCAGGAAGCGAAAACATACCAGCCAAACAAGGTAGAAAACCAGTGTGTATCGATAGACATTACCCAATCCCACGCACTGATAGAGGAGGAAACTGCAAAGAAAACCAGGAAAATGGCTGACCACTTTCTTGTAGTATACCAATAATCCGTGCCTCCCCTGATATCCTCTTCATAGGAAAGATTTTTCAATTTGGTGAAGAAAAACACCCAGAATCCAAAAAAAGCAACCATCCTGACGATATAGAAAAGCGGGAAACTTCCCTTTTCCAGAGGCCAATAGAAAAAGGCTCCCTTGCCGTCTATGATTTTATCATATTCAGGACTGCTTTTGTCAAAAACATAACTGTGGGTCCAGTGAAACAAGTCATGACTGGCAACAAAAAAAGTAAGGATCATCAACCCCGCTGCAATCGGAAGCCAATATCCAAATGACAGCATTACTCTTAATAAGGGCGTGGACCAACCTGCCTGTGCAGCATACTGAATAGCAAAGAAGAACACCCCAATAATGGCGATACCTGTGAAATAGACATTGTTGATCCAGAGATTGGCATACAACCTTTGCGTCCAATGGAAAGCGTGGTGACCTTCGTCTCCATGCCCATGGCCGCTCCCGAACATTCCTATCACTATGCCTAAGATCAACAACACCAAACCAATGCCTCCGATCGTAAAAATCGCTTTTTTTACGGCATCGGTGAAATCAAATTTTTGATCCAAATTATAATTACTTGCTGCCATTATTGCTTCTGAATTTCTTGTTTAACATAGTGAACGATCTTCCATCTTCTTTCTATGGATATCTGGGAACCATGTGCTCCCATCCTGCCCTTTCCGTGGGTAATGACATGAAAAATATGTCCTTCGGGAAGATCTATATAAGCGCCGCCTTTAAGATTGGCCACACCCCCTATCACATCTCCTACTTTGCCGTCAGCTTCTCCCGAAGGGCCATGGCAGGCAGCACAATACTGTATGTACAACTGGCGTCCTTCTGCCAAGACCTGATCCGTTAATTCCACCGGGTTATTTACGTTGGCCGCTCCTTCCAGATCAGCTACCCTTAACCTGTAGGGAAGGTACCCATTTTTGCTTCTGGGTACGGTATTCGGCGCAGGTTCTCTCATGTTCATCCCAAAGGGGTTGTATGGATTGCTGTTATAAAATTCTCCTTTACCATCTTCCCTGTTGGAAAGCCACATGCCTTCCTCTTCATTTCTGATCTGGGAAAGTGGCTCGTAGGCAACTGAGTGATACATTTGAGGCGCATATTCAGTCCCGGGATAGTCACCGGAAGCACCGCATGAAGCCAAACCAAGGGAAAAACCGAATATGGCTATTGAATATATGGACTTTGTAATGTTCATGCTCTGTATATTACTTATTCAAAATTCTTATTGTTCACTTCGGTAGCCCCCGAATCTTTCAAAACCTCTTTGATCTTATCCAGTCCAATAGAAGCATTACCGGCAATATCAATGGCCATCACATGCTTGTCATCTGTGCTTCTGATATCAAATATCCTTGGCTGACCCCAGGGTTTCAGGTTACTGCTTATCATAAACACCCCCACCATTCCAAAAGCCGATAACAACACCGTCAACTCGAAAGTCACCGGGATGAAAGCCGGAAACGCCGCATGATCTTTTCCACCAATGATCATGGGCCAATCAAACTTCATCATATATAACTGCATGGTAAGCGCCAGAATGGTCCCCAGCAAACCGAAAAGAAACGCTGCTATGGGCAACCTGCTTCTCCTGTATCCCAACTCACCTTCAAGGCCGTGGATGGGGTAAGGGGTATACACCTCGTGAATCTTGATACCGCTTTTCCTGATTTTCCTAACCGCATTCAGCAATACATCCTCATCGTCAAAGATGCCGAGGATAAAATTCTTATCTCTTTCCATGATTATTTATTTACTTTTTCAGATGAAGATTTCAACACTGCCTTCACTTCCGCCATGTTGATTACCGGAAAGAATTTGGCAAACAACAGGAAACAGGTGAAAAACAAGCCGAATGTGAAAAGGTACACCCCTACATCTGTCAAGGTTGGGTAAAACATCACCCATGATGAAGGGAGAAAATCCCTGTGAAGGGAGGTCACAATGATCACAAAACGCTCGAACCACATACCGATATTCACTACCAGTGAAAGGATAAAGGTCGCCGCGATTGAAGTACGGATCTTTTTGAACCAGAAAAGCTGCGGTGAAATCACATTACAGGTCATCATGGACCAGTAGGCCCACCAGTACGGTCCAAACATCCTGTTTACAAAGGCATACTGCTCAGCTTCTACGCCCGAATACCAGGCAATAAAAAACTCAGTAATATAGGCTATCCCTACAATCGATCCGGTAATGATGATGACAATATTCATCAATTCAATATGACCTATCGTAATATAGTCTTCCAGCTTGAATACTTTACGGGTTACGATCATCAGGGTGAGCACCATCGCAAATCCTGAGAAAATAGCACCTGCCACGAAGTATGGAGGGAAAATCGTGGTGTGCCATCCTGGAATGACAGAGGTAGCAAAGTCAAAGGATACGATAGTATGTACTGAAAGTACAAGAGGGGTGGCCAGACCGGCCAGAATCAAAGATACCGACTCATAGCGCATCCAGGTTTTAGCAGCGCCGTCCCAGCCAAAGCTCAAAGCCCCATATATGATTTTTCTGATCCCACTGGCCCTGTCTCTGATGGTGGCGAAATCAGGAATAAGCCCTATATACCAGAACACCAATGAAACGGAGAAATAAGTGGAAATAGCAAATACGTCCCAAAGCAGGGGAGAATTGAAGTTTACCCAAAGGGACCCATAGGTGTTCGGTAAGGGCAATGCCCATATGGCTCCTATCCAGGGCCTGCCCATGTGAATCAGGGGAAACAGCGCCGCACAGATGACGGCAAAAATCGTCATCGCCTCTGCAGCCCGGTTAATGGAAGTCCTCCATTTCTGCCTAAATAACAACAATACAGCCGAAATCAGCGTACCGGCGTGGCCTATACCCACCCACCAGACGAAGTTGGTGATGTCCCAGGCCCAGCCTACGGTTTTATTCAATCCCCACATCCCTATTCCTTCCCACAACGTAGCGGCTAAGGCAAGAGATCCTAAAATAAGTGCTCCAACAGAAACAGCCAGACCCAGCAGCCAGGCCACGGAAGGCTTGCCCTCTACCTGTCTGGAGACATCGTTGGTGACGTCCTTGTAAGTTTTACCGTTAGTAACCAACGGCTCCCGTACGGATGAAGTAACCTGCATATCTTAATTTATTAATTTATTTTTAAGCTTCGTTTTTGTCCTTGTTTCTGATTTTGGTGAAATACCAGACATTGGGGCTCACATTGATCTCCTCCAACACATGGTAAGCCCGCTCCTCATTGACCTCTTTGGTCGCAGAAAGCGTATTCTCCTGGATTTTTAACATCCGGGAAACTTTTGATTGCGGATCATTCATATCCCCGAACACCAATGCCTCAGTCGGACAAGCCACCGCGCAGGCTACATTGATTTCACCGTCCTGAATCTTACGGTTTTCCTTCTTCGCAGCCAGTTTACCGGCTTGGATTCTCTGCACACACATGGAACATTTCTCCATCACCCCTCTGGCCCTCACGGTCACATCAGGGTTCAATACCATCTTACCCAAATCATCGTTTTGAGGCGTGTTCACTCCGGCAAAATCCTTGTTATCATGGTACTTGAACCAGTTAAATCTCCTTACCTTATAAGGACAGTTGTTAGCACAATAACGGGTACCTATACACCGGTTATAAGTCATCTGGTTAAGCCCTTCAGAGCTGTGGGTGGTAGCCACCACAGGACATACCGTCTCACAGGGAGCGTTGTTGCAGTGCTGGCACATCATCGGTTGGAAAGTAACTTCCGGATTGTCCGCAGCCCGCTCCAACTCCTGATTGGAAGTGGCGCCTTCCGGAGAACTATAATACCGGTCGATTCTTATCCAGGTCATCTCTCTCCTGTTGAGAACCTCTTCTTTGCCCACCACAGCCACATTATTTTCTACCTGGCATGCGATTGTACAGGCCGCGCAGCCTGTGCAGGAGTTCATGTCTATGGCAAGACCCCAGTGATGCTGGCTGTATTTGTGGCCGGACCATAAGGATATTTTTGATGGTTTTAAAAATTCACCATCCTTATAAATTTCAGGAAAGTACCTGCCCGCACTGGGATTCTGCTGATATTCGCCCAAAGTGGTTTCCTGAACCACAAATTCCCTACCCATATAAGTTTGGTGGGTCTGGGTCTGGGCGATTCTATACGTGTCAGAAGTGAGCTCAACAGACACTCCTTCCGTGATGTCATAATTTACATAGCCTTTGCTGCTGTCCAAAAACCGGTAGGCATTGATGCCTATCCCGTCCGCCACTCTGCCGGCCTGGGTTCTCCCGTATCCCAAAGCCAATCCAACCGTTCCTTCCGCCTGACCGGGTTGTACCAGGACAGGTACGGAGAAGCTTTTGCCGTTTACGGTGACATTGGCCATCTTGGTGGTTCCTTCATTCATCTTCAAGCCGTTGTCATTGGCCCACCGTTGTGACACAGTCAGGTAATTGTCCCAGGTAGCCTTGGTAATCGGATCAGGCATCTCCTGTAACCAGGGGTTGTTTGAATAAGCACCGGTGCCGATGCCTACTTTGGCGTAGATCACCAACTCTGTACCACTTGACCCATCTCCGCTGGTCCCGGAAATCGCCCTGGCAGCTGCATTGATATCGCCCACTGCTGAAAGTGTCCCTTCACTTTCGTCGGTATCTACTGTAAATACCCCGTTGTACAGGCATTTATCCCAAAATTCCTGGAAGTCATCTGTTTCACGCTGCCCTTCGAACAATCCTCTCCAGTTTTCGCGGAGGAAGTCATAATAAGAAGTATTGTTGCCCGCCCACTTCAGCAGGCTTTCCTGTGCTTGACGGGTGTCAAAAAGAGGTGATATGGCGGGCTGTGCCAAACTGTATTCCCCTGTTTTGGGATAAAAATCGTTCCAGGATTCCAGATAGTGGTGATCCGGAGCAATATACTGTACCCGTGCAGCCGTTTCGTTTTTGGTTTCACTGGTGGCTACCGAAACGCCCGCTTTTGCTATGCCTTCGGCCAATTCTTCCCCCAAAACATGGTCATAAACAGGGTTACAGTTATAAAAAATCACCGCCCCTACACGTCCGGCGTTCAGGTCGGCGACAAATTGGTTCATTCTGCTGTCGTTCCCTTTTCTAAAGTACGAAGCTTTATTAAAGTCTACGGTTTGTCCGTTGTTACCCAACAGCTCATTGATGGCATGGATTACCACCTGTACATTCGGATCATTGGATCCCGACACTACCAAAGACTGGCCTCTGTTTGCCCAAAGCTCGTCTGCGGCTTTCGATAAATAAGCCAATTCAAGGTTACCACCGCTTACGCCGGCCACCCCTGCCTTTTTGGCCAACAAGTTGTATAGGGAAAGTACCGCCAGGCCACTCTGGGAGGCCCTGATAGGGGTCCGGTAGTCCGCGTTGGCTCCGGTCAGTGAAAGATTGGATTCGAACTGAAAATGCCTGGACATTTCAGGATTCTCCTTGGTCACTTTTCTGCCCTTGCTGTATTTTCTTGAAAACTCTATGGGCGAAATCCAGGTCCCCAGGAAATCAGCTCCGAAACTTACGATGACTTTGGCCCTGTCAAAATGATAGGAAGGCAGGACATTGCTTCCATAATACGTTTCACTTGCCCTTGTGATACCATAATTGGAAACCGGGTCATAAGTGATCAGTTCCACCTCCCCCATCGCTTCCGCGAAAGCGCGGATCGCCCTTTCTGTAGATGGCGATAATATGGTATTGGAAATGATTTTGATATTGCCGGCAGACCTCAGTTTAGCAGGCAGTTCGGCGTCGATAGTGGCCCAATCGGCAGCTTGACCGTTGACCTGTGGCCCCCTCAGCCGCTGCTGGTCATAAAGGGAAAGAACCGAGGCTTCCACCAATGCACTGGTGCCTCCCTGGGTAATGGATGAAAGTTCATTACCGTCTATTTTGATGGGCCTGCCTTCTCTGGTTTTTACGACTATTGAAGCATAATCCCCACCTGATGAAAAAGTAGAAGCGTAATAATTGGCAATCGAAGGGTCAATGTCGACAGGTTTATTCACATAAGGGATGGCTTTCCTCACCGGTGCCTCGCAAGCCGCCAATGATGCGGCAGCCAGGCTGAATCCCATCATTTTGAGAAAATCCCTTCTTGAAGAACCTCCATCCTCCTGTTTCCGGGGAAGGTTATTTCCCGGGAATTCCTGATCGGCATGCTTCACAAACTCCGGATCGTTTGTCAACTGCTCTAACCCTTTCCAATATGTCTTTTTATTTTCTTTCATTTTATATTAAAGAAAAAGAATGTTCGTAAGATTTTTTTAGTAATGACACTTTGCACATTCTAAACCGCCAATGTCCTTGACTTTCAAAGCCTCATTAGACGATTCAGAATGCAGCTGCACGAGTTTGTCGTAGTATTCGTTGCCCTGGGTGACCACATCCGTATTTCTGTGACAGTCTATGCACCATCCCATAGTGAGGGCACTGTGTTGATAAACCACTTCCATTTCCTCTATAGGTCCGTGACAGGTCTGGCATTCAATTCCACCCACGGTAACATGCTGCGAGTGGTTAAAATAAGCCAGATCGGGAAGGTTATGTACCCTTACCCATTCAATAGGCTGGTTGTTATCCACGGCGTCATAGATCTTCGCTATTTCTGGAGATATGCCTTCTTTCCCTTCCACGTTCTGAATATGCATGTGACAGTTCATACAGATATTGGCCGAGGGAATGTTGGCCGACTTGCCTATTTCGGCTCCTGTATGGCAGTATTGGCAGGGGATTTCAAATTGGCCTGCATGCAACTGGTGCGAATACGCTATGGGCTGGGCAGGAGCATATCCCTGCTGAATCCCCACGGTGTACAAACCATCTATAGCGGTTTTTACCACCAGTGCCACCACAATGGCTGTGATGATCAAAATGAAGCCGTCACTTTTGAATACGACCTTGAAATCCGTTTTTTGGTTGATAAACTCTTTGTCATCCTCATCCAGTTTATCACTGGTGTTCATGTATTTGGTAAGTACCGAAACGATAAGTCCCAAAACGATCAAAATCAATAGAAGTATAACTACCAGCACTACCAGTATAATCATAAGGTATTCGCTGGGTATACCTCCCGTCTCTGCTACTGCTCCGTCACCGGTGGCAGCGGCGGCGCCTGTCGCATCCTGTCTGTCACCGTATTCTATATAAGCGAGGAGATTCATTATGTCCCCATCACTCAAAAATGTATGGGGAGGCATCACGGTATTGTTGTATTCTTTAAAAAGGGCGGTGGCTTCCGCATCGCCACTTTGGATCAATGCCTGGGAATTGACAATAAAACTCTTTACCCAATCCAAATCCCTGCGGTCGGTGACACCCCGGAGGGCCGGGCCAACAGATTTTTGGTCCAATCTATGGCATGTCCTACAATTGGCATTAAAAATGGACTGACCCGCCGTGATAGCTTCATCACTATCCGGAACATCGGGGTTGGCGGCATATGCCTGGCCTCCGGCAAACAGGAGAACCAGTAAAATTAGGTGGTATATGCGTAACGAAACCCCTAACAATGAGCGTTTGATCGACATAATTTTATAGACTTTTATCAGATTATCCCTAGCGCAATTCAAATTCCCCACAAATGTACTACCCAAGTTCTATTTTTCAAACTTAGGTAAGAACACAAAAAAATGATTCCGGCATTATGAGCGGATACGATAACAGTTTGAATTACAGGATATTAATAACCAACGGGCTGAGGAATAAATAATTTAGAACAATTATAAATAGCCCTTTTTTATCCTGTTAGCCGGGAACTGATATGAGGAGAAGACCCACTAATATGGTAAAAAATAACCCTATTGCCAAAACATGGCCCAAAAAATGGCTTGTCAAAATTTAGCCGGATCGTTTTGAATTCCCCGCGAATATTGGCTACATTTGCGTTCCCAATTAATTAAAGGTCGAGTGGCCGAGTGGCTAGGCAGAGGTCTGCAAAACCTTGTACAGCGGTTCGAATCCGCTCTCGACCTCACGGAAGCACCCCAAAGCAGTGGGGTGTTTTTTTTGAATATGGCCCAGGCGGAGCCTCCATCTATCTAAATAAATCCCCTTCCCGGAATCATTCAATACCTTGGATCAACCCGAGCGTTTTTCAATAACCGGTCCGGGCGAGCCGAGCTATTGTTTCATTGTCCCTACTTTCCAGCTTGAACCCGTTCCGGATTTGGGCTACCAACTTTCACGGATTCTTTTTTGTGAATACGGACACCCATTTGATAGTTGTATTTACAACTTGACAAAAAAAAAACGCCAGACGAAATCGTCTGACGTTTCTGATATGGGTTCAATTATTTATTATTTCTTGGATTGTTCGTCCATTTTTTCTTTCAAAGCCGACAATGCATCCAAATCCCCCAATGTGGATTTTTCCGGAGAGGAAGAGGTATCGGTACCTGTTGTCTTCTTCTTGGTTGCTTTTTTGGCTTTTGGCGCCGCAGCTTCTTCTTTGAAAGTGGCGGTATGCGAAAGCACGATGCGCTTATCGTCTTTAGAGAATTCGATCACCCTGAAGTCCAGCGATTCTCCCGCCTCCGCTTGGCTGCCATCCTCTTTTTCAAGGTTTTTGGCGGTTGCAAAACCTTCCAGACCGTAAGGCAGTTCAAGAACTGCTCCCTTGTCATTTTTGGAAATGACGGTGCATTTGTGTACGGAACCGATAGGGAACACGCTCTCAAAAGTATCCCATGGGTTTTCTTCCAGTTGCTTATGCCCGAGGGCCAGCCTTCTGTTTTCGAGGTCTAGCTCCAATACGATCACATCCAACTCCTCGTTTACTTTTACGAATTCTGATGGATGCTTGATCTTCTTGGTCCATGAGAGGTCGGATACGTGAACCAATCCGTCAATCCCTTCCTCCAACTCAAGGAAAAGACCGAAATTGGTGAGGTTTCTCACGATGCCCTTGTGCTTGGTACCTACAGCATACTTGGTGGACATTTCCTGCTTGGTCCATGGGTCTTCTGTAAGTTGCTTTATACCCAAAGACATTTTTCTTTCATCCTTGTCCAATGTCAAAACAACTGCCTCGATCTCATCACCTACTTTCACAAAGTCAGCAGGGTTTCTGAGGTGTTGTGACCAGGACATTTCTGAAACGTGGATAAGTCCTTCCACACCGGGTGCCAATTCAAGGAATGCACCATAATCCGCTACATTGACAATTTTACCCTTCACTTTAGAACCCACTTCAAGGCTGGCAGAAAGTGAATCCCAAGGATGTGGCGTAAGTTGCTTCATACCCAGGGAAATACGCTTCTTGTCATCATCGAAGTCAAGTACCACCACCTGAACTTTGTCGTCCAGATTAAGCACTTCTTCGGGATGGTTGATCCTTCCCCAGGATATATCCGTAATGTGGAGCAGGCCGTCGACACCACCCAGGTCGATGAACACACCAAAATTCGTCATGTTCTTGATGACACCTTCCAGTACCTGTCCTTTCTCCAGGTTGTTGAGGATCTCTGCTTTTTGTTTTTCGAGATCTTTTTCAATCAGCACTTTATGGGATACAACAACGTTGTCATTGGCGTGGTTGATTTTAACCACTTTGACTTCCATCTTTTTCCCTACATAGATATCAAAATCCCTGATAGGCTTCACATCGATCTGGGAACCTGGCAAAAACGCTTCCACACCGTAGATATCCACGATCAAGCCGCCTTTGGTCCTTCTTTTCACAAGCCCCTCGATCACATTATCCTGTTCTAAGGCATCCTCGATCATCTGCCAAGCTCTGACCATCTTGGCTTTTTTACGGGAAAGTACCAATTGGCCCAGTGCATTTTCCTGCTCTTCTATGAACAGTTCCACTTCATCCCCGATCTTAAGCTCTTCAATGTCACGGAATTCGTTCAAAGGCACAAGACCATCCGATTTGAAACCGATGTTGATGATCACATCCTTATCATTGATACCTACGATGGTACCTTTGATAACCTCTTTTTCGGTGATCTCCGTAAGGGTTTTGTCATACAGCTTTTCCATTTCGGCCCTTTCTGCCTTGGTATAGCCTTCTCCGAAACCCTTGGTTTCAAATTTTTCCCAGTTAAAATCTTCTTGATTAGACATATTAATATTTAGAACCCTGAAAATCAACAGCCTTAGGGTCTTCAGGCTGAGGTTTTGTTAATAATACCCATGGCAAAGCATGGTCCGCCCACTCGAACGGACTGCAAATTTATGAATTTTTTCAGGAATAGAAATATCTCTGACACAAAAAGTTACCCCAACCATAAGTTCGGTCATACTATCCTCACTTCCAAAAAAGGAAGCCATTCTACTGCGTGCTGTTCAGCATATTCCGATAAAAAATAGGAGAGCGTGGGCCTAAAAGGAAGCGTGTTTAACCTCATGCCCACCTCTTCGGGTGTTTTGTCCCCTTTCATGGTGTTACAGCGATGACAGGCAGTCACCAGGTTTCTCCAGCATGTCTTCCCCCCTTTTGACCGGGGAAGCACATGGTCTATGGTCAGGTTCTTTGCCGATCCGCAGTATTGACAGGTATGGTTGTCCCTTTTGAAAAGGTTATTTCTGTTTAACATCACGCCTTTATAGGGAATGTTTTTATATTCATAGAGTCTGATCACGGCCGGATAAAAAAATTCTCTGTTTACTGTTCTGATTCTTAAGTATTCAAAATGAGCCAAAGAGGTGGCTTTGTCCAGAATAGTAAGGACTATTGCTTTTTGAACCGTCACAATTCCTACAGGAGAATGGTCTAAATTAAGGACCAATACTTTTTTTTCCGTCCATTCCTTCATCTTAAAAACAAATTTTTTGCATAAAGAACACTGTATTTATCAGACATACCTTGTCTCCTTTTCTCAGGATCGAAGCGGCTTATTGACACTTTCCCGTTTACCGCCATCATTTCACCATCTCCTAAATACAAGGCCAAACGATTTGGGATCCCTATCTCATTGCCAAATACGATAAGATCCCCCATCTGGATGGCTTCCGGCTGAATTTCCTGACCATGGGCAATCAAGGAAGAAAGATAATTGGGGATGATATAGCCCCCGATTTTAAATACAAGATGGAAGAGACTGGCTTCGTACAACCCAAACAAACTTCTCCCCCCGGAAAGATAAGGGGTGTGGAGAAAGTTCTTGGCGATATCCACTACACCCTGCCTCCCTGTCTTTTCCTCAAAAGGCCGGCTTTCTCCCTTAAAATCCATGGTTGTCTTCCAATCAAACAACTCTCCCGAAGAGGCGTAAATATTGCTTCCGGGAAGCAGGTGGACATGGGCTCCCTTTTGCCTGATGATGGAGACCGATGTGGTGACACGGAAAGGTGTCTGATTGAATTGATCGAAAACCTGCTCACTGATTTCATCATGCTGACTTGCGGGCATCCATCCTGACCCCGCATGGGCATGGCCGTTGACAAAAAACCAAAGGCGGTCCTCACTGACTGCTGCGACAATGTAGGTTTCTCCAAACAATAACTGGCTGGTTATACCGGATCCTATCACAGGTTCTCTGTATAAACTAAGCAACGATAACCTGCATATGCCAAATCTCTTCTCAGTAAGCCACTCGTTGTAGATCCCTTTTTGCATCTTTCTCCTTGATCGACTGTCGTTTGTCGTGTATCTTCTTTCCTTTGGCCAGGGCTATTTCCAGCTTGGCAAGACCCCGGTCATTGATAAATATACGGACAGGAACAATGGAAAGGCCTTTTTCAGCAAACTTGTTTTCCAATTTTTTAAGCTCCTGTTTTTGCAGAAGCAACTTCCTTTCCCTCACAGCATCATGGTTGAAGTGGGCTGCCTGGGAATAGGGGGCGATATGCATCTGCTTGATGTAAAGCTCGCCCTTTCGGAAATAACAATAAGCCTCTGTCAGGGACACCTTTCCTTCCCTGATGGATTTGATTTCTGTTCCCATAAGCGCCAGTCCCGCTACGAACTTATCCAGAAATTCAAATTCGAAACTGGCCTTTTTGTTTCTGATATTAATGATTTTGTCGAATTTATTCTTTTTAGCCATTTTTTCCAATTTTCATTTTTGCCAAAGGGCTGATATCCAACCCGCAAAACAAGCCTTTCTGGTATTTATAATGGGCGGCCATGGCCACCATGGCCGCATTATCCGTACAATATTCCATTTTAGGTATAAACACCTGCCACCCCTGCTTTGCAGCCTCTTTCTGAAGCGTCCAGCGAAGTCCCGAATTGGCGGATACCCCTCCGGCAATGGCGATGTTGTGGATATGGAACTGTTTTGCTGCCTTTTTTAGTTTCTGTATCAGCGTTTTTATCAAGGTATATTGTACGGAAGCGCAGATATCCTCCATGTTTTCCTGGATAAAGTTGGGATTTTCTTTCAGGTGGCCTTTTAGAAAATACAGCACGGCCGTCTTGATACCGCTGAAAGAAAACGAAAGGCCCTTCATATCCGATACTGGAAAAGTGAAGGCTTTGGGGTTACCTTTGGAGGCACGTGCATCCAAAAAAGGCCCACCCGGGTAGGGCAGTCCTAATAATTTGGCTATTTTATCAAAGGCTTCCCCTACCGCATCGTCGGTAGTTTCGCCCACAACTTCCATGTCCAGATAGTCCCTGACCAGCACCAACTGGGTATGGCCTCCACTCACGGTAAGGCATATAAACGGGAATTCGGGCCGGGGTTCTTCTATAAAATGGGCCAAAACGTGGGCTTCCATATGGTTGACATCGATGAGGGGCAGGTCCAAAGCATAAGCCAGGGCTTTGGAAAAGGACACCCCGACCAGAAGAGCACCCATCAACCCGGGTCCCCTGGTAAATGCTACCGCGGAAAGCGCTTCCAGAGCAAGTCCTGATCCCTGCATCGCTTCATGCACAACGGGGATCAGATGCTGCTGATGTGCCCTTGAGGCCAGTTCCGGTACGACTCCCCCATATTTCTCGTGCACAGATTGCGTGGCGACAATATTATTAAGTATTTTGCCATCAGAAATAACGGATGCAGACGTTTCATCACAAGAAGACTCTATAGCCAATATATTACAACTCATTTAGTATCTGTTGGAAAAGAAAGCGAAAGTTACGGAAATTTTGCTGAAAGGACTTAAAGTACTTTTCAGGATAATGCTGTTTTGGATTATCCTTCTGGTAACTGTTGCCGCGCTACTACAGGTTCCCCGCATACAAACATATTTGGCTGGTTTTCTCACCGAAAAAATCTCCAAAAGCACCGGATTCAAAACCAGTATCAAAGGTGTCAATATCCGGTGGTGGGACGCATTAAGCCTGCGCGACGTGGAGATCTATGATCTGGAAGACAGCTTGATGGTGGATCTGGAGGAAGTATATATCGATTTCTCCATCAAAGGATTATTGGATAAAGAACAACCCGGCCTGGACGAAATCAACCTGAAAGAAGGCAATGTAAGGTTGTTGACACACGGAGAGGAGGGCGACCTGAATATTACCGTGTTTTTTAACAGGATGGGCGACTTTTTCCGACAGCGGTCCGGGAAAAAAACAAAAAGGGGAACGTATTTCAACATTTCCCACATCTCCTTCGAAAAAACCTCTTTGGATATCATCGATTACACGCTGCCGGATATGGACCTCAAGTTTGATTACGGAAATCTTAAATTCAGGGAGTTGATCGCCAATGCGTCTGATTTCAGGATCAGGAGGGACACCATAGCTTTTGATTTAAAATACCTGAGGGGCAGTGAGGCCACTTCCGGAATGGTATTCCAGCAACTCAAGACAGACTTCACCTACTCCAGTACGGGTATGGAGTTTAAAGATCTTTATCTGAAATCCAATCAGACCGAAATCAAGGACTACCTCAGGTTCAGTTATGATGATGTCAGAGCACTCAGGGATTTTAACAATCAGGTTAACATCGATGCCCACCTGGAAGAAACCGTACTGGATATCAGGGACTTGGGATACTTCACAAGCAATATGCCTGATATTGATGACAGAATATATCTTAGCGGGGAGATAAGCGGTAAAGTGAAATCTCTTTACTCAGAACAATTGCTCCTGCGTTTCGGGGAAAGAAGCGCTCTTTTCGGTAAGTTCAGCATAGACGGATTGCCCCATGTGGATGAAACATTTTTCAGCCTTTCCCTGGTCAACTCGTCCTTAAATACCCGGGACCTCAGGCCCTACGTCAAAACACCTGAAACCCAAAGAGAATTGGACAAATTGAGGGACATCCGCTTTGATTCAGACTTTACGGGATACCTGAACAGGTTTACCGCAAATGGGGATTTCAGGACAGGTATCGGCAGGCTAAAGGGAAACATCAACTACCGTCTGGATAGGAATATCCCTTCTTATAACGGACGGATAGAAACGTTCAATCTTGATATCGGCACGCTGATGGGCGACCGGGAGTTGTTTCAAAAAATAAGCCTCAACGGAAATGTCAAAGGAACGGGTTTAACCGTAGAATCCGCACTTCTTGAATTGGATGCGAATATCAGCCAAATAGGCATCAACAAATACAATTTCCGCAATATCCAGACAAAGGCCACCTATGGAAAGGATTTATTTCGGGGACAGCTGGCGGTAAAAGACCCCAACCTCGTCATGAGCATTGATGGCACACTTGACCTGAGGGACAATAAAGATTCGGCCAATCTGGTCATGAAGTTGGATACGGCTTTTCTCCAGAATATCCACCTGACCGAAAATGATATTTTCCTGAGCGGGAGTTTTGACCTGGATACAAAAGGGGTCCATTGGGACAATATAGAAGGTGGCGCACGCTTCCGTGATGTGCTGGTGAGTTATGAAGGCAGAGACCTGTTCCTTGATCATTTTCTGTTTCAATCCCTATTTACGGAACAATCCAGGGTAATATCGTTGAACTCCGATATGCTGGTGGCAGGGATAAGCGGGAATTTTACGGTGGAACCCTTAATCGACGACCTGCGGCAACTCTGGCAGGAGTACTATGCTATACTCACCGATGACTACAATGGCCACACCCATAAAAAAACCCTTCAACAGGAGGACTATTATATTGATCTTTACCTTGATCTCAGGGACCCCAATCCGATCATCAATCTTTTCGAGCCTTCGTTGTTCATTTCCAAACAAACCAAAGTAGAGGGCGCTTTTTATCAAACGGAAAAAAACACGGTCTTCAATTTCTTCTCGAGTATCGATACCGTGTACTTCAATGGCAATTATTTTCTGGACAACAACGTGGACATGAATACCTCCAAAATCAAGGACAGCAATGAGGTATTGGCTTCTTTTTATGTGTTTTCTAAAGAACTGCAACTGAATTCGGGCTTCAACTTTCACAATCTGGCTTTGGAAACCATCTGGGATAAATCCAACCTGACCATGGACCTTTCCCTGGATCAGCTGCTTACGGAAAGTTACCTCAAAGTGAATGCGGATGTCAATCTGACGAAAGGCAGTACATCAGTGGTCTTCGCACCTTCTGAAATCAAACTGCTTGAAAACTATTGGGAATTTGATCAGGAAAACAAGATCGTATTTACAAAAGACGAAATTTTCATAGAAAACCTGAAGCTGTTTCACCAAAACCAGTACATTTCAGCCAGCGGAAAAGTCAATTCAAATCCCGAAGATAAACTCAATATCCATATTCATGAATTAAACCTCAACTTCCTCAATTCTTTTGGCATCAGGGAATACGAGGGTACCGCCAATGGGCTTATTTCTCTTACTGAAGCCGCTCAAAAAGCGGGATCAGAAGGTTTTTTGGAGATAACGGACATCCACATCAATAATTTTTTAATAGGAGACATCAGCGGCAGGGTAAGTTATGACAAAGGACGGGCAATGGTTGACGTCAATAATTTCAGGGATGGCAAAAAAATCATCTCCCTAACGGGTGCTTTGGGAGCTATGGAGGAAGAAATGGACCTCAAAGCGGCATTTGAAAAAGCCAACCTGTCGGTGATTGAACCTTTCTTCTCCGACTATATTAGCCAGATTGATGGCACAGTCAGCGGCAACATGCAACTCAAGGGTACCATAGCAAGACCTGTGATAGAAGGAACGGGTAAGCTCGAAGGAGGCACCTTCCGTTTCAATTATCTCAATACGGTTTATCAGGTGAATGGCAATGTGATTTTTGAACCCAACGACATTAGTTTCCGGGGACTTGAATTAAGGGACACCAACAACAACAGGGCCAGCTTAAGGGGAGGCATCACCCATGACAATTTCAGTAATTTTATACTGGACATACATTCTGAACTGGCCAATTTCCAGGTGATGAACACCAGCTTGGCGGATAATGAACTGTTTTATGGTACCGCTTTTGCCTCCGGGACCGTAGAGGTCTTTGGGGCTGCCAACAACCTGGACATCAACGCCAACGCGACATCCCAACCCAACACCAGGATTTTCATACCCATAGGCAGTACCCAAGGACAGCTGCAGGAGGATTTTATAAGGATCATCAATGTCCGGGATACCACGCAAAAGATCGATCTGGAAGAAACGGTGGATAAACTGGCCATCAATAACCTGCGCATGAACCTCAATCTCGACCTTACCCCTGATGCCTACATGGAAATCCAGATTGACCCCAGAACCGGCGAAAACATTCAGGGAAGGGGCCGGGGGGTGCTGAACCTCAACATTGATACCCAGGGCAATTTTAACATGACCGGCACCTATGAAATAGTGGATGCTCTCTATAATTTTTCGTTATACAATGTCATTAACAAAAGATTTTTGATAGAGCCGGGCGGCAGGATATCCTGGTATGGAGATCCCTACGAAGGGGTCATGAATATCCGGGCCATATATGAAGAAAACGTGTCATTGATCAGCCTTCAGTCTGCTCCAAGCGGCAGCGAACTTGAAAATACCCAACTTAAAAGAAGATATCCTGTAAAAGTGATCATGGACCTGGATGGTCCCCTGATGTCCCCGGATATATCCTTTGCTTTTGATTTTTCGGAATTTCCTGAAGGCGGTGAATTGCAAACAACGATTTCGGCATTCCAAAACAGGATTGCCAATGATGAACAGGAAAAAAACAGGCAGGTCTTTTCCTTGATCATGCTTAGGCGCTTTTCCCCCGAAGGGCAGTTCAGCGGAGCCGGGATAGGCTTCTCCAACCTCAGTCAGCTCGTCTCTTCCCAGCTCAACAGCCTCATTGCCCAGGTGGACCAGAATCTGGAAATAGATTTTGACCTTACTTCCCTGGATGAAACGGCCCTGGAAACTTTCCAGCTTCGGGTGGCTTATACTTTTTTGGATGGCAGACTCCGGGTCACCCGGGACGGGGGCTTTACTGACCTTCAAGGAAATGCTGACTTCAACACAATAGCCGGGGATTGGCAAGCCGAATACCTGCTTACAGAGGATGGAAGGTACAGGGTGAGGGTATACAACCGCAATAACTTCAACACGTTTACGGCGCTCAATATCAACAACCGCGCCCCCAATACTTATGGCGTATCCGTTTCCCAGAACCTGCTTTTTAGTTCCGTAAGGGAGCTTTTTCAAAATTTTACCCGCAGAAGAAGTACGCTGCTGCCTCTGATTGATTCTGACGAGTATCTCCGCTATGATTTCGACATCGACCTGGAAGAAGTGGCGCCCGAACTGTTCAAACCAGACCCGGTAGAAGCGCCTTCCCCCATCCGTGTCCTCGATCAACCTAAAAAGCCCGAAGAGGGGGAGAAATAAAAAACGGTATAAAATGATAACAATTTGTACCCGGTTTGGCTTTATCATGTTATGGCAAAGACTGCTGTTTTTTGGTTTAGGAGAGACCTGAGATTGGAAGACAATGTGGGGCTTTTTCATGCTTATGAAAATGAGTGTAACGTTCTTCCCCTTTTTATTTTTGATGAGGAAATCCTCCAGAAGCTGGAAGAAAAGGACGATCCAAGAGTCGGATTTATCCATGATCAACTGGTGCGCTTGCATGCGGCGCTCAAAGATTCAGGCAGCTCTATCCTGGTCAAAAAAGGCAAGCCACTGGATGTATTCTGTCAGTTGATCAAAGAATACGACATCCGGGCCGTCTATACCAACAGGGATTATGAACCTTATGCCCGTGAGCGGGATAAAAAGGTGAAGCAGTTGCTGAAGTCAAACAATATTTGCTTCCTGGACTTCAAAGATCAGGTCATTTATGAAGCAGATGAGATACTGAAAAACAGCGGGGACCATTATCAAGTGTTTACTCCCTATAGCGCGGCCTGGCTCAAAAAATTCAAAGCCTCAAAGTTTGAAAGCCTCAGCCTTGACAAGCGGAAAAAAGGTTTTTATCCGACGGCCCCTTTTCCTCTGCCTTCTTTGGAGGAACTGGGTTTCAAAAAAAGCCACATCAGGATCCCCCCACTGGAAATCAACCGGAGCTTGATAAAAAATTATGATACGACCAGGGATTTTCCGGCTGAAAACGGCACGAGCAGACTTGGGATTCATTTGAGGTTCGGCACCCTAAGCATCAGAAGACTTGCCGTGACGGCCAGCGAGCTCAATCCGGTTTTCCTCAATGAACTTATTTGGCGGGAGTTTTATATGATGATCCTTTACCACAATCCTGATGTGGTCAATAAAGCCTTTAAGCCGCAATACGACCGTATTCGGTGGCGGAACGATGAAAAGGAATTTAAAAGCTGGTGCCGGGGTGAGACCGGCTACCCGCTAGTAGACGCAGGGATGCGCCAGCTCAACCAAACGGGCTATATGCACAACCGGGTACGGATGGTGACGGCCAGCTTCCTCACCAAGCACCTTTTAATCGATTGGCGCTGGGGCGAAACGTATTTTGCGAGGAAGTTGCTGGACTACGAGTTGGCCTCCAACAACGGGGGATGGCAGTGGGCTGCAGGGACGGGAACAGATGCCCAGCCTTATTTCCGGATTTTCAACCCCACCGCCCAGATGGAAAAGTTTGACAAAGACAGGAGGTACGTAAAAAAATGGGTTTCCGAATACGGCACTCCTTCCTATCCTGCCCCAATCGTAGACCACCGGGCGGCCCGGGAAAGAGCACTGAGGGTTTACAGGCAGGCTTTGGAGGAATAAAGAGGCATCCGGATAAAACCCGATCAAGTTTTTTCGTTATCAATATTTTTTGTGTTCTTTACACAAGGTTTTTGGTAAATTTGAGCAATGAATATCGGAGACAAAGTAAGGCTCTTGCACGGCACCGAAGAGGGCGTCATCACTAAAATCGGTGCGGGTGGCCAAGTTGAAATAGAAATTGAGGAGGGTTTCCGCATACCCGCTCTCAAATCAGAGGTGGTAGTGATCCATCCAGCCGAACAACAATTTTTTGGAACCAAGAAAGCTGGCGAAGAAGACTGGGCTCTTCCTGTTTCCAAGAAAAAACCTGAAGAGAAAAAAACGGGTATATTTCTTGCATACATTCCTTATAATGACCAGAACCATGGGGTTTTCATCATCAACCATACCCAGAAAGACATGGTTTTTGCGGTGTCAGAAACACATGGAGAAAACTCCAAAACATTGGATGCCGCACTGCTCAAGTCTGGATCTGAAAGAAAATTTGACGAAAAATCCATCCAGCAGTTTGAGGAATGGCCTGCATTGCATTTCCAATTTATCCCATTGAACCAAAGACTTGAAAAAACCCAAAAACCGTTTGAAAAAAGAGTGAAGTTTAAAGCTTCTTCTTTTTTCAAGAATAAAAGGAGGGTTCCGATTTTGGAAAAGGAGGGTTATGTGTTCCAGATGGATGAGCAGATAAAAGAATTGGATGTCCGGCAGTTGAATCAAGAACTCAATCCGGCCCGGGATGAAAGGGATTTTCCCTCCCGGATAAAGCGTCCGGCAAAAGAAATTGACCTGCATATTGAAAAGCTTACGCCTGATCACGATTTGATGAGCAACAGTGAAAAACTCAAGCTTCAACTTGAAACCTTTGAACAAAACCTGAACGCTGCCATCATATCGGGTATAGACGAAATCACATTCATCCATGGAATAGGCAATGGGGTACTCAGAAAGGAAATCCACCGGTTTTTGAGCCAGTTTAAACAGATCCGATATTATAAAGACAGCCATAAAACCAACTTTGGCTATGGCGCCACGCTTGTTAAAATACATGAATAGTTATGCAAACTGCTCTCTCTCCGCTCTTGCAGGTCTTTGACAGGCATTTTGAATCCGGAAAGGCCGCATTTGAAGGCCTCACCAAGAAAATCAAATCCAAAAAGGCAATCGAATTGGCGGATCAATTGTTCTTTTTTCAACTATACCTGCTGTTGTTGGGAAAGATTCATTTCAAGAAAAAAAATTTGGTTTTTAACAGTTTCTCCCCTTTCCTCTCCCTGCAACGTAATCTGAGGAAAGTGCTTCACATCAAACTTATTGAGGAAGGTTTCTCTTCTCACTTTGGGGGGGCAAAAACCGGATTTTCCGAGTATGAAAAACAACTTTCCTCCGACAAGAAAAATACCTATACAGAGGTCTATGAAGTTATCCTGTCTGCCCCGCTGAACATCTGGGAAAACCTTTACCGGGACGTGTTGGACCGCTCCAAAAACCTCAGCGCTCTTACCGTAAACACGGCCACCAACCAGATCATCAATGAAGAAATTGAATTTTTTCATTTTGATGCCCAAAGCAGGCTAGATCCTCAAACCATCCGGGACATTTACGACGGCATCAACAAAGTCATCACGCTGGAACAAATCAGGATATCGACGGGGTTAAACGCGGTATTTACCCATCAGATACATGTACAGATCAACCAACTCAGCCAACTGCTGCACGCCTGGCATAAGGGCCATCTGCTTTATCAGCACCTGAGTCATTTTCTCCGTGACAGTGAAAAAATCGAAAAAAAGTACCATGCTATCCTCTCCCAGATAAAAAAAAACCACAAATCCCTGACGGGAGATGTGGAAAAAAAGTGTATCCACTTATTTACTGAAGTATTGCATTAAAGGCCTTTCAGTGCCTGGGCAATGTCATTTTTTAAGTCCTCTACATCTTCTATGCCCACACTCAAACGGATCAGTGAATCTGATAACCCCACCTTTTCCCGCTCTTCTTTGGGAATACTCGCATGGGTCATGGTAGCAGGATGTCCACATAGCGATTCCACCCCTCCAAGTGATTCGGCAAGCACAAACACCTTGAATTTTTCCAGTATGCTGACGGCATCCTCCAATTTGTTTCCCTTCAACGTGAAGGAAATCATTCCTCCAAAATCATTCATCTGTTCTTTGGCGACCGCATGGTTAGGGTGGTCTTCAAAGCCCGGCCAATATACCTTTTCTACTTTTGGATGATTTTTCAGATAAGCCGCAATGGTTTTTCCGTTTTGACAGTGCCTCTCCATCCGCACATGCAAGGTCTTGATACCTCTCAAAACCAAAAAGCAGTCCTGTGGACCGGGAATGGCTCCACACGCATTTTGCAGGAAGGACAATTCCTCAGCCAATTTGTCGTCATTCACCACAATCGCTCCCATCACCACATCGGAATGCCCAGCCAGGTATTTGGTGAGCGAATGCATCACGATATCCGCTCCGAGTTCCAAAGGGTTCTGGAGAAAAGGTGTGGCAAAGGTGTTGTCAACCGCCAACCAGACCTGATGTTTTTTGGCCACCGCCGCTATCCCGGCGACATCGATGATATTCATCATCGGATTGGTAGGGGTTTCCACCCAAATCATTTTGGTATTTTCAGTGATGAGTTTTTCAACTTCAAACGGATTATTCATCGGGATAAAATGAAATTTGATGCCAAACTTTGAAAATACTCTGGCAAAAATCCTGTAGGTGCCCCCGTAAAGGTCATTGGTGCTGATCACCTCATCTCCAGGCTTTAATAATTTCATCAAGGTGTCGATCGCAGCCATGCCGGAAGCAAAACACAATCCATGTTTACCATTTTCCAGAGCCGCCAGGTTTTGCTGTAATGCAGTTCTTGTAGGATTATGGGTCCTTGAGTATTCGTACCCCTTATGATCACCGGGTGACCGTTGCACATAAGTCGATGTCTGGAATATCGGGGTCATGATGGCCCCTGTGGAGGGATCAGCGTTTATCCCTGCATGGATAACTTTGGTTCCGAATTTCATAGATATTATTGTTTTTTATGGTCATCAATAATTTGCCCTAGTTTGGACCGTAGTCAAACCCTGTCTACACCTTACCCCATATGGCTTTTCAATTTTGTTCTAATCCCCACAAAAGTGGCCAATTACGTGGGGATTCTTATTAGTTTTGTCAAAGATGAATAAAAAACCCTCCATTTTCAAGCGTTTTAAGCAGATCTATTCCGAGAATCCGTCGATCTTTTGGGCCATAGTATGGGTAAGTCTGATGCCTTCCATTGGATCATTAATTGTGCTGCAATGGTTTTATTCCAAAGGGAATGATTTTATCCTTTTTGACTTAGAGCATCCCCTGAGTCTTGTGCTATATATCACTGGCTCCACGCTGCTTATGGGCTTTGCGCTTTTGCCCACCACTTTTCTTTCGGTATTAAGCGGGTTTATGTTTGGCTGGTCTTCTTTGCCTTACCTGATCGTTGGTTATACCCTGGCCAGTATCATCGGCTATAGTCTGGGCACCAAAATGGGCCATAACAGCCTGGAAATCCTGCTCCAACAGTATCCCAAAGCAGCGGATTTAATCAGGCACAAAAGAAAAAGGATGGGATGGCTGGTGGCCTTTGTAAGGCTGAGTCCGGTTATTCCATTTGCGCTTTCGAACATTCTCTTTGCCTTGTTAAAAGCAGGTCTGAAAAATGTCATATGGGCCGGATTGTGGGGAATGCTGCCAAGAACCATATTGGCTTTTTTTACAGGCATTGTGGCAGATAGTCTTTATCAGGCTCTAAAAAGAAAAGAAGAAAACTGGCAACTTCTCCTTATAGGATTGCTGTTTCTTCTGAGTGCCTGGGGCATATATCGGTTTTTCACCAATGGTTCCTCCAGCGCCTATCGAAAATCATCATAACGTTTACGGTCGACCTTCTTGGACTTCGTTCTTGCGACGAAGATATTTTCATAATCCGGATCCTCTATTTCTTCCAGTTTTTTACCGGTTCCAACAAAGTAATTTGCAACGTGGTGGATCGTGTTGGAATGTCCCACCACGACCGCATCACCCTCCTGTTTTCGGATTCTGGCAATTAACGCATCATGATCGTGCACGTCATATAAGTCAATGGTGATCCCTTTTTTGGATGCCAAAGGCATGACAGTCGCTTTTGTCCGCTTGGTATCTGTACTATAGATGGCGGTAATGTTTTCTTTCTCCAAAATCCGGCTCAGCCGCTCAGCTCTTGCTTTTCCTTCTTCCGTCAATTCCGGATCATTCCCCTCCGCCATTTTTTCTGCATGCCTTATGATGTAAATGTTTTTATCCGGGCCCGGAGAGCAGGCCCAAAATGTCAGCAGGACGAAAACAAATACCATAGAATGAAATGTATACATAATTTATTGCACATCAATTAATCGGTGGGTCGGAATGGGAGTTGGCCACACTGGGCCTTCCGGTAGGGATGCGCTTCAATTCATAGCCTTCCGATTTCAATAACTGGATGATACCGGACTTGCCTCCGAGATGCCCCGCCCCCACAGCAAAAAACACTGACCCTTTCTCCATAAATTCCCTCATGGGTCTAATCCAATTCCGGTTGCGTTGGTCCAATAAGATATCCTGATAATCCCGGTATTCAGGACTTTCGGAAACCATCTTTACCAGCAGCGCTATTTCTTCGTTTTTATAAGTCTCTATCAGCCTGCGAAATTCCTTTTTACCCTTTTCCAGATTTCCGGTGTATTCATAAAAACTCCTGTATTGTTCCTCTAATGGAATCCGGTCAAAAATTGACAACTGTTCGTCAATGGATTCCAAGCCATAAATTTCTTTGTTTTTTTCCTTGGCGTGTTTCAGAAGTTCATTTTCATAAGCTTTTGTTTCACATTCCAGCAGACTGGGATATATGAGGGACATCAACATCAAGGGCCTCATGCTTTTGAGCATCTCTATATCCGTTCCGGTGCGTTCTTTCAAAAGCCTCCTGGTTTCCTGGTACTCTTCTTCGGTGAGGTAATCTGTGATCTCTTCCCCGCCTTCATTGTGCATCTTAGCCATCATGGACAAGGCTAACCATGGGTCATCCATATCCACCTCTAAGATAAGGGCATCTGCTTTCTGAATTTTTTTTACCACCTCATCACTAAGATGATAATCCTCCATACAAATAAGATGAATGGTGCCAAAAAGATAAGAAGGTTCCCTTAGCCCGTTTCCGGTGATTTTCCAAAAAACCCCTTCATCCTGACCATACACCAAAAAGGGCATCAAAAAAAACATGCTTACCCATAACAACCTCTTAATCATGTTCGCCATTTTGAATATCACCACAAAAACTCAGCCACTGAATGTCACGCCTAGATGCTTGTCACCTGTCTTTTGGTTTTCAAATTCCAGGAACTGCTCCCAAAACGGCTCTTCTGGCAATGCCGCCCGCAAATAGAGCTTTTCTTTTTTTACAGGATGAACAAAAACCAAATGAAAGGCGTGCAGGTTGATACTGGCATCAGGGTTTGGTTTTGAAAAACCATACTTTACATCACCCCGTATAGGACAGCCCATTGCAGCCAATTGTACCCTTATCTGGTGTGGTCTCCCCGTCAGCGGCCGTACCTCAACCAGCCAGTGATCATTGAGTTTACCCAATCTTTTGAAAGTCAGTTCCGATTTTTTAGCACCGTCCACTTCTCTTTCGTAGGCCGTGGCTTGGTTACTGTTTTCATTTTTTATCAGCCAGTGTGTCAGCTTACCGTATTCTTCCTTAGGTCTGCTTTTCACCACCGCCCAATAGACCTTATGTACATCCCTTTTACGGAAAAGTGCTGTCATGCGTTCCAATGCCTTAGAGGTACGGGCAAAAACCACAATCCCGCTTACCGGCCGGTCCAGCCGGTGGACGGGATGCAGAAAGACGGCTCCTGGCTTCAGGTACTTGTTCGCAATGTAATCCTTACAATAATCCGTGAGGGTCTTGTCCCCGGTCTTATCTCCCTGCACCAATACTCCCGCGACTTTATTGACAACCAACAGATGGTTGTCTTCATATATAACATTAAAAGGTTTTTTCATTTAGCACATGGTTTATGCAACATCAGCCCCAATTTTCCCAACCGGTCTGCTTTGGAAAAGTAAAGTTAAGTAAAAGTATTTGGTTATTCCATTGTGCCGCTGGCACCCCGCGGGGAATGATTATCAGAAAAAATTAATTAAATTGAAGGTTATACGATTGTCGAAGCTATTTAAAACCCTCTCTTCCAAACCATGCCCTTTTTCACCCAAGCGAAGCAAATCAGCAAAGACACATTACGGTTTCTTAAAGAAGACGAACCCATAGTTTATTGTGCAGCCATCGCTTTTTTTACGATATTTTCCCTTCCGGCCATCTTGATAGTGGTCGTATTGATAGGGTCCCTCTTCTTTTCAGAAGAAGATGTGAGATCCGAAATCCTCAATCAGGTAAGCCAAAATGTAAACGAAGAGGCCAGTCAACAGGTAAAAGAAGTCCTCGAAAATGCATTGGACCTTCCCGGGCAGATCTGGTGGATTATCGTAGGGATCCTGGTAATCATAAAAAGTGCCACCATGATATTTTTTATCCTGCAAAAAGCCCTAAATGCCATATGGAAAGTGGATGTGAAAAAAAATGTGAATTACTTTAGACTGATGAAACACCGCTCCATTACCCTGGCTTTTGTCGGAGGGCTGGGTCTGTTGTTGATCATCAGTATTATGGCAGACGCGTTTATAAATTTCTTTGGCGATGAGATCGGTTTTTTATGGGAAGGCTTTCCCAAACCGATTACGCGGATAGGTGGATTGGCTTTTAATCTTTTGATGGTGTTTATCTTTTTTGCCGCCATCCACAAGACACTTCCCGATGTGATCATTTCGTGGAAGGATGCTTTGGTGGGAGGAGCCATTACCGCCATACTGTTCATGATCGGCAAAGAAGTCATCAGCCTTATCCTTAACAACATCAAAATCGAAGGCTACTACGCCACCGCCGGCTCGCTGGTCATCCTTTTGCTGTGGGTCTTCTATTCCTCGATCATTCTTTACCTGGGAGCGGAAATCACGCGTGCCTATTCCAACAGTCATGGCAGAAAAACCAAGCCCACTTCCATTGCTTTCAAATATTCTGAAAAGAACAAGCGGGAAGTGTAGGAAGACCGCACGCAATCAGTCATGATATTTTCATTCCCCATCAAGGCTGTCAACCGGAAGGCCGATGAGGCCTTTTACTGGCTCAGTATTCAGAAGTAAAGTGGAATTCGATTTCCGGGAAATTATCCTGCACCATCTGTAACCAGGCTTTGCTTTCGGCCATAAAGACCAACTTCCCGTCTTTGTCCCGGGCAATATGGCGTTGTTTCGAGCGGACAAATTCATCGAGTTTTTTCCTGTCCTTGCTGTGTATCCAGCACGCTTTGTACAGGTTCATGGGGACAAAATCCGCAGTAGCATTGTATTCGTTTTTCAACCGGAACTGGATCACCTCGAACTGAAGCTGCCCCACGGTGCCCACCACTTTTCTGGAACCTATCTCAAAGGTAAAAAGTTGGGCTACCCCCTCCTCCATCAATTGCTGCAGGCCCTTTTCCAGCTGTTTGGTTTTCATCGCATCCTTATTGACCACTTCCCTGAATATTTCCGGAGAAAAACTGGGAATGCCTTTAAATTGCAGGTGTTCCCCCTCGGTAAGGGAGTCCCCGATTTTCAGATTGCCCGTATCATAAAGTCCGACGATATCGCCGGGAAAAGCCTCATCGACGATTTCCTTGTCCTGTGCCATAAACGAGGTCACATTGGAAAAGCGCAGGGGTTTTGTGCCACGCACGTGGTTGTAAGGTTTATTCCTTTCAAATTTCCCCGAACAGATCCTCAAAAAAGCGATCCGGTTCCGGTGCTTGGGATCCATATTGGCATGAATCTTAAAAATAAAGCCGCTGAAATGGCCCTCTTCGGGTTTCACTTCGCGCTGATCGGTATGGCGGCTTCTTGGTGCCGGTGCGATTTTGACGAAGGTGTCCAGCATTTCCTGTATCCCGAAATTGTTCACCGCCGAACCAAAAAACACCGGCGCCACGCTTCCCTCTAGGTATTCTTTGGGATCGAACTCGGGATAAACCCCTTCAATCAATTCTACATCTTCCCGCAGTTGGTTGGCCAGACCTGGCCCCACATACTCATCCAGCTTTGGGTCCGAAAGGTCCTCCACGGTGATCCGGTCATCACTTAATTTTCTCTGGCTGGGCGTAAACAAATTCAACTGCTTGTCATACAGGTTATACACCCCCTTGAAAGATTTTCCCATAGAAATGGGCCATGAAAGCGGCCTCACCTGGATGTTGAGCTTTTGCTCCACCTCGTCCAGCAATTCGTATGGATCCCGTCCCTCGCGGTCCAGCTTGTTGATGAAACAGATCACCGGCGTATTCCTCATCCGGCAGACCTCCATAAGCTTTTCGGTCTGGATCTCCACACCTTTCACGCAGTCGATGACCATGATCACCGAATCTACGGCGGTAAGGGTACGGTAGGTATCTTCGGCAAAGTCCTGGTGACCAGGGGTATCGAGCAGGTTGATTTTTTGTCCCTTGTATTCAAAACCCATCACCGAAGTGGCCACCGAGATCCCCCTTTGCTTTTCGATCTCCATCCAGTCGGATTTGGTAGCCGTATCGATTTTGTTGGACTTTACAGCCCCCGCGGTTTTTATGGCCCCGCCAAAAAGCAGCATTTTTTCGGTAAGGGTGGTTTTGCCCGCATCCGGGTGGGCTATGATGCCAAATGTTTTTCTTTTCTGGATCTCTTGAATCAGACTCATATTATGCTGGACAACTTTCAGCGGGCAAAGGTACGGAATTTTATTTGGTGATAAAACTTGTTTTTCAAACCACAGATAACCCAGATTCACACAGATTAAATTGACGGAGAGCTTCCACCCAGTTTTCTATAAATAAATCCGTGCTATTCCGCAGCATCCGTGGCATCCGCGGTCCACCCCTTTTTTAAAACCACAGATTACTCAAATTCCCGCAGATTAAATCACCGACGAGGTTCCGGTCAATTTCCCAAAAATAAATCCGCGCTAATCCGCAGCATCCGTGGCATCCGCGGTCCAACCTTTTTTTAACCACAGATGACGCAGATTCACACAGATGAATTGCCGGCGAGCTTCCGGTCAATTTCCCAAAAATAAATCCGCGCTAATCCGCAGCATCCGTGGCATCCGCGGTCCACCCCTTTTTTAAAACCACAGATTACTCAAATTCCCGCAGATTAAATCACCGACGAGCTTCCCGTCAGTTTTTCGAGAATAAATCCGCGCTAATCCGCAGCATCCGTGGCATCCGCGGTCCACCCCTTTTTTAAAACCACAGATTACTCAAATTCCCGCAGATTAAATCACCGACGAGCTTCCCGTCAGTTTTTCGAGAATAAATCCGCGCTAATCCGCAGCATCCGTGGAGTCCGCGGTCCATCCTTTTTTTAAACCCTCAACATCCGCCACCCTATACCCCGGTGTGCCGCCTTCCCGGCCGGCAACCAAGGCCCCCAAAGCACAGGCGAACTCCAAAATGTCTTCCGCAGGGGATCTCTGCAGGTACTTGTACACAAAACCGCTCAAAAATGCGTCTCCAGAGCCTACAGTATCTACCACATCTACCTTATATCCCGGGTGGCTCCAAAATTCTCTTCCATCAAACATCAATGCCCCATATGCCCCTCTGGTCATACAAACCACTTTCAGTTTATAAGTATCCAGCAGCTTTTTGCACACAAACGACGGTTTCGGCAGACAGCCATGCATGTTGGCCAAGACCTCCAGTTCCTCTTCATTGATCTTTAAAACATCCGTGAGATACAGTAAAGCTTTTATCGTATCCTCCCCGTAATAAGGTAACCGGAGGTTAATGTCAAAGACCTTCAGCGCAGGAGTTTCCAAAAGTCTTGTCAAGGTATCCCTGCTAACCTGGTTTCTGGCTGCCAGACTGCCGAAAATAAAGCAATCAGCCCGATCGCCTTCGTCCTGTATGTTTTTCTGCCATTCAATATAATCCCAAGCCACAGGTTCCATGATATCATACCGTATATTTTCCCTATCCATATCATTTACCAAGACCTGTCCGGTTTTATTCAAAGGTTTACTTTGGACAAAGGCCGGGCTTAGGTTTTTCCTTTCCATAAACTCAACCAGCTCCTTGCCCAGTGGGTCTTCTCCCACCGCGGAAATAAAGGAAGTCCACATTCCCAGGTTTTGCAGGTGGAGAGCGACGTTCATCGGCGCACCCCCGGGAAGTTTTTTATCCGGAAAACAGTCCCATAACATCTCACCGAAAACAACTGCTTTTCTATGCATGGCTTTTTATCAAATCGTTTTGGATCTCTTCCAGTGACCGGTTTTTCGTTTCAGGCATTTTGTACAAAACCCACAGCAGTTGGAACACCATCATCATCGCAAAAAAAGCAAAAATGTTCCCTGTCCCGAAATTATTTGCGAAGAAGGGAAAGGCATTGGCAATGACGGCAGCAAATATCCAGTGCGTAAAAGACCCGAAAGACTGGCCATACGCTCTCAGTTCATTGGGAAATATTTCAGATATAAACACCCAGATCACCGAGCCCTGCCCCACCGCATGGGAAGCAATGAACATATACACAAAAAACGGGAGCAGCACATGGCTTACTGTTCCCCCGAAATAACTGTAGGCCATCAGGGAAAGGGAGACGATGTAACCCACTGAGCCTATGAACATGAGCATTCTTCTGCCCAATCTGTCAATGAGGTATAAACCTAACAGGGTGGCCAGCAGGTTTATTATTCCAATTCCCATCGTAGACATCAGGGCATCATTGACTGAAATCCCCGCTGATTCGAATATTCTTGGAGCAAAATATATGATGGCGTTGATTCCTGACAACTGATTAAAGAACGCCATCAGGAAGGCGAACCAGGTAACTTTCCGGAATTTGGGCTCAAACAGGGACCATACGGTAGATGTTCTTCCTATTTTTTTGCTCTCGGCAACTGCCAATGCAATGACAGCATCTGCTCCTTCAGGATCGGTCCGGGCCAAGATGGCCCTGGCAGCGGCAAAATTCTGCCTCTTGGCCACAAGCCAACGCGGGCTCTTGGGAACCCTTAGGATCAATAAAGCATAAACCAGTGCCGGAACGGCCTCTATGCCCAGCATCCAGCGCCAGGCTTCCTGCAAGGCAGTCGTGCCGATCAGGTAATTGGAGAAATAAGCCATAAGGATGCCAAAAACAATGTTGAACTGGTAAAGTGCCACCAACTGACCCCTACGGCCCGCCGGTGCGATTTCCGATATGTACATGGGCGCCACCACGGAGGAGGCCCCCACACCCAATCCTCCGATAAATCTGAAAAACATAAAAGAATAGACCTCGGGAGCCAAAGCTGAACCCAGCGCCGAGACCAGATACAAGAGTCCTATCCCAAACAAAGAGGGCTTTCTGCCAAACTTGTCAGCAGGAAATCCGCCAAACAGAGCCCCTATTACCGTGCCATAGAGGGCGATGGCCACCGCCAGCCCGTGGCCCCAGTCGCTCAACTGCCACAGGGATTGGATCTCCCTTTCCGCTCCCGAAATAACGGCCGTATCAAAGCCAAACAGAAAACCGCCCAGGGCCGCGGTGATGGACAAAAAGAGAACATAGTATTTGCTTTGCATAAATTCAGGAGGTTATATCTGAAAGAAAATATCAGATAATGGGGTGACCCTCTTTGATTTTTGATCAAAGAAAGTCACACCGGAAGAAATTAGGTTATTGGAATGAATCAGAAGCTGTTTACCAAATAGAATTCAGGTAGTGAACCTGCGAATCGGCGCTGAATCCGGAAAGCGAAACGCGGTTATAATGTTCGGTTGGGAAAATAACCTCCGTCATGACCAGCTCCCCGTCATTGATAAATACTTCAACAGAAGAGCGGTCCAAATAGATACGCACATCTTTTATTTTTAGGCCGTTTAAAGGTGCCGTATGTGGTTTCGAAAAAGCTTCGTGGAAATCCGTAATGCCGGATTGGCTTCTGTCAAATACCAGCTGATCCCCGTTTTTTTCCAGTACCACGCGCTCCCCTTTTTCATTTCCTATTTCTACTTTAAATTTCTCCTGATTGGGTGTAAGGAGAATTTCCACCAATTCATGGTCCAAGCTAAACCCGCTCCCCTCCGCTTTATGGGTGTCGTTTCTTAGCATATCGAGCTCTTTCACCGGCCTGGAGGCCACGAGATAGTCCCCATTCGTTTCCACCAGTTCCAAATTGCGTGGCACCGTGTTGGCGGAACGCCAGTTTTCGGTGGGCACGATGTTGGCATAGGTCCAATTGCTCATCCAGCCTATGAAAAGCCTTCTGCCATCCTCTTCCGGCACATTGGACCAGGTAACACCTGCGTAATTGTCTGCCCCATAGTCCAGCCATTTCACTTCCCTGCTCTCCACGTGGAATTGCTTCCCGTCAAAATCCCCTATGAAATACTGGGTGGCGGAACCGCCGTTGGGCCCTCCGGGGTTGATGCTGACAAAAAGCACCCATTTTTCCTCGCCGCCGGCTGTTGTTAAAGGAAACAAATCCGGGCACTCCCAGACCCCTCCGTAAGCAGCCCAAGAGGGGTTGAAGTCGCTTTCATGCGTCCAGTCTATCAAATTGGGGGAAGAATAAAAGCTGATACGGTCCTTAACGGCCAAGGACATGATCCACTTGTCATCCACCCAACTCACTTTAGGGTCACGAAAATCGCGGATCCCCGGATTTTTCAACACGGGGTTACCTTCGTATTTTAGCCAGTTTCTGCCCCGGTCGGTACTATAGGCAATCCCCTGGGTCTGAAAATCATCCCTTTTGGCCTCCGCACCCACGGGATCATGGTAAGTATAAATAGCCACCAAAGGCGGATTGTCTTCAGTAGCCAGCCCGCTGGTATTATCGGCATCAAAAACGGCCGATCCTGAAAAAATCCAACCATGCTCATCCGGTTCTATGGCCACGGGCAAATGCTCCCAGTGGACCAGATCCTCCGATACCGCATGTCCCCAATGCATGGGCCCCCAAACAGTGCTGTCAGGATAATGTTGGTAAAACAGGTGGTATTCGCCATCATGGTACACCATGCCGTTGGGATCGTTCATCCACATAGCCGGAGGTGTAAAATGGTACTGCGGCCGGAAGGGTTCGTTAAACTCCGGTTCGCTTTGCGTCACTTCGGTGTTTTCTTCACCGCCACATCCTGCCATGAGGGCAGCGATGCAGATTCCAAGAGGATATATTTTTGTGAAATTTTTCAACAGTCGGCACATTTACAACTAATTTTTCAAGGTAAGAAATGTTCCGGAAACACAGACAAATGCTCTGTGTTTCCGGATTGGATTTCAATAATTTGGATTTTGGGTATAAACCCCTCTGGTAAAGTCTATCTCACGTTGTGGAATAGGATAATACTCATCCCTTCCCGCAGTAAACACGGCGTTGGCTAGGAAATCCCTCCTCACCCGTTCCTTAGCAAGATAATCATTTAATACTTCTTCCGCTTCACCCCACCTTACCAAGTCAAAAAACCGATGTCCTTCCATAGCAAACTCCAGCCTTCTCTCGAACTTAAGTGCTTTCCATGCAAATTCTTTGTTCGGAAAAGCTTCGTACAAAGAAACATGGTAGATGTCTGATGCCCCGGCTGCCAAGGGCCGCTGAGTGCTGGCCGCGGCCCTGGCCCTTATCTCATTGATGATGGGAAGGGCTTCATCCCATCTGTCCAGCTGGATCAATGCTTCTGCCTTGAACAGCAATACATCGGCATACCGGATAAAATCCACGTTTTTCGAGGTCCCTACAAACGGCCCTTCCTTAACATAGCATGAGCAATCCGGGGCTTGTTGTTCTTTCATATTTCCAAAATATCCATAAACGCCCGGATCTCTGGCCCAACTAAAATTATAAACCATATCCCCTGGTTGGTTTATGGTATTTCTGTATTTAAAGGGTCTGCCGGGTACCCCCACGGTGTGGTCAAGCCTGGGATCTATGGTTAGCCCTTCCGCTGCCGGCGCCGTGCCATCCCCAGCAATGCTGTTGAAAATATTTTGGTCGTTGAAGTTGTCCAGTAGAGGCAAGCCATTGTTGTCAGTCCTGAAGGCATTTACTAGATTTTGACTTGCCAGGTGGAATCCGCAGCAGCCATACAGGCCGGTTCCGTGCGGTGAGTTAAGTCCGGTCACAAAACTTACCCTGCCCACCACGGTGCCGTCGTTGATGGAAAACTGTACCGCCCAGATCGATTCGGGGCCGTTGTCAAATCCATCCAGAAAGTTGTTGCCGAAATCCGGTTCAAGGCTTCCTACCACCTCGTCGGCATACTGTATGACTTCCTCAAGCCTGGCTTGATTGATATTGACTACCCGGTGCTGGTCATTCTGCTCATAGGCCTGATAAAGCCGTACCTTTGCCAAATAAGCAGCAGCGGCATTTCTATTTGCTCTACCTGCTTCATCCTGGAACTGCGGAAGGTTATCGTAGGCAAAAAGAAAATCGTTGGCTATGGCGTTCCATAGTCCGTCATTTGAAACATCATTGGTGACCTGGGAAGCCTCTTCCTGACTTAGTTCCTCTGTGATATAAGGGATTTTTTTGAATAGAAGCTTAAGCATAAAATGGGAATGTGCCCTGAGAAACCTTAATTCTGCCTGCCGGACCGTCTTTTCGGCGTACTCCTCATCGGGGATGGAATTGATCACAGAAAGGGCAAAATTAGCCCTCGAAATGGCTTTATAATAATTGGTCCAGGTTCTGGGCGTCATGTCGGCGCCTTGATCCGGAATGGTAAGATTGTATTGCTCGTAGGTATCCACGACCCCGACATCACCGCGACCTCCGCCTCCTTTATAAGCATCATCCGACCTAACACTGCCATATACCCAAAGATGGGTGATGGGGCCTATCATTTCATCGTTGCCTATGCCCGCATAAGCTGCAATTACCAACCCCTCCGCATTTTCGGGGGTAGCTACGTTGTCGCTGGAAAGAACCCCTTTTGGTTCGTATTCCAAGAAATCACTGGAACATGCCTCCATAAACAGACAAGCCAGTATTCCTAGTAAGTATATATGATATTTTTTCATGATTTCTTTTATTTTAGAAGTTTACATTCAGCCCCAATGAAAATACCGTAGGGACAGGAATTCTGCCCACATCAGTCCTTTCCGGGTCAGAACCGATGTAATCTCTATGTGTAAACCAAATCAGGTTTTCCCCTTGAAAATAAGCGCGCACGCCGCTTACGCCAGACCATTTGTTTATCAGGACCTGCGGCACATTATAACCGAACTGGAGGTTTCTGATTTTAAAGTAAGCGTTGTTTCTGAAGAGGTAATCCGATGTCCTGGTTTCATTGAAGGCCAATGACAGGGAAGGTATGTCTGAACCGGGATTCTCGGGGGTCCAGGCATTCAACACGCCAAGCCCTGCATTTTCCCGACCCTGGACAAAATTGTTCCAGAATATATAGGGGTCTAACCCGATTCTTCCCGCAACCCCCGATCCAAAAACAGCAAGATCAAAGTTCTTGTAGGCCAGGTTGATTCCCAATCCGTATTCCAACGCCGGCAAAGTGTTGCCAATAAAATCCCGGTCATTGGCATCAATCACACCGTCGTTGTTGATATCCATTAATTTTATCCCCCCGGGCCGGGCCCCTACCTGGGTTGGGCTGGAGTTTACATCTTCCTGACTTTGGAACAGTCCGTCTGTCCTAAAGCCAAATATGGAAAACTGGGATTGGCCAATAATGGAATTTTCGGCAGTACCGGGGAAGGCCGCCCTTACCTCTTCCGGCAAAAAGGTGATTTTGTCAAAAAAGGCCCCGAAGTTGGAATTGACACTCATGGTCAAGCCATTGCTCCAGGATTTTTGGTAAGCCAGCATCAGTTCCCACCCTTTGGTTTCGGTGGACGCCCCGTTCAGCACCCTTTCCTGGCCTTCGCCTATTACAGAAGCGATCGGCGGTCTGGTCAGGATATCACTTGTATTTCTTATGAAATAATCAAATGATCCGGTAATGGCGTAATTGAACAAGCTAAAATCCAATCCCACATTCCACTCCTTGGTTGTCTCCCATTTCAGGTCAGGGTTTTCCGCTTGTATGGACACAAAGCCCGAAGGCAGGTTGCCTGAACCGTTTCCATTGATGTCATATGCCGTGCCCACGTTATAATAGAATTCAAAAAACCCACCTGTAAATTGGGATTGGTTGGCCCCATACCGCGCCTCGTACAAACCAAACCTCGCCAAATCCCCTATTTCCTGATTGCCTACTTCGCCATATCCAGCCCTTATTTTAAGATCCGAAAGACCGTTGACATCTTTGAGCAATTCTTCATCACTCAACCTCCAGCCGGCAGTTACCGCAGGAAATATCCCATACCGGTTATTTCTACCAAACCTGGATGAACCATCCCTTCTGAGGGTGAACGAGGCTAAATATTTGTCTGCAAAGGCATAGTTCAACTTTCCAAATTGGGACAGTAACCTATTCCCTGTTGCCCTGCCGGTAGTGGTCCTGGCACCAGTGGCGGCATCCAGTACAAAATAGGATTCGGTTTCTACAGCAAAGCCATCGGCCATGGCCAATACGCTCGAAAAGTCATCCTTTATGGACTCCACCCCTAATAACACCTCAAAACGGTGTAGCCCTAAATTCAATTTGTAATCAAGGGTGTTGGAGAATACCAAGCTGGAAAATTGATTGGTATCGCGGATTAGGCGGTTGTTGCTTCTTGTAATAAAACCGTTACTTACCCGCGGCTCAATGTCCTTTCTGTGGAAATCATTATAATCCAAACCCAAACTGGACCTAAAAGTGAGGTTGTCCAGGATTCCCCATTCGGCGAACACGTTTCCGTAAAAATTGTTCTTACGGGTGTTGTCCCACCGGTTCAGGTATTGCATCAACACCGGGTTATTCCTATCTGAATACCCCGAGCCCAGGGGACCCGCGAAATTTCCATGCAGGTCTCTGACAGGGATGGTGGGAGCCATGGTGATGGCCAAGCCCGGAGTAAGCGCACTACCTACATCTCTTGAGGCCAGTGTCTCATTGGAATTGGTAAACTGCGTATTGACGCCAAATCTGACCTTGTCATTGAACAGCCAGGTATTGGCATTTACCCTTGCTGTATACCGTTCAAAACCTGTGTATTTCAATATCCCTGTATTCTTAAAATGACCTAAGTTGATCATTAAGGAAGATTTTTCTGAGTTTGTTGAAATGGTCAATTCATTATTGAACGCATAACCGGTTTCATAGGTCTCATCCTGCCAGTCAGTATCACCGGCAGGCACATTTTGGTCGCCTCCCACGTATGGTCTCACGCTCACGCGGTTGAGTACAGGATTACTGAAATCCCCGTTCCAATCAAAATCGTAAATCTCTCCATAACCGCCTGCGGGATCGGCCCCGTCATTTACTGATGCGCGCCAAAGCACTTCTCCCCTTTGTACTGCGTTGAGCATCTTGTACCTTTGGTTTTTCTCTGATAGCACCGACACGTTGGAGTTTACGGTTACGCTCAACCTGTCCTGACCGGAGGCTTTATTTTTTGTGGTCACGACAATGACCCCGTTTGCTGCTCTTGACCCGTAAATAGAGGCTGCCGAGGCATCTTTAAGCACCTGAATGGATTCGATCGCTTCGGGGTTCAAACTGGCAAATACCTCCTGCCTTTTGGTGGGCACGCCATCGATAATGTATAGAGGGTCATTGTTGCCCAAGGTGGATGTTCCGCGGATAAGTATCCTGCTGCTCGCGCCGGAGGGGTCGCCTGATTTTTCCACCAACAGACCGGGTACGCGTCCCTGCAGCGCCTGCATGGGGTTACCTGAGCTGAAAGTCTGGCCTTTAAGGGGGTCCAGGTCCACGGCGACAATGGCTCCGGTCATATCGGCCTTTCTTTGTGTCCCGTACCCGACCACCACTACGGCTTCCAAATCGGAAACATCTTCGGCCAGGGCTACGTTTATGACATTCCTGTTTCCGACCATTTCGGTTATGGACTCATAACCTACGAAAGTGAATACCAGTGTTTCATCACTACTGGCAGAAATGCTATAATTACCGGCTACATCGGTAATGGTACCTCTGTTCGTACCCTGTACCAATACCGTCACACCTGGGATGCCTTCACCCGCAGGGCCATCGGTCACTTTCCCCGTGATTGTCCCTTCCTGCGCCCATGCAGGAATACCCATCAGTAGGACCAGAATCATTTGTAAAATTTGCGTTTTCATAATCTAATCGGGTTTATCATCTTACATACAAGTTTAGTTTTATTTGTTGTTGACTTATGTTTGCTTTATTTCTGATTGAGAATAGGACTCAAAATACTCTTCCTCCAGGGGCCTTCCCTTGGTTTCGGGCATAAAAAAAATGACGAAGATGGTTTGCATTGTCATGAAAACCAGGAAGATCAGAAAAACCTGCCAGGCCTGTAGATTGGCTATCAAAAAGGATCCGGAAAGGGTAATCAGGGCCGCCATGGCCCAATGTACCAACGCGCCGAAGGACTGTCCCTTGGCCCTCCATTTATTGGCGAAGATTTCGGAGATAAACACCCATATTACACTGCCCTGCCCAATGGCGTGTGCAGAAATAAACAGGAGCATGCCCATCAGGTTGAGAACAGGCGACACATGGTAATAAAAGCCGAAAGTAACCATGCTCAGACTGAGCAGATACCCCAGGGATCCGATCAACATCAGGTGTTTTCTCCCCATTCTGTCTATCAGTGAAAGGCTCCACAGGGTAATGCAAAGGTTGGTCACGCCAATGAATACCGCTCCTAGTAATGATTCCTCTGTGGCAAACCCTGCTCTTTCCATGATCTCGGGGGCGTAATAGAGGATAAAATTGATGCCGGACGCCTGGTTGAAAAATGCGATAAAAAAAGCGTATACAAATGCCGAATTGGCCTTCTTTTCAGGAGCGTGTTTGGACTTGGGTTTTTTGTGCTCGCTTTTTATTCCCTTCAGTACTTCGGCGGCCATTTGCCCGCTGTTATTGTAAAGACTTTTCAAAATGAGATAGGCCTTATCGATCTGACCTCTCCTAAAAGCGAGCCATCTCGGACTTTCGGGGATATTCAGTATCAAAGCCAAAAACAACAAAGCTGGAATGATCTCGGCCCCGAGCATCCACCTCCAGTCATTTTTCCCGCCAAAGCCCTCCAACAGGTAATTGGAAATATATGCGGCCAGAATCCCCACTACAATATTGATCTGAAACAGTCCTACCAGCTTACCGCGGTGATTTGATGGGGAGATTTCTGATATATAGGCCGGGGCTGCTATAGTGGAGGTGCCGATGGCCAGTCCTCCCAAAAACCTATACGCGGAAAAAATATAAGGATCCGTAGCCAAAGCCGTGCCTACAGCACTCATTAAATAAAGCACACCTATCCAGAACAAGGTGCTTTTTCTTCCCATCCGGTCACACGGAATGCTTCCCAGCAAAGCTCCCAGAACGGTCCCCCATAAGGCCACGCTCATAATAAAGAATCCGTGAAACCAAGTGGATGTATTCCAAAGTACTTTGATAGGAAGGTTCGCCCCCGATATCACAACGGTATCGAAGCCGAAAAGGAAGCCGCTTAAGGACGCGACTATGGCGTAATATATGGGTTTATTGTTCATAGCTAATTGTTCCCCAAGCTATGACGCCGAAAAAAATTTAATTTGTGATACGGTTTTTAAGTTTTACAAAAATGACCTCCCGGATAAAAAAAAGCATAATGAGCCAAAATGAGCTGTTTAAGCGTTTTATTGCACACCATTACAAGAAATCAGCCTTTCAATTTTGTGTTGCGCTTTCAATTTTGTTTTAAAATCCATCCGGATAAGCACGGTCTCTGAATTCGGATGGCGTAATGCCAAAGGCCATTTTAAATGCCGTGGAAAAATAAGCCCCGGTCCTGAAACCTACCTGAAAAGCTATGTCGGCAATTGCGCTTTTGTCATTCAGCAGCAAATACCTTGCTTTTTTTAGCCGCACTTTATTGATATAATCGTTGACACTGTATCCCAAGGCACTTTTGGTTTTCCTGTAGAGTTGACCTTTGGACAACCCCAGTTCTGAACAGATTTCCTGAACGCCAAAATCGGGGTTGCTGACGTTTTCCTCCACCAATGCTTTAAAGGCTAGCGCAAATTTTTTCTCTGTTTGCTCATGGGTGTCCCTGGCAGTAGGTTCCATCACGGGCAGCTCATGGAGATAGTGTTCCTTCAATTTCTTTCTTTCCTCAAGCAAAACCCGGATGCGTTCCAATACCAACGATATACTAAAAGGCTTGGTGAAATAATCATCCACACCCATTTTGATTCCTGCCAGCCGGTCCTCCTGACTCGCCATGGCAGAAATCGCTATGATAGGAATGTAAGATGTTTTAGGGTCTGATTTCAGTTTTCTAACCAAATCCAGCCCATTTTTATCCTTCAACATGAGATCACAGGTAATCAGATCCGGCACGCAGTCATGGACCATGGCCAAAGCCGTATCGGGATTGTCTGTTTCCAGTACTTCATACAACTCTTCAAGCTTTATTTTCAGGTACGACCTGATTTCAAGATCATCCTCAACAACCAATATTCTCGGTCCGGTTTCAGCCAGATCTTTCCTGGCAGCATGAATGTCGGTTTCGTCCCGAAAAAAACTTTCTTGGTCTAAATGCAGGTAAGCACTCTCAGAAAGATCAGTCACCAACTCATGGCTATCAAAATGGACATTGCCCAGCTTTAGCCGGACTTCGAAAGTCGTATTTTCACCGGGATCACTCGAAACTGTTATCGTCCCATGGTGCAGTTCCACCAGTTCCTTAGACAGGGCAAGACCCAGCCCTGTTCCCGTTTTCCTCTCTCCTGGCTTAGCCTGATAAAAACGGTCAAAAATGTGTCCCAGCTCCGACACATCCATCCCGGGCCCATTGTCCTCCACCTTTATTACCACTTCATGCCTAACCGGATCTTCTGACACATGCAGGTGTATATGGCCTTTTCTTGGAATGAGCTTGAAAGCATTGGACAGGAGGTTAAACATCACCTTATCCATCATCGACGGGTCAATCCAGACCTTCAGGTTAGGCGCATCGCATATCAATTTAAAATGTACCTGCTGGTCTTTGGCCGTCTTCCTGAAGGCAGACATGATCTCTTCTAAAAACGGTACAATGGGTTGTAAACTGGCCCTCACCTGCATTTTTCCATTGTCAATTTTCCGGAAATCCATCAACTGATTCACCAGTCTAAGCAGACGCAGCGTGTTTTTCTTTATCAGCAAAAGGTCGCTTTTGAATTGTCCGGTGTCCTTTCGGTCCAGGAGTTCTTCCACAGGCCCCTGGATCAACGTCAGCGGTGTTCTGAATTCATGGGAAATGTTGGTGAAAAATTCCAGTTTATACCGCGTGACCTCTTCCGCCTGACGGGAGTATTCAAGCAACTTTTCCTGCTGCTCCAAAATCTCCTGGTTTTTATACTTCAGTTCTTTATTGATTTCCTGCTTTTCCTTTAGGGATTTGAACACGTAAGCCAGAGAAGCGATGGCCACAAACAAAGTGATCCCAAAAATCATCAAAAGCCCTCTCTGGCTTTGATACAGTTCCACCTGGTTATTGATCATTTCCCTTTGCCGGATGATGTTTGCCTGCTGGTCAAGTATCTTGTCAGTTTGCTGCTTCATGATCCTCACATTGGACGAATCAACCGCTGCGGTTTGGAGTATATTTTCCTTTTCATATACTTCGCCAAAAAGGATTTTTTTCGCCACCTCAATGGCTTTATCTCCTCCGGTTGGGTAGATGAAAGAGGCATGCAGCACCCCGTCGGTAATGGCCTGGATACCGCCGAGTTTCCCCGGCAAAGCATCCACTCCCACAAATTTTTTGTGACGCAGTCCCACATCCCTGCAGATTTCATATGCTCCTATGGCCATCACATCATTGTGACCAAAAATCAGGTCGAACGGAACATGCTCTTTTTTTTCTAAATAATCCCTCATCCTGACCCTCGCAGTGTCTTTCTCCCATTCCCCTTCAAGCTCGGCCACTATCCGTATGTCACTTCCCTCCAGTGCCTCCATGAGCCCCCGGTTTCTTTCCTTGGCAGGTGAACTTCCTTTCAGCCCCCATATCTCCAGCAGGTCGCCCTTGTTATCCAGCAGGTTTCGTATGTATTGGCCAGCGGTAAAACCTATTTCGTAATTGTCGCCGCCGACATAGGCTGAGTACAGGTTGGAATTGATTTTACGGTCTACGATAATCACCGGAATGCCGCTTTGAAAAGCTTCTTCCACCACAGGCGTCAAGGGATCCGATTCATTCGGTGATACCACGAGCAGGTCAATCCCTTCACCGAGGAATTCGCGGATCTGCCGGATCTGCAACTCATTGTTTCCTCTGGCATCTTTGATCTCCAGGGAGAGTTCCGGGTAAAAGGACAATTCCCGGGCCATCTCCTCGTGCATGGCCCTCCTCCAGGCATCATTGCTTACGCATTGTGAAAAGCCAATTTTAAAAGTCTCCTTTTTTTCTAATTGGTCACAAGAAAAAAGAAGCAGTACTATCCATACACCAAATACATGTCGTATCTGGCAGAGGGATAGTAAAATATTTGTAGCGATATTTACCAAATTGCTGAGGATTGATTGTTCTAGCAATTTATATCATATGTTACTATTTCGCACTGTCTTTTCTCAAAAGGATTGTTAAAATTCTCGGTGCCTCACCGCGATCATCACCATCAAAATATTCGTTTATATCCACCACAGAAAATCCATACCCTTGGGCAGATTGCGTGAAATCAGAAATATGATGATTGAAGCAGGTGAGCTCCACGCGTCCCTCTTCGGTTTCAAATCTGGCCTTGGTTCCCAGGTATTGTTTATACGGATGCAGTTCACCGATATATAAATGGCCGCCTGGTGATGTGGCACGGGAAGCTTTTTGCAGAACATTATCCAAATCTTTTATGTGTTCCAGCACCAGGCTGAATGTCACCAGATCAAAGGGCTTTTCAGCAAAAAACCATTCCTCAGTGATATCTGCCTGACGAAAGCATACCTTGTCAGAGATGATTTTGTTTTTTGCTCTCGTGAGCATTTCTGTGGAAAAATCCACGGCAGTCACATGTTTTCCTTTTTTTATCAGCCACTCGGTATTTTTTCCTGTCCCACAGCCGATTTCAAGGCAATTTTGGAAAGCAATATTTGCCAACTCCTTTTTTAGCGCATGTGCTTCCAAGTCCCTTGTTCTGTTTTTACTGGCATCGTATTGGCCCGCCCATTTGTCGTAAGCTTCCTGAATCTTCATAGGGGTAAAAGGTTAGCGTCTAAATTTACAAACATATACCTGATCTAACAGGATAAACCGGGCCGTTATTTTCCCGTAAACCGCGGACGGAGAAAATGGACTCCCATGTTTTGGAATGGGCAAAAAAAAGCCCCTGAATTTCTCCAGGGGACCTTGGAACACTATCAACAATCAAACAAATTAATTATTCCCTCTTCTGCCTGATCCCGTTGTTCCTCCTGAGGACCGGTTGTTACCCCTTGGCGTTCCTACATTGGATCGGCTTGGGGCGGGAGCACTGCTCCGGTTTACATTGCCGGTATTGCTCCTCCTTTGGTTCCTCTGTTGCACCGCTGGCCTTTCATTGGACCTGCTTCTTCGGTTGTCCGGTGCTACGGTTGAACTACCTCTGTTGCTTCTGGGTGCAACCCGTGTATTCCGGTTGGGCTGGTTTTGTTGAATGATAACATTGTTTCTGGGATATATTCCGGGTCCGGGATAGTAATAGTAACCGGGATGACCAAAATAAACATTATCATAATAGTAACCATCCACTACCCTGTTTGAAGGCAAGCAAGACGTCAGCAAAAACAGGACGAAGACGGTTAATATGGCAATCATCGATCTTTTCATGGCTTCCTCCACTTCCTTTTAAAGTAAAACCACTGAAAAAAGCGTGCCAAAACCGACTTTCACCTATTTTGTCGCATACACCCCCAATCCGAATGCATTAACCTGACAATTCGTTAGTTTTCCCTCATAGGTTTAGGTGATGATGAGCAGAATTATCAGAATAACGATAATGGCACCCGCTGAAATATAGACGCCGCCGCTCAGCCTCTTGGCTTCTTTATTGATCTCTCTCAGCTCATTACGGAGCTCTTTCCGCTCTTCTTTGGACATTTCTTTAAAATCCATGGCTTTGATCTCCAATACCCTCGAATCCAGTACCTCTAATCTTGCTTCCTCCTCAGGAGTGAGTTCCGTTTTTTCCCTATCTTTTTTTGCATCTTTGGCTATGGCAATAGGAGCCATGCTCATACAGAGTATCACCAGTGATAAAAAATACGCTATCTTTTTCATTTTCTTTTTTTTTTAAAGGTTAAACATCGAAATAATTAATAACGCAGCTGTATTTTAAAGTACTTCTTTAGGCCCACCAATAATCTTACCAAAAAGACCCGGAATATAAAATTTTATTCATTATAAATACCCAAACCACATTGAGGTTGGTTTAGCCATTCCTTATTTATTCGTAACTTGGACACGTTTTGGAAAAATGGATTCCAACATCAATCAGTTTCATTTTTAAAAGAACAATTTATGTCAAAAGGTGACAAGAAACTCTTTCTTCTGGATGCGATGGCATTGATATACAGGGCACACTTTGCTTTCAGTAAGAATCCCAGAATCAACAGTAAGGGACTCAACACCGGCGTGATGCTTGGCTTCACCAATACCCTTCTAGAAGTCCTGGAAAAAGAAAAACCTTCCCACATCGCGGTGGCATTTGATACGTATGCCCCTACTTTTAGACATGACCAATTTGAAGCCTATAAAGCAAACCGCCAGGAACAACCGGAAGATATTGAGGTGGCCATTCCCTGGGTAAAACAGATCGTGAAGGCTTTTAATATCCCTGTGCTGGAAATGGATGGCTTCGAAGCCGATGATATTATAGGCACCCTGGCAAAAAAAGCCGAAAGAACAAGCTTTTTAGTCTATATGATGACACCGGACAAAGATTTTGGGCAGCTGGTGGAAGACCATATATATCTTTATAAGCCGGCTTTTATGGGAAACGCAGTGGATATCATGGGGCCTAAGGAAATCTGTGCTAAATGGGATATAGAACACGTCGACCAGGTAAGGGATATTTTAGGCCTTATGGGGGATGCCGTGGACAACATCCCCGGCATACCGGGTATAGGGGCCAAAACAGCAGTGAAGTTGCTGAAAGAATTCGGTTCTGTGGAAGAATTGGTAAAAAACGCGGACCAACTCAAAGGCAAACAAAGGGAGAATGTCGAAAATTTCGGCCAGCAGGGAATCCTATCCAAAGAACTGGCCACGATTAGGCAGGATGTCCCCATAGATTTTGATGAAAAGGCCCTGCAGTATGAAAAACCGGATGAAGTTAAGCTAAAAGCCCTTTTTGCCGAATTGGAGTTTCGAACCCTCACCCAGCGGGTTTTTGGCGAGGCGATCAAGAAACCCAAAATCAAAGTGGATGAACAGCTGGGCTTATTTACGGGAGAGGAGGTTACCGTGGAAGAAGAACCCGTGCAGCCGGTAGCAATCCCTGACTATCAGGACAGCGTCATCACCCGTGTCCACGATTATCATAAAGTAGAAGGTAAGGAAGAAGTGGAAGAGCTGGTCCGTTACCTGCTGTACCAAAGCGAGATATGTTTTGATACAGAAACCACTTCGGTCAATCCCAATGAAGCTGCTCTCGTGGGCATTTCTTTTGCTTATCTTCCGGGGGAGGCATTCTATTTACCCTTTCCCGATGATGAAGAAAAAGCAAAGGAAATCCTGGTATGGCTCAGACCGGTATTTGAAAATGAAGATCTTCTCATCATTGGCCAGAATGTGAAATACGACCTGTTGGTTTTAAAAAATTATGGAACGGAGGTAAAAGGGAAGCTCTATGATACGATGCTGGCGCACTATCTCATTGAGCCTGAAGGCAAACATTCCATGGATTGGCTGGCCCAGCAGTACCTTAATTACAAACCGGTGTCCATTGAGGAACTGATAGGGAAAAAAGGCAAAAGTCAGGGAAACATGCGGGATGTGGATATGGATAAAATCGTGGAATATGCCGCTGAAGATGCCGACATCACCCTGCAGCTGAAACACAAGTTGGATCCCATCGTCCGGCAAAACGGCGTAGAAAAACTCCTGCATGACGTGGAAAATCCACTCATCCGGGTACTGACGGAAATGGAATATGCCGGCGTGAAAATAGACACCGAAAGTCTGGCAGAGCTTTCCGGACAGTTGGAAAGAGAAAGCAAGGAGATTGAACAGAAGGTGTATGAGATGGCCGGTGAGCCTTTTAACCTCAGTTCTCCAAAGCAGTTGGGAGAAATACTTTTCGGAAAGTTGAACCTGGACCCCAAGGCCAGAAAAACAAAAACCGGCCAATATGCTACCGGGGAGGAAGTGCTGAGCAAGATGGCCATGGAGCATGAAATAGCCCAGGCCATTCTGGACTACCGGCAACTTGTAAAGCTCAAATCCACCTATGTGGACGCCCTTCCCAACATGATCAACCCGAAAACAGGGCGTATCCACACCACTTACAATCAGTTTGTGGCGGCCACGGGCAGGTTGTCCTCCATCAATCCCAACCTTCAGAATATCCCCATAAGAACGGAAAGAGGGCGGGAAATCAGAAAAGCTTTTGTACCCAGAGACAGTGGGCACATCATCATGGCGGCAGATTATAGCCAAATTGAACTCCGGATTATGGCGGCGTTTTCCAAAGATGCTTCCATGATTGAGGCTTTCAGAAATGGCCGGGATATCCATGCCACCACTGCGGCCAAAATTTTTCAGGTCCCCTTGGAAGAGGTCAATGCAGACATGAGGAGAAAAGCCAAAACCGCCAATTTTGGCATCATATACGGCATATCGGCTTTCGGACTTTCACAGAGACTCAACATTCCCCGTGGGGAGGCCAAAGAGATTATTGATGCCTACTTCAAGGAGTTTCCCGCGGTCAAAGCGTATATGGACCGGAGCATTGAAAAGGCGCGGAAAAATGAATATGTAGAGACACTTCTTGGCAGAAGAAGGTACCTGCGGGACATCAACAGCCGAAATGCCACTATGAGGGGCTTTGCGGAGAGAAATGCCATCAATGCCCCTATACAAGGATCCGCCGCGGATATGATCAAAGTGGCCATGATTCAGGTCCATGAGTGGATGAAAAAAGAAAACCTGAAATCCAAAATGATTCTACAGGTGCATGACGAACTCGTATTTGATGCCCTGAGCGATGAACTGGAGCTTCTGAAAAACAAGGTTCCGGAATTAATGGCCAATGCCATAAAAATCGAAGTTCCGTTGATAGTCGAGGTAGGGGTTGGAAAAGATTGGCTGGAAGCCCATTGATACCGCTCTATACGGATCAGGTAAGTTCAGAGGTATATCTAATGTCTTTTATCGAATGTCATGGCTAAAATAAAAACTTCCTTTTTTTGCCAAAATTGTGGTGCCCAGAGTCCAAAATGGCAGGGAAAATGTCCATCCTGCGGAGAATGGAACACCTATGTGGAGGAAGTCATCCAAAAAGAAGAAAACAGCCGGGGCAGTTGGAAACAGTCTGCTCCGGCTGTAAAAAAGGCCAGTCAGCCCAAGCGGCTGAAAGAGATCCATTTTGAGGAGCAGGCCAGGCTGGCAACGGGAGATGCGGAGCTGGACCGGGTTTTGGGAGGGGGAATAGTGGCAGGATCGCTGATTCTCATCGGGGGAGAGCCGGGAATAGGAAAGTCCACCCTGATGCTTCAAATCGCCCTGATGCTCAATCAGGTCAAAGTCCTGTACGTATCGGGTGAAGAAAGCGAGAACCAGATCAAGATGCGGGCGGAAAGAATGAACCGGTTTTCTGACAACTGCTATGTCTTGGCCGAAACCAACACGCAGCAGATCTTTCAGCAGGTTGAACAGCTCCAGCCGGAATTGCTGGTAATAGATTCGATTCAAACGCTACACAGCCAATATGTGGAATCGGCCGCAGGCTCTGTCAGCCAGGTGAGGGAATGCACGGCGGAATTGATGAAGTTTGCCAAGGAAACCGGGACACCGGTGTTTTTAATCGGCCATATCACCAAAGACGGCGCCATAGCCGGCCCAAAAATCCTTGAGCACATGGTCGATACGGTGTTGCAGTTTGAAGGGGACCGGCACCTGAGTTATAGAATCCTGAGGACCTCAAAAAACCGCTTTGGCTCCACCAATGAACTGGGCATTTATGAAATGCATACGGAAGGGCTAAAGGGAGTAAACAACCCTTCGGAAATACTGATGACGCAGCGGGAAGAACTGCTCAATGGGGTGGCCATCGGAGCCATGCTGGAAGGTAACCGGCCCTTGCTGATAGAGATCCAATCCCTGGTAAGTCCCGCCACCTACGGCACGCCCCAGCGCAGCAGTACAGGCCACGATGCCAAAAGGCTCAATATGCTGCTCGCGGTCCTGGAAAAAAGAGGAGGCATGCGGCTGGGACAGCAGGACGTATTTCTCAATATCGCCGGGGGCTTGCGGGTAGATGATCCCGGATTGGACCTGGCCGTGTGTGCCTCACTTATTTCATCTTATGAGGACAGCCCCGTGGATCCGAAAAGCTGTTTCGCGGGCGAGGTGGGACTTGGCGGGGAAATCCGCGCCATCAACCGCATAGAAAGCCGGATCGCCGAAGCTGCCAAGATGGGATTTGAAAAAATCATCGTCTCCAGGTATGCCGTCAAAGGAGTTGACCTTTCTAAATTCCCGATAAAGGTGATGGCTGTGACGAAACTGGAAGAAATGTACAAACATCTTTTCATTTAGCCCGTCGGCTTTTTGCCTCCAAAAGCGGCAAAACAACAGTTTTTATGCAACACTTCCACGTGCACAAAACCCACTTCCTGCATCAGATTAAGTTGGAAAGGCAATGACCTGGGCGAATCTTCTTTCTCGATATAGTCAAACACATTTCTTCTGTAATTGACTCCGCCAATCGACTCCAGATACCGGCCATACCTGTTCCACATCATTTCCTGGATATAGGGATTATCATGGGCTATCAGATCGGAAACCCAAAAACCGCCTCCGGGGGTTAGCATGTCAAAAATCTTGGAAAAGGTTTTTCTCCACTCATCGACTTCCCTAAGATGGTGAAGCACCGCCGCGGCGATGATGATCTCATACCGGTCTTTTGGGAGATTTGCGTCCCGGATATCTGCCTGGATGGTACTTACTTTTCCGGTAGTGGCCCATGATACCCGTTCACAGGCCCTCTCCAGCATGGGTTGGCTGAGGTCCAGCAGGTCACAATTGAGCTGTGGCAGGTACTGAAGCACTTTCAGGGACAGGTTGCCCGCACCACAACCGATATCCAGCATGTTCCGGGCATTGGGATTGGAGATGACAGCGGCATTGGCGATGAGTTCCATCGCTAAAGTGGCATCCATGGTGGCCTGTTGCCCTGTCTCTATATTTGAAAAACGTTCTACATCCTCATCAAATCGCTTTCTGATTTCGTCCACTGTGGATTTTTCTCGCATGGGTTTATCTTATGGTTTAAAGGCAATTATTTGAAAATCAAAAGCTTATTTTAAGGATTTTTTTGAACAATCGCAAAAAGCATATCAACGTATCGGTCAGGTATTTTTTAAAATACTTTATTATGCCGAAAAAATCTAATGCATTACCGTTGGCTCAGTTGTGGTGTTTTGACCATCAAAAGTAGAAGAAATCCTGTAGTAAGTCAGGGGACCGGTTGCCCCCGTGGCTTTTATGAGATGGGATGTTTTCCAATGAAAAAGCCCATACAAAATATTTTGGAGTACTCAGATAGCCTATTCAGTACAATAATAACTGTATTTGTCGGCAATCATTTTATACAGCTCGCCATCCAAAAATGATAACTGGATCCGCCATTTCGGCTTAGGACATTTTTCAGGATGTTCATAACCATATACCCAGAAAAAGTCCAGCTTTTTATTCTCCGGGATATCTGCATGCGTACTCACTCCCATATTCAAATTTTGGAAAGAATGCGGAAAAACCACATCAAGTTCTTCCAATTTGGTTTCATGATTGAGTACATATCCATTTATCTCTAGAACGAAGTCTGGGTTATCCATAAAGTTTATACCATAAATAATATATTTGCGTCCTTCTTTGACGCTATAAGTAAATCCGCCTTCTTTAATATTGAAGAAAGGGATTCCGGTTTTAACGGGGGCGGTCAAAGGAATATCGTTTGGGTTAAACGCCATGCCCCGTCTGAAAGTATACATGGAAGAAATCAACAGGCCAGTAGTATCCACCTCTCCTATCTCCTGTATAAACGGGACGGTGTCGTTGAAGACAATCTTTTTCACATCCACTGTATCCGTTTCATAGGTGATTTGGGCGTGCAGATCGGCGGAAGTGAAAGTCGATAATACCAAGCTTAACAAGCAGTAGCAGGGAAGTTTTATATATATCCTCAGTTGTATTCTCCACAGTAATCGCTGTTTTTTAATGCAATAAACCCGAACCATTTCTACTCAAAAGTTCATTTCGAATGCAGACAGAAAGATTGTCCGTGTATCGTCTACAAAAAAAGCCACCTGCCCGGTTTCTACCAAACAGGCTAGCCCGTGTCATTTTATTCTTCCAAACAATGATACGAATTTTTATCTGTGGCTAAATGTGCCAGTTCACCTTCGATAAAGGAAGTACAATTGTCCACTTCGGTTCTTCACAATCATGCACCTTATCATATGAGTGTAATGTAATATAATCCAGATGAATCCATTGCGACTGATCTAAATTTGCTCTGTAAGTGTGGGTCCCAGTATTTCTGTTCTGATAAGAAATAGGAAAAGCATCTTTCATATCCTCTAAACTGTCCGTAAAGTAAACGGACTCCTTTCAACGTGCTCTCAACCAGGGATCACCCCGCTTTTATATCCCAATAAGGACAGGAAGCACAAGAGAGAAGGAGGGGATTTTATAGGGCTTATGATGGGCTTTGATACGGATAAAACACGGATAAAACACGGGTTTAAGACGGATTTTATAAGTCGCACCGTCTTTATATCCTCCCCCCAACATAGGGACCTCCTGCCCTGAGACTGGAAGGACAAGCGGAACACCTGCGGGACATACTTAGGACGCTCTGCCTAGATGGATCGGATAATTGTGGGGGTATGCTTTGGGCGCCTATTTACTGGACAATGATTGTATGGGGAATTCATTATGCTTCCGATAGCCATAGGCCTCATCGTTCGGTGTTTGATATGTAATCTGAGAACGACGCCTATATCAGAATAACAACGAAATTCATTCACAAAACGGTCAACACTGATCAGGGATACAAGTTGTGTGTGTATGGCTTTTTATAGAACTTATTCGATCAGATGTTTATATATTTTATCAGAGGGATTTTGGAGATCCACAAGATATCCGTTCACAATCGCATAACGCAGTTTGCCCTTTTCGCTAAGGAAAAAATCGGCCGGACCGCCAAGGCCTATCTCTGATGGAAGTGCCTTATCCTCCGTAAAAACGCGGATGGGATACCCATGGATTTTCCCCTTTGCTGCTCCTTTTATCTTTATGGCGAGATGGCCCTGCTGCAGAAGCTCCAGGGATTTCCCATCGCTGATCTCATCCCAGTTCAACGTTTCCCCATAGGATTTGCCCATCACGATTTCCAGGTCATCCCCGGTAATTTCCTCATAACCGTAAAAGACGGACAAGTCCCCCAGATCTTCGATCACACCTGAAATACGATAGTCCCGGTCACCATGGTTGGTCTCTCTCCTCCTGATGCCGATATCCGCGGTATAAGTATAGCCGTTTTTATTGACTTTGGCGTTTCTGATGATCATATCCATCATTTTGGAATCATTGTCGGGAATAGAAAAGTATGCCTGTTCCGTGTACTTTTGATGGCCTTCAGTGGCAATCTCATAAAGGGCGTTAAGGATGGCCATAAAATTGAGTTTCCGGATATACTGTTTTTCCGGGTCGCCGGGATATCCGCCGGATTCTATCAGAATGGTGCTGGTGCCCCACTTCTGGAAATTGTCCCCAAAAGCCCTTGGTTCAAAGGCATCGTCATATTTTCCCACATGACCGGGGATTTCCTGTTGCAGCAGCCGGTCCATTCCCGCGATGACCTTCATGGCGTTTAGCCTTACTTCGTTGATCTCCGTGGCTTCGTTATATGCCGGCGCCAGCACAGAGATCGTCGCAGGGTTCGGACTGCCTTTGGTATTATAATAAATGTTCTGGTCATGGAGGTTGAATCCAAAGGCCGGATCAAAGGTATCGCGCGCTGCTTTCAGGATTTGGGCTTCGGGCGAAACCAGGCTGACCGCATCCCGGTTAAGATCAATATCCAGGGCATTTCGGCGCTGGAATGTTTCGGCACCGTCAGGGTTGACCATAGGGATGAACTTGATCCGAAGATTTTCAAGTACGGTCGCCCGGATGTCCTCAAATCCGTCCTCGTCCGGGCCTTCAAAAAAGTTAAAAAGATCAAACAGGGCCATGGTGGCGGTGCTTTCGTTGCCATGCATCTGTGACCAAAGCATCACCTTGGTTTTCCCCTCTCCGGTTTCAAGTGAATGGATGGGAGCGTTCAAAACCGACCGGCCAAGTTCTTCTACGGTAAAATCTGCCGCCCTTTTTTCAATAAGGGGTTGGAGGATATCATGCCCAAACCTTCTCTGGGAAAACCCTTCTTCCTTGTAAGTTTCGTAGGCTTCAGCTAAAACATGGATATCCAATGGATCATGATGTGGACGCTCCTGGCAGGCGAGCAGGACAAATATGATCCCGGACAGCCATCCTTTTTTCACGAAAACGGATAATCTTGACATCGGATAAATTTTTGTTAGTGGTTAAACATGATGATTTTTTGTCAAATATAAAGGAAATCCATTCTATGAGTTCACCGCAATCACCTATATTTATGATTGAAATTTTAACCCCATAGTTGATATATTGTATGCATTTGGAAATATCGGTCAGGAAACTACCCCTGAAACATACATTCACCATAGCCCATCAGAGCCGGGATGCCCAGGAAACGCTGATCGTGAAAATATCAGAGGGCGAGATGTATGGACTGGGAGAATCTACCACGAATCCGTTTTATGGAATGACGGCGGAGAACATGGCCGGTTGCCTTCGGGAAGCGGCCATGTTTCTTCGGGGCAAATCCCTTCGTCATCCAAATGACCTGTGGGAGGATACCCAGGTATTTTTTAAAGGAAACCCTTTTGCACAATGTGCGCTCGACATGGCCGTGTGGGACCTTTATGCCAAAAGCGCCGGGAAAAAACTTTATGAGCTGCTGAAGCTTGACCCGGGAAAAATCCCCCTCACTAACTTCACCATAGGCATAGCTCCCATAGAAAAGATGGTGTCCAAAATGAAAGAATTCAGCTGGCCTCTGTACAAAATAAAATTGGGGACAGACCACGATTTGGACATCATCAAGGAATTGAGAAAACACACCGATGCGGTATTCCGGATTGACGCCAACTGTGCCTGGACCGCAGAGCAGGCGATCCGGTATTCGGAAGAGATGCAGTCTTTGAATGTGGAATTCATGGAGCAGCCCCTTGCCCAAAGGGATTTTGAAGGAATGAAAGAGGTTTACAAGTACAGCAAGCTGCCCGTTATCGCTGATGAAAGCTGTATGACAGAGGAGGACGTGGATAAATGTCACGGACTTTTTCATGGCATCAATATAAAACTGGTAAAAGCGGGAGGCATTACCCCTGCCCTTAGGATGCTGGAAAAGGCCAAATCACTTGGGATGAAAACCATGGTCGGATGCATGACGGAATCGTCTGTTGGCATTTCGGCCATTGCCCATATCGCGCCCCTGCTTGATTATGTGGACATGGATGGCTCCATGCTTTTGGCCAAAGACATCGCGGAGGGAGTAAAGATATATCCGGACCATGTGCAGTTTCCTGACAGAGATGGGATCGGAGCCCTGTTGATTCCCAACTGAATATGCCAGAAAATGGTCATGGGCAGTCGAGCGCTGGTGAAAATGAATAATTGGAAAAGAAACCGTTTACTTTTCGCAGGGGATGTCAGGCCATTCCCTATGACGGCTTAAAAATTTAATATATGAAACATTATCATACAGAAAAGCGACTGGGACGTTTCATAGAGGTTGATGGCAGACAACTGCTTCATTTTAGCGGCACATCCTATTTGGGAATGGGTGCCCTACCTGAATTCCGTAAGCTGGTCAGCGAAGGTGCCGAAATTTTTGGGCCCTGTCATGGAAGCAGTCGGCACAGCAATGTACGGTTAGGGATTTATGACCGGTTTGAACAATATTTTGCCAAGCAGGCGGCTGCGGAAAAGGCTTTGGTATTCAGCAGTGGCTACATGGCTGGGTCGGCAGCTGTCCAAACCATCGCCCCCACCGCCGACCTGATCATGGCTGCCCCTGACAGCCACCCGGCCATTTTGCCCATCGGCTACCGGCACGATCCCCTTGGTGACTTCTCTTCCTGGGCAGATCAGGTGATCCATGAATGCCATATCAGGAAGAATGCCCACATTTTGCTGCTGGCAAATGCCGTGAATCCGTTGATCCCTGAGGTTCATGATTTTCATTGGATCGACAAGCTTTCCAGGTCTAACCGGTATACTTTGGTCATCGATGACAGCCATGCTTTTGGGGTAATCGGAAACGCTGCTTTTGGTTCCTACAGCAAATGGCAGCATCTTCCCGTCGACCTTTTGATAGCCGGGTCCATGGCAAAGGCGCTGGCCCTCCCCGGAGGGATACTGCTGGGAAACCATTTCCTCCTGGGAAAAATAGAACAACATGTGATTTTCCGTTCTTCCTCCCCTCCGGCTCCCGGACCTCTTCACGCGTTTCTGGAAGGACAGGATTTGTATTTAAAACAACATGTTCATCTTAAAGAAAACATAAAATACATTTATGAAAAAATAAAAAATTCACTGGGATTTCGAATGCATCCTGATTACCCAGTGATTAGCTTTTTAAATGAACGTTGGGTGGATGCATTGGAAAAAAAGGGAATCATCCTGTCTTCATTTTCCTATCCAAGTCCGGATGCCCCATCCGTTAACAGATTGGTGCTATCCGCTCATCACAGGAAGGAAGATCTTGATTATCTTTTGGTAAATTTGGAGAAAGTAGTGAGCCAAGATGGGGAATCAAACACCCCCCCGTCTCAAAAGTTCACATAGAAAACTTCACATACTGTTTTCGGACTATTTTTCGTCCCTTGATGGAGATCTCAAATCCCACCCTCCCGTTTTATTGACAAAATCCCATAAAACTATCCCTATGCTCACCGATATGTTCAGGGAATGCTTGGTCCCCATCTGGGGAATTTCCAATACATGATCCGCATCCAGTATCACATCCTCCTCCACGCCAAAAACCTCATTCCCAAAAACCAACGCATAGGGTTTGGAGGGTTCGGGCATGAATTCGTTCAAAGGGATACTTCCCGTAGTCTGCTCCAAGGCACAAATCTTGTACCCACTTTGATGAAGGCTCTTGATCAGTTCCCTGGTATCTTCGTGATATTCCCAAGCCACGGATTCCGTAGCACCTAATGCCGTTTTCTGAATGTCCCTGTGAGGGGGTTTTCCGGTAATCCCACAGAGAAAAATCTTTTCCGCCCTAAAGGCATCGGCTGTTCTGAAGGCAGACCCAACATTATTCAGGCTCCTCACATTATCCAAAACCAGCACAATGGGGTTTTTATCGACTGTTTTGAACTCTTCCACCGACAACCGGTTCAGCTCATCCATGCTCAGCTTTCTCATAACATAAGAGACAAATGTGGTTTTCAATAGAACAACACAAATATGGTAAAAAATAGTGACCCGAAACCAATTTGTGCGCGCCAAGCTTTTCGCAGGTTTCAAAATTATCCGTCAAATTTGGATGGCTGTTTTGTTTCCCCTCCTTTCTTAATTAAATTCAAGCCTTAAAATTTCCAATCCTATTTGATCCTTATAAAGGTATGGCCAAAGCAACAGGTAAAGAAACCCCTTTGATGAAACAATACAATGCCATCAAGGCAAAGCATCCCGGTGCCATCCTGTTGTTCCGGGTAGGGGATTTTTATGAGACCTTCGGTGAGGATGCCATTAAGGCCAGCAAAATATTGGACATTGTTTTAACCAAAAGGGCCAACGGGTCGGCTTCCCATATAGAACTGGCGGGGTTTCCACACCATTCCCTGGATTCCTACCTGCCGAAGTTGATCAGGGCGGGCAATCGCGTGGCGATATGTGACCAGTTGGAGGACCCCAAAGAAGTAAAAGGGATTGTGAAACGGGGAGTTACCGAACTGGTAACCCCCGGCTTGGCTTTCAATGACAACGTGCTTGACAAGAGGAAAAACAATTACCTTGCTTCACTGCATTTCGGTAAAGAAAAAGCAGGTATAGCTTTTTTGGATCTTTCTACGGGGGAATTTATGTGCGCAGAAGGCGGCGGTGCTTACATAGAAAAACTGTTGCAAAGCTTTAACCCTTCCGAAGTGATTTATTCCAAGGCATCGAAGTCTGTCGCGGCCAACCTTCTCAGAGATGACTATACTACATTTCATTGTGAAGACTGGGTTTATCAGTGGGATTATACTTACGGGAAGCTTACGGGCCACTTCGGTACCAACAATCTAAAAGGCTTCGGCATTGAAAATCTGGAACTGGGTATCGTAGCCGCCGGGGCCATTCTCTACTATCTGGAAGAAACGGAGCACAAAGAAGTCAAGCATATTGTTTCCATTTCAAGGATAGCCGAGGAAAAATTCGTATGGCTGGATAAATTCACCATCCGCAACCTGGAGCTGATTTTTGCCCAACAGGATGGCGGGGTCCCTTTGATCCATATTCTGGACCGCACGCATACCCCCATGGGCAGCCGGATGATGAAAAAATGGTTGGTGTTGCCACTGAAGGAGAAGGAACCGATAGAAGAGCGGCAGAAAATTGTCAGCTACTTCCATAAAGGACAGGATCTGAGGGAAGAAATCATTTCCCATCTGAAGCATATCGGCGATCTGGAAAGGTTAATATCGAAAGTGGCTGTGGGAAGAATCAACCCGAGGGAGATGAACCAGCTCAAAAAGGCGCTGAAGAGCATCCTTCCTATCAAACAACTGCTCCAAAACCAAAAAAACACGCCTCTCAAAAAAATAGCGGATCAACTCAATCCCTGTGATTTTCTGTTGGAAAAAATAGAAAAAGAACTGCTGGAAGATGCGCCGATGCTCACCCATCAGGGGGGAATCATCAAAGAAGGGGTGGATGGGGACTTGGACGAATACCGAAAGCTGGCCAACTCCGGAAAGGATTACCTGGTCCAGATACAGCAGAGAGAAATACAAAAAACAGGCATCAGTTCCCTAAAAGTAGCTTTCAACAAAGTTTTTGGTTACTACCTGGAAGTAAGCAACACCCATAAGGATAAGGTCCCGCCAGAATGGATACGCAAGCAGACCCTCGTCAATGCTGAACGGTATATTACGGAAGAACTCAAATCTTATGAAGAAAAAATCCTGCATGCGGAAGAGCGGCTAATCGCCCTGGAACAAAAATATTTCCATCAACTGGTGCAGGATGCTGTGGATTATGTCACCCATATCCAGCAAAATGCCAGGATCCTGGCCACTTTGGACTGTTTGATTTCCTTCGCGGAAGTAGCAGAGGAGAACAATTATTGCCAACCCAAGATCGCGGAAACGGACTCTATTGAAATCCGGGACGGGCGACACCCTGTGATTGAAAAACAGCTGGCCATAGGAGAGCAATATGTACCCAATAACATCTATCTGGACAATGCCTCCCAGCAAGTCATCATCATTACGGGACCCAACATGGCAGGTAAGTCAGCTTTGCTGAGGCAGACGGCTTTGATCGTCCTTATGGCGCAGATGGGCAGCTTCGTACCTGCGTCCTATGCGAGGATCGGCCTTATAGACAAAGTCTTCACCCGTGTGGGAGCATCCGACAATCTTTCCAAGGGCGAGTCCACATTCATGGTAGAAATGACGGAAACGGCGAGCATTCTGAATAATCTTTCTGACAGGAGTCTGGTACTGATGGACGAGATCGGACGTGGCACCTCAACTTATGATGGCATTTCCATTGCCTGGTCCATTGTAGAATACCTGCACAACCATCCCAAGTGCCATGCCAAAACCCTTTTTGCCACCCATTACCATGAACTGAACCAGTTGGCGGAGGATTTTCCAAAAGTCAAAAATTTCAATGTTTCGGTAAAGGAGGTGGGCAACAAGGTGATCTTCATGCGGAAACTGGAAAAAGGGGGAAGCGAACACAGCTTTGGTATCCACGTGGCGCAGATGGCAGGGATGCCCAACCCCGTGGTGCTTAGGGCAGCCGAGATCATGAGACACCTGGAAAAGGATAAAAACCTGAAAAAACACCAGGACAACCTCAAGGAAATGCCTAAGAATAATTACCAGCTGAGTCTTTTTGATGTCGATCCCAAATTCAAAGAAGCCAAGGAAATGCTGAACCATATCGATATCAATACCATCTCCCCGGTTGAGGCGCTGTTGAAGCTGAATGAAATCAAGAAAATCCTGGAATAAAATTTCCGCTTTAGTATCAATGCCATAGCGGAAGAGGGGCAAAATTTTCAACTTGAATATTGTACTTTAAAAAATATAACATAAATTTGCCTTCAGGTTCAAGGGTAAGATAAAGATCTTTCCTCTACAGCATAGAAGAAAAAAGCGAAAGTAGCTCAGTTGGTAGAGCACGACCTTGCCAAGGTCGGGGTCGCGAGTTCGAATCTCGTCTTTCGCTCTCCTTAAAGCCCTTTCGCAGGGCTTTATTCTTTACAGGGCAGGGGGTACCGACCCTTATTTGGCTCTGAAAAGCCGGTAATTTCCTCACACCCGGAGAGGATGCCGGGATGGTGGAATAGGTAGACACGCAAGACTTAAAATCTTGTGGCCATTAGGCCGTGCGGGTTCGATTCCCGCTCCTGGTACAAGCCTCACAAAAATGTGGGGCTTTTTTTATTTTCCGCTGAATTCAAAGCGCCAATTACCGAAAAAAACCATAGCATCCTGCCCAATTCTTACCGTATGCAACTTTTGGCATTGCATATGTTTGTGACTTAGGATATACTCAACCAAAACAAAGTAACCATGAAAATTCAATCGATACGTCTGGTTCCCTACCTTAGGTTTCAGGGAAATTGCGAGGAAGCCCTGGGATTCTATGCAAGCATTCTGGATGGGAAATTCACCATCGAACAAAAGTATGATGTCCCTGAAATGAACGCGCCGGAAGATTACCGGGATAAAATATTGCATGCTTCGTTTGAGTTTGGAGAAAACCGTTTTTATGCATGCGACATATTTCCCGGTGCAGTAATCAAGGAAAGTGGCAAAAACGTTTCCCTGAGCCTGCTGTTGGAGACACAACAGGAAGGCGATAAGGTTTTCGACAGGCTTTCAGAAGGGGGTAAAGTCAATTTCCCCTTTAAAAAACAATTTTGGGGAGATTGGCATGGCAGCTTTATCGATAGGTTTGGCATTGAATGGAACGTAAACGCCCAAGACGGATAAAAAGAACAGTGGGTGTGGGCAGCGAGGAATTTAAGATGGCCCTTTTTTACTCCTTATTTCTCTGCACACCATAGTTTTTTAAACACCGTGATTCACAGTCGGCTTGCCGGCTGTAATCTTTCCCGGTGAGGGAGCCACTCGGCTGATGTAAGGGGATTTTGAGGATTTTTTTCAAACACTTCAAATTTGTTTTAGTTTTATCTTATATGGGTAAATCAGCCGTCATCATTGGTTCGGGAATTGCCGGATTGGCTACAGCCATACGATTGGCCAACAAAGGATACCAAGTGAAGGTACTGGAGGCCAATTCCTATCCAGGCGGCAAGCTAGGGAAAATGAGCTGCAAGGGTTACCGTTTTGACACCGGCCCTTCACTGTTTACCCTTCCACAACTCGTGGACGAGTTATTTATCTTATCAGGAAGAAATCCCCAGTCCCATTTTGAATATTCCAGGTTAGCTGTAAACTGTCATTACTTTTGGGAGGATGGCACGCGCATTAAAGCCTATAGTGATCCTGGCCGGTTTGCCCGGGAAGTCCATGACAAACTGGGGGAGCCTGAGGACAATATCCTGACAGCGCTGCGGAATTCGGCCTTCATCTACAAGCGGCTTTCTCCCCTGTTTATGCATCGCTCGCTGCATCAGTGGCAAACATGGACCAATGCCCACGCCCTGAAGTCGTATTTTCAAATCGGAAAGCTGGGTATTTTTGACACCATGAACGGGGCCAACAAAAAGCGGTTTGGACACCCCAAACTGGTCCAGCTTTTTAACCGTTATGCCACATATAACGGCTCCGACCCCTACCAGACACCCGCCACCTTGAACATCATTCCGCATTTGGAATATAACATGGGTGCTTATTTTCCCAAAAAAGGCATGCATGACATCACCTTAAGCCTGTTTGAACTGGCCAAAAGCCTGGGAGTCAGTTTTAATTTCGGGGTTAAGGTGGACAGGGTGATCGTGAATAACAGGAAGGCAACAGGGGTCATGGCAGGCCTAAATTCCTATGAGGCAGACATCATTGTCAACAATATGGACATGGTGAATGCGTATAAAACCATTTTGAAAGACCAAAAACAGCCAACAACTTTATTAAAGCAACCAAAATCAAGCTCAGCACTGATTTTTTATTGGGGCATCAGCAAGAAGTTTGCTGAGTTGGACCTCCATAATATCTTTTTCAGCAACGACTATGAGGAAGAGTTCAGGTACATTTTTCATGAAGGAAGCGTTTACAGCGATCCCACCATTTATGTCAATATTACTTCAGTGTACAAAGAAGACGATGCCCCGCCAGGATGTATGAATTGGTTCACCATGATCAATGTGCCCAATAATACCGGTCAGGATTGGGATTTGCTCATTAAAGAAGCCAGGAAAGCCATTATAGCAAAAATCAACCGCATTTTGGAAACCGATATCGAACAGTTCATAGAAACAGAGGACCTGCTGGAACCCAGAACGATCGAATCCAAAACTTCCAGTGCCATGGGTGCGCTATACGGAAACAGCTCTAATAGCCGTTTGGCAGCCTTCCTCAGACATGCCAATTATTCATTCCATATAAAAAACCTCTACTTCTGTGGCGGAAGTGTACATCCCGGGGGAGGTATCCCGCTTTGTCTGCTGTCTGCCAAAATCGTCTCGGAAATGGCCGGTTAGATCAGGGTTCAACCAACACCTTGTAGGATTCATACAAACTCAGCACTTCCCTGACATACTTCACGGCCACCTGGCCCTTAGCATAACCGCTATTTACCCAGGGATCCCTGTATATTTCCGGCTGGGATTTCTTTTCCAGATAAAAGGCCACGTGGGACCACTGCCGGGTATCCTTCCCAAACTTTAATGCCAACTTCCAGGCGTCCTGAACATGGCCATGCCCTACATTATAAGACGCCAAAATAAACTTAATCCGTTCATAATTGTCAGGCACTTTTTCCAGCCAGAAGCGGTCCAAATATTTAAGGTAATTGACGCCACCTCTCAGACTTTCATTTGGGTCGCTGGGATTGCTTACTCCAAAGCGCTGAAGTGTAACCGGCATCAACTGTAAAAGTCCTACGGCGCCTGCATAAGAAACGGCGGAATTGTCAAACCGGCTTTCCTTATATACCAACGCAGCCAATAGTCTCCAATCCCACCCAAGTTCATCAGCCCCCTCTTTTATCAACTCATCATATACGGATATGTTACCGCCGGATACAGAAGAAAAAGCCGATGCATTCCGGAAATAACTGTTTTTCTTATTCAGAAAATATTTGTCGTAAAGTATGGCCTTATATCCCGTTTGGTTTATCCGGTCAATCCAATGGTTAATGCTTTCTAAAAGTTCGGGGGCATTTTTTCTCACAGCCCACGAGACTTCGGAAGGCGGGCTGATTTCAAGTTGCACATTGATGTTATCATAATAAGTGGCATTTACCAAGGCAATGTCATTATCCACGACCGTATAATCAATATCACCCGTGACTACCTGGTTAATAAGACGTTCCAGGCTCTCATTGACTTCCTTCACGTCAACCGTTAACCCGAGCGAATCCGCAAGTCCCAGAAGCTTATCCTTATAGACGGTGCCCCGTTTTATATGAATGGCTTTATTATCAAGGTCTGTCAGCTGCTTTACCCGGTTTTTATCCGTTGGCTGGACAAGGACAGTACTGATGGCGTTTATGGGTGAGGTATATGCGGCATAATTTTTCCTGGCCTCATTGATTTCGAAATTGATCGCTATGATATCTGCCCGGCCCTCATTGAGCATTCTGAAGGCATCCTCCAAATCTGCCCTGACGATCAATCTAAGGCCGACGCCCAACCTGTTGGCGAGGTTGCGCAATAACTCAAACTCATACCCCATTGTCCTGCCCCTGTAAATGTAATAGCTGGTAGATGAATTGTCCACAACAGCCCGTATAAACCCCCTGTTTCGGATTTCTTCCAAATCCAACAGGACAGGGTTTTCCCAGAATTCAGGAGTTTTTTCTTTTTTAGAAGGGTGGCAGGAAACTAACAAACCGAAAAAAAATATCAATCTAAGATGACGGAGGCTTGATTTCTTCATGCGTCGGAGATCCCTGCTGGATCAATGGTACTTCCAATTATAAGGGATTCCCCTCAATATACCAAACAAAAAAACGGCAACGTGCCGGATCTTATACCGTGACATCCGTGTGCCGCTTTGTCATCTTTCAAAATTCAATCCGATTTTCTTGCCTTGGCGCCCGGCAGCACCCAATAGAGCGGTACACCAGGTTTTTAATGGATTTTTTCGTAACTACTTTGGAAGTATATTTTACCGGAGAGCCGCATCAGTTCTATTTCGGTTTCCTTGATATTATAAAGGGATTCAATCAGCCTGCTCTCGGCCTGGAGACGGTTCACCTGTGCATCCCTAAACTCCAGGTAATTGGCTATTCCCAACCTGAACCTGTCCAGGGCAATCTCGGAGTTTTCTACAGCTACCTCGTAGTTCATCTGCTCAATCTCCAGGAGCCTTTTGCTGTTCTCATAGGTGTTAAAGGTCCTCTGAATGTCAGACTGCATCTGGATTTCATACTGATCCAAAAAATGCCTTTGGTTTTGCATTTGTATCTTGGCGTTCTGTATTCTTCTGTTAAGTGAAAACCCGCTAAACAGGTTCCAGCCTATGGTAGCTCCCAAAGTGATCCCGTCTTGTTTATTGGTCAAAAGGAATCCGGCATCGGAGCGCAAAGAATTGTTGTTATAGGCCCCGTTCAGGGTAATGGTCGGCAAGCGTTGTGCCTGAAGCTCTCTTAACTGGAGATAAGCCACATTTTCCAGTCTTTGGGTCACAAGCAGCTGCTTGTTGTTGTCATAGGCGTTTTCCATAAGATCCTCCAAGAGGAGGTTTTCCCTTATGGTAATGGTATCCTTGATATCAAAATTCCGTTGGGGATCTATAGCCAACAATTCATTCAGATTAATTTTGGAATTCTGAATGACCTGCTCTTGATTGACCAAAGCAGTGAGGTCGGCATTGTAGTCCACCTGAGCCGCCAGAAAATCCCTCCTGGATGCCCTGCCGAATTCATATTGCGCCTTGGCTATTTCCACCCGTTCCTGGGAAAGTTCCAACGTCGTGTTGAGAACATTATACCGCTGCTGCTCCAAAACCAACCTGTAATAGGAGGTGGCAATGGCTGCTACGGCATTTTCTATCATGACTTTGGCTTCCAGTTCACTGATTTCCGCAAGTTTTCCCAACCTTTGCAGCGCCACCACTGCATCTGCGCTGAAACCATAGATGGCCACCAGACTATAATTATTGGTTCTGGTTTGTGCTCCAGGTATCATTCTGGGGGTGGAAGGATCACTGACAAAAGTTTGCTCCGTATCCTCTTTTCTGTAAGTACGGACGTTTGTAGCATCCAGTGTAGGCAAGAGCAGGCTATTGCCTATCCTACGTTCATTTGTAGCCATTATAGCTTCATTGATCGCTATCTTGACATCAAAATTCCTTTCCAGACCAATCTCTACCGCCTTTTCAAAAGTCAACGGTTCCCTATCCTGCGCAATGCTTTTGAAACCAATTAAAACCGACAGGCCAAACAACAAAAATTTCTTCATATTAGACTCTTGCTAATCTTCCTTTTTTAGATGTCAAATAAGTATAAATGCCAGGGATAATGAATAAAGTCAAAATAGTGGAAAGCAGCATCCCTCCAATCACGGCCACCCCCATGGGAACCCGGCTTTCCGCTCCGGCTCCCAAGGCCAGGGCAATGGGCAAAATACCCAAAATGGTTGACAGGCTTGTCATCAGGATAGGCCTGAACCTGGCAGATGCTGCTCCTTCGATGGCGTCCTTAATGCTCATTCCTTGGGCCTTTCGCTGATTGGCAAACTCCACGATCAATATGCCGTTCTTTGTTACCAACCCGATAAGCATGATAATCCCGATTTGGCTAAATACGTTCAGCGTAAAGTCAAATAACCACAAAGACAAAAGGGCTCCAAAAATAGCCAATGGCACCGTAAACATGATGGTTAAAGGATCCATAAAGCTCTCAAACTGCGCGGAAAGCACCAAATATATCAAGACCAGTGCAAACACAAATGCAAACACCAAACTATTGGAACTGTCCCGGTATTCCTTGGACAAACCGGCTACGTCTGTACTATAGGTCTCATCCAATACCTCCTCCGCAATTTTATCCATTTCATCCAGGCCCATTCCTACCGTATAACCCGGAGACAGTCCCGCCGTAACCGTGGCACTCACAGACCGGTTGAACCTGTAAAGTTGGGGAGGTGTGCTTCTTTCACTGATGCTCACCAAGTTGTCCATCTGTACCAGCAGCCCATTTTCGTTGCGGACGTACAACATCCTTAAGTCAATGGGGGCGTTCCTGTCCTCAAGCTGCATTTCTCCCAAAACCTGATACTGCTTCCCGTTCATGATAAAGTAGTCAAAACGCTGTCCGGAATAAGAGAGCTGTAAAGTCCTTGCGATATCCTGCACAGAAACACCTATATTCCGGGCCCTTTCCCGGTCTATTTCTACCTCTATTTCCGGCTTGGTGAATTTTAGATTGACATCTGAGAAGTTAAAAGCGGGGTTTTGGCTTACCCGTTCCATGAACTCTGGCAGAATGTCTTTGAGTTTTTCCAAGGTTTGTGCCTGGATGACATACTGTACGGGCAAACCTGCCCTCCGGTCCCCAATGGAAGGTTCCTGTGCCGAAAACGCCCTGACCGCCGTCTTTGTTTTCAAATAATCAGAAACTTTCTCGTAGATCTCCTGTTGGCTTCTGTCTCTTTCGGAAGCGTCTGTCAATGCCACCCTAAGAAAACCCGAGTTGGTGCTGGCAGTTCCGAAACTGGGCGAAGTCACTGAAACAATCCCCATCCTTTCGTGTTCCGGGATCATCTCCATCAGGTCATCGGTCATTTCCTCAATCACCCGATCCATGTAGCCAAAAGTCGCTCCTTCCGGTCCAGCCATATTGATACGGATTTGGCCCCGGTCCTCTATGGGAGCAAGTTCCTGGGGGATTTGATTGAATAAGTAATATATGCCCACTCCCATAAAAGCAATGATAACAAAAGCAAGCCATCTTACCTTCATAAATGCCAGCAGCAAATATTCATATTGGTTGTTGAGCCAATTGAACAAGGGTTCTGTTTTGATGTGAAACCAGTTTTGTTTCTCTCTTTTTTTCAGGAGTTTTGAACCCAGCATCGGGGTCATGGTGAGCGCGACAAAGGATGAAATAATGACCGCACCGGCCACTACTATTCCAAATTCACGAAACAACCTGCCCGTCGTACCGGTAAGAAAAATCACGGGAAGGAATACCGCCGCCAGTGCCACTGTGGTAGCGATTACCGCAAAGAAGATTTCCTCGGCACCTTTCTCGGCTGCCTTTTCAGGATTTTCTCCTTTCTCTATTTTAGTATAGATGTTTTCCAGCACCACAATGGCATCATCCACCACCAGGCCAATCGATAACACAATGCCCAAAAGGGTAAGGACATTGATAGAAAACCCCATCAGGTACATGATGAAAAACACCCCAATCAGGCTGATGGGAATGGTAAGCACCGGAATGAAGGTGGTACGCCAATCCCTGAGGAAAAAGAAGATGACGATAACCACCAAAAAGAAGGCTGTGAAGATGGTTTGCCGCACTTCCTTGATGGAATTGCGGATGTATTTGGTGGTATCAAACCCAATACCTAACTCAATATCCGGGGGCAGGTCTTTTTTTATGAACTCCAGCCTTTGGTAGAATTCATCCATGATTTCAATGTTGTTGGAACCCGGTAAGGGAACCATGGCAGTACCGACCATAGGTACGCCATCCCTTTTCAACAAGGTCCTTTCGTTGAGCGGGGCAAGCTCTGCCCTGCCGATTTCCTGAAAATGTACAACACTGTTGCCATCTTCTTTTACAATCAACCGGTTGAACTCTTCCGGCGTACTTAATCTGCTCTTTGTCCGTACAGACAGTTCTATGGAAGTGCCTTCTATTCTACCCGAGGGAAGTTCTACATTTTCACTTTGTACCTTGTTGAACACATCCAGGGGGGTGACGCCATAAGAGGCCATCCGCAACGGATCCATTCTTAAGCGCATGGCATATTGTTTTTCGCCCCAAATCATGATTTCGCTGACGCCATTGATGGTCTGGAGACGTTCCTTAACCACATTGCTCGCGATGTCAGACAGTTCCAACAGGCTTCTGTTGTCACTTCGAATGGTAAGAAACGTAATAGGGGACGAATCAGCGTCCGCTTTGGACACAATAGGCGGATCTACGTCGGGGGGGAGGTTTCTCCGGGCCCTTGACACCCTGTCCCTCACATCATTGGCCGCTGCCTCCATATCCGCGCCCACCTCAAATTCTACCGTGATGTTGCTATTGCCATCGTTACTGATGGAGGTCAGGGACTTGATCCCTGAAATGCCGTTGATGGCTTCTTCCAAAGGTTCCGTGATCTGGGCTTCGATCACATCGGCATTGGCACCCACATAGGCGGTCCTCACATTGATCACGGGCGGGTCTACACTGGGATATTCCCTGACTCCCAAAAATGTGATCCCAATAACACCAAAAATCAAGATGGTCAGGGACATCACGATGGATAGAACAGGTCTGCGTATACTGATGGTGGACAAACTGGACATGACTTATCAATTGATTTGGTTAACTGAAAGGGGCATGCCCTCTCTTACTTGCAGGATTCCGGTGGTCAAAACCAGTTCGCCCGGTTGTACCCCTTCTAAGATCTGTACCCTTGTGTCGGTGCGCTGCCCTATGGACACCCTTCTGGATTCCGCCACACCGTCCTTGACTACATATACTTTATAACCTTCCAGTTCCGGAACGATAGACTCGGAAGGTACCAATAATGCGTCGTTTCTCTCATTTAAAACCAATCTGACCCTCACAAACATTCCCGGCAGGAATTTTCTTTCTTTGTTGGGACTTTCGGCTCTTATTTTAACCGTCCTGGTGCCAGGGTCGATGTTTGGTTCAACCGCGTACACCGTCCCCACAGCCTCTTCTGTGGACACATTTGAGCTGAAATATATCGTGGAGCCTTTCTTAATCTCATTCGCATACCGCTCAGGTATGGAAAACTCAATCTTGATAGGATCAATGTTCACTATCGTGGCGATCATGTCCCCCGTACCTATCACACTGCCTTCCGACACCTGCCGGAGCCCCAACACCCCATCAAAGGGAGCCCTTATCACCATTTTATTGAGCTGAGCCTCAATTAACCTAAGGTCAGCCAGGTTGGTATTGAATTGGTTCAACACAATATCATATTCCTCCTGACTGATGGCCTCCCTGGATAAAAGTTGCTTTTGTCTGTTTTCCTGACTCTCATACAGCTTTTTGGTATAATCCAACCTATCAAACTGCGCCCTGAGCTCGTCGTCATTAAGGTAAAGCAGCGGCGTGCCTTTGGTCACAAACTCCCCTTCATTGAAAGAAATTCTCTGCACCAAACCAGCCACTTCTGGACGCAGGCTTACCATCTCGTTGGGAATAAGGCTTCCCGTAACATTGAGGTTGTTCTCCAATCTCTCCCTCTTTAACTCCACCACATTCACTGGCAGGCCTGTCTGGCCGGAAGTACCGGGATTTGGGTTAGTCGCCGTCCCTTCAGAATTTGTATTGAAATCAAACCTTGGATAAAAAAATATGAATGCCACCACCATCACTATGGCACCAATTAAAATTATTTTAGTCTGTTTTTTCATTATGGCTGTTGATGTAGATATTTTCTATAATGAATAAGTACGGTCGTCCATCATTATTGAACTTGACGCCCGTGATAAAAGTTCTTTCTATCTAAAATTAGAATTATCTTGGCGATTTTTTCAGTTTACAAATCAAACATTTTATTCAACATATTAAATCTTTGAGGGAACAAAATAATTCAGAATTTTAATATATGGAAGTAAATAAACACAGGTGGCAAAAGCCGACCATCAATGGCCTGTATACCCCCGAATTATCGATCAATTTAAGATTTATTAACATTTTTTGACAAAAGCTACTTTAAACCCCGGCCAGACTTATTGGTCTAACCACCGAAAACCAATTATAAAAAGACCATGAAAAAGTTAATAATGATTTGCGCATTGGGATTAGCTACTGTAATGAATGTCCAAGCCCAAAGGGAAAGAAACCTCGACCGTAGCCCGGAAAAGCAGGCCGAACGTATCACTGAACGCATGACGGAAAAACTTGGCCTGGACGAATCCCAGCAAAAAGAAATTTATGCATTCCATCTGGAGCGGGCTGAAAAAAGAAAAGCGGAAATGGAGCAACGGAGACAAGCCATGACAGAAGCCAGAACGGCGTATCAGGAAAAAATCGCTTCGGTCCTCACTCCGGAGCAAATGGAGCAGTGGGAAGCCTCACAAAAGGAAGCCAGAGAAAGGATGGAGCGCCACAGAAATGAGAGAAGAGAGGGCAGGCCCGATATGGAAGGAAGAAAAAGAGGCAACCGTCCTACACTCAACCAATAAACAGAAAACATAATCGACTTATTTTAATAGTTTTTGGGTTTTGCTAATAATAAAGTAGAAGGCTGCTGGCCTTCTATTTTTTTTCCACCGCTTTTCCCCAAATGCATTTCTATCACCGAAAAAATCCGCGGCAAATTGACCAAAGCACGGGTTAAAAATGTTTAAATATCTGCATTTCCCTTTTTTATTTTAGTACTATAAAAAGAAGGGTTAAAATCCATCCACTGATCCCTTTGCCGGCCATGTGGTTCATTAATCAAAATGGCCACCCGAGGGCAGCCATTTTGATTTAATCCAAGAATCATTTATCAAACACTTATCTCATTGTCTTCATATGAATAAAAAGACTTGTCCCTTCTGGCCAGCGAAGATTTGCCGTCACTCAGGAATTTATCCACTTCCACGGCACATTCCCTGCCTTCGGCAATGGCCCAAACTACCAACGACTGTCCTCTTCTCATATCCCCTGCCAAGAAAACTTTTGGCACCGAACTTTGGTAATTTCTGGATTTAGGGAGGCTGTTTTCCATCAATTCAAGGTCAAATGCCTCCAACAACCCGGTTTTTGGTCCCATATAACCGATAGCCAAAAAGGCCAGATCACAAGGAAGCGTTCTCTGTGTTTCTTCAATTTCAAAAAACTGCATCCTGCCATCTACTTCCCGCCATTCAATATCCACGATGGTTAAGCCGGTGACATTTCCGTTCTTGTCAGTAGTAAACTCCTTGGTAAGCACTGACCAAACCCTTTCCGCTCCCTCTTCATGAGAACTGGATGTTCTCAGGGTCATGGGCCATTCCGGCCAGGGGTTCAGACTGGTTCTTTGCTGAGGTGGCTTAGGCAACAGTTCCAATTGCGTGATGGATGCTGCTCCGTGACGGTTTGAAGTCCCAATACAATCACTCCCTGTGTCGCCACCGCCAATGACGATAACATGCTTACCTTTGGCATGGATAGGGTTTTCCTCAAGTTGTCCGGAAATTACCTGATTCTGTCTCCCCAAAAATTCCATGGCAAAATGGATCCCTTTGGCATCCCTTCCTTTGATTTTCAAATCCCTGGGGTGCTGGGCCCCGGTAGACAGGACCACTGCATCAAAACTCTGAAGGATATCTTCGGCCTTGATGTTGGATCCAACCTCTGTGTCCTTACTGAATATAACCCCTTCTTTATCCATGATGTCCACCCTGCGGTCGATCACCCATTTTTCCAACTTGAAATCCGGGATCCCGTAACGCAGCAATCCACCTACCTCTTTATCCTTCTCAAACACGGTAACTTCATGGCCCGCCTGGTTAAGCTGGTCCGCGGCGGCCAATCCCGCCGGCCCTGAGCCGATCACGGCTACCTTTTTCCCTGTTCGTTCAGCAGGTACTTTGGGTTTTACCAAACCCAGTTCATAAGCTTTTTCCGCGATGCTCTTTTCAATCAACTCAATGGCTACAGGATCTTTGTTGATTCCCAGTACACAGCTTGCTTCGCAAGGAGCAGGACAAATCCGGCCTGTAAACTCCGGAAAATTGTTGGTTCCTTTGAGTATGTGATAGGCCAGTTCCCATTCCTTTTGATATACCGCATCATTGAATTCCGGTATGACGTTGCCTAATGGACAGCCGTTATGGCAAAAAGGGATACCACAATCCATACACCTGGCTGCCTGCTGATGAAGTACCTTAGGATCCAAAGGTTTATATATTTCCTTATAATCTTTTTTCCTTTCCTCAGGCGACCTGGAATCCTGTAACTGTCTTTTATATTTTAAGAAGCCTTCTTTATCCGCCATCTTATACTAATGTTTTTGTCTGTTCTATTGCTCTTTTTCTCAACACTTCTTTGTAATCTCTTGGAATAACCTTAATGAACCGCTCTTTGGCCACTTCCCATTCATCAAGGATATTCTCGCCAACCTTGCTGAAAGTATACTCCACATGTTCTTTCAGTGAACTCTTGATCGTAGCGTAATCATCCTCATTCAGCGGGTCAATATCCACCATTTCCTTATTGATATTACCCAGGTTCTCTTTGAAAATATAAGCGATGCCTCCGCTCATACCAGCGGCAAAGTTCCTTCCGATTTCACCCAGGATTACCACGAGTCCTCCGGTCATGTATTCACATCCATGGTCGCCTATTCCTTCCACAACGGCTTCCACACCCGAATTTCTTACACAGAAGCGTTCACCCGCCTTTCCTTTGATAAAGGCTTTTCCGGAGGTGGCGCCGTAAAAGGCCACATTCCCTATAATGATATTATCCTCAGCCACAAAGTTGGCATTTCTGCTGGGGTAGATAGCAAGTTTACCGCCGGAAAGGCCCTTTCCGAAATAATCATTGGCTTCTCCTTCCAATTCAAAGGTGATGCCTTTGGTCAGAAATCCTCCAAATGTCTGTCCTGCGGACCCATTGAATTTGAAACTGATGGTATCATCGGGCAAACCCGGGCTGCCATATATTTTGGACACTTCGTTGGAAAGCATGGCACCCACGGTACGATCCACGTTGATGATTTTAAACTCGCCGCTGACGGGATTAGCCTGCTCCAGTGCGGGCGTAGCCGCCTTGATCAGTTTTCTATCAAGTACCTTTTTCAGCTTAAAATCCTGATCAATCTGCTTATAAATACCCACATGATCGGGGACCTCCACTTTATGGAATATCGGACTGAGGTCCAACTTATCCCACTTCCAATGGTTCATCTGCCCAATGGCCGCCTTCAGGACATCACTTTGGCCTACCATTTCATTGACCGTTCTAAAGCCGAGAGAAGCCATGATCTCCCTTAAATCTTCGGCCAGGAACTTGAAATAGTTCACCACATGGTCAGGATCTCCTGTAAAAAGCTTTCTCAATTCAGGATTTTGGGTGGCAATGCCCACCGGACATGTATTGAGGTGGCATTTACGCATCATGATACAACCCTCTACCACCAAGGCGCCGGTAGAAATACCCCATTCTTCCGCCCCCAAAAGTGCGGCAATTGCCAAATCACGCCCGGTTCTCAGCTGTCCGTCAGTCTGAAGTACTACCCGGCTTCTCAGGTTGTTTTTCACCAAGGTCTGGTGTGCCTCCGAAAGCCCCAGCTCCCATGGTAATCCCGCGTGACGGATAGAACTCAGCGGTGAGGCACCGGTACCCCCATCTGCTCCGGAAATCAGGATCACATCAGACTGTGCTTTGGCGACTCCCGCGGCCACCGTTCCCACGCCTGCCTGGGATACCAGCTTCACATTGATTCTGGCTTTCCTGTTGGCATTTTTCAAATCATATATCAATTGAGCCAAATCCTCGATAGAGTAAATATCATGGTGGGGCGGTGGGGAGATCAAACCTACTCCAGGAGTGGAGTGTCTTACCCTTCCGATCCACTCATCCACTTTATGGCCGGGCAGCTGGCCACCCTCTCCGGGCTTGGCCCCCTGCGCCATTTTTATCTGAAGCTCCACCGCATTGGTCAGGTAATTGCTGGTCACACCAAATCTACCGGAGGCCACCTGTTTGATGGCGGACCTTTCCCAGTCGCCGTTTGGCTTTCTCTCAAAGCGTATCTCATCCTCGCCGCCTTCCCCACTGTTGCTTTTTGCTCCGATGCGGTTCATGGCGATAGCCAAAGTAGTATGGGCTTCATGGGATATGGAGCCAAAGGACATCGCCCCCGTAGCAAACCTCTTCATGATCGATTCCGCCGGTTCTACTTCTTCCAGAGGAATAGAGATCCTTTTTTTGAATTCCAGCAGCCCCCTCAAGGTAAGGGCATCTCTGGTCTGTTCATTGATCTTTGAGGCAAACTTTTTATAGAGCTGGTAATCCCCCAAACGGGTGGATTTTTGGAGCAGGTGAATGGTTTCCGGATTGAAAAGATGTTTCTCTCCCCTTCTTTTCCACTGGTATACACCTCCCGTCTCCAATAGCGGGCTTTCAGTCTCATAAGCGGCATGGTGCCTCACCAGCACTTCCTCTGCCAATTCATCAAAAGACACTCCACTTATCCGGCTGATGGTACCCTTGAAGCATCTTTCGATCACTTCAGGTCCAAGGCCTATCGCCTCAAATATCTGGGCTCCCTGATAAGATTGCAGCGTACTGATACCCATTTTGGAAAGGACTTTGAGCAATCCTTTGCCGATCGCTTCTTTATAATTTTCGAAAAGCTTCTTTTGAGGGATTTTTTTCGTGAGCATTTCCTGCTCATTCAGGTTCAAAAGACTCTCCAAAGCGAGATAAGGATTAATGGCACTGGCGCCATAACCGATGACCGTGGCAAAATGATGGGTCTCCCTGATGTCCCCTGCTTCTACAACTATCCCCGCCTTGGTCCTGATTTTTCTGTTGACTAAGTGATGATGGACAGCGCCCACTGCCAACAAGGACGGGATAGGAGCGGTATGCTCCTGACAGTTTCTGTCGGAAATGATAAGGATATTTTTGCCATTTTTGATGGCCTCCTCCGCATCCTGGCAGAGTTTATCCAAGGCTTCCAACAATCTCCCTGGCCTGTGATCCGCTACAAAATGGGCATATAAAGTAGCGGAATGATAACCTTTGTTTTCCAGATTTCTGAGCTTTTCCAGATCCTCATTCAGCAATACCGGTTGGGAAATGTGGATCTGCCTGGTATGCTCAGGGCTCTCTTCCAATATATTGTAACCCACGCCAATACGGGTAAACAAAGACATCACCATCCTTTCCCTGATAGGGTCAATCGGCGGATTACTTACCTGTGCAAAAAGCTGCTTGAAATAATTGGAAATATGCTGGCTCTGCTTAGAAAGCACTGCTAAAGGAGTATCAGCTCCCATGGACCCAATGGGCTCATAAGCGGTGTCTCCCATAGGGGACAATATGACTTTGAGGTCTTCCAGTGTGTACCCAAATATCGTCTGTCGCTTTTTAATATTGTCTATGCTGTAAGGATAGGTAAGTTTCTCCGGAGCGGATATCAACCGCAACTTCAACCGCTCTTTTCTTATCCAGGAATCATAAGGCTTCCTGTTGCATACCTCTGCCTTCACTTCTTCGTCAAAAGCCACCTTGCCTTTGGAAAGATCCGCCCACAACATCCTACCGGGGCTGATCCTGCCTTTCTCCACAATGGTAGATTCCCTGATAGGCAATGCACCGGCTTCGGAAGAAAGAATCAACCGGTCATCTGACGTGACAAAATACCTCAAGGGACGCAGACCGTTCCTGTCCAAAGTGGCTCCCAAGGACTTACCATCCGTAAATAACAAAGCAGCCGGGCCATCCCATGGCTCCACCAAAGAAGCGTGGAATTTGTAAAAAGCCTTTCTCTTCTTATCCATGGTTTTATTGTCCTGCCAGGCCTCCGGGACAAGCATCATCATTACGTGAGGCAGGCTTCTTCCGCTCAGGGTCAGCAACTCCACCATGGCATCCAGGTTAGCCGAATCGGAGTTTTTTGCATTGGTTATCGGCATCAGCATCTGAAGTTCCTCATCCGTAAAAAGGGAAGATTTCATCAGCGTTTCTTTGGACCGCATTTTATTCAGGTTACCCCGGATGGTATTGATTTCACCATTATGGGAAAGGAACCGGAAAGGCTGCGCGAGCCTCCAGTTCGGAAAGGTATTGGTAGAAAACCTGGAATGGACCAAAGCGATGGCCGAGGTAAGCTTGTTATTCTGAAGGTCCTTATAAAAAGTAAGCACCTGGTCAGTTCTTAGCTGGCCTTTATATATAAGTGTCTGACTGCTGAAACTGGCAAAATAGAAAGCATCGTTGACCCCAGGGATGGTGGAATTGATGGCTCTGGTGGAAAAATTCCTTAATACATAAAGTTTTCTTTCAAGGTCAAGGCCTTTGAGCCCCTCTTTGTGCTGCACGAAAACCTGTTCTATATTGGGCATCACCTCCAGTGCGCCCGAACCAGGCACGTTTTCATCTGTAGGCACAGCCCTGTAACCCAACAATTCAAAACCCAGTTCTTTTATGATTTGGTCAAGATATTCCTTGCTCTTTTTATACAGCTGTTTGTTACGGGGAAAAAACACCATACCCACACCGTAACTGCCTTCTTCCGGCAAAGTGAACCCCAACCTTCCTGTCACTTCATATAAGAAAGTATGCGGCAGTTGGATTAAGATACCGGCGCCATCACCCGTTTTAGGATCACTGCCTCTTCCTCCCCTATGCTCCATATTGCTTAGCATCAGCAGTGCATCACTTATCGTTTCATGGCTTTTTTGGCCCTTCACGTTAACAACAGCCCCAATTCCGCAGGCATCATGCTCAAACTGTGAACGATATAATCCTTGATTCATTCTGTTATATTTATTTATACTAAGTTTCCGTTTTGGGTTGAAAAATTTACAATAAATTTTTCTTTTATTAAAATCTAGGCAATAAAGGTAAGATAAAAATGAAAGAATAGCTGAAAACTAAATAAAAAATTATGATTAATAGAATCCGTTATCCTCTCCGGATTTTAACGTATTTTCTGATTTTTCACAATAAAACAGGGTATGTTGGTTGGAATTTAAACCTCTTGAACTGAATCTCCCAGAATATTATTGGATTTTAAGCCTAAATTTTGCGACTTTAAAAGTACAAAAAAAATTTCAAAAAATAAATCACCAAAAAAAGAAAGTTGGCATGCCCCCAATTTCAGGTCCCTAATTTCCACTTCAATCAGTCTATGGGATCGGAAAGGTTTTTGTTCTCTTCACTCTCCACAATCACCTTAATTTTTTTGATCTTCCTGGTATCTACGGCAAGAATGACGAATTCAAAGTTTTTGAACCGTATTCTGGTGCCATTTTTTGGAAGATTAGCATTTAATTCCAGCAGAAGCCCCCCCAATGACTCGCTCTCTCCCTTGACTTCATCAAAAATCTGGATATCCAGATCAAGTTTTTTGCAGAAATCATTCAGGGAGATTTTTCCCTCAAAAATATAGGTGTTTTCATCCACCTGTTTGAATAAAAATTCTTCCACATCATCGAACTCATCATTGATGTCCCCTATGATTTCTTCTATCAAGTCTTCAAGGGTAACCAGCCCGGAAGTCCCGCCATATTCGTCCACCACGATGGCCATATGAACCCTTTTGTTTTTGAAATCCTTCAACAGGTCATCCAATTTTTTGTTTTCAGGAACAAAATATCCTTTTCGGATCAGGTCCTGCCACCGGAAATGCTCATCATTTTCCAGATAATCCAACAGGTCCTTGATGTATAAAATACCTTTGATCTGGTCAATGGTATCCTCGTAAGCGGGAATACGCGAGTAACCGCTTTTGTTGATCTTATCCATCAACTCGTGAAAATCCATTTCGGTGTCGACGGCTGTGATATCCATACGGGAACGCATGACCTGTTTTACCGAAAGTGTGCCGAAATTCACGATCCCCTTAAGAATATCCCGCTCCTCGTTGCTGGTATCCACGGCGGTGATCTCAAGTGCCTGATGAAGCTCATCCACAGAAAGTGAATAGCCTTTTTTCTCGATTTTTTTTTCAATCACATTGCTCAATGTCATCAGGACTATGGACAACGGGCTGAGAAGTACGGAAAAGAAAGCCAGGAAAGGAGCCATGAACCTGGAAAAGGAAATCCGCGCGGTATTGGCATACACTTTAGGTACGATCTCTCCGATGAAAACAATGGAGAATGTCACACCCACTGTCTGAAAAACAATCACAAGTATCCCGGTGGTGTCGGTCCCAAATACTTTCCAGGTAAAAAAAGTAGTGAGCGTGACGATACTGATATTGATCAGATTGTTTAATATCAGGACAGTACTCAAAAGTTTCTGTGGGTCTTCAATCAAGTGGATCACCTGAAGGGACTTATCACTCGCCTCTTCCCTTATCTGCCTTATATCATCATGGTTCAAGGAAAAAAAAGCCACTTCAGAACCCGAGACCAATGCCGATAGAACCAATAGCGTCAAGAAAAAAAACGCATTGACCAATATGTAGCCGGCCGATATGTCAAGCACATCGGCCAGGATTAACAAACTCGGGTATGGATCATCCATCAATTACGCGTTTCGGCAAATTTACGTGTTTCTGTTTTGGCAGCGTATGGATCAAAACGGCAAATCATCCGCCTCATCACTGTCAAGTCCCGAATCCCCATTACCGGTATTTACCGGACTTGACTGGCCAGTATAGGATTGGGATGGAGCGGAAGTCCCCTGGTCGGCATTCCTTGAATCCACCATGGTGAAATTCTGCACCCTGATCCTGATCTTTTTTCGGTTGTTGCCCTGTTCGTCTTGCCAGGTATCCGATTTGATTTTCCCTTCTACAAAGATCTTACTTCCTTTTTTTAGATATTGTTCGGCTATTCTGGCCAATCCGTCCCATACTTCCAGGTCATGCCATTCGGTGTTTTCCACCCTGTTGCCATTCCGGTCCTTATAAGTTTCAGTAGTCGCCAGCCTTAAATTGGCAACCACCTTATCTCCTTCCAGATGCCTGACTTCAGGATCTGCGCCTAGATTCCCCAGTAAAATAACTTTGTTTACTCCAGCCATAATAAATTTAAAGTTATATGTATAAAAAGTTTACGTTTAAATTTAAGGATTTATTTTATATGATTCAAATACCTTACGATCAGTTTTGGCTTGCCCAACAGCTCCAATTTTTCCGATGCTGCCAATTCGTACAAGTTGTCCTCCGCCCACCTTCCCAGTTGTTTTTTCATCTCCTTGGGAACAGTAATTTTTGCAAAGGAAGCAAAAATTCTTTGATGCGTCAGCACATGTTTAAAGGGTTTTTGCAAGGGAAAGTCCACAACAGGCCCCAGATGCTTCAGCGATGTCATGACAGGCAGTTCATTTGGCTCAACTTCCTCAAGGTGCTTTAACCCCGCTTTTTCGGCCGAAGGAAAATCAACCAATCCGCGCCAGATATCTTTATCCTCCCGTCTATTGATAACGACATGCCCATCACAAATAATGTGAAAATACCATAAATACCGCTCGTTTATTTTTACCCGCTTCGTTTTGTAAGGCAACTGCTCCACCGCCTGGTGCTGATAGGCGAAACAGCGCAAAGCCAAGGGACATTCTTTACACACAGGGCTTCTGGGTACGCACTGCAATGCCCCGAATTCCATCACAGCTTGGTTATAAACGTCTGATAAATCATCCGGGATCACTTCGTTGGCCAATTTCTGAAATGTTTTTTTGCCGGATGTGCCGGATATATCTTCGGATATGCCAAAATACCTGGAAAGGACTCGGAAAACATTCCCGTCCAAAACGGCCACTTTCTCTTTAAATGCAAAAGAAGCTATGGCCGCCGCCGTATAGCTGCCCACACCCTTTAATTTCAACAGCTCATGATAGTTGTCCGGAAATTGGCCCCCATGATCCGCAACGATTTCTTTGGCACACCGGTGAAGGTTTCTTGCACGGCTATAGTAGCCCAAGCCCTGCCAGCATCTCATCACCTCTTCCTCAGTAGCTTTGGCCAAACTGAAGACATCCGGGAATTTTTCTAAAAACAAATAGAAATAGGGTAAACCCTGGGTCACCCGGGTCTGCTGCAGAATAATTTCTGATAACCAAATGATATATGGATCATCCGTGCTGCGCCAAGGCAAATCCCTTTGGTGCAACGGATACCAATGAAGCAGTTGGTCAGTAAAATACTTGATATTCAAAATTTTCAAATCCATACCCGGTCTTTAAAGAATAAACAAAAGAAGCTAAAAAAGTTGATTTTATTTTTTAATTGGAATGGTTATTGTAAATTTGCCCTCCCAAAATTAGTTGGTTAATAGGAGGTTAAGCCTCTATTGTATTACACAATAAATTTTAAAAAAGTGACTAAAGCAGAGGTAATCACAAAGATTTCGGAGAAGACAGGAATTCAGAAGGATGATGTTACTCAAACAGTTGAGGCATTCTTCAAGGTAGTAAAAGACTCAATGGCTGAGGGAGAAAACATCTATGTCAGGGGATTTGGCAGTTTCATCAATAAGAAAAGGGCCAAGAAAATCGCCAGAAACATCTCTAAAAACACGGCCATTGTAATCGACGAACATTATGTTCCGGCTTTTAAACCTTCCAAAGCTTTTATCGACAAAATCAAAAACAGCCAAAGAGTGAAGGAACTTGCTCCCCAGGAGTAATTCCTAATTGGTTCATGTATGAAAAAGTCTCAAATCATCTTCATTGTCGCCGGATTGGTTATGGTAGCTACCCTCTATTCTCTGCCCATGATAGTGGTGGAAAATGAGGGAGAAAACCTTTCGATGGAGGAAGATGATTTGAGTTCTGATTTTGATTCCACAGGGGCATTGCACAATGCAGCCCTCTCCGCCGAAGCGCAATCGGTCATCGAAAAGCTTGTCGGGGAAATGGATGTGGTAGATGATAAAGAAAAATTTGTTATATTTGCAGATTCCGTTGCTTCTTTTTACGAGGAGGGGGGGAAACTGGACAGCGCCGCTTATTTTTATGGCTTAGCTGCTGAAAAGTACCCTGATCCCAACACGTGGGAAAAAGCCGGCAATGCTTATTATGAAGCTTTCGGCTATTCAATGGATGAACAAAAAACCCAGGCGCTGGCAAGCAAAACCAGAGCTTATCTGAACAGGGTTTTGGAGAAAAATCCTGAAAGGCTTGATCTGAAGACCAAAGTGGCCATGACCTATGTGTCGTCTCCGAACCCCATGCAGGGCATCACCATGCTTAGGGATATACTGGAGGAGGATCCACAAAACGAGGCCGCGCTGTTCAATATGGGGATCCTGTCCATGCAATCCGGACAATACAAAAAAGCCGTGGAGCGTTTCGAATTGCTCGTGGCCAATAATCCGGGACATATTCAGGGACAATTTTATCTTGGTGTATGTTATTTTGAATCAAAACAGAGAAACAAAGCCAGGAAGCAGTTTGAAATGTTGAAAAACCAAACCGATGATCCACAGGTGCTGTCCGGCATAGAAAATTATCTGGAAAGACTGTAAATTAAAATATTTGTTAAACTTTAAAATAGAAAATTATGCCTTGCGGTAAAAAAAGGAAGAGACATAAGATCGCTACGCACAAGCGCAAAAAAAGACTGAGAAAAAACAGACACAAGAAGAAGTAAAAGCACTTCTTCTCTTTTATGTTTAAATACGTTCTTTAACATCATTTATTATTAAAAAAGGAGACACATTTTGAGTTCCGAATTATTAATTGATTCATCTCAAAACGGTAGTCGTATTGCCCTTTTAAAAAACAAAAGCCTGGTTGAACTTCACATTGAAGTGGAGGACAGCAAGTTTAAAGTCGGTGATATTTATCTCGGTTCAGTAAAAAAGATCGTCAATGGGCTCAATGCCGCATTCATTGACGTAGGCTATGAAAAAGATGCTTTTTTGCATTATCAGGACCTGGGTCCCAACGTCAATAGCCTGAACAAACTGATCAAGATCATCCGTAACAACAAATATTCCGGTTTTAACCTGAAGGGCTTTGAAAAAACCCCTGAAATAGACAAGCTGGGGAAAATTTCCCAGGTGTTGTCAAAAAACAACCAGGTATTGGTTCAAGTGGTAAAGGAACCGATTTCAACCAAAGGGCCCCGACTATCCTGTGAGCTCTCCCTTGCAGGTCGCTACCTGGTTTTGGTTCCCTTTTCTGACACGGTAAACGTATCCAAAAAAATACGCAGTGCCGAAGAGCGGAAAAGGTTATCCAGACTCATCACTTCCATTAAGCCCGCCAATTTTGGCGTGATCATCCGGACAGTAGCTGAAGGTCAGTCCGTCACCGAGCTGGACAAAGATCTCAGGAACCTGATGGAAAGTTGGGAGGAAGGAATGAGAAAACTGGCCAAAGCCAAGGTAAAAGACAAGGTAATTGGAGAAATGAGCCTGGCCTCTTCCATCATAAGGGACTTGCTCAACGAATCATTCGACGCAATCACAGTAGAAGATGAAGAAATTTATAATCAGATGCGATCTTATATAAGATCCATTGCTCCAGAAAAAGAAAAAATTGTTAAGCTTTATAACGGAAAAGCTAAGCTCTTTGAAAGTTTTGGTATTGAAAAGCAAATCAAAAGCCTGTTTGGCTCCGCAGTAAGCCTTCCCCAGGGCGGTTACCTCATTATCGAGCATACCGAAGCCCTGCATGTGGTGGATGTGAACAGCGGGAACAAATCCAATCAGGAAAGTGACCAGGAAAACACAGCAGTGAAAACCAACCTGGTTGCGGTAAAAGAAATTGCAAGACAGCTCCGGCTACGGGATATGGGCGGCATCATCGTCATCGATTTTATCGACATGAAAAAGGCCGAAAACAAACGCGCCATATACGAAGCCATGAAAGAGGAAATGAAGCAGGATAGGTCTAAAAACACCGTGCTTCCGCTGACCAAATTCGGGCTGATGCAGATCACCCGGCAACGGGTAAGACCTGAAATGAACATTGTCACCAAAGAAACCTGCCCTTCTTGTAACGGCACGGGAAAAATCCAGGCGTCCATTTTGGTGGCGGATAAGCTGGAAAAAGATTTGGAACACATCGCAATCAACCAAAACGAATCAAAGATTAAAATTAGCTTGCACCCTTATCTGTTTGCCTACTTTACTCACGGCATCATTTCTAAAAGGGTCAAATGGTTTTTTAAATACTTTAAATGGATCAATCTGATTAAAGATTCTTCACTACCGGTGACGGAGTACAAATTCCTGGACAAATCAGGAGAACCTATAGAAATCATCGTTAAAAGCGAGTCTGAGTAAGGCTCGCTTTTTTTTTGCTTTTTTTTGATGAAAGTGCTGCTGCTTCTCAATTCAAACCCCAACATCGATAATTATTGAAAGAACAGGGACAGCCTGCCATGTTCCCTTCGGGTCACGGGCGGAGATCCTGTATCTTCCGGTCTTTCCTGAAAATCCCTTTTAGACCCGAACAACTTTAGGGTTCGGTCCATATTGGTTATCATAGGGATGACTGTCCTGAACCAAAAACACAATGAGAATAATCATTCCGATGATGGGCACCAAGCCAATAAGCAGCCACCATCCTGATCTCCCCGTGTCATGCAGTCGCCTGACACTCACAGCAAGCCCCGGAACAATAACCAGTAAGCTGTAAATCATGTTGAGAAATGCCGTCCCCATAAATGCATCAATCATCACCAAACCCAAGCCAATCAGCAGGTTGAACAATACAAAATACCAATATTCGCTTCGCCGTGCCCTGCCTGTAAACTGCGCAAACTTGTTCTTCATCACATCCAGATAATAATCAAAGGGTTGAGGTTGGGCATTCATATCTTATGAAATTTAGTTATTTGTCAATAAAGGTAAAAAATAAAAACTTAATACATATTATCAAAACAAATATGCCTCAATATTTCGGTATAAAGCTATTTGGCCATATTTATTTTGGTGATTAACCGTATTCCCTCTAGGGTGAGATTTCTATCCACAGCATCAAAGCTTCCTTTCAGCTGAGTCATCAAGCTTGCCATGCCGCCCGTGGCGATGACTTTGAAATCTTTGTGTGTTTCTTCCCTGATGGCCTGCAACATGCCGCGGACCAAACCGGTATAGCCATAAAAAATCCCTGCCTGGATAGAATGCACCGTATCCTTCCCTAAAGAAGAGCTGGGCATTTCCATGGTTACCTGCGGTAATTTGGCGGTATTGGCAAATAAGGAATAAATGGCTGTTTTGATACCGGGAACTATGTTTACCCCAATGACCCTTCCTGAATCATCGGCCACTGTAAAGGTAAGAGCAGTGCCAAAATCCACCACTATACAGGCCTGCCGGTATTTGTAATAGGCCGCCGTAATGTTGGCCATCAAATCTGAGCCTATCTCGTCCGGTTTTTGGGTGCTGACCAAAAGTTTCCTATAACTTTCTCCGCTGATGCTGTATGGCTCAAGGTCAAAAAATCTCTTACAGAACTGAAATATAACCGAATTCAGTTCGGGCACCACAGAGCTGAAACCAATAGCCGAAATGATTGTCGGCTTCATCCCGTTTTCGAGAAAATAAAGGCCGATTTTTCTTTCGATTTCGAAAGCAGTGGGCGATTTTTTGGTATCCACCCTGAGCTCCATCACCCAATCACCGCTCTGTTCATCATATAAACCAAAGACAATATTGGAATTGCCCGCGTCAATGGATAAGAACATTCTTCAAGACAGTTTGTGATCAAAGATAGAAATTGTTGAGTTTAATATTTCATTTTTCTTAATTTCAGGTTATGTACAAGATAAGAGCGGGAAAAAAAGAAGATTTATCCGAGGTATTTGCGCTGATTCAGGAACTGGCCCTTTATGAGCGGGCACCCGAACAGGTGACAAATACGCTGTCCATGATGGAAGAAGACGGATTTGGCCCCAATCCGGTTTTTGGGTTTTTTGTGGCTGAAAAAGAAGAAACAGGCACAATCATTGGTACAGCCATTTATTATTACAGGTACAGCACTTGGAAGGGAAAAAGGCTTTATCTGGAAGACTACGTCGTCACCGAGCCGGAAAGGGGAAACGGGGCAGGAAAACTGCTTTTTGAAAAGGTTCTGGAGAAATGCCTTGAGGACAACTGTACGGGGATGATGTGGCAGGTATTGGACTGGAATGAACCGGCCATCCGGTTTTACGAAAAATACGGCACAAGCATGGAGGATGAGTGGATCAACTGCCATCTTCAGTCAGAAGAGATAAGGGAATTGCTCAAAAAATAAGAGGACTGTTGGGTCATGAACAAACCAGTGGCCTTGATATGTTGTTATAGCTGGTATGAAAGGATTCAGATTCACGAAGTATATTCCCCCTGCCGAACGGGGAAAAAGCACCTTTGAGCAGTTGCTGAATGTATTTCTGCAGCTGGTGACCATGACAGGTGGCGACGTCGCTGAAGCGCTCAGCTGGCTCACCAATCTGGACAAACGCTATGATCTAACCAATCCGGGATATGGCATTGGGGATTTTATCGAAGACCTCAAATCCAAAGGATATCTCACCGAGGAAAACATCAGGGGAGAGCTTAAAATCACAGGCAAGTCCGAGCAAATGATCCGCAGAAATGCACTGGAAGAAATTTTCGGCAAGTTGAAAAGGGGGAAAAGCGGACAACACACCACTCCCCATACCGGTCCGGGAGAGGAAAAGGGATCAGACAGGCGGCCTTTTCAATTCGGTGACAACCTTGACCAAATAGCGCTGACCGATTCGCTGAAAAATGCACAGGTAAACCATGGATTTTACACCGACTTTCTCCTTACCGAAGATGACCTGGAGGTGGTGGAAAATGAAATGAAAACCCAGACCTCCACCGTCCTGATGATAGACATCTCCCATTCCATGATACTCTACGGTGAGGACAGGATCACACCGGCCAAAAAAGTGGCGATGGCGTTGACAGAGCTCATAAAGACACGGTATCCAAAAGACACCTTGGATGTGATTGTATTTGGTAACGACGCCTGGCAGATTGAAATCAAGGACCTTCCTTATCTGCAGGTGGGCCCTTATCATACCAACACGGTTGCCGGTCTCGAATTGGCCATGGACCTGTTAAGAAGACGTAAAAACCCCAACAAACAGATCTTTATGATCACTGACGGGAAACCAACCTGTTTAAAAGTCGGGATCAAATATTACAAGAACAGCTTTGGCATCGACAGCAAGATCCTCAAGGAAACACTGAAACTGGCTGCCCAATGTAGAAGACTGAAAATTCCGGTCACCACCTTTATGATAGCCTCAGACCCCTACCTTAAAGAGTTTGTCAGGGAGTTTACTGCCGTTAATAACGGTAATGCCTATTACAGCAACTTAAAAGGGCTGGGTCACCTTATTTTCGAAGATTATCGAAGAAACAGAACAAAACGTTTTTAAATAATGGAATACTCCCGATTATCCACCAAAGAACTGTTGCAAATAAAGACGCTGGGGCAACTAAAGATTTCTGGTTATCAAAGCCGGGACATCAAAGAAGAGTTGCGCCAAAATCTGATTGTAAAGATCAAAAAGAAGGAAAACGTTTTTGAGGGTATATGGGGGTATGAGGACACGGTCATTCCGGATATTGAAAGGGCCATCCTTTCCAGACACAACATCAACCTGCTGGGATTGCGGGGGCAGGCCAAAACCAGGATTGCCAGGATGATGACACGCCTGCTGGATGAGTATGTACCGGTGATCACCGGCTCCGAGCTTAATGACGACCCCCTTAACCCCCTTTCTTCCTATGGCAGAAACCTCATCGCTGAAAAAGGTGACCACACGCAGATTTCCTGGTGGCACCGCAATGAAAGGTACACCGAAAAGCTGGCGACCCCTGATGTTTCTGTAGCTGACCTTATTGGGGACGTGGATCCGATCAAGGCCGCCACGTTGAAACTTTCCTATAACGATGAGCGGGTCATTCATTTTGGCCTGGTTCCCCGGTCCCACCGATCGATTTTTGTCATCAATGAACTTCCCGACCTCCAGGCAAGGATTCAGGTGGCCCTGTTCAATATTCTACAGGAGGGGGATATTCAGATTCGCGGATTCAAACTGCGGATACCTCTGGACATACAGTTTGTTTTTACGGCCAATCCTGAAGACTATACCAACAGAGGCAGCATTGTCACCCCATTGAAAGACCGGATTGAAAGCCAAATCATCACCCATTATCCCAAAAATATCCAGATCGGGCGAAAGATCACCCATCAGGAAGCAAGGTTGGAAGGGAGGCCTTTGGACCGCATCCATATCCCTGAACTGATGAAGGACCTGATTGAACAGGTTGCGATAGAAGCCAGAAGCAGTGAATATGTGGATGAAAAAAGCGGCGTCTCCGCCAGGTTGACCATCACTGCTTTTGAAAATCTGGTTTCCGCCGCGGAAAGAAGGCTGCTGATGAATGATGAGACCCATACTGTCGTCCGCATTGTTGACCTTATCGGCATCATTCCCTCCATTACCGGAAAAGTAGAACTTGTTTATGAAGGTGAACAGGAAGGTGCCGGACTGGTAGCCTATAACCTGATCGGCAAAGCCATCAGGTCCTTGTTTGTGGAATACTTTCCTTCACCGGAACAAAAGAAAAAAGATAAAGAGGGTAATCCCTATGTATTACCTCTTTCCTGGTTTGGAGAGGGAAATACGATGGACATACTTACCACCCACAGTGATAAGGAATATAAGAAAACATTACTCCAGGTTCCGGGGCTGGAAAAAATCACCACGGAATTTGTCAAGGGTCTGGCGGACAAAGAAAAGGAATTCTTTATGGAATTTGCCTTGCACGGACTGGCTGAGTACAGCCAACTCAGCAAAAAACTTCTGGATACCGGCATGCAGTTTAAGGACCTCTTCAGCAGTATGTTTGACTTAGGGAATACCGGAGGGCTTGATGAGGATGATGATGATGAATTCAATTGAAGCCAGCCCATCATCCTGTTTTCCACAAGCAGCCTTTCGGGGTGTCATCAGTAACCATAAAAGCCTTCCCTGTTATAGAGAAGGCTTTTTATAATTTGAGTCACTAGATTCAGTAATAACGCCCGATCATGGGGTGGTCCACAATGATTTTTCTCAATTCCATGGCATTGATGGTTCCCGGTACTTTATGATAAACATTCCCTCCAGGTTCAATTAAGAGGGTGAGAGGCAGACTTCCATCCCAGTCGTTCTTGATGACATCAATAGCAGCATACTTGTCATCGCTGTTTACCAGGTAGTTGGTAGTCGCAGAATATTTGTTCCTGAGGAATTTCAAAACTTTTTCTTCAGCATCAGGGCTATCCAGACTTACCGAGGCAAATTCAAAGTCCCTTTCCCCATACATCCTCTGTAACTCGATGAATTCAGGATATTCCACAATGCAAGGCCCACACCAAGTTGCCCAGAAATTAATCAGCCTGAGGTTTTCGCTGTCATTTTTTAATAGTTGGTCCAACTCATCCAGCCCGATTTTGGTAAGGGTCACCTCTTTTTTCTTCCAGTCTTCATTCACCTTGATGGTATACTCGTTTTTCCAGGCCCATTTTATCGAACAGCCGAATGCGGGCGTCTTGGCCTTGTCGCTGGGCAAAGGTTCTCCTTTTAAGGTTTGTTCGATGGCAAACTTAACATCTTCCGCCTGACCGGTACCCGGTTTTTCCGAGGCATCTATTCTCCCCTGATAGGTCAATTTCCTGTCTTTATCGAACACAAACACATGTGGGGTGGCAGTAGGACCGTAGAGGGTGGAATAATGGTGCTCATCCCCATCATATAAATAGGGGTAGTTGTAATTTTTATGCTTTGCCCTTAATTTCATACTCTCAAAATCATCATTAAGATCACTGTACCCCAACTCTTCAGGAAGTACCGCTATAGGAGAATTGGGAGAAATAGCGACAAAATGAACGTCTTTGTCTGAATAGGTCTTGACAAGGTCACTGAACCGGTCCTCATAGGCCTGGGCTGTAGGACAATGATTACAGGTAAAATTGATTACAAGGACATCTTTGTCCTCAAAATCACTCAGCGAATAATACTTCCCGTCAATGCCCGGAAGGGTAAAATCAGGCGCTTTGTCCCCTATTGCCAGGGTTTCTACAGGTTTTTCGGAGACTACCTTCGGATTGGGAACAAAACCCTCTTCTTCAGAAACTGTTTCTTTACTGCCTTCCGAACTGCCACAGGCAGTGAAAAGAAACACCGAAATGACAGAGATTATAGAAGTAAATCTCCAATGACCGTTTACTATATTCAATTTCATTTCCACAATAGGTTTTAATGGTTTACTGTTAAAATTACGCATTTATACTGTAATGAAAACTAAATTAAAGGAAATTGTAGGGAATCCCTAGTATCATGTCAAGTGTAAATTGGCAGAAATCTCGACGATCTTTTGTCCACTAATCCCGAAGCAAGTTCCCCGAAACCAGTTCCCCGAAACCAGTCCGGGGCAGGCTGGGGCAGTCGGGGAAAGGTCTACACTAATTGGCACTGATTTTATGGAAAGAACCATGTAATTGAAACAGCTTTTCAGTTAGATATTCTCCTTTTCGTGCTAATCCCCGAATCCCGTTGACCGGGTCCGGGACAGGCTGTGCAATCCCTGACTGCGGGCTCCTACGCTAAAGCTATGGCTACAGCGTACAGGCAGGCGTGGGCATCTTACGAAACTAATGGGGGTGATCCGAAACCCGACATTTCATACTTGACATGACACCAGTCAGAAGGCTTCTTCCAATTCAAAATCCCGAATAGAAAAAAATATCCTGCTGTTAGCGGGGAACACTTTGTACGGATTGGTCCGTATCGATATGGATTTGCCCTCATCATCCGAAAGCTTGATGATCTGATGATCACCATAATAGGCCGTTTTCAGGATCCTGCCGTTCAAGGCCTGCCGGGGTGATTTCTTGATTTTTCCCTGCTCGGGCCTGAATATTATCCGCACCTTTCCGTGAAATTTTTTGGATCTTTCATCCGCAATGAATCCAAAAGAGGTATAGAACCCATCTTCCGTGGCTGTGGCCAGGATTTCATTCCTTCTCCCAAAAAAATTGCCCACATAGGCATTGACCGGGTGTTCATATAATTTTCTGGGCGTATCCAATTGCTGCAGGTAACCCTTGTGGAGTATGGCAATTCTGTCGGCAGTAGACAAAGCATCACGGGTATCATGGGTTACAAAAATAGCGGTGACGCCGGTTTCTTTTATAATCTGCCTTATCTCTTCCCTCACCTGGTCCTTAAGCATGGCGTCCAGGTTGCTAAACGGCTCATCGAGCAAAAGAATCGAAGGGTTGGGGGCAATGGCCCTGGCCAAGGCCACACGCTGCTGCTGTCCTCCGGACAGCTGGTGGGGGTATTTATTAAAATTTTCGCTAAGCCCCACCATATTAAGGGTGGCCTTAGCGGTCTTTTCAGGATCCACGCCGGACTCTTTCAGACCAAACTTTACATTTTCCAGAATGGTGAGATGAGGAAAAAGCGCGTAATCCTGGAACACCATGCCCACCTTCCGCTTGTTGGGCGGGACTGATTTTTTGCCTTCCACTATTTTATTTCCGGAAAGGGAAATATAACCGGCATCCGGATGTTCAAGACCTGATATAAGTCTCAATAAGGTGGTTTTTCCCGATCCACTCTCTCCTACAAGTGCCAGGATTTCCCCCTTTTTTACTTCAAAAGAGATATTTTTGACAGCATAATTTTCAGCTTGGGAATATTTTTTATCTATGCAGTTAAGCTCTAAAATTGTCATTCAGAATTACCCTCTTTTCCTGTCAAATCTTTACTCCTGATCAGTCTGTTGAGAAGAATAATGGGGATTATTCCTGTCAGGATAATGATCAGGGAAGCATTGGCCGACTCCGCTATCATCTCATTGGTGGCCATGTCAAATGCCTTGGTGGCCAGCGTCTGATAGTTGAACGGACGAAGGATCAAAGTTAAGGGTAATTCTTTTAAAACGTCTACAAAAACAAGCAATATACCGCTGAAAAGACTGGTTTTTATCAATGGCAAGTCCACTTTATAGAGGGTTTTCCAGGTTCCTGTGCCCAAGAGCCTGCTGGCCTCATTCACATGAATGCCGATTTTCTGAAATCCCGCATCAATGGGATTATAACCCACGGCCATGAACCTGACCACGTAGGCAAAAACCAATGCAAAGATTGTCCCTGAGAAAAGCAGGCCCACTGATCCGGGTGAAAAATTCCCCATCAGCCAGCGGTCAAACCCAAGTAAAGGAATCATGATGCCCACCGCAATCACCGCTCCGGGAATGGCATAGCCCAGGGTTGAAATCTTGGTAATGTTACGCATCCATTTGAAGGGGCTTAACCTCAGGCTGTACAGAAGGATGACGGACAAGACCACCACTATAAGTCCTGCCCCGGCTGCAAGGCTAAAACTCCTGAAAACCAAGAGCAGGAAGTTCCAGTCCATTACCTTTTCATAGGTCAAAAACACCCATTGCACGATCTGGACAAACGGCACAAAAAAACCGATCATGAATACAAAAGTACATATGCCCGTGAAAAGCCATTGCTTGTTCCTGGACAGCTCCACCCTCTGGAGGGGCTTTGACATGGAATTGCACTGTGAATATTTTTTATTTCCCCGCTGCACCCCTTCCAAATAAAGGATAACAAATACCATTACCATCAGAATGGCCGCCAAGTAAATGGCCGTCGCCACATCACCCATAGAAAACCATGCCCTGAAGATACCGGTGGTGAACGTATTCACCCCAAAGTATTTCACGGTACCATAATCATTCAGGACTTCCATCGATGCCAGAGCTATACCGCCCACTATAGCCGGTCTCGCCATTGGCAGCGCCACTTTAAAAAAGGTATGCCACCGGTTACTCCCCAGAAGGGCAGATGCCTCCTGCAAAGTCTTCGATTGCTGCAGAAATGAAGCCCTGGACAAAAGGTACACGTACGGAAACAAGGTAATGGACAAGATAAACACGGCACCTGGAAGGTTCATGATATCAATAAGGCTCCCTTTCAAACTAATACCCAGGCTGTTTCTCAAAAATGCCTGGATAGGGCCGGAGTAATCCAACAAACCCACATAGGTATACGCCATGATGTAAGCCGGAAAACCCAAAGGAAGGAGGAGCAGCCACTCAAAATACCTTCTGCCCGGAAAACTGTAGTTGGTGACCAGCCAGGCAGTAGAAACCCCAAGCAACAACGTCGAAAAAGCCATCCCCAACAGTATCAGGATGGTATTCTTAAAATATTCAAAAAGCAAGGTTTCCGTTAGATGTGCCCAACTGTCCCCGGGAGGTTCGAATATTTTGATCAAAATGGAAAACAAAGGTGTGGCCACCAGCAACAAAATCAGGATGGTGCCTGTCATCCAGCGGTTCCACCAGTAATAATTTTGCTTTGATACTTCCAAGATTATTTAACTTTAACTCCCCATTTGACACGGCTACCTCCAGCCTACCCTGTCAAAGATGACCACGGCCTGGCTGTTGTATTTTCCTAAAAGTGACAAATTAACGCTGTCCTCTTTAAAGTCACCCCAGCTCCTAAGCAACTCCGACGGCATGATCTTTTCATTCACGGGGTATTCATAATTGATGTTGGCCAACAATTCCTGGGCTTTTTCTCCTGAGAGAAACTCCAACAATTTGACAGCATTCTCTTTATGGGGAGCATGGCGGGTGACGCCTGCTCCGGATATGTTGATATGGGTGCCCCTATCCTGTTGATTTGGAAAGAAAATCCCCACTTGCTGAGCGGCCTTTACCTCCTCCTGATTGGAATCATTGAGCATGATGCCGATATAATAACTGTTGACGATGGCCACATCCCCCTCTCCTGCAGCCACGGCTTTCACTTGGTCACGGTCACTCCCTTTAGGATTTCTGGCCATATTCGAAAGGAGCTTGGCTGCCCAATCCCGGGCTTTTTCTTCCCCATGAGCCGCTATCATGGAAGCCAGCAAGGATTGGTTGTAGATGTTCTCCGAGGACCTTGTCAATACCCTGCCTTTCCACTTCTCATCCGTCAGCGCCTCATACGAATCCAGCTCATCCGCATTTACCCGGTCCTTGTGATAGGCGAAAATCCTGGCCCTGTAAGTCAGTCCAAACCAGTTGCCTCCAGGTTCCCTGAATTTTGCCGGGATATTTGCTTCCAATACATCTGACTGGATACTTTGAAGCAGTCCTTTTTCCTGCGCCCGGTGCAATCTCCCCGCATCCACGGTAATCAGCAGATCAGCCGGAGAACCTGCTCCTTCCAGTTCCAGCTTCTGTATCAACTCATCCGCGCTGGCACTTACCACGTTCACCTTGATACCGGTTTCCAGAGTAAATTGGTCGAAAAGTTGCTGGTCTGCCTCATAGTGTCTGTGGGTATAGACATTGACCACATCTGTAGATGATCCTCCGCACGAAACCCAACCCACCAAAAATGTCAACCCTAACAGGTAACCGAAAATCTTATTCATATTTAATCTAATTATCCGGACCAAAATTAGGTATTATTTAAATCAAATCTAAATAAAAAGAAAAAGATTTTTATATTTGTCTGAAAATTTCCAAAACGTGGGTTCCGACCTGTTTTAACACATTTTAAATGACCATACAGCAACTAGAATACATCCTGGCTGTAGACAAATTCCGCCATTTCGGACATGCAGCCGAAGCCTGTTTTGTTACGCAACCCACATTAAGCGCGCAGGTGGGAAAATTGGAAAAAGAGCTGGATGTGATCATTTTTGACAGGTCCAAAATGCCTGTGATCCCTACAGAAATAGGCGAAACCATCATTTCCCAAGCCAAGAAGGTGGTCTCCGAAAGTAAGGGTATTTACGAAATGGTGGCGCAGTTGAAAGGAGATATCAGCGGGCTGATCAAAATGGGCATCATCCCCACACTGGCCCCCTATCTTTTACCGCTTTTCATCAGGAATTTCATCCAGAAATACCCCAAAGTCCAACTTCAGGTGGAAGAGATGGTCACTGAGGACATCATCAAAAAATTAAAAAACGATGAACTGGACCTGGGGATCGTGGTGACTCCGCTGGAAAACCCCGGCATTTTGGAAAAGCCGATCTTTTATGAAAAATTCTACAGCTATCTGTCCAGAAATCACCCTTTGTTGGAAAAGGAAAAGATACACGTCAAAGAAATCCCCATTGAAGACCTCTGGGTATTGCAACAGGGACATTGTTTTAGGGATCAGGTAATGAATTTATGTGAACAAACCAAGTTCCAAAGGATGAATTTTCACTACGAGAGCGGTTCCCTGGAAGGGCTCAAAAATATGGTCAACCGGTACAAAGGCGTCACCCTGCTCCCTGAGCTGGCCATTCAGGATCTGAATGAGGAGGAACAAAGCCGGATTCGGGAATTTGACCAAGAACCGCCCATACGTGAGGTAAGCCTGGTGCTCACAAGAAGCTTTTTAAAGAAAAAACTCGTCTCCCTATTGTATGATGAGATCCTTGCGGTGATTCCAAAGCATATGAGCTCCAAAAATTACGGTAAGGTGGTAAATTTCAAATAGTAGCTGAATTTCACCCAAAATACCTTATTTTTGGGCCTCACCTATTTAGCTATTGAATATGCCAACCAAGCAATATATTGAGGAAAATTCCCGGCGGTTTTTGGACGAGCTGATTGAATTACTGAAAATCCCCTCGGTGAGTGCTGATCCGGCTTTTAAGGAGGATGTTTTCAGGGCAGCGGATTATGTAAAAAACAGCTTGATAGATGCCGGCGCGGATCATGCCGAAATCTGTGCCACTGAGGGCTACCCCATCGTCTACGGTGAAAAAATCGTGGATAAGAAAGCGCCGACGGTTCTGGTATATGGCCATTACGACGTACAACCTGCCGATCCCTATGAGTTATGGGATTCCTCTCCCTTTGAACCGGTCATCCGAAAAACGGACCGGCATCCGGAAGGAGCGATTTTTGCAAGGGGAGCGGCTGATGACAAAGGTCAGTTTTACATGCACGTGAAGGCGTTTGAAGCCATGCTTTCCAGTGGTGAACTCAACTGTAACGTGAAGTTCATGATAGAGGGAGAGGAAGAGGTAGGTTCAGGGAACCTCGACAGCTTTGTGAAAAACAATCAGGAGAAACTCAAAGCTGATGTGGTATTGATTTCCGATACCAGCATGATTTCCCTGGAGCACCCTTCTGTTACCGTGGGGTTAAGGGGATTGGCCTATTTACAGGTGGAAGTAACCGGACCCAACAAGGACCTGCACAGCGGTACTTTTGGAGGCGCTGTAGCCAACCCTATCAATGTTCTTTGCAGGATGATCGCTTCTTTACATGATGAAAATCAACAGGTTACTGTTCCGGGTTTTTATGATAAAGTAGAGGAATACAGCGAAAATTACAGAAGGCAGCTCAACAAAGCGCCTTTTGACGAGAACGATTTCAAAAAGAAACTGGACATTGCCGAAACCTATGGTGAAAAAGGTTACACTACCATAGAAAGGGTGGGCATCCGGCCCACGTTGGATGTCAACGGCATTTGGGGCGGCTATACCGGAGAAGGTGCCAAAACAGTGTTGCCCTCCAAGGCTTATGCCAAGATCTCCATGAGATTGGTTCCAGACCAGGACCACAAGGAAATCGCCCTGCTTTTTGAACAACACCTTAAAAAGATTGCACCACCTGCCGTAAGCATAAAAGTTATGCCCCACCACGGAGGCCAGGCTGCCGTTATACCTACAGATTCTATTGGCTACAAAGCCGCGGAAGCAGCCATACAGGAGGCTTTTGGAAAAAAGGCCATCCCCACCCGGGAAGGTGGTTCCATCCCCATCACCGCTCTGTTTCAAAAAGTGCTGAAGCTGGATCCCATCCTTTTGGGCTTTGGACTGGATACCGATGCCATCCACTCTCCTAACGAACATTACGGGGTGAAAAATTATTTCAAGGGGATAGAAACCATCGCCCTTTTCTTTAAACACTTCCATGCCCTTTCTTCTTAACGTCCAAAAACAGGCTTGGCCTTTTAGCGTTTAATCAGGAACTTATCATTCCGCTAATCCCTTATTTATAGAGGTCAAGCGCAAGCACAAAATACCGAACAATGAGTGCACGAAATATAATATACAGCATCGCGGCAATTTTCCTGGTTTCATTCCCTGTCTTGGGGCAGGTTATTTCCCCTCCCCAATGGGACATTCAGCTTTCCAACCCCAATCCTGAACCCGGAGAGGAAACCGAACTGATCCTTAAAGCCAGCATTCCCAATGACTGGTACATCTATTCCAATGATTTTGATCCGGATCTGGGTCCGCTGTTGACGATACTTTCGCTGGACGACTCCGAAGGCATCAGCCCTGCAGGTGAGCTTGAGGCCATCAACCCTAAAACAAAATACGAGGAGATCTGGGAAGGTGATGTCACTTATTTTGACAAAACCGGTGAATTCAGACAGGCCATAAAGATAAATTCCCCCGATGCGGTCATCAAAGGCACTATAGAGTACCAGATGTGCTCTGACATCACCAATCAATGCATTAATTATGAGGAAGACTTTACCATCACACTCGGCGGGGAGGTGACGGACACCAATGGGTCAGATGATGCAGGCATCACGCAAGGAGACTTACCCGCGAGAAGCGAAACAGGAAATACCACTCAGTCCATCGTCACTTTCATGATCATCGCTTTTCTGGCCGGTCTGGCTGCCCTGCTGACCCCCTGTGTGTTTCCCATGATACCCATGACGGTGACCTTCTTTACAGGCAGAGCCCGTTCCAGATCCCAGGGCATCCGAAACGCATTCCTATATGGATTTTCCATCATAGCCATTTATACCATTGCGGGAACCATTGTAGCTGCCCTGCAAGGACCTGAATTTGCCAACTGGCTCTCCACTCATTGGGCGCCCAATGTCTTCTTCTTCGCCGTATTTATTTTCTTTGCTTTCGCTTTTTTGGGCATGTTTGAGCTTACCTTGCCCTCGGGTCTGGTAAATAAAATTGATGCCAAGGCGGATAAGGGTGGCATGGCCGGTATCTTCTTTATGGCCTTTACTTTGGTTTTGGTGTCCTTTTCTTGCACAGGTCCTATCGTGGGATCCATCCTGATCAGCTCAGCCGGGGGAGAACTGGTAAAACCCGTCGTAGGCATGTTTGCTTTTTCCTTGGCTTTTGCTCTTCCATTTACCCTTTTCGCCGTATTCCCGGAATGGCTCAATTCTCTTCCCAAGTCAGGGGGATGGCTTAATTCCGTCAAGGTGGTCCTTGGCTTTCTGGAACTTGCGCTTGCCTTCAAATTCCTCAGCATAGCGGATCAGGTTTACCACTGGGGACTCCTGGACCGGGAAGTCTACCTCGCCATCTGGATTGTCATCTTTGCTTTGCTGGGTCTTTATCTTTTGGGGAAAATCCGGCTACCGCATGACAGTCCGATGGAACACATCGGTGTGCCCAGACTGATGCTAGCCATTGTCACTTTGGTCTTTGTCGTTTATCTCATACCCGGCATGTGGGGAGCTCCCCTGAAGGCTCTTAGTGGTTACCTTCCCCCCATGTCTTCCCATGACTTTGACCTGGTAAAGATCAGCCGGGAAAACATTTCCTCCGAAGCCCGGACCTTGGACGATGTGCCCAAATACGCTGATTTCCTCCATTTCCCCCACGGCATACAGGGATACTTTGACTATAATCAGGCATTGGCGGCGGCCAAAAGACAGAACAAGCCACTATTTATTGATTTTACGGGCCATGGCTGTGTCAACTGCCGTGAAATGGAAGCCAGGGTCTGGTCCGATCCGAGGGTATTGAAAAGACTGAAAGAGGATTTTGTGATGGTGGCGCTTTATATAGATGAACGGCACACCCTTCCGGAATCCGAATGGTACACTTCCGATTATGATGGCAAGGTAAAAAGCACCATAGGAAAACAAAACGCCGATCTGCAGATACGGCGGTTCAACAACAACGCACAGCCGTACTATGTCGTTCTTGACCACAACGAGGAGTTGCTCGCAGAACCTAAAGCCTATGATACCAACATACAAAACTTTATTGATTTTCTTGACGGGGCCAAATCCGCATTTGAAAGGAACCAAGGCTTTTCAGTGCTTCAATAAGAACCCTAAAGGCAAGTAATCCAGGTCCTGAAAATCCGCCCATAGGGGCCGGGGATTCCTCCGGAACCATAATTCCACCCGCCACGCGGGTTTTCCTACTGTTTAAAATCTTCGATACTTGGTGACGAACTTAAATTATAAAATAATCTCACCTTTCTTCCGGTTATTGTTTTTATTGCCGTCCTCTGTCTTGACGATCAGGTGATATTTTAACCTTCTCTTTTTGGAAACATCAAACTTTTCCTCCGAAGTATAGACGATGGATTTTCCGGGCTCCAACGGGGAAGTGACGGTTTCAAAACTCACCATTCTTCCATTTACCTTGAAAAACACCATATAGCTTCCTTCTGGAGCCGTCTGGCTACCTACGTTGCTGATGACATAGGTGAAGTACCGCTCCCCTGATTCCGTCTTCTTACAGACCACTTCAGAAGCTTCTAAATCAAAACTAAAACCCTGATTACCAGTAGATTGACTCATCAACAAAGCCATCATAAAAAACTGCGCTACGCTCAATAAAACCATATCCCTTACATTTTAATTACTCCCTAAAGTTATAAAAAAAGCCCGATCCTGACAGGACCGGGCAAAATTTATTTTTTACTGTACTTTCTGTTAATTATTGGCAGGAGGTGTGATGCCCAATTTCGCCAACACCAACTCCGTAAAAGGATCATCTTCTTTGGTGTAAAGCAAGACCGGTGACTGTCCGGCAGTCTCCGAGAAAACATGGGTATAGTTGTTTTCAGCGGCTACCGCATTGATGGCGTTGAATACTTTTTCCTGTAGGGGCTCCAACAACTCCTGAAGCTTCCGCTGATAAGAGGTCTGTGCATCTTCCCTGAATTTTTGAAGTTCCTGATCCAATCTTTGCAGCTGCTGTTCTTTTTCATTTCTGGCTTCCTCGGTCATGGTAGAAGCAGACTGCTGATACGTCTGTAATTGTCTTTGAAAATCCTGACCTTTTGTCTGCATCTGCTGGCCAAGTTGATTGCTATAGTCCTGGATATCAGCATCGATTTGTTCCATTTCCGGCATCAGGCTCATGATGTATTCCACATTGGTGTATCCGATTTTGAGCTCCTGAGCACTGGCTACAAATCCAAAGCAAAGCATTGCAACTGCCGATAGGATGATTTTTGCTTTCATAATGTTAAACTTTGTTAATTTTAATTGTTTTCTTCTAATCCTAATTCTTCTAATACAAATTCTGAATAATCATGCCTGGGGTCCGTATAAATCATGGCCGTCGGACTGGATGCTTTATCGAAAAGAATCGCGATTCCGTTCCGCTTGGAAACCCGGTCTATGGCATCGTAAATCTTGGATTGGAGCGGCTGCAACAGTTCCGATTGTTTTTGGAAATACTGCCCGTTGACCCCAAAAATCCGGTTTTTGAACGCCGTAGCTGCCTTTTCTTTTTCCTTGATCAAAGCCATCCTTTCCTGGTACATCTCTTCTGTCAGCAGTACTTCCTCCGCCTTTAAAGCATTGTACATTTCCTTGATTTCACTCTCCAATTTCTGTGCCTCTTTTTTCCACTCATCCCCCAGGCTTTCCATCTCCCCCTGTATCTTCTTATAGTCCGGATGTTTGTTCAGGATATACTCTGTATCCACATACCCGATTTTTTGGCCCATCAGGGCAAACGGAAAAAGGCAAAGCAAAAGTAACAATTTCAGGCATTTTTCCATAATTATCTGAATTGCTGTCCGATGGTAAAGTGGAACATTCCTCCGCTGGGTCCAGGGTTGGGATTGGCGATGGAAGGCACGCCGTCAAATCCATAGCCCCAATCTATCCCCAGCAAGCCAAAGGCCGGCATGAATATCCTGGCACCAAAACCGGCGGATTTCTTAAGATCATAAGGATTGAAATCCCCGTAATTCCCCCAGTTGTTACCCGCTTCGGCAAAACCCAACAGGAAGATGGTGGCAGATGGATTGGGGGATACCAAAAACCTCACTTCCATCACATGTTTGTTATAGACCACCCCGCCGTAGGGAACGGGGGCTCCGGGCTGTCCCCTAAAATCACGTCCGGGAGTAATGGACTGGTTCTCGTATCCCCTTAGACCAATGATCTCCTGACCCAGGGCAAAGTTCATCATGTTCATCCCATCTCCACCCAATACGAATCTTTCCAGGGGAATGATGCCTATTCGGTTTCCATAGGAGCCAACAAAACCCATATGGGTTCTGGCGCTCAGCACCAGCTTATTGGAGCCAAATAGCGGAGTGTAGAGGGAGGCATCGAACATCCATTTATGGTATTCCAGCCACTGGTATTTCTCTTCATCCGGTGACTCCCTGTTGATATTGGGATTCATGGAAGTATAAGGCGGTGTAAAGCTGGAACTCAATATAATGTTTGACCCGAGTCTGGGATAAATCGGGTTATCGATATTGTTTCTGGCGATGGTCGTGTTGAGTGCAATACTTCTGGCGGTTCCTGTATTGTAACTCAGGCCAAAGAAATTGCCGTATTCATCAAAATCGTAAACCTGAAACTGCAGGTTATTGCTCACCTGGAAATAGTCATCCGGCCAGGTAACCCTTTTGGCCAAGCCGATGGTGGCCCCCGTGATTTTGAAAGACCCCATTTCCCGGCCAAAATTAGCCTGGTTCCACATGTCGATTTGCCGTTGTACCGAATGGTTAAAGCTCACGCTAAGGGCATTGGGTTTTTTGCCTCCAAACCAGGGCTCGGAAAAGGAAATGCTGTAGTTCTGGAAACTCCGGCCGTTGGCCTGCACCCTGAGAGACAGCTTCTGTCCATCCCCTACCGGAAGAGGCCGCCATTTGGAGAAATCCTTGATGTTTCTGATCGAGAAATTATTAAAGCTCAGCCCGACTGTCCCCACGAAGCCAAAGAGACCTCCCCAGCCACCGGATAACTCGATCTGGTCGTTGGGTCGTTCCTCCAACTTGAAAACAATATCCACCGTGGCATCCTCAAAGTTGGGGCGCATATCAGGTTCGATGTTTTCCGGATCAAAATAGCCGATCTGCGAAAGCTCCCGGATGGTCCGTACCAAAGCACTCCTGTTGAACTTCTGGCCCGGAAGTATCCTGATTTCCCGCATGACCACATGGTCACTTGTCCTCTCGTTTCCCTCTATGGACACGCTGTTTACCGTCACCTGAGGCCCCTCAAAGATCCTCATCTCGATATCGATGGAGTCTCCCTGTACATTGACTTCCACAGGGTCTATGGTGAAAAAGAGGTAGCCGTCATCCTGGTACAAGGAACTGACATCATCACCGCGCTGAGGATCATAGTTCAATCTTTTGTCCAGTCTTTCCTTGTTGTAGATATCCCCTTTTTGGATACCCAATTTGGCCAATAGCGTTTCACTGGAATGGATATAGTTTCCGGAGAAACTGATATTTCTATAATAGTACTGCCGGCCCTCTTCGATATCAAGTTCAATGTTGATCCGGCTGGCATCAAAATCATAGATGGAATCCCTCACAATCTCGGCATCCCGGTATCCCCGGCTGTTATAAAAAGCGATCACTTTGTTTTTGTCATCCCGGTAATCACTTCTTACGAATTTTGATCCGTTAAAAAAGTTGAGCTTGAAGTTTTTGTTGATGTATTCCTGGATATCATCAGTGGTTACCGGGTTTCTGTAAGCTATGGCTTCTTTGGCCCTTTTGGGAGTGGTATTGAGCAAGCGCGACACCAGATCCTTGAATATATAGACCCTTGCGTGCTCGTTGGTCCCCTTCATTTTCTTCTTGATCTTGCCGTCAGCGATATTCTCGTTCCCTTCTATTTTGATTTCGTTGATGCGGACTTTGCTGCTTTTGTCCACATCAAATCTTAACCTCACACTGTTTGGCAAGGTGGTGTCTCTTTCTTGGATGACTTTTACCTGGGCATTGAGATAGCCTTTGTCCACAAAGTAGTCCCTGATTTTCCTTTGGGCATTGTTGAGCACATCATCCCTCACCACGCGGCCTCTGATAGACACTTTATCCTTTAGTTCCCCCTCCTGCGTTTTGTTCACACCGGAAAACTCCACCCGGCTAAACCTCGGTCTTTCGGTCAGGTCGAGCAGGAGGTAAATGTCATCCCCTTCGATTTTGGTGACCAGTATCTTGACATCACCGATGATCCCCTGTCCCCAGAGCTTTTTCAGAGCGTTGGAGGTGGCATCGCCCGGCACGCTGATTTCATCATCCACACGCAAGCCCGCCAGGGAAATGATGGCCGTTTCGTCCAAGGTACTGAGCCCCACAGCCTCAATTCCTGCTATCCTGAATTTCTTGGGTTTGGAATAATCCAAATCTATAATATTTACAGGCTTCTGGGTGGAATACCGGCTTTGTCCCAGCCTGATCTGGGCTTCTGCCACTCCGGCCAAAAGCAGTAAGTAAATAATTATAAAACCTCTTTTCATGTAAATCAATTTTTTGCAGCCATTACTTGTCATGGCCAACTCATCCGATTGGATATGCTCTCCACAATCCACTTTTTTGGTGACAGGTCAAAAATCCGATTTGATCTGCGCCCCGGTTTTTCCAAAGCGTCTTTCACGCTTCTGGTATGAAAGGATCGCTTCATGCAGGTCCTTTTTCCGGAAATCCGGCCATAGTACCTCTGTAAAGTACAGTTCTGTATAAGCCAGTTGCCAGAGCATAAAATTGCTGATACGCAATTCCCCACTTGTCCTGATCAACAATTCCGGGTCGGGGATTCCGGCAGTGTTCAAATGATCAGCTATCATTGCGGGATCTATTTCCTCAGCCGAAATGTCATTGCTGATTACTTTTTTGACAATTCCCTTCATCGCCTCGGCAATCTCCCACCTGCCGCTGTAGCTTAAAGCCAACACCACCGTAAGACCTGTATTGTTTTGGGTTTCTGCTATTGCTTTTTCCAGGTGGGTTTGACAAAAGCCCGGCAGACTTTTGGTATCCCCGATGGTGGACAGCCTGATATTGTTTTTCATCATGGTAGGCACCTCATCGGTAATTGCCTGAACCAATAAACCCATCAGTGCTTCCACTTCTTCTTTTGGTCTGGACCAGTTTTCTGTAGAAAAAGCATACAGGGTAATAAATTTAACCCCCAGTTCTGCCGCTCCTTCTATGGCTTCTCTCACAGCTGTCATGGCATTCCGATGACCGAATATCCTCATGGCACCTTTTTTTTGGGCCCACCGGCCGTTGCCATCCATGATTATCGCAATGTGTTGGGGGATATTATCCTTGTTGATCTTTTCCTTCATTCCAATACAGATCCAAACTTAATTTTTTTTTGAGCTACAAAAATGTCATTTCTTTTTTAATAATTCTATCCTAAGGATCAATTATTAATAGTTAAAGCATTTTACCTGATGGAAGGAGTAGCTAATGGTAAAACCTAAAAAATAATACCAATCCCGGTCTGCTGAGTTTCCGAAATTGAAACCATTGGGATTTATGCCTGTATATCCGGTACCCGGTATTTCTTCAAATCTATCCACGTACTTAGGTTCATCAGCGGCAAACTGCTTTTCATCTCCTATCCGGTCCAGATAATCGCTGAAAGTCGCCCTTATCCCGGCTTCCACAGAGACAAAGACCCTTTCCTTCAGCTTGTACTTGACCCCAAACCCGAACGGAACAACCGGTGTCCAAACCCGGTAGCTGTCCGACTTGTACTCCAGTTCCCCTTCATAGCCTTGCCCGTTTCCGAAGAATACAGAATAGCCCAAGCCAAAAAAACCAAAAGGGGAAAACCTGGTATAGGAATGATAGGATAAGTAATCCAGGAAGTGGAATTCCATCATTGCCGATGCTTCCACCAATGTTCCCCTGAAATGGGCGTTTCGATGTACTGCCACAGGATCGATCGGGCGGATGCTGTCTGCCGCATTCAAGCGGCCCACGGTAATCCCTCCTCTCAGACTCCAGGCATTGTCAAAATTTCGTCTGCCAAATAACGTCCCTTGAATACCGATCTGGGTAGGATCAATCCTTCTGATGATATCACCGGTATAGGTTCCTGCTCCTAAACCCACGCCAACTTCATACTGTTGGCCTGCCGCGTCCGGGGTCAGTAAAACACCTAACGACCCCATAATCAGCAATATACATACTTTATAATACTTGGTGATATTCAAGTTGACGCAATTTATAAACTACCTAACGAATAAAAAACCCTCCTGCGTATTAAGGGGGTTAATTTTTGTTAAAACTAATTTCTCATGTCATAGCCCCAGTTCAGCTTTTGTCGTAGGGTATCAAAAAAGCTGTAATTCTGGAACTTAACCAATTTAGCAACAAATTTCTCTTTTTTGAGCTTCAAATCAACGGAGGCATCAATGGCAGTAGATCTGGAGTCTAAAGATACCAGAAACTTTTCACTTCTCCCCTCTATTTTGAAAGAGATTTCACTTTCATCAGATACTACCATGGGCCGCACATTGAGGTTGTGGGGACTTACCGGAGTAATTACAAAATTTTTTGCCGACGGGGAGATCAGTGGCCCCCCGCAACTCAGAGAATAGCCCGTGGAACCTGTGGGGGTAGAAACGATCAACCCGTCTGCCCAATAGCTGTTCAGGTACTCATTATTGATATAGGTGTGCACCGTGATCATGGAAGAGGTATCCCGCTTGTGGATGGTAAATTCGTTGAGACCGAAATTCAGCCCTTCAAACAGGGGGGGACTGGATTCCAAACGCACCAGGCTTCTGTCTTCCAAAGAAAAATTGTTGTTGATCAAATCTTTGGCCGCCCATTCAATATCTTCTTTTGCTATGGTGGCCAAAAAACCCATCCTGCCGGTATTGATGCCCACCACCGGGATTTCATAAGGCCCAATATAACATACCGTGTCCAACAAAGTGCCGTCTCCGCCGATGGATATGGCAAAATCGATTTCTTCGAGCTCCTCTTTTGAACGGATTGCCTGAAGCCCAAAACCATTAAACCCGGTCTTGTTCATTGACTTCAAGCACATGGGAGTGAGGAAGAGCTGAATATCATGGCCCCGGAAAATTTTTACCAACTGCTCTACATGAGATTTGAATTCGGACTGGACGTTGAGGCCGTGTAAAATAATATTCATGAAATGTCAAATATCTAAAAAACGCAGCAGGTTGCCCAATCTGTCCTGTTCGCTGGTAATCCATGCATCTTCCTGATAATGATCAATTACCTTGTATCCGAACCTTTCCAAAGTGGCTTTTATATGGCGCAACTCCGTCCTGTCCACCTTGAGGGTGACCTTTATCTTACTGTCATCCAGTGGATCATTGGAAATAAAACTGCTCAAAATTTTTGTGTTTTCCGACTCTATTACCCTGGCAATATCATAAAGGCTGTAATCCGTCATGAACATGGAAAGAATGAGTACCCCTCCCTGGGATTGGATGGATATGGTGTCCGTAAAAGCCGTAATGGCGTCTTCAATGGTCACCACACCTAAATATTTCAGGTCTTTGTCCACTACGGCAACCATGGACGTCTGGTTTTCCGAAGACACCCTAAGGACTTCATAAATATGTCTGTCCATCTGTACCACGCTGGAGGAGGCAGAAAGCTCCACTTCAGCTATTGTGAGTTCCGGATTATTGATCTCGTAGATCATATCATCGGTAATGAGGCCTTTGAACAGGCCCTGATCTACCACAGGCAACACATCTGTTCTGATCTCCTCCATCCAGGATAGCGCCATTTTTACCTTATCGGTAAATTTCAGCGGGGGGATCAGATTATTGATGAATTCGTAGGCCTGCATAATGGATAAAGATATTAAAATGTCTCGAAAAATAAAACGAACTTAGGTAGGGCTTGGTTTATTTCTACCCAAAAATTGCAAAAATTTCATATTAAAAGTTAACTCTGGCAAGAAAATCCGTTACCGCGATGTACTTTACCCAGCTATGGATGAGTTCAAAACCAAACTGGGTCAGGTGGGCCTCCGGGTGAAACTGCAACCCAACAACGGGAAAATAAGTATGGGCAATGGCCATGACTTCTTTTTGTCGGGTCTCCAGGAGAACGTTGAGGGTCGGGGGCAGCTCCTTTAACTCCAGGGAATGATACCGGGTAACTTCAAAGGTATCGGGAAGGCCATCCAATATCACGTGTGGGCAAACCTGCCGTACCGTCGATACTTTTCCATGCATGGGCCGCTCGTTCACGGCGAGCCTGCCGCCGAAAAATGTCCCTATCGCCTGATGACCGAGGCAAATACCCAGCACCGGGATTTTGTCATGATAATAGCCAAGTATCTCCATGAGGTTTCCGGCTTTCTCCGGTGTTTCAGGGCCGGGGGAAATGACAAGCGCCTCATATGGACGCCGTTTCAAAGCTTCCAGGGATACATCATTGCGGACGATCTCCAGTTCTACCCCCGTCCGCAAAAAATAGTCTGCCAGAATATGGGAAAAGGAATCGAAATTATCAACCAGTAGTATCACCTGAAGTGCTGTTTACAAGTTCCTGAATGGTTTCTATGGCTTTGTCTACGACGGGGGTGTAATTGTCCAGTATGCCCACAAGGGTCGGGGCCACCGGCACTACCAAAGGATAAATCACCGAGTCTTCCACGAGCTCTTTAGGGAAATTGAATTCAAAGGATTTGGCCACCCAAATCAGCAAGCTGATCATCACCACCCATTTGAACATACCCAAAATGGCGCCCGCAAAGCTATCGAAGGTGCCTAGAATAGTCAAATCAAGTGTCTTCTTTACCAAGAAAGCCAAAATTCTGATGGTAACCGTCACCACTAAAAAAATCAGAATAAAAGCAATAAAGGGCAACATGAAGGTAAGGCTTTCCACTTTTTCGGACAGAAGTTCCGCGCCCCAGTGCATAAACCTAAACGCCAGGATAATGCCTATAAAAAAGGCCACGATAGACAATAGCCCGATGAAAAGGCCTTGTCGGTAACCGCTATACCCGCCAATGGCCAACATAATCAATATAACAATGTCTATCGTGCTCAACACCTTAAGATAAAAGGGCTTTTACTTTTGCAGAGATGGCTTTTCCGTCCGCCTTCCCCGCTAATTTTTTGGTAGCTACCCCCATCACTTTTCCCATGTCCCCGGGCCCAGCCGCGCCTGTTTCCTGGATGATCTCCCTGAGAGCCGCTTCCAGTTCCTCTTCGGTAAGCTGCTTGGGAAGAAATTCGTTGATTACATTCAGTTCTGCCACTTCCAGGGAGGCCAGATCCTTTCTGTTTTGCTTCTCGAAAATCTCAATAGAGTCTCTTCTTTGTTTGGCTGCCTTGGTAAGGATCTGCATCTCTTCGGCTTCTGTGATGGCTTTATCACTTCCTTTGGTTTCTTCCAGCAAAATAAGGGATTTGATCGCCCGGAGTGCCCTCAGCCTGTCTTTGTCCTTGGACAACATGGCCTGTTTGATTTCATTTTCGATATTTTCTTTAAGACTCATGATCTTTAATTAGGGTTTATGATAAAACTAAATTAAATTCCATTATGGTTTTTATAAATATAAGAAAGCAGTCGCTATGATAACTTCCCCGGATTCCCTATGTTGTCAGAGAATCTGTATTTTTGTTGCAAAATTAGATTATAATTTGGTACATGACGAAATTAAGCGTAAATATTAATAAAATAGCTACCCTAAGAAACGCGAGGGGCGGCAACAACCCTAACCTGCTGCAGGTGGCGCTGGACGCAGAGACTTTTGGGGCAGAGGGAATCACAGTACACCCCCGACCCGATGAAAGGCATATCCGTTATGATGACGTGATGATGTTGAAAGACAAAATCACCACAGAGTTCAACATTGAAGGGTATCCTGATAAAAGGTACATGGAGATCATCCGTATTGCCAAACCCGCGCAGGCCACCCTGGTGCCTGATCCGCCGGAGGCCCTCACTTCCAATACGGGATGGGACACCCTTCGTCATGCGGATTTCCTTAAAGACATCATTGCAGAACTTCATGACTACGGTGTCAGAACCTCCATTTTTATCAATCCGGAAGCAAAATATTTTGAACCTGCAAAAAATACCGGAACGGACAGGGTTGAGCTTTACACCGAACCTTATGCCGGCCTTTACCATCGTGCGAGGGAAAAAGCAGTGGCGCCTTACGTGGAAGTTGCTCTTTTGGCCAAAGAGCTGGGACTTGGACTGAATGCCGGGCATGACCTGGACCTGCACAACCTCCGGTACCTGAAACAACGCATCCCCTTTCTGGATGAAGTATCCATCGGCCATGCTCTGGTCTGTGACGCCTTGTATTTCGGGCTGGAAAACACCATCCAAATGTACAGGAGACAGCTGGAACCCGACAAAAAGCAATAAGATTTTCAACCAACGTTTAATGAAGATCCGCAGGCAATGGTGATCGGGATGTTTCGAACCGGATTACTGCCTGATGACTACTTGGAAAAACCGCACTCATATTATGAAACTGAATTACAGAAAAACAGGAGATGGAAAACCCTTGGTCATCCTGCATGGCCTTTTTGGATCGGCAGACAATTGGATGAGCGTCGCCAAAGACCTGCAAAAACATTATACCCTTTACCTGGTAGACCAGCGCAACCATGGTGATTCGGGTCACAGTGATGATTGGGATTATAAAGTGATGGCAGAGGATATCAATGACTTGCTGAAAGACAATGAGTTGGACAAAGTATATCTCATGGGTCATTCCATGGGAGGAAAGACCGCCATGAATTTTGCCCTCCTCTATCCGGAAAAAGTCGAAAAACTGATTGTCGCTGATATCGCGCCCAGATATTATCCTGTCCATCACGAAACCATCCTGGAAGGATTAAATGCCATCGATCTGGAAAAGCTCCAGTCCAGGAAAGAAGCCGATGAAAAACTGGCAGAGCACATTGAAGACCGAGGAATAAGACAGTTTCTTTTAAAAAGCCTGACCCGAAAGGACGGCAAATTTGTTTGGAAAATCAACCTCCCCGTGATCACAAAAAAAATAGAAAACATAGGCGAGCGGCTGGATACAGATAATGTCTTCGGGAAACCTACGTTGTTTATGGGCGGTGCCAATTCCAATTATATACAAGACAAAGACAAACCCGATATCGACCGGATTTTTCCCAACAACCATTTGGTCTTTATCAAGGAGGCAGGCCATTGGCTTCATGCCGACCAACCCGAAGCGGTGGCGAAGACGGTGAAAGCATTTCTGGGATAAAACCGGTTGAAAAAAATTCTTGTTTTCCTATACCTTTTACCACTGTAATATACATCAGAAATAGGATATCCTCATGAAAGCAAAAAAAAAGGTTCATCTGGTATTAGGAAGTGGTGGTGCACGAGGTATCACGCATATTGGGGTCATAGAAGAACTTGAAAGGAATGGTTTTGAAATCATCAGTGTTGTGGGATGTTCGATGGGAGCAATCGTCGGAGGCTTATATTGTGCTGGTTTTCTAAATATTTATAAAAAATGGTTGCTGACCCTCACCAGGTCCAAAGTCTTCAACTTGTTTGATTTCACCTTTACCAACAATGGGTTTTTAAAGGGGGAAAAAATCATTTCCAAGCTCCAGGAATTAACAGGAGATCAAAATATTGAAAAGTTTGCCATAAAATTCACAGCGGTAGCCACTGATGTATTACACAAAAAAGAAGTCCATTTCTGCAACGGAAATCTCTATAAGGCACTTAGGGCCTCCATGGGCATTCCGGGTGTTTTTACGCCCATGTATGAAGATGATACATTTTTGGTAGATGGAGGGGTACTTAACCCCTTACCACTTAATTTGGTCAAAAAATGCCATCCCGATGAATGGATAATCGCAGTTAACCTGAATGGAAACAATCCCATAATTCTTCCTGAAGATAACGAAAGTGTATTTAAAAATTGGCCTTGGCTTAAAGATCTCAATTTGTCCATTGTCAACATCAACAAAACCAAAGAGGTAAAAAAAATTCCTTATTTCACCATTATCGATCTAATAAGTACCTCTTATGATTTTACACAGGACAGATTGGTCGAATTGATGATACAGCTTTATCCACCAAATATCCTTGTCGAAATCCCGAGGAATGCCTGCAAGGTGTTTGACTTTCACAAAGCTGCTGAATTGATCACTATGGGAAAAAATCTCACTGAAAAAGCTTTGGAAGGAAACATACGGCTTTTGAAAGAATAACAAATCTGACAAGCAACCTGGAAAAAGAACTAACCTCCAAATTTACGCCATAAATAAAGGAGAAATGTCAGTAAAATACTTATTAAAATGGAAATCCCCAATGGAAAATAGAAGGTGAACCGCTCCTTTTTTATCACAATATCTCCGGGCAACGGCTTCATATCCGGGAACTTATTCAGGAAATACAATACCAGTCCCGCCAAAACCATAAGCAGCCCGGTTATCACCAATAATTTCGCAATTCCGCCCATATTGTTTTCCATAACCCTGATTCAAATCATTTGGCTCGTGCGTCCTACAGGGGCAAATGTCAACAACCTCCTTTTGTGAAAGCGTCCTTTTTCACAAGCGCCCCGTGTACAAATTACGAAAATCGGAATCTCCGCCGATAATAAATCAGTATTTTTGAAAAAAAAATCCACAATCCCGCAACCATGATCTCCACCGGAAAACTTTATCTGATTCCGAACGTTTTGGCCGAAAGCACGGCCTCCCATGTGATTTCGCCTCAAGTAAAGGAGGTCATCAGCCAAACCCGGTACTTTTTAGTGGAAAATTTCCGTACAGCCCGCCGCTATATCAGCAGCCTGAAGTTAGGGGTGGACCTGGAAGAGGTGCATATGGAATTGTTGGACAAAAAGACGCCCATGGCTGCTGTTGAGAAGCTACTTGCCCCCGCCTTAAACGGTGAGGACGTCGGGATCATTTCAGAAGCGGGCTGTCCGGGAATAGCCGACCCAGGCGCTGTGGCAGTGGCAGCAGCCCATCGCCAAAACATCCAGGTAGTTCCGCTGGCCGGGCCCTCATCCATGTTTATGGCGCTAATGGCTTCCGGTTTTAACGGACAAGCGTTTACCTTTCACGGATACCTCCCCATAGACAGGAAAGAAAGACTAATGCTCCTCAAGTCACTGGAAAACCAAACCAAAAGGGATGGGAGCACCCAGATGTTTATGGAAACCCCTTTCAGGAACCAGAAACTGATGGAGGACCTCGTTCAACATTTGCAGCCCGACACGTTATTGTGCATTGCCGCCAACATTACTGCTAAAGACGAGTTTATCCGTACGCTGCGCGTGGTTGATTGGAAAAAAAAGTTGCCTGACCTTCATAAAATTCCCACAGTATTTCTGCTTTCTAAACCCGCGTAGCGGGTGAAATTATTGTACTCAGAGATGGAAATCCCGAATCCTATGGACGGATTTGAGAATATTTTGACGTGGTTTTTTGCGGGGAACGAAGCAAAAACCATGGCAAAATCCCAACCGGAGTTGAAAATCATATATAGCGGCGTCAACTAATCCTATACTACTTGAAATAATACCTCAATGCCAAGTTGGGCTGGTCCAGAAAAGCATGCATGGTAAATTTCCAAGTGTTTGCATATCCAGCCATCTTCTCCTGTTGCAGGCTCCGGTGATGTGTCATGGAAAGCGAACTCTCCGCCAGGATCAGTTCCAGGCTCCATCGGTTGCTTGGGAAAAAGGCCAATCCCGCATTCCCGAACAACCCAAAATCGTGTTCTTCAGTAAATGTTTCACTTATAGCGCCACTGTTTGTGTACCTGCTTTGCCTTTCACGGTACTGGTACTTTGGCCCGTAGGTAGTGATCAAGTATAATTTGGGCTGTAGCGGAACATGTATTCTCAGTCCGCTGAATACGGTAAAATCTGTCAGACGGCTCTCCCCGCTATCGCCGTTCCTGCTTTCATTGTTATACAATGACCTGTTGTAGCCTGCTCCGCTGATGATGCTGATCCGATCCCTGAAAAAATAGGCGTATTCGGGATAAAAAAAGAGGCCCCTGTTTGTATTTGTAAACGAGGATAAGGAGCCGAAAGATGATGTCCTTTCAGACAGGCCAAAGGTCAATCCGATCGCACGGGTGCCTTTTTCTATCTGGGCAGCTGCTGGTAAACTTATCAGAAAATAAGTCGCCAGCACCGTTAAAAACAGAAGAAACGCTTTCATTGGCCACCGGGTTTTAAAAAATACATTATGCCGATGGTGGCTTGCGGCTGCAGACTGAGGCTGAGGCTTCTATCTTTACTTTCAATGGCTCGGTCACTTTTGGTCCATCTTTGCCTGAGCCCCCCCAGTGTCAACTCGGCCATCCACTTGGGCCCTATCCTATACGCCATCCCCGGAGCAAGGGCTAAATCAACGGTATAAAAATCATAATCATCTTTTATATTAGTAAGGTATTCCGCCTTGGGCTGGGCAAAAAAGTACAGGTTTTCCGTCAAATTGAAATACTTCCGGTAAAAAAAGCCCAACCCTCCCGCAAGCCTGGTTGTATTGCTTTTATTGCCTTGAGTGTCCACCTGCGTAGAGCGGTTAATGCTGAATAAAGGTATAACCCCTATCGCTGCGCTGCTGCTGAGAAAATATCCGATGGTCGGATTTAAATTGAGTGCCATGTACCTGCTATGGAGGTCATTTTTCTGCTGGCTCCTGGACGCTTCCGTATGAAAACTGCCTCCGATGAACTTATCCCCCTTTTGAAACTGAGCAAAGGTCAAATGGCTGACCAGAAACATGGATGAGAGCAATAAGATGTGTTTCATATCCAAAATGTTTTTGTAAAATCGTTGATAAAAAGACCATTCAGCACATTCCGGCATTGGTTGGGTAAAAATTCTCCTGCTTCAAAGCCCGTGATGATGAGTTTAACGGCTTTTTTAGGAATAAGTTAAAAAAACGGCAAGCAGAATTAAAATTTTATTATTCCCCATTTTTATCCCATTTTCGGGCCATGGATTGGCAATATCTTGTAGAAGGATTCTTGACGGGGATACAGCAAATGTCCCTTTTGGAGGCCATTGCGGTTTTCTTTGGTCTGGCCTCTGTTTTTTTTGCTCTGAGGGAGAATATTCTGGTTTTTCCCACCGGCATCATCAGCACTTTGATGTATGTATGGATATGCTTCCAGGTAAAATTATATGCGGACATGGGGATCAATGCCTATTATTTCAGCATGTCCATTTACGGCTGGTATGTTTGGTCCCATCCCAGGCCAGGCGCCGCAAAGGTACCTGTCAAGTGGCTGAATGCAAAAGGCATTGTATCGGCACTGGCATTGCTGATGGCTTCCTATGGCATATTGTTTTGGGTTTTGTTTACTTTTACGGACAGCGACGTGCCCTATTGGGATGCTTTTACCACCGCTTCTGCCTTTGTAGGGATGTGGCTGATGGCCAAAAAGAAAGTCGAAAACTGGATCGCCTGGATCATCACCGACCTGGTGTCTGTGCCGCTCTATTTTTATAAAGGGCTCATTCTGACCTCTTTTCAATTCCTGGTATTTACCATTCTGGCCGTCATGGGGTTGCTGGCCTGGATAAAATCGGCTAAACATGATGCTTCAACTTCCTAAGCGCGTCGTCATTATAGGACCGGAATCCACCGGGAAAAGCACACTTTGTGCAGCATTGGCGGAAAAAACCGGGGAGCCCTGGGTGCCTGAATATGCCAGAACCTATTTAGAAAACTTAGGAAGACCCTACCGGTATGAAGACCTGCTTGAAATAGCCAAGGGGCAGGTAGGAGAGGAAGATAAGATGGCCATGTTGGCCGATAGGATGTTGTTTTGTGACACCGATCTCCACGTCATTAAAATATGGAGCGAGCACAAATACGGACATACTGATCCTTGGATAGAAAAGGAAATTGCCCGCCGGGAATATCACCTGTACCTGTTGACGGACATCGACATGCCCTGGGAGCCAGACCCTCAAAGGGAATATCCAGATCCGGTCATGAGAAAATATTTTTATGACTGGTATGAAAGCATTTTAAAAGGCACCGGGATTCCTTTAGTTAAAATTACAGGAACTAAAGAAAAACGCCTCGATAAAGCCTACCGTGCCGTTCAGGAAATATTGGGATAATATCTTATTTTTAGCGCAAGCGAGATAAGTATGAAAAAATGATCCGTGTCACGGCATTGAATATCAAAAATACGCAGGATTCCCGGTTTGAAAAAGCCGTGGAAATGCTGCCTTTTTCTATAAAAAGCGAAGTGATGCGTTATAGAAAAAAGGATGATCGATTTACCAGGGTTTTTGGAAAATTGTTACTCAAAGAACAACTGGCTGCTTTTAATTTTGAATCTCACCAAATCACCGATGTACAAAAAAGCACTTTCGGAAAACCCTTTCTGCCTATCGAACTTGAGTTTAATGTTTCCCATTCGGGAGAGTGGGTTGTCTGTGCCGCTTCTACGATTTGTGTTTTAGGGATAGATATTGAAAAAATAAACCCTGAGGCGCCGATGGAAATCCGTGAGTTTTTTACACCGGAAGAGATGTCCCGGATAAATAACGGTGATGACCCGGCATCCGCACTCATTCGGATTTGGACCAGAAAGGAGGCCGTGCTAAAGGCGGAGGGAAGCGGGATCAGCACTGGTTTGGAAAAAGTGGATACCACTACGGATTCTATTGCGTTTGCCGGAAGGCACTGGTTCCTCCAGGATATTTTTCTTGATCCTGCCTACCATTGTGCCCTGGCATCTGAGCGAAAAACAGGACATTCGTTACATATTTTCACACCTGCCCTTCTTTTCGATTGCCTTGGAATGTGAGTTGTTGTCTGAAAAAAGCCAAATACCGGCCAGTCCGTTCTTCCATACCTCAAACTTTTATTTTATATTGACCCAAAAAATGAAATTATATGAGGTTGAAAACCTTTACTGTCTCCATTTTGATAATCCTGCTGCTGACAGCCTGTAGGGAAGGCTCTCCACCAAAAACCGCCCCCGAACAAGACAGTAAACTCAGGATACAAGCTGTAAATGAATCCGAAATCAAAAGCGGCGCCGGCCTGATTGCCGTCGTTGGGGCCAATGTCATTGACGGCAAGGGCGGTCCCGTGCTTTCTTCTGCCACTGTGCTCATCCAAAATGACCGGATTTTGGAAGTTGGAAGGCATGATGAGATTCAAGTTCCCAAGGAAGCCCTGGTCTTCGAGGCAGAAGGTAAATACTTAGTCCCTGGGTTAATCGATGCCCATTTTCACCTGGACCAGCTTGAAGGACTTCCCCATATTTTTCTGAAAAGAGGAATCACCAGTCTCCGTGACCCCGGAGCCTGGATAGAGGCTTATGACAATGAGAGAAAAACGAATGATGCCTTACCGAGGCTTTTCCTCACCGGTCCCCATTTTGATATGTTCCCTCCGGCCTATCCCAAGAATTCACTGATTATCAGCGATGAAGAAGAAGCCAAAATGCAGGTCAGGAAAATGGCAGAAAAAGGAGCGTCAGCGATAAAAATATACTATCGATTATCCTTGGGATCCATAAGGGCTGTTTGTGAAGAAGCCCAAAGACTGGGCCTTCCGGTAACCGCCCATCTGGAAATCAGCGATGCACTGGAAGTGATCCGCAGGGGCGTGGACGGCATAGAGCACGTGACCTCCTTCGGCCTTTCACTGGTGGAACAGCCGGAAGCTGAGGCATACCGGCAAAGGGTCCTGGCCGACAATAATGCACGGAGAGAAGGCAGGTATGAAATGTGGCAGCATATCGACCCCAAGGGACCCAAAGCCATGGCCGCTTATCAGCTAATGGCCGACCGGAAAACATTTTTTTCTCCTACCTTGGCGGCTTTCGAAGCCCGTGATGACGCCCATACGCCGGTCAGGGTCGCCGGTTTTGAAAAGATGCTGGAGTTTACCGGTGAGGCTTACCGCCAAGGCGTCCAGATCGTAGTAGGTTCCCATTCCTATGTCCCCTATTCGGAATATGGTTGGGCGTACCACCAGGAAATGGAGCTGTTACAGGAATCCGGGATGTCTCCTGAGGACATCCTCCAATCAGCCACCTACCAAAACGCCAGGTTTTTTAAAGTGGATGACCGGCTTGGGAGCATTGAAACCGGCAAAATAGCCGACCTTTTGCTCGTCGAATCAAATCCCTATGAAGATATCCGGAACATGCGGCAAATAAACCGGGTGATGCTCAACGGCCGTTGGATAGAATAAAAAACCATCCATGTTGTGTCAACATTGGGCCATACACATAATTTTTTCCCTGACCGCCTTATGGTTTGGAATTCCTGGAAAGATAAAAGCAGCCCAGGATTTTGGGCTGCTTATTTTCATGGTACCTCACCGTATCCTGTTGCCTATTTTCCTCCCTAGTCCACTTCCACATTGGAAACGTTTTTAAAATACACCTGCCTGTCCGCATCCACGTCAACGAGCACCGCGCTGTCGTTTTTGATATATCCGCTGAGAATCTGCTTGGAAAGTTCATTCAGGACAAGACGCTGCATGGTGCGTTTCAGCGGCCTTGCCCCAAATTGGGGGTCAAACCCCACTTCGCCAAGGTAGTCCAACACTTCCCTGGTAGCTTCGATTTCTATTCCGGAATCTTCCAGTCTTTTCTGTATTTCCCTCCACTGGATATCCACTATTTTCCGGATGATCTCCTGACTCAACGGCTCAAACATGATAACCTCGTCAATCCGGTTAAGGAACTCGGGTCTCACGGATTGTTTAAGCAATGCCAGAACTTCGTTTTTGGTATCTTCCAGCACCTGTTCTTTGTTCCACTCCTCCATGGCATCAAAGCGTTCCTGGATCAGGGTGGACCCGATATTGGTGGTCATGATGATGATGGTGTTTTTGAAATTGGCCAACCTGCCTTTATTGTCAGTAAGTCTGCCATCATCCAACACCTGCAACAAAATGTTAAACACGTCGGGATGGGCCTTCTCGATCTCGTCCAACAATACCACGGAATAGGGCTTTCTTCTCACTGCCTCTGTCAGCTGTCCCCCTTCGTCATAACCTACATAACCCGGAGGCGCCCCCACCAGTCTACTGACGGCATGCCGCTCCTGGTACTCAGACATGTCTATCCGCACCATGGCATTTTCATCATTGAAAAGGTATTCTGCCAGGGCTTTGGCCAGTTCGGTTTTTCCCACACCGGTAGTACCCAGAAAGATAAACGAACCAATGGGTCTTTTGGGATCCTGCAGGCCGGCGCGGCTTCTTCTCACGGCATCCGAAAGGGCCGCAATGGCCTCTCTTTGCCCAGCTACGCGCTTGCCCAATTCATCTTCCAGGTACAGTAGCTTTTCCCGTTCGCTTTGTATCATTTTGGATAGCGGGATACCGGTCCATTTTGAAACCACCGCCGCGATGTCTTCATGGTCAACCTCTTCTTTAAGCAAAGGCGAACCTTGCTGCATCTCCGTCAGCTGCTTCTGGAATGATTCCAGCTTTTTCTCACTTTCGACAATTTTACCGTACCTGATTTCAGCTACCTTGCCAAAATCACCGGCCCTTTCTGCCTGTTCGGCTTCTATTTTATATCTGTCGATATTTTCTTTTTCCCGCTGAATCCCCACAATAACGGCTTTTTCGCTCTCCCACTTGGCTTTAATGGCTTGCCTTTTCTCAGAAAGATCCGCCAGTTCCTTGTTGAGTACCGTTTCCTTGTCTTTGTTTTTTTCCCTGCGGATCGCTTCTCTTTCAATTTCCAGCTGCATGATACGCCGGTTCAATTCATCCAATTCCTGGGGCAGGGAATCTATCTCCATACGGAGTTTGGCCGCTGCCTCATCCATCAGGTCAATCGCTTTGTCAGGCAGATACCTGTCGGTAATGTAACGCTGCGACAGTTCCACCGATGCGATCACCGCATCATCCTTGATACGTACCCCATGGTGGAGCTCATATTTGTCCTTGATCCCCCGGAGAATGGATATGGCGTCCGCTGCATCCGGCTCGTCCACAGTAACCTGCTGGAACCTGCGTTCCAGCGCTTTATCCTTTTCAATATACTTCTGATACTCCTTTAAAGTGGTAGCGCCGATGGCATGCAGCTCCCCTCTGGCCAGGGCAGGTTTGAGCAGGTTGGCCGCATCCATGGCGCCCTCTCCTCCTCCGCCAGCTCCGATCAGCGTGTGGATCTCATCAATGAAGAGGATGATCTCGCCCTCAGAATCGGTAACTTCCTTGATCACGGCTTTCAATCTCTCCTCAAACTCTCCCTTATATTTGGCGCCGGCCACCAAAAGCCCCATATCCAGGGAAATCAGGGTTTTGGATTTGAGGTTTTCGGGCACATCCCCGCTGACGATACGCTGCGCCAATCCCTCCACAATGGCGGTTTTACCTACGCCGGGTTCCCCCAGTAAGATCGGGTTGTTTTTGGTCCTTCTGGCCAGTATCTGCAGTACCCTGCGGATCTCCTCATCCCTGCCGATGACAGGATCTATTTTTCCTTTCTTAGCCAGTTCGTTCAGGTTTTTGGAATACCGTTCCAAAGACCTGTACTTTGATTCTGCATTTTGATCTGTCACTTTATTGCCTTTTCTAAGTTCTTTAATCGCTTCTATCAGGGCTTTCTCGGTGATACCCTGGTCTTTTAACAACTGTGCCGCCTTATCAGAGCCGGCCAGAATCCCTAATACCAGATGTTCAACGGCCACAAATTCATCGCCAAAAGTCCTTAAGTGATTCTTTGCTTTCTGAAATACATCGTTGGTGGCGTTGGAGAGGTAAGGCTGTTGGCCGGTGACTTTGGGAAACTGCCTGATGATGTCATCCAGTTTTTGCTGCACCAAGCCGGTGTTAACACCCAACTTTTTAAATAAAAACTCCGTGACATTACTGTCTTCATGAAGTATTCCTTTCAGCAGGTGGGCTGGCTCGATCAACTGCTGCTGCTCAGCAGAACACAGTTCTAAAGCTTTCTGAATGGCCTCCTGCGATTTTATCGTAAACTGTTTGAAATCCATTTTTGCCGCGGTTAGTTAAGTCAAAGTTTTATTTACACTTGTTTTAATCCTTCATCAAATTTGTAACCAATTCCGTCCAACCTCCTTTAACGGAAAAAATGTCCGGAAACGAACATGAACTGAGAAGAATTCAGGACTTTTTGGCAGTCTTCAAGATTTTATTGCTGAAAATAAGGCTCCATTGAATCCGGTTTAATTTCATTAACTTTGCGCCATGGATCAGGTGGAGAAAAAAGATATCAGGAAGCTAAGCCTCAATGAACTGGAAGATTTTTTCTTTTCGGTGGGAGAAAAGAAATTCAGGGCCAAACAGGTATATGAGTGGTTATGGAACAAGACACTCAAAAACTTCGATGACATGACCAATATTTCTCTATCCACCCGGGAAATATTGAAAACCAACTTTTCCATTAACCACATCCAAGTGGACCATTTTCAAAGAAGTACAGATGGGACGATCAAAAACGCCGTTAAGTTATATGATGGGAAAATTGTGGAGTCTGTGCTTATACCCACCCCTAAAAGAATCACCGCATGTGTTTCCTCCCAGGTGGGCTGCAGTCTGGACTGTAATTTCTGTGCCACTGCCCGTCTCAAAAGAATGAGGAATCTCAATCCGGATGAAATATTTGATCAGGTGGTGACGATTATGGAGGAAGCCAACACATATTATGACCGGCCTCTGACCAACATCGTATTTATGGGGATGGGGGAACCCCTTCTGAACTATACCAACGTCCTGGAAGCGATAGAAAAAATCACGTCTCCTGAAGGGCTGGGCCTCTCTCCAAAAAGAATCACCCTTTCTACCGTGGGGATCACCAAGATGATCCGCAAGCTGGCCGATGACAACGTAAAATTCAATCTCGCCCTCTCGCTCCATTCGGCCATCAACGAGACCAGAAGCAGGCTAATGCCCATTAATGACACAAATCCTGTAGAAGAGTTAGGGGAAGCGCTCAGATATTGGTATCAAAAAACCAAAAGAAAAGTAACCTATGAATATGTCATTTGGGAAAACATCAATGATGACGAGAGACACGCCAAAGCACTTGCCAAATTCTGTAAAATAGTGCCTTCCAAGGTCAATATCATCCAATACAACCCCATAGATGAAGGGGAATTCAGACAGGCTGCCGCTGAAAAAGTAGCCATGTACGTAGAAATCCTGGAGGCCCAGGGTATCGTGGCGAAAATAAGGAAATCAAGGGGGCAGGATATTGATGCAGCTTGTGGACAGCTGGCCAATAAAAACGAATTGATAAATTAAAAACGGGAAGATTTATTAAATATGAATTACTTTTTTATATCTTTGAAATACAAAAACAAGTATTGAAATGGATTTTTCCAGCATCATCGACCAGTCCCTACTGATTTTCAACAAATATGGGTATCACGATACTTCGTTAGAATTATTGTTGGACCAAATCCAAGTCAGGCCTTCTGATTTTCACAGGGATTTTTCGGGAATAGATGATCTGGTAGAAAAGGCTTTTTTTCAGCTTTGCAAGGAATCGGATGACATGGCCGCGGAAATTGACATGATAGAGAAAACCTCTTTGGAAAAACTTTTTATCACAACGGTTAAATCCTACGAATTGCAGGTAAAATACCGTTTTATATTTTTGGATATGGCGCACATATTGGGCAGGCATGAAAGGATCAAAGACCGGTATTTTGAATTGATATCCCTGAGGAAGGCACAGCTTTCCCACTTATTTGTGATATTAAAAAATGAAGGAATATTCAGAGATGAGAAGGTGGCCGGAACCTATGAAAACCTATCCAGCCAAATGATCATGCTTTCTGATTATTGGCCCACCCACAACTATATCATTTTTGGCAATGAAGCCTACCATTACCAATATTATGGAAAACTGATCTTTTCAATGGTTTTGCCTTTTTTGACAGAAAAAGGATTGGAGCTTTATAAAACAATTTTGGGATACAAATAAACCCGGATCCGTGAAGACTAAAAGTCTTTATTGCTGAAATCAAAAAGTTTGCGTTTTTCCTCTTTGGTCAGGTTATCATATCCTTTTTCGGCTATCTTGTCCAGTATTCTGTCGATTTCTTCCTGTGTACTTCCCGATCCGGCACCAGTAGAGCCGCTTCCGGGCCGGTTATGGTCATTTTGCTTTCTTCTATAGGTAACCTTTACTTTGGGCTTGTTGGTAAACAATTTTTCAATAAACATTCCGATAGCCTGTATTGGGGTGCCCAAATCCATTCCCTTTTTAAGCTGCAGGACATACATATATCCAAGGGCAGCCCCTCCTAAGTGGGCAAGCTCTCCTCCTGCGTTGGCGCCAGCTGAATTCGCAAAGGCAATCAAGACATAAAATATAGCAATGTATTTTATTTTGACCGGGCCTAACAAAATCAGCCTGAATTCTGTATCCGGTCTCAAAGTAGCGGCCGCCACCACGATGGCGTATACACCCGCACTGGCACCCAGCATCAATGCACTGTCTACCCTATCGCTGAAATAGGGGGCTACGTTATACAAAAGCATATACAACAATCCCCCCGCTATGCCCCCAAGAAAATACAGGTTTACCAGTTTCCTACTGCCAAGATAATCCTGTACCAATAGCCCAAACCAATACAAAAAAAGCATATTGAAAAGGATGTGGAGAAAACCTTCATGAAGAAACATATAGGTGATCAAAGTCCATGGCTGCGTGATAAAACGCGGCAGGGAAGCCGGCATCATAAAAAAGGACACAAATGATTTATAAATCTCTCCCGCTCCTCCTATGGTGAGGAAAACCCTCATGATCATCAATATCAAAAATACCAGAATATTGATGGCCAATATTTTATATAGACCATTGTCTTTATGATCAAAGGCATGCCTGATATGGTACCAAAATCCTCCGTACATTTTAATTTAGTAGAAATTCCTTCTGTCCTTTTTCCAATATATAACCAGTACCGCACCGATCAACAATCCGGATAGATGCGCAAAATGGGCTACATTGTCAGCGGGATTCGATACAAATATATGATATACTGTGTATAGTCCATAAAACAAAACCAGGTATTTTGCCCTCACCGGCATCGGGGGGAACAACAGGAATAACTGGGTGTTTGGAAACAACATGCCGAAAGCAATCAAAATTCCGAAGAGTGCCCCGGACGCTCCCACCATCGGGATGTTGGCCTGAAGATCCCTGACCCCCAGCATATTTCTTTTTGCCCTGTCAATCAGATCGGCATCGTCAGGATTCCGGCTGTAGGCATCTATAAAATCGTATATTCCCGGGCCGAACAGGTGCCTGTTGTCAGAGACAAACCGGTTAAAGACTTCCGGATCCGGGTTTTCGGAGAAAGCCTCCACTTTGTTGTTCAGCTGGTTGATTTTATAGACATTGTACCCCGAATACAGAATCCCTGAACCTATGCCGCACACCATCCAAAGGATCAATATTTTTTTGGGTCCCAGAAACTGCTCCAGGAGCGGCCCAAAAATAAACAGCCCAAACATATTGCTGAAAAGGTGCCAAAAATCCGCATGCATAAACATATAGGTAACGAACTGAAAAGGCATAAAATGCCTGCTCTCGATGTGGTACAAGGCAAATAGGCTTTTCAGTTGTGGCATAAAAAAAGACGTAACTACATGCAGGCCTATAGTGATCAGCAGCAGGTTTTTAACTATAGGTGTAAGGGCTCTAAACATAGGGTTTTACTTTATTCAATTTCAGAAATTAAAAAAACGTTCTATTTTACTTATATCCAATTTAATAAAGGTTTTACAACCGTCCGGACTATAATTGGGTGTCTGGCAGGCAAAAAGCTGTCCCGCCAGGTTTTCCATTTCCTGGGTGTTCAGCCTATCCCCTTTTTTAATGGAGGATTTTTTTGCCAGGGACCGGGCCAGGTTTTCTTTTTTATCCAGCGACAGCTCGGTTTTAAAATGTTTGAACTGCTCCAAAAGTTCTTCGAAAAGTGCTTTTTCGCTGTTGATATGCACATCTGCAGGCACGCCATTGATCAATACCGTGTTTTGGCCAAATACGGAAATCTGGAACCCAAGGTTTGCAAGCTCGTCGTTCAGGTCCATTACCAGGGCAAAGTCGGCGGGGCTCAAAGTAACGTTTTGTGGGAACAGACATTGCTGTGAAGCCCCGGAAGACTGCTCTAACTGCCGGACATACCGTTCGTACAGAATCCTTTGGTGGGCCGCCTGCTGGTCAAAGATCAGCAATCCCGATGAGGTTTGGGTGACGATGTACGTATTTTCCATCTGAAAGGTATTGCCGGTATCCCGAAATGCCTCACCGGAAAAAGCACCTGCTTTCTTTTCCAACGCATTGGCCCTGCTTGAAAAAGTGATCATTTCTTTTTCCTCTGTCCCTTTCTCTGAATCAAGGCTGCTGAGCGCCTCGTCTTCCGGATTGTTTTCAAAAAGCCTTTCCCAGCCTTTCACGTCCTTATTCAGCAAACTTGGCCCCCTGTAGGTTTTGTAGGAGTTTTCCAAACTGACCTCCTGCTTTTTGGACGTGTCTGCTTTCCAGTTTTCCGTAAAATTGACATCCAGGCTGAAATCAATGGTAGGCACCACATGATGCGCTCCCAATGCCTGTTTTACGGCCGATCTTACCACTCCATAGATGGTCCGCTCATCGTCTAATTTGATTTCCGTTTTGGTAGGGTGTACATTGATGTCGATGTGTTTTGGATCAATCTCCAAAAAAAGCACATAAAACGGATGGTGATCAGGACTGATCAATCCTTCATAGGCGTTCAGTACCGCATGATGAAGGTAATTGCTTCTGATAAAACGGTTATTCACAAAAAAATACTGCTCACCTCTGGTCTTTTTGGCATTTTCCGGCTTACCGATATAACCCGTGATCGTGATATGTGGTGTGTCCTCCTTACAGGCGATGAGCTGATTCCGGTAATGCTGCCCAAATATCCCCACTATCCGCTTGCTGAGCTTCCCCTCGCCAAGCTTGAAAAGTTCCATGTCGTTTTGGTGAAAGGAGAAGGAAACACCGGGATATGCCAGCGCCACCCTTTGGAACTCCTCCACCAGGTGTTTGGTCTCCACCGCATTGGATTTAAGGAAATTCCTGCGTGCTGGGACATTGAAAAACAGGTTTCTTACCGACACCGATGTTCCTTCCTGACAGACTACAGGCTCCTGCTTCTTCAGTTCCGACCCTTCGATACAGATCAATGCACCCAATTCGTCAGCTGCCCGTCTGGTCTTCAATTCTACCTGCGCCACGGCTGCAATCGAAGCCATCGCTTCCCCTCTAAACCCAAAGGTGCGTATGTTGAAAAGGTCGTCAGAACGCCTGATCTTGGAAGTGGCATGCCTCTCGAAACACATCCGGGCATCTGTGACCGACATGCCGATGCCATCATCAATCACCTGGATGAGCGTCTTCCCTCCGTCCTTAATCAATACTTTTATGTTTTTGGCCTGCGCATCCACAGCATTTTCCATCAGTTCTTTCAGCGCGGAAGAAGGCCGTTGGACCACCTCTCCTGCCGCAATCTGATTGGCAATGGCATCAGGCAAAAGTTGTATCAAATCATTCATTTTTTCCGCTTGGGTTTCAACTTAAAAAGTCCTACCAGTAAGGCAACACCCACCGCCAGGTACAACCCATAATAAATCACATCCGGCCCAATATATAAGTATCCGCCAAAACCCCCTATCAGGAAAAAAAAGATGATCAATCGCAACAGACCGGCGCTCTGGAAGATAGAAGAAGGCTGTTTTTTGATGGGACTTCCCTGGGTGAATGCTCCCCGTATGGTAGAACCGTAGCGGCTGGTATGCCCCTTGTTTTCCCCGTCTTCAGGTGTTAATACCCCCTGTTCTTCCAGTTCCTTTCTTATTCTTTCCGTTCTATTGGCGATTTCTTCCTTCACCGGATCATAATGTCTTGGCGTAATCTGAAATCTTCTTGGCTGATTTACCCTGAAAATGGATGGGAACTTCATGCTTGCTTATTCTCTCACTAATGGTTTTCAAATAAAATTAATTCAATTCATCAATTTTTGATAGGTAGAGGCAATGTTTTTACGTATGTTTGGTTCTGTACTAAGATGGTTTTATGCAAAGTTATTCGTAAATTATTACCAATAAAATTTTAACACGTTCATGCGCCAAAAAGTTTATGCTCTACTTTTTTGCCTGCTTATAAATCAATCCTGGGGCTTGGCCGGCGTTATCAGTAACCCGGCCGATAGAGATCCTTTGCTTGCCCCTGACAACCAGGCTCAGTCCAGATGGGTGGACAGCGTTTTCCACAGTATGACATTCGAAGAAAGGCTGGGGCAGCTGTTTATGGTAGCCGCTTATTCCAACAAAGACAATAGGCACACGCAAGAACTGACCAGGCTCATCAGGGAACAGCAGCTGGGCGGCTTGATTTTTTTTCAAGGCGGCCCGGTCAGGCAGGCGAACCTCACCAACCATTACCAGTCGGTAAGCAAAGTACCTCTGTTTATAGCCATGGATGCCGAATGGGGGCCTGGAATGCGTTTGGACAGCGTCATTCAATTTCCCAAACAAATGACTTTGGGGGCGGCACAGGACGATGCCCTGGTGTATCAGATGGGCAAGGAGATCGCCAGGCAATTTAAAGAACTGGGCATGCATATCAATTTTGCCCCTGTGGTGGATGTCAACTCCAACCCCCAGAATCCGGTCATAGGCTACCGGGCCTTTGGGGAAGAAAAAACGCTGGTCAGCAGAAAATCCCTGGCCTACATGAGGGGGCTTCAAGACCATGGGGTCATGGCCAATGCCAAACATTTTCCGGGACATGGGGACACCAACCTTGATTCCCATTACACCACCCCCGTCATTCATAATTCCAGACAACGGATTATGGACATTGACCTGCATCCTTACCGGGAACTTATAGGCGAAGGCCTGATGAGTGTGATGGTGGCCCACCTTCATGTGCCCAGTTTAGGGAGCGAGGCCAAAAAGCCCACCACCCTTTCGCCCAAAGTGGTTAACGGCCTGCTGAAGGACGAAATGGGGTTCAAAGGATTGATCTTTACCGATGCCCTCAACATGAAAGGCGTAAGCAACCTCTACAAACCAGGCGAGGTAGACCTCCTGGCCCTTCTGGCAGGCAATGATGTCCTTTTATATGCTGAAGACGTGCCCAAATCCAAAGCACTGATCATGAATGCCATTGAGGAAGGCCGCATCACAAGGGAAGAAATAGATCGGCGGGTCCTCAAAATACTGAATGCAAAATACTGGGCCGGACTGAACAGGCCTCAAAAAGTGGACCCCCACAGGTTGGTGGAGCGCATCAGCGGTTTTGAGACCCGTGCGCTGATCGAGCAGCTTTATGCCACTTCCGTTACTGTGGCCAGCAACCAAGGCAACCTGTTGCCTTTGAGGAACCTGGATTTGCTTAATATGGCTTCCCTGACAATTGGTGGAAGGGGAGAAGTCTTTAAGGAGTATCTGGATAAATACGGCAAATTCACCCATTACACCTTACGGTCAGCCGGCGGCGCCGACGACTACCGGGCTTTGGAGGAAAACCTCAAACACTATAACACCATCGTTGTGGGTGTAATGGGTCTGACCAATAACCCCAAACGCAACTTTGGTATAAGGGAAACAGACATCCATTTTATCAACAAGCTGAGGGAAAAACATACTGTCATCACAGTGGTTTTTGGAAATGCCTATGCCGCCAAAAACTTTAAAGACCACGGCAATTTGATTCTCGCCTACGAGGAGAATGAGCTTACGGAAAAGCTGACGCCACAGGTAATTTTTGGAGGACGGGCTGCTACAGGGAGGCTTCCCATTACAGTCAGTGAAAATCTTTCCCAGGGGACTGGAGTGAGAATTGACCCTATTGACCGTCTGGCTTATTCCTTCCCCGAAAACCTTGATATGGACAGCCGGGTGTTAATGGAAATTGACAGGGTGATGGACAGGGCCATTGCCAGAAAAGCCACTCCTGGAGGCACCGTATTGATCGCCAAAAACGGTCATGTGATTTTCGAAAAAGCCTATGGGCATTATGATTATTCCAAAGAAAGGTCAGTCAGCAAGGGTACCCTCTACGACCTGGCTTCTCTCACCAAGGTCATGGCTACTACACAGATGATGATGTTTCTGGAGAGCAGGGGCTTGATCAGTATGGACAAAGAAATCGGCCATTACCTCCCGGAGCTTAAAGGCACCAATAAAGAAATGCTTCTGCTGAGGGATATCATGGCCCACGAAGCGGGATTGCCTGCCTCCCTTCCCCATCATACCAACACGTTAAATGGGGTTGTGTGGAAAAACGAATACTACATGTCCAAGGAAGAATCGCCCTATGACCTCCCGATAGCGCAGGGTATGTATGCCCACCGCTCCTTACCGGACAGTGTTTGGAAATGGACGGTTGCTTCCCATCTCCGCCGGTCCGGCGTCAAGGAGAGCAAATCCAGCTACGTGTATTCGGATGTAGGCATGTACCTCCTTCACAGAATGGTAGAAGGCATGGTGAACCAACCCATGAATGAGTTTCTGGAACAACACTTTTATGCCCCTCTTGGTTTGCATAAAATCGGCTATTTACCCCTGACAAAATTTACCCCTGACAAAATAGCTCCAACAGAAGATGATAAGATTTTTCGCAAAACCCTGGTACATGGCCATGTGCATGACCCGGGAGCAGCTTTGTATGGGGGAGTGGCGGGTCACGCAGGACTTTTCGGTACCGCCAATGACCTGGCGGTTTTGTTGCAGATGATGCTTCAGGGAGGAAAATACGGAGATGTGATTTTGCTGGATCCGGAAACGGTGAATAAATTTACCCGCAGGCAGTCTTTTCAAAGCCGAAGGGCCTGGGGATGGGACAAACCGGATCCCCACCCTGATAAAGGCCCGACCGGGAAATTAGCTTCCCGAAGTACTTTTGGTCATACTGGTTTTACGGGAACCGCGGCCTGGGCAGATCCGGAGCATCAGTTGATTTATGTTTTTCTTTCCAACCGGGTGCATCCCAATGCCGGAAACAATCTGCTTTTAAAAGAGGGTATACGCACTGAAATCCAGGATATCGTTTATAAATCCATCCGGACCAGATTGATTTTGGCCCAAAATTGAACGAAGATTCATGCTATCGGTGTTTATAGATTTAAATTCCAAAAGATATACATAACAAAACTTTAAATAATGAAAATCGGGATTGTCTGTTACCCCACCTTCGGTGGAAGTGGCGTGGTCGCAACTGAACTGGGAAAAGCACTGGCCACCAAAGATCATCAAATTCATTTCATTACCTACCGCCAGCCCACCCGATTGGATTTTTTCAGTGAGAACCTTTTTTACCACGAAGTGGACATCAAAAGCTATCCTTTATTCGAACATGCCCCCTATGAGTTGGCGCTGGCCTCGAAAATGGTAAATGTGGTAAAATACGAGCAGCTTGACCTTTTACACGTCCATTATGCCATCCCCCATGCCTCGGCTGCTTATATGGCCAAGCAAATATTGAAAAGGCAGGGCATCAATATTCCGGTGGTCACTACCCTTCACGGGACAGACATCACCCTGGTGGGAAAAGATCCCAGCTATGAGCCGGTAGTCACCTTCAGCATCAATGAATCCGACGGGGTTACTGCTGTTTCGGAAGATCTGAAGAAAGACACCCTGCTCCATTTCGACATAGAAACGCATATAGAAGTGATCCCTAACTTTATAGATTTGGAGCGGTTCAAAAAACAAAAAAAGGAACACTTCAAAAAGGCCATCTGCCCCAATGGGGAGAAACTCCTGGTACACACCTCCAATTTTCGAAAGGTAAAAAGGGTGGAAGATGCCATCCGGGTATTTTATGAAGTCAGGAAAATCATCCCAGCCAAGCTTTTACTTGTGGGAGATGGCCCCGAAAGAGACAAGATGGAAAGACTGTGCAGACAGTTAGGGGTCTGTGACGACGTCAGGTTTCTGGGCAAACTCGAAGCCGTGGAAGAAGTGCTGTCAGTAGCTGACCTTTTCCTGATGCCTTCCGAGAAGGAGAGTTTTGGCTTGGCGGCATTGGAAGCGATGGCCTGCGAGGTACCCTTGCTCAGCAGCAATGCCGGGGGGCTCCCTGAACTGAATGTAGATGGGGAAACAGGATTTTTGTGCAACGTGGGTGACATAGAGGGCATGACAGAAAAAGCACTTTATATCCTCGATGACAAAAATTTGCCGGGTTTTAAACACCGGGCCTTGGAAAGGGCCAAAGATTTCGATGTTTCCAAAATAATGCCACTATATGAATCTTTTTACCTGAAAACCATAGAAAGTTCTCTTCTGGCTCCGAGCAAATGATAATTATCAGTTTTATTTTCCACAAAAAATGAAACCTCAATTATCGACAATTACGTTTAATTTGCAAAAACAGCCCGTGATAAGGGTATATTGATTAACTTTGGCCTTTAAATTGGGGCATTTTAAAGTTCCGGTTTTTAATGAACGCGTGAAATGAAAAAAATTGGACGACTGGATAGACCTGACAATAACGGCACCGCAAAAATGTTTGCCAACCCTCTATTGGAAAGATTGAGCAGGACCCATATCAGCATTCCGATAGCGATGTTTTTAGGAGTAGGTGCTTATTCGCTATATTATGGTATAACCACTACCTTTATCCCTTTTTGGCTAGCGGCCCTGCTTTTAATCGGGGGTTTTTTGGGCTTTACCTTTGTAGAATATATGATGCACCGGTACCTCTATCATATGGTGCCGGACAACAAATGGAAGGACAAAGTCCAATATTCCATCCATGGCGTGCATCATGACTATCCGAAAGATAAGGACAGGCTCGCCATGCCACCGTTTATTTCCGGCCTGTACGCTGCCATCCTCTATTTTCTCTTCGACTTTATCATGGGTGAATATGCCCTTTATTTCCTGCCCGGCTTTTTGGTAGGTTATGCGATGTATCTGGGTGTACATTATATTGTCCATGCCTACCAACCGCCCAAGAATTTCCTGAAGTTTCTATGGGTAAACCATGCCATCCACCATTACAAGGACCCGGATGTGGCCTTTGGGGTCAGCACCCCAATCTGGGACTATGTGTTCGGGACGATGCCGAAGAAAAACTGAAAAAACGATGAAAGAGGCCGCCTTTGAAAGAGGGCGGTTTTTTTGTGGGGAGGGGTGAGGGTTGTTTTGGTTGTCATGGTTATCGTGGTTGTCATGGTTGTTATTGTTGCCATGGTTGTCGTGGTTGTGGGGGTTTGGTTTTGGGGTTCCCTCAGAAGGCCGGGGTCTGGAAAGAAACGGCTCTGCCATCTAACCCGATTTCGGGCCGGTTATCGATCTTGTATTCATCATGGGTATTATGATGGGCATCGGGATTTGATTTTAAACTAACCGCTCACCATATTTGTTTAAATGATAAATTATATTATCAAATGATAACCGATAAAAACAGGCCGGCAGCTGAAAGTCATTATGACAAGCTCCCCGGCGGGATATCCAAAGTAAAGGACTTTCTGGGACGGATCGAACATGGCGTATACAGCTGATGTTATGGTTATCGCATTACCAAAGGCAAACATGTCCATGATAGCAGTGGAATAGACGCTGCGCAATATCCCGGAAGATGGAACAGGAAAGGGACACCGGTACTTTTACTTTATACCGGCAAGACGATAGAAATTGCTTTGTTGAAAAACATCGTCCATCTTCCCCCTATGATCGCACCCAAGCTTGATTTGCTTACCATCGAGATACCTGACGATTCCATTGCTGTGATTTCGCCTTCAGAGCTGCCGGCTAACTGGTCTCATTACCCTGCGCCAACTGTCTTATCCGAAGTAGGGCAAAAATGGATCGATGATCGAAAAACCGTTGCCCTGCAAGTTCCCAGCAGCATTATCCATTCGTCTACCAATGTATTGCTCAACTGCCTTCATCCCGGGTACGGTGAAGTCAGGGTATTGAGGCAGGAAAAATTCCGTTTTGATTCGAGATTGATGAAATAACACGAGCCCGGACTATAAGACTCTGACAGGTTAAAGGGATATTTATATCTTGCAGGACGAAATCCAGCCTTCTCAGTAATTCCAAAATAATCGTAATTGCAGTTATCCCTACACCCTTTGCCTTAAAATATTTTCCATAACGGAAAAATTATACCCAAAACTAATATTGCCCTCCTTAATAATAATAAAAGTCTGTTCCAAACGAAATTTTTAAAGAGAAAAAAAATATAACGAATTTTATAAAAACAAAACTTGCTTCACAAAACATCATTTATTATACTCATGATATTATTTGGTTAATTTCTATCCCAGTTTTAATTTTTATGAGTATGGAAACCTTTAGCGCTACCTCATCCCGCCCTGTCTCGAAGTTCTTTATGGAAAGGAATAGTTTTTTGATGATATCCGCATTGTGCTTGCCGGATCTCATCATGCGTTTCTGCGGTGGAATTTTCTTTACGATACTTTTATGAAAACGATGTCAAGAACAAAAAGTTTGATCATCGCTTTGTCTTTTATGGTTTTGGGTTATTTGGTGTCATATCTGTATACCAGTTTGGTTTTGGGTACCGTATACCAATGCGTGCACAGCGACCTGTATTATCTGTTTTATATCCCTCTTGTTTATTTTGGGGTGTATGCCATCACGGGAAATACCACGTTTGGCAAGTATAATGATGCCGCGGGGTATTTCCTCATTGCTCTTTTTCTGATTTTATACAGCCATATTACGATGGGCAAGCCGGTTTTAAGCCATATCTTCTTTGCCTGTTTGGGTTTGTTTATATTGCTCGTACCTCTCAGGTTTTTTGCCGGTGAACTGAAAGTTAAATACCCACTTGGGAAAAATAAATCCATGAAAACACGTGTACTCAAAATGATTGTCTTAGTTGTGTCCATTACCATCTCCCTGATGATCTTTACGAGTTGGGATACCATAAAGGTTTGGTTGGGTCAGGTATTTTGACCTTCAGCCACAAGCATTCGGTTTTACTGAGAGCAGGAAACACACTCAACTACTTGTTATGATCCATTTAGTGAGTATTCTTATTCTGATCGCCGGATTTACCCTGACAATAAGAGGGTTTTACGTTTCCTATTTGAACAGGTGCTTTCTAAAGGACATTTTCGGCCTGAGGATGACAAAGCCTGTTCTAAGCAACATGCTGGTTGCGTTTTTGGTAACCGGGGTTTTGTTTTCTGCCATATTCCTCCTAAACCTGTCCCAGGGATGTCTGTATGTCGATTCGGTCAATCCGTTGGATAAAGTAGCTTCTCGATTCCCGGATCCTTTGGCCGTTTCTCTTTACGAAGAATTTATTTTTCGGGCCTTGATGTTCTCAAGTCTGGTGACCTTGACCCCGGACAGAAGAGTTTTGTTAGGGGTCAGTTCCCTGATTTTCTGTTTGGCACATTTCCCATCAGATATTGCCACCTTTGTCAGCTATTTCGTGGGCGGACTTGTATATGGGTATGCATTTTTAAAGTTTCAGTCCCTATGGGTTCCGGTCGGAATCCACTTCGCCTGGAATTTTTTTCAAGGGCAGGTTTTTGGGTTTCCGGTGTCCGGTATTCCGTCTTATGGATTATTGTCTACGTCTATTGCACCCGATGCTTATTTAAACGGCGGAGAAATTGGCCCTGAAGGCAGTATGGTTGGCGTGCTTGCCAGATTGATTATTTTATCTTGGCTATTCCTTTCTCCAGCCATGCAAGAAAACGATTCGTTCCTTATATTTAAAAGAAAACCCTAATCAGTATTAGCGGTTAAAAATAATTTCCGCCCGCACACAAACCATTCTCCGGTATTCCCGTTCCCTTCTTATAAAGATATTACCGCACATGACCGTCACCATCATCGGCCTGGGCTGGCTTGGTGTTCCCCTGGCTCAACTGCTTAGAGAACAGGGATATACCGTTAAAGGCAGTACCACACAATCCAAGAAGCAAGCCCACCTTGTTGACTCAGGAATAGACACCACCGTTTTTTCGCTGGATCCGCAGCCAAAGGGCCAGAACTACAGCGACCTTTTTGATACGGATATCCTCTTTGTGAATATCCCGCCGGGCAGCAGAACCCGACCTGCTTCCTTCCATCCACAACAGATCAGCGCCATTAAGAAGTTGGCCACCGAGACAAAAGTCCCCAGGATCATCTACGCAAGCTCCACCGGCATCTACCCCAATCTGAATCAAGTGGCAAGGGAAACGGACAGCATCGACAGGGATAACACCGGAAATCTGGCATTGTGGGAGGCGGAAAACCTTCTGTGGAAAGATAAAACCTACGACTTGACCGTAATCAGGTTCGCCGGCCTTTTGGGAGGTGATAGGATTCCGGGAAAATATTTTTCCGGGAAGGAAAATGTTCCCGGGCACTTCCCCGTCAATTATGTTCACCGGGTAGATGCATGCAGGGCCGTGTCCTGGATTATTGAAAAAGACCTTTGGAATAATATGTTCAATATAGTCTGCCCAAAACATCCCACCAAAAAAGAGGTGTTTGAAAAAAATGCGCTGGATATGGGTTTTCCTCCTCCGGGAAGTTATGACAAAAGCAGCAATCAAAACTGGAAATGCATTTCCGTAGAAAAATTTCTCGAAACAGGGTTCCGGTTTCATTTCAACGATCCCCTTTCATTTACATATTCAGTTGATTTATTGTCGAAAACATGATTTTGGAATATTATTTGCCCTTAAACCCTAAAGCATGCTCCACGTTCGGCAAAATCAACTACTAAAAAAACAAACATTCATGTGTCAAAGCCTACCGTTTTTCACTTTTGCCAATGATTATTCTGTTATGAAAAAACATATACATTGATTATCAGATAGTTTTGTATACCCGCATAAGCGGTTTTTATAAAGTATCTTATTCAATTAATTTTGAAACCAGAACATAACTGACCATGGATAAATATTCATACATTTCCAACGCCCATGTAGCTTACATTGACGAGCTATATGATGATTACAAAAAAGACCCCGAATCCATAGATCCCAGCTGGAAAACTTTTTTTGATGGTTTTGAATTTGCCATCACCCAATACGGGGAAGACACCGACGTGTCTCCGATTCATGCCAAGGACGCTCCTGTAAACGGTAATTTGGCTACCAAGGGAACCATGATGGACATGGAGCAGCTTCCGAAGGAAATCAAAGTCAGGGCACTCATCCATGCTTACCGCTCCAGAGCCCACCTCCGGTCCAAAACCAATCCCGTAAGGCAAAGACGGGACAGGAAGGCCTTGCTGGATATTGAGGACTTCGGCCTTTCACAGGATGACCTGAACACGGAATACCAGGCCGGGAATGAAATAGGCATCGGCACAGCCAAGCTTTCAAAAATCATAGAATCCCTCAGGAAGATATATGAAGGTTCCATGGGCTTTGAATACCTGTACATCCGTGACCCTGAAATGCTGGATTGGCTGCGCCAGAAAATAGAGAAAGAGGCACTGGAATTCAATCCGCCGGCCGAGGACAAGAAACGGATCTTGTCCAAATTGAACGAAGCGGTGGTTTTCGAAAACTTCCTGCATACCAAATACCTGGGGCAGAAAAGGTTTTCCCTGGAAGGAGGAGAAAGCACCATCCCCTTTTTGGATGCATTGATCAACAAGGCGTCGGATTTGGGTGTAGATGAGGTGATGATCGGAATGGCCCATCGGGGGAGACTGAATGTGCTGGCCAACATCATGGGGAAAACCTATGAGCAGATATTTTCCGAGTTTGAAGGAACCGCCAAGCCCGATCTGACCATGGGAGACGGGGATGTAAAATACCACATGGGCTTCTCCAGTGAAGTGCCCACCAAAAGCGGGAAATTGATGATCCTCAAACTGGCTCCGAATCCCTCTCATTTGGAAGCGGTAAACCCCGTGGTGGAAGGGTTTGTCCGGGCAAAAATCGACCACCATTACGACAATGATGCCTCCAAAATGATCCCCATATTGATTCACGGGGATGCCGCGGTGGCGGGTCAGGGTATCGTCTATGAGGTGACCCAGATGGCCAACCTGAAAGGGTATTACACAGGGGGCACCATCCATTTTATCATCAACAACCAGGTAGGTTTTACCACGGATTTTGATGATGCGAGAAGCTCCATATACTGCACGGATGTAGCCAAAATCATTGATGCGCCGGTCATACATGTCAACGGTGATGATCCCGAAGCGGTTGTCTATGCTGCAAAGCTTGCCGCAGAGTTCAGACAGAAATATAAAAAGGACATTTTTGTAGACATGGTCTGCTACAGAAGACATGGACACAATGAGTCGGATGAGCCTAAGTTTACCCAACCCGAACTCTACAACATCATATCCAAGCACCCTAACCCCCGGGAAATATACAATAAAGCGCTCTTGGAAAGGGGGCATGTGGACGCACAATTGGCGAAGCAGATGGATAAAGAGTTCCGTCAATTGCTGCAGGACAGGCTTAACATGGTCAAGGAAAAACCTTTGCCCTACCACTTCTCCCCTTTTGAAAAGGCGTGGAAAAAGCTGAAAAGAGCCACACCGGAGGATTTTGAGGAGTCGCCGGACACTTCTATCAGTTCCGCGTTTGTGGATAAAGTCGCCGAGGCCTTGACCTATGTACCGAAAGGTTTCAAGCCGATCAAGCAGATTGAGGCCCAAATGAAACAGCGGAAGGAGATGTTTTTCCAAACCAAGTCACTCAACTGGGCAGCAGCAGAACTGTTGGCTTATGGCTCACTGCTATTGGAAGGAAAAACCGTACGCCTCACGGGCCAGGACTGCCAGCGGGGTACATTTTCCCACAGGCATGCCGTCCTTCACGATGCCAATACCAACAAGCCTTACAACTCCCTCAAAGAACTTAAAGACAGCAAAGGAAAATTCTATATATACAATTCGCTGTTATCGGAGTACGCTGTATTGGGATTTGAATATGGGTATGCCATGGCCAACCCGGACGCCTTGACGATATGGGAAGCCCAATTTGGGGATTTTGCCAACGGCGCGCAGACCATGATCGATCAGTTCATCACCTCCGGTGAGTCCAAATGGCAAAAAATGAACGGCCTGGTGATGTTGTTGCCTCACGGCTATGAAGGCCAGGGACCGGAGCACTCCAATGCCCGGCCCGAGCGGTTTTTACAGCTTTCTGCGGAATACAACGTGGTGGTGGCCAATATCACGGAGCCCTCAAATTTTTTCCATATGTTGAGAAGGCAGTTGGCCTGGAATTTTAGGAAGCCCTGTATAGTAATGTCTCCCAAATCATTGCTCCGTCACCCGAAAGTGTTCTCTCCTATGGAGGAATTCACATCCGGGAAGTTCCGGGAAATCATTACAGATCCGCAGATAGATCCTAAAAAGGCCAGCCGTGTGGTTCTCTGCTCCGGGAAAATATATTATGAACTCTTGGAATTAAGGGAGAAAGAGAAAATAAATGACGTGTCCATTATCAGAATAGAGCAGCTCCATCCTCTCCCAAAAAACCAGCTGATGAATGCGCTCAAAACATTTTCCAAAAAGGCCGAAGTCGTATGGGTTCAGGAAGAACCTGAAAACATGGGCTATTGGGCATATATGGTCAGAAATCTTTTCAAAGACATAGACATGAACGTAATAGCCCGAAAACCAAGCGCTTCCCCCGCTACCGGATACCATAAAGTCCATGTGGAGGAACAAAAAAACATCTTGGAGAAGGCTTTAAAAATAATTTCTTAATTTTCAGAATCAATCATTCAACCACCAATTTTAACATATTTGAGCGCAAATACCCGGAGATAGTTTGCCGGGATTAAAATCAGATAACCGATGAGTATAGCAATTAAAGTCCCGACAGTAGGAGAATCCATAACCGAGGTGACCATAGGCCAGTGGTTCAAAAATGAAGGGGATTATGTAGAAATGGATGAGGTCATATGTGAACTGGAATCCGATAAAGCCACTTTTGAATTGACCGCTGAAGCAGCGGGAGTACTGCATATCAAAGCCGAAGAAGGGGAAACCCTGGATATTGGGGCGGTCATCTGCGAGATTGACACAGAGGCCTCCGGAAACCAGGGTGAAGGGGCTGAGCCCAAAGCAAGCAATTCTTCAGAAACCACAAAGGTACAGACTGAATCGAAAGCCACCGGTGAAATCAAAGAAATGGTTGTTCCGACGGTAGGGGAATCCATTACCGAGGTAACCTTAGCCACTTGGCTGAAAGAAGACGGTGATTATGTGGAATTGGATGAGATCATTGCTGAAGTGGACTCTGACAAAGCTACTTTTGAGCTGCCTGCCGAGGCAGCCGGGATACTCAGGCATGTGGCCAATGAAGGTGACACGCTGGAAATTGGCGGGTTGATCTGTAAAATAGAAGTTACCGAAGGCAAGCCCCCCTCTACGTCGCAAAAAGATGCGGAGAAACCAGCGGTTTCCGGAAGCGGCACAACGCAGGCAGATGGAAAGGAGACTTATGCCACAGGCCATGCCTCTCCCGCAGCCGCAAAAATCCTGGCGGAGAAGGGAATGGATCCAAAAGATATCCGCGGAACAGGAAAAGACGGCCGGGTGACCAAAGAAGATGCTGAAAAGGCCCAAAAAATCCAAAAAGAAAGCAAACCAACCTCTCCGGAAAAACCGGAAGAAAGCGCGCCCTCATCAAAAACTCAAGGCGACCGCGTAAGCAGAAGAGAAAAAATGACTTCTCTCAGAAAAACCATATCCAAAAGATTGGTTGCAGCCAAGAATGAAACCGCCATGCTCACCACCTTCAATGAGGTGAACATGAAGCCCATTATGGACCTGAGAAAGCAATACAAAGATATGTTCAAAGAGAAATATGAGGTAAATCTTGGATTCATGTCTTTCTTCACCAAAGCCACCTGTATGGCGCTGAGGGAATGGCCTGCCGTAAATGCCCAGATCGATGGCAACGAAATTGTCTACAATGATTTCTGCGATATATCCATTGCCGTTTCCGCACCGAAAGGGTTGGTGGTCCCTGTTATCAGAAACGCTGAAAAGCTTTCTTTTTCAGAAATAGAAAAGGAAGTAGTGCGGCTTGCCATAAAGGCCAGGGACGGCAAACTTACCATTGACGAAATGACGGGAGGCACGTTTACCATTACCAATGGAGGAATTTTTGGTTCCATGATGTCCACCCCTATCATCAATGCCCCACAATCTGCCATTTTAGGGATGCACAACATTGTAGAGCGACCCATGGCGGTAAATGGAGAAGTAAAGATACTCCCAATGATGTACCTGGCCCTGTCTTATGACCACAGGATCATCGACGGCAGAGAATCTGTCAGCTTCCTGGTCCGGGTAAAGCAGCTGTTGGAAGATCCGGCTAGATTGCTTATAGGGGTATAATAAATCCAGATTCAAAAAAATTAAAAAGGAGATGCCGTACCGTTTTTGCGGCATCCAAAACCATTTTCAAGAATATGTACGACTTAATCGTAATAGGCTCCGGACCAGGCGGCTATGTGGCTGCCATAAGGGCAGCGCAATTGGGGCTGAAGACTGCCATCGTAGAAAAATATCCCACGCTGGGAGGCACCTGCCTGAATGTGGGCTGTATCCCCTCCAAAGCCCTTTTGGACTCTTCTGAGCATTATCACAATGCTCAGCACACCTTCCAAAACCATGGGATAGATCTTAAAGACCTGAAGGTAAACCTGAAACAGATGATTGCCAGGAAGCAAGAGGTGGTCAAACAAAATGTGGAGGGCATTCAATACCTGATGAAGAAAAATAAAATTGATGTGTATCAGGGAGTTGGATCCTTTAAAGACAAAAACACCGTCACGGTTACAAAAGACGGTGGTAAAACCGAGGAGATAAAAGGCAAAAACATCATCATCGCCACAGGATCCAAACCTGCCAGTCTTCCTTTCATCAATCTTGACAAGGAAAGGATCATTACTTCAACAGAAGCTTTAAACCTGAAGGAAGTTCCCAAACACCTGGTGATAATAGGCGGCGGGGTGATCGGCCTGGAGCTTGGCTCTGTGTATGCCAGGCTGGGCGCTAAAGTGTCTGTGGTGGAGTTTATGGATTCCCTTATCCCTACCATGGACCGCACCATGGGCAAAGAACTTCAGAAATCGCTTAAAAAACTGGGGTTTGAAGTCTACCTTAAACATAAAGTCACTGCTGTAGAGAAAAAAGGCAAAGAGGTTACGGTAAAAGCGGAAAGTGAAAAAGGTGAAACCATTGCCTTAAAAGGTGACTATGTGCTGGTATCGATAGGCAGAAAACCTTATACAGAAGGACTGAATGCTGAAGCTGCCGGGGTGAAAGTCAATAACTGGGGTCAGATTGAGGTTGACGACCATCTTCGCACCCATGCCGACAACATTTATGCCATTGGCGATGTGGTCAAAGGTGCCATGCTCGCTCATAAAGCCGAAGAAGAAGGTGTTTTTGTGGTGGAACAGCTTGTCGGACAAAAACCTCATATCAATTATCTTCTGATTCCGGGTGTAGTCTATACCTGGCCGGAGGTGGCATCCGTCGGTTATACGGAAGAGCAGCTCAAGGAAAAAGGACACGCATACAAAACCGGGAAATTCCCCTTTATGGCCTCAGGGAGAGCCCGGGCCAGTGGCGACGTCGATGGTCTGGTGAAGGTCCTTGCAGATGCCAAAACAGATGAAATACTGGGGGTACACATGATAGGACCGAGGACAGCCGATATGATCGCGGAAGCCGTAGTGGCCATGGAATACCGCGCTTCGGCAGAGGATATCGCAAGAATGTCCCATGCACATCCTACCTATACAGAAGCATTCCGGGAAGCATGCCTGGCTGCTACGGACAACAGGGCGCTGCACGTTTAGAACAAAAAATGTTTGATAGCATACAAAAAGGCCTTTGGAAAAACCGGAGGCCTTTTCTTTTAATTTAAATAAAATCCAACAGCCCTTCAAGCTTCATCCCCCTGCTTCCTTTGATCAAAATCAGATAATCCTCCAACTTGGAGTCCTGCAGCCAATTCCTGAAAGAAAAAGGGTCGGGAAAATAGAGCGCATTCGGCACCTGGGTAAGGGCCGCCTGTATGAGCGTACCGGTAAGGCAAATCTTATCCACATCCATTCCTTTCAGCAAAGCCCCGAGCTTTTCATGTTCCTCCGCGGCATGGTCCCCCAGTTCAAGCATATCGCCCAAAATTACCATTTTATGTTTCCGCCCGCCCATGGCATCAAAAGCTTTCAGTGCGGCTTCCATGCTCGAAGGATTGGCATTATAGGCATCCAATAAAATCAGGTTGGTCCTTTTCTCCACCAACTGTGAACGCATGTTTGAGGATTTATAATCAACGACAGCATCTAGACTGTCCTCCATGGAAACGCCGAAATATTTACCGATACACAGCGCCGCGGCAAGGTTATCAAAATTATAAGCGCCTATAAGATTTGTCTGGCGGGTTTTTTGCCCGTCCACGTTGAATTTGACAAACGGATCCGCACCCTCGAACCCGACATGACAAAACGATCCGGCTTCGGGAAACAATACAGGATCCTTAAACCGCTTTGCCATGTTGGAAAACACTTTCTGACGTGTATTGATGAAAACCTTGCCGTCCCGCTCGAGAAGGTATTGAAACAACTCGGTTTTTGTTTTCAATACCCCTTCCAACCCCCCCATGCCTTCGAGATGCGCTTTTCCGATATTGGTGATAAAACCATGTGTGGGACGGGCGATTTCACAGAGTTCCCGGATTTCCCCCTGTTTGTTGGCTCCCATTTCTATGATGGCGATTTCATGGTTCTTTTCAAGCTCCAAGAGGGTAAGCGGCACGCCGATGTGGTTGTTGAGATTTCCTTTGGTGGCCAGTACCCGGTACTTTTTCCCCAATACCGCGCTGATAAGTTCTTTGGAAGTGGTTTTGCCGTTGCTTCCGGTCAAGCCCAAGACCGGGATAGCATGCTTTTCTCTGTGGAAAGTAGCCAGTTCCTGTAACGTTTTTAAGACATTCTCCACAATGAAATACCTGTCATCTGCAATCTCAGGGGCCTCATCCATCACCACCAAAGCAGCACCACTCTCCAGCGCCTGTGCAGCAAATCGGTTACCATTAAAGTTAGGCCCCTTTAAAGCAAAAAAAATGTTCCACGTTCCTATTTTCCTGGTGTCGGTACTCACGCCTGTGGATAGCAGGTAATGTTGATATAATTTTTCAGTACTGTTCATATTTTACTGTAAGCAGCTGGCTTATCATCATTTATTCATCGATTTTTTGGACCCATCTATTAACTTCACATTTCTTAAAAATTCTTGATTTCGACAAAAGTAATACATCTCATTTAAAATAATCCCGTTTAAAATCGAAAACCCTGTCCATGAAATACTTTATAGCGCTGGTTTCCTTATTGTTTTTTATAGAAATATCCAGAGCACAAGATCTATATCGGTATGGAAAAGATATTGAGGTGACGGTAGGCGAAATCCAATTGTCCATGCCCTTTGCCGGAGGGATCAATGCCGCCCAGGTGCAGACCATGGATGTAAACGGTGACGGAAAAACGGAATTGATTATTTGGGATATCAATGCCGGTAGGGTATCGGTATTTCAGGAAAAGGATGAGGGATATAATTTTTTGCCCGAAATGGTTTATTATTTCCCCGCTGACATCATCGGTTTCATGGTACTGGCGGATTATGATGGAGACGGCAAAAAGGATTTGTTTACGGGAAGCCCTTTTGGAATCAAAGCCTATAAAAACACGACCCCGCCGGGCCAGGCCTTCCCCCAGTGGGAGGTAGCCCAGGATTTTTTGCGCTTGGAGAACGGATCCAATCTCACGGCAAACAGTCTGGATATCCCGTTGATCATGGATCTTGACGGAGATGGGGACCTGGACATACTTACCTTTAATTTTGCCACTGGTGATTACCTGGAATATTACCGGAACACCAGTATGGAAAGAAAAGGCGTGAGAGACATTGACGCTTTTACCTCCGCCCAACCGCGCTGGGGAGGGTTTGAATTTTGCGGCTGTGGCCAGATCAGTTTTGGATTTACCTGCGCAGGCCTGCCCATCAGCGGGCCTCTCCCCGATTGGGAGCCGCTGAGGATACAGCACGCCGGGGGTCATTCCATGTTGTATCACGATTTCGATGGAGACGGTATCAAAGATCTGCTGATCGGTCAGGATGAATGCAGCACCCTCTATTTCCTCCCGAACAAAGGCACCGATACATCTCCCGGCTTTGACGGCTTTACCAGTACGCTGCCCGGAATTGGCCCCCTGCCGGAATTTCCTGTTTTCCATGCGGCCTACCTATATAAAGACAAACTGATCATCACCACACATTCTTCCGACCCCTCAAGTGTGGGCATGTCTGATTTCTCAAAAAGCATGTATCTTTTTTCTCTGGAGGACGGAGGGAAACCGCTGCTAACCACGTCCTTTTTACAGTCAGAGATGATCGATATGGGGGAAAATGCGAGACCTTTTTTTGAAGGCAACCTGATCAACGGCAATCTGGTGGTGACAGGCAACATCCCTGTGGATGGAAAGGTAATTGGAAAAGCCCATCATTACTCCCTTACTGAAGGGAAAATGAAAATGGAAAGTGAGGATTTTATGCACCTGTCTGATCTTGGGTTAAGGGAATTAAGTTATCAGGCCTATCGGTCAATCAACGGCAAGAGATACCAATTCGTCACGGGAGATGAACTTGATGGTCAGTTCCCCACCAAAAAATTATTAATCAAACAGGAAGATGCATCCGATGAATGGGCAACCTTTCAGGTCCCGGGGTTCACCTTACGGGGTGTAGACCATTTGCACCTTTTTAACGATTCCCGTGAAGATTACCTTTTATTGGCAAGACAAACAGGCGAACTAATCCTCTTCCATGTCCGGTTTGATGATGGCGTGGAGCTTGAGCTACTGGAAAGGGACTTTCTCAATTTTTCGGACAACCCTGTAAGCAGGGGTCTTTCGGTCACCGTATATTCCGGAGAGAATCCCGTCCTGATGGCTGCAGACCAGCGGGGCATTTTATTCAAATTCACGGACTTCCTCGAAAATCAAACCCGGACCACAATACAAATTTCGCATAATGGCGAAACCTTTTCACAGAGCCGGTTGGGCAGGAATACCTGGCTGACGTTTGTTCCCGACATTTTTGGAAAAAGGCTGGACGTTCTTATGGGTACCAGAGCTGGGGGGGTTCAGTACCTCGAACATTTACCGTCGAACGGCCCATCCACCGGCGAATCCCTTCAGATCAGGGTTTACCCTAATCCCGCGCAGGTCTCAACCAAAGTGGTGGCCAATAGAGACGCCTCGCTGAATCTCATCCACAGTTCAGGACAATCAATATGGGAGAATATACCGTTAAGAGGAGGGAGGGAAACTGAGATAAGGCTATGGGGGTTGGCACCGGGACTGTATATATTGCGGTGTGTTGACGAAAACCAACATACCGCTTATAAAAAGCTGATCATAAAGAAATAAAACAATTAATTTAATTCAAAACGGTCACCGTCTTTCCAGAATGGAACTTTTTGCCTGAAGGCTGCCAGGGCCTGCTTGTCGAGTTCCACTAGCAGTATGTTTTCCTTTTCCTCCCCGAACGCTACGGTATCGCCTTTAAAATCATAGGCAGCAGAATGACCGGTGTGAGGAATGCCATTCCCATCCTTCCCTATCCGGTTTACCCCTACGGTGTAGCAAAGGTTTTCCACCGCTCTGGCCTTGAGCAGAATATCCCAGGCACTGACCCTGACTTGGGGCCAGGAGGCTATATAAAACGCCAAATCGTACTCCATCTCCCCATTCTCTTTATCCAAAACACGATTACGGGACCACACCGGAAACCTGAGATCATAACAGATTTGAGGCATAATTTTCCAGCCTTTGTATTCAACAAATACCCTTTCCTGCCCCTTCTCATAGTGACGGTCCTCCCGGGCCATTCCGAACAGGTGCCTTTTGTTATAATGGCTTATCTCACCTGCTGGCGTAACCCATAATAGCCGGTTGAAAAATTTCCCGTTTTCCTGAACGATAAAGCTTCCGGTGACCACAGATCCGGTTTGGGAGGCCATTTGTTTCATCCACTTTGTGCTGTGAAGGTTCATGGGCTCTGCGTGGTCTTCTGCATCCATAGAAAACCCTGTGGTAAACATTTCAGGCAGTATGATTACATCCACTCTTTTTGGAAGCTGCCAGATCTTTTCTTCAAACATGGCCAGGTTAGCAGCGCGGTTATGCCAGTGGAGATCAGATTGAAATAAAGCTAAAGACAGGTTTTCCACGGAAGAAGAATTTTGGTTAGGGGAGGTAATTATTTTTTTAAGGATAGAGCATCCGATAATCGGTAGCAATTTTTCCTTTGCTGATTTCCATTAATTTCCCCTTCACCATTCTTTTTTTTAATCCTTTAAGGTAATCGATAAACAAAATTCCTTCCAAGTGGTCATACTCATGCTGGATCACTCTTGCGGTCATCCCGGAAAATTCTTCTTCGTGAAGATTCCAATCCTCATCAAAGTACTCAATGGTAAGCTTCTCAGGTCGAATGATTTCAGCCCTGATTTCGGGTATGCTTAGGCACCCTTCCTCAAAAGAATATTCCTCCCCATATTCATCCAGAATGATGGGATTGATAAACGCTTGTCTAACTCCTTTCTCCCCCGATCCCTCTTCAATCATCAGATTGCTGTCAACGACAAAAAGCCTCAACCCCTTGTTGATCTGTGGTGCCGCAAGCCCCACACCACTTGCCTTCTCCATGGTTTCGAACATGTCTTTGATAAGGCCTTTGATGTCCTCCCCTTCATTTATCTCAACCGCCTCTTTTTTCAATATGGGGTTACCGTAAGCTACGATAGGGTATATCATGGTCTGTTTAAGTAAGTTTGTAATATGATCGTGGCACTGATTTTATCCAAGTTTCCCGCTTTTTCCCTTCGGTCTCTCTTTTTACTGCCCATGGTGATCATTGACTGCATGGCCATTTTAGAAGTAAACCTCTCATCCACCAATTCTACGGATTTATGGGGAAATCTGTCTGTCAGCTTCCCCTTCAACTGCATCACCGGTTTGGTCATCGATGTGTCTTTTCCATCAAGAGATTTTGGGAGGCCCAAAACGATGGTATCCACCTCCTCCTTTTTAAAATACTCCTCAAGGTATTTGAACAAACCCGATGTGGGGATAGTTTCCAGAGGATTTGCCAAAATCCTCAGCGGGTCAGTAACCGCCAATCCCGTACGCTTGGTTCCCAGATCTATAGCAAGGATCCTTGCCATCAGTTGGATTTTATTCGTGCCAACAGTTTTCTTTTTACTTCCTTCTCCAACTCCTCTGCTTTTGGAAACAACAATTCGTTTTCTATTTTGGCATGGATGATGAGCTCCCGCTCAAACCGTTGGAGCTCGTGATAGAGAATTTTCACGGAAATGGGAGAATTCGGGGGCAGTTGGTAATTGGAGGTCAACTTACGTATACCCTCCATCTCATCGTCATGCCCTTCATGTTCCGTCGCCATATTGCTCACAGGAGATAGTTTGAACACATCTATGGCGTCATTCAAAGGCACCTTATGCTGCTCAATATCCTGCAGAAAAACGATACGGTTAAAAAGGGTAGCCTCTTCCTCATGAATGTGGTGGATAAAGTCATCCACAAACAGCGGAAACATCAACCGCATATCCGCAAGCAGGGATTCAAAACTCCCAACCCCAACGATGCCATTGACCATGCTGGAGAGGAAAGGCAATTCCTGCCTTACAAAGAACCGGTGTTTTTTTTTCAGATATCCGACCAACACCTCAATGGGATGAAGATACAGTTCATCGGAAGTAGGATCCTTCTTTATCGCCCAGTTTTCAAGCTCTGAGATAACCTGAGAGGGGTTGACCTTGAACTTTGCACATACTTCTTCCAGGGAATTCTTCTCATATTCAAAGAAGCTGATTCCAAAGTAATGCAAGACCCCCGCCAGAATATAATTTTCACTGACCAAGTCCGCTATCGACCTTTTTTCTATGTTTTCCGATGAGGACATTATTACAAAAGTAGGATATTTTAACTTAAAAAATCATGACTTACAGCATCGATTTTTATATTTATTACGTTTATCTAAACGAAACACCTGAAAAGATTGTTAAATTGTATATTTGACAAAAAAACCATTAATATTGATAATGAATACATTCGCCTGCATTTTAATACTAAATAAATAGGATAATAACGTGAGTCTAGAGAAAAATACCAAAGCACAAATAAGGCTCCCCATAATTCTGGCGCTGGGAATAGCTGCCGGTATATGGATCGGAGCCACTTTTGCAGAGCCAAAAACCGACAGGAATGATTTGAAGTCAGCAATTTATAAACTGCAGGAAATCATCACCTATATCAATAGAGATTATGTTGACAGCGTTAATACCAATGAGTTGGTGGAATACGGCATTGAAAAAATGCTGGGTAAGCTTGATCCGCATTCAAGCTATATCCCCGCAAAAGACGCTAAACTTGCTAAATCCCAACTAGAAGGTGAATTTGACGGCATCGGTATAGAGTTTGGCATTTTGAGGGACACCATTTACGTAGTGTCACCGCTTACCGGAGGTCCGTCGGAAAAGATAGGTCTCCTGCCAGGTGACCAAATTATCAAGGTAGATGGCGAAACCGTGGCAGGCATCGGAGTCACCAACCGTGATGTATTTGATTTGCTAAGGGGGCCAAAAGGCAGTACCGTTGAAATTGCCATCAAAAGGAAACATCAGGAGGAACTGTTGGACTTTTCTATTACCCGGGATAAAATCCCCCAATACAGTGTGAATGCATCCTATATGATAGATGATGAAACCGGGTACATCAAAATCACCAGATTTGCGGCCAATACCCATGAGGAATTCAGAAAAGCCCTTCAGGAATTAAAGGAAGAAGGTATGAAAAAGCTTGTCCTTGACCTTCAGGGAAATCCGGGAGGGTATATGGGTGCCGCTATCAATATTGCCGATGAAATCCTTTCCGACAATGCGCTGATTGTATCCCAGGAGGGAAAGCTTAAAAGATACAGCCAAAAGGCTTTTGCCGTAAGGCCGGGCTCATTTGAAGACGGCTCAGTCATTGTTTTGGTAAACGAAGGAAGCGCGTCCGCCTCCGAAATTGTTGCGGGAGCACTGCAAGACAATGACAGGGGATTGATAGTGGGGAGGAGGTCCTTCGGCAAAGGATTGGTGCAAATGCCTATTGATCTTTCAGATGGTGCAGAACTCAGATTGACCATTGCGCGGTATTTTACCCCATCCGGTCGTTCTATCCAAAAGCCCTATGGGGAAGATGAGGATGAGTACAGCCTGGATTATCTGAAAAGGCTTGAGCACGGAGAGTTTTTCAGTGCCGATAGCATTTCATTTGATGATAGCCTTAAATATGAAACCGTAAAAGGAAGAACTGTATATGGTGGTGGAGGCATTATGCCGGACTACTTTGTTCCCCTGGATACAAGTATGACAAGTGCCTATGTCAACAGGCTTTTCGGCTCAGAATCCTGGAGGGAATATATCCTGGATTATCTGGATAAAAATAAAAAGAAGTTTGACTCGATGACTTTTGAGGATTATTACAGGAATTTTGAGGTTTCTGATGCTATGCTGGATGATTTGATAAAAGTAGGTGAAAAATACAAAGTGAAATTCAATGAGAAGGATTTCAGCAAATCAAAATCCTATCTCAAAACGTTGATAAAAGCCAACATGGCGAGAAACCTTTACGATGACAATGCTTTTTATAAGGTTATCAACGACATCAATGAAATTTACCAGCAAGCCATCAAGCTGTTTGATGAAGCAGAACGGCTTGCCTTTGTCGAATGAAGGATAAAAAATTAGCCATATTAAAAGCCAGGGAATGAAAACCCTGGCTTTTTTCTTTATCCTGTTTATTGAAATTTTTGATGAAAAATTTCTTTAATTCGTGATGAGAATCATATTTGAACCCAAACCTACCCAAAATGAAATGTCCAAAAATATGTTTTAGTCTTGTAATCGTTTTATTTGTTTCTATGAACTCTTATAGTCAGACCAGAATCAATCATTTAGCCGTATATGTTAAGGACCTTAAAGAAAGCAGCCATTTTTACGAAAAAGTGGTGGGACTGAAAGAAATTGACGAACCCTTCAAAGACGGCCTGCATGCCTGGTATGAAATGGGGGACGGTGTTTCGCTCCATTTGATAGAGAGGGAAGAACCCTGGACTAACCCCACAATTGATAAAACCAACCACCTGTGCTTCAGTGTGGCTGATCTGGATGCTTTCATTGCCAGGTTAGGCCAAAACAAAATTTCTTTTGAAGATTGGCCCGGTAACCAGGGGGAAATCAACATCCGGCCTGATGGCATTAAACAGATTTATATCCGCGATCCCAGCGGCTATTGGTTGGAGATCAACGATGAATATTGAAGGAAAAAAAGCCAAAAAAGCAAAGGGGAAAAACGGATTGTTTTTCCCCTTTGCTTTACTTCCAGGATAACATTATTTTTCATAGATGCTGTTCGGCCATCTGTCATTGGCAATGTTGATATCGGGAAGAACCTTATCAGGGTCTATTTCCACGGATACCACCTCCTTGTTGGATTTATGCAGGTAATTCCATTGATTTCCCCTCTGCCAGATTTCCACTGGGAGCATTTTCCGCTCCTTTGAACCATCGCCGTAAGTGATCTCCAAAAGAACCGGCATGGGCAGTCCGCCTTTGTTAGACAGTATCACCACACGGTCATTGCCATAGGGGACTACATTTTCAATGGCCAAGTCAATATTATCAGTGCCATAAAACCAACCCTTCCAAAACCAGTCAAGGTTCTCACCGGCTGTATTTTCGATGATATTGAAAAAATCATTCGGCTGAGGATGTTTGTATGCCCAGTTATGGATATAAGCTTTGAAAGCGTTATCAAACCGCTCTTCTCCCAAAATATATTCCCGTAGCATTATCAGCCCTATGGCCGGCTTCATATAGGCGATCATCCCCAAATTTGCAGTATTAGCCACATCGGGATAAGTGTCAATGCCTTCTCTGTTCTGACCGGTAAACCAGTTGAGGTATTTTCTGGTTTGATGGAGCGTTGAGCCATATTCACCGTTGTTAAATTCCAGCGAACTGTAATGGTTGATGAAGGTATTAAACCCCTCATCCATCCAAGCATATCGTCTTTCATTGGTTCCCACGATCATCGGAAACCAATTGTGGCCAAATTCATGGTCGGTTACATTCCACAGAGACGCTCCTTTACTTCTATAACTACAAAAATTCAATCCCGGGTATTCCATACCGTTGATATCCGCGGCCACATTTACCGCAACCGGATAAGGATATTCGTACCACTTATCGGAGTAATGTTCTATTGAAGCCTTACTGTATTCAGTAGACCGTCCCCAAGCGTCATTCCCATCGCTTTCCTTGGGATAAACAGATTGGGCCATGGCTTTTTTCCCACTCGGCAGATTGATTCTGGAGGCATCCCAAATAAATGTCTTTGAAGAAGCAAAAGCCACATCTCTGGCATTTTCGATTTTAAAATGCCAGGTGACCGTTCCATCCTGCTTGGGCCGGGTGGTTGCCGGTTGGTTCACCTCTTCAGGCTTGATTATATAAACAGTCGTATCGCTGGATGCAGCCGTCTGCATTCTGTCATTTAATAATTTAGGAAGAACCTGACCGGCATTAAGGAGTTCCCCAGAACCCACCACAATGTGATCATAAGGTACGGTCACTTTGTACTCAAAGTCACCATAGCCTAAATAAAACTCCCCTGCTCCCAGATACGGCTCAATATTCCAGCCTACCACGTCGTCAAAAACAGCCACTCTGGGATACCATTGCGCCAGAGCATATATTGTCCCATCCTGCACTTGAAGCCTCCCCATTCTGTCCATTCCTTTCTCCGGAATATCGAATTCAAAATCCATAGAAACCTGCGCTTCACCTCCCCGGGCAGGTATAGGTTCATCCAGAAAGACCTGCATTCTTGTATCGGTGATAAGATGACGCCCCGATACCTTACTGCCTCTTTTCTTTATTTGCGAGGAGACATTCCGGATCGTATATCCCCCGTCAACATCTCCGGAATACCTGTTCCCCTGAATGGGGGTGGTTAGGGTTCCCCTTGAGTCCGTTTTAAATCTGTTTTGTTCCAAATGCAGCCATATGAATTCCAAAGATTCCGGGCTGTTGTTGATATAATGGATGTTCACCTTTCCGCTGAGCCTATGGTTTGCTTCATCCAACGTAGCCTCAATCGTATAATTGGCGACATTCTGCCAATATTGGGGACCGGGCTTACCTGATGCAGCCCGAAAAGCCGAACCCTGTCTATAGGTGAATTCATCAAACTTTTGCTGGTTGTTTTCCCGGGCTTCCTGGGCATAGACTTGCGCCATCAAAATCATCAGGAAACAAGCGCCCAAAACACTACTGATCTTGTTTATCATAAATAACAAAATATGTTTTTTGCTAAAATACTTAAACAGGGGCTTTCCTGAAAACAGATACAAAAGAATCTTTTAAGAAACGGGGGGGATGAAGCCACTCTTGTTGACAGAATTTTCGTAATAAAATGGTTTAGAACCAAATATTTAATGGCAGTTACCTAATCAGGACGCCTATCCCCGAAGCATATTTCATCGATCCGCTCATTTGTTAATTCCACAAATACCTCGGTAATTTGGGGTTCCTAATTACAGCATTGATCATGAAGTTCGTACTTACTGCAATATTAAGTGTGTGGGGCAATTATTTCGTCTTTGGGCAATCGGATAGCACCTTTTATTCATTGGAAGAGATCACGATCCAGGAAAACAGGCTTGAGATCCCATTCAGTAAGAGTGCTCGAAATATGAGCATTATCCACCGTAAAGATATTGAAACGACTCCGGCAAGGAGTCTTCAGGAAATTCTCGCTTTTACCCCGGGTGTGGATGTACGGCAAAGGGGCGTTGGCGGTGTCCAAGCAGATATCGGCATACGCGGCGGATCATTTGAACAGACCCTTATGCTCGTTAACGGAATCAAACTAACAGATCCCCAAACGGGCCATCACATGATGAATATACCTGTACCTTTGATTGGAATACAACGCGTGGATGTACTTAAAGGCCCCGCATCCCGTATTTATGGACAAAATGCCTACACAGGCGCTATTAATGTCATCACGGAACTCCCTGAGACTTCCTTACTCCACGGAAATCTATATGGAGGAGACTTTGGTATGCGTGGAGGTAGCCTTCAGATAGCACTTCCCATGGGAAAATTTAAACAAAGCCTTGCTGTTTCCCATGATGCAAGCAATGGCCATTGGCACAATTCGGATTATAAAGTGAACAATGTGTTTTATGAAGGCGGTGTAGATATCGATGAACATCATGAAATTAAAGCCATGCTGGCCTATGCAGGCCGGGATTTTGGTGCCAATGGTTTTTATACCAGCACCTTCCCGGATCAGTGGGAAAGCATTCAGACATACCTGGCCGCCTTAAGTCATATTTTTGAAAAAGACAATATTTGGGTCAATTCGCGGGCCTACTGGAGAAGAAATACGGACGAATTCAGGTTGGTAAGGAAAGATCCAAGCTTTTTTAGAAACAACCATACTACCGATATCCTTGCCCTTGAAATCAACGGAAGATATGAATCCGGATATGGAACCAGCGGTTTTGGTATTGAGGGAAGAAATGAAGCCATAGACAGCAACAACCTGGGAAACCGGGAAAGAACCCTTCTGGGACTGTTTTTAGAACATAGAGTAGAATTTATGGACCGGGCTGATGTCCGGGCGGGGATGTATTCCAACTATTATTCTGAATACGGATGGAGGCATTTTCCAGGAGCGGAAATCGGCTTTCAGCTCTCTCGTTCAACGAGAATGTACGCCAATTATGGAATCAGTTTTCGGATACCTACCTATACAGACCTGTACTATGTCGGTCCGACTAACGTAGGCAACGAGCAGCTAGAACCGGAAAAAGCCAGGAATTATGAAGGGGGTGTTAAAATCACAAAAAAGAACTTCAGAGCAGAGGCGGTATATTTTAACCGCCATACCGATAATCTGATTGAATGGGCCAGATCTGATGCTGATAGTCCCTGGCAGCCTCAAAATTTCAACGAGGTGGTTTTTCGGGGTATTGAAACCGGAGTATTTTACCGGTTTGATAAAAAATTAAAGAAATTAGTGTTAGATGAAATTTCCCTGTCCTACAATTTTATTGACGCCAATCTTGTTGAACAAGAAGGCCTGGAATCAAGGTATTCCCTGAATGCTCTCAGGCACCAGTTGATTGCAGGATTACAAGCTTCATATGATGGCCGTATAGAACTTACGGTAAAAAACCGTCATATAGAAAGGATGAAATTAGACCCTTATTTCCTATTGGATGCCAGAGTCGATTATGATAGACTCAAGAAATTGGCCTTCTTCGCAGAAGCTTCGAATATCACCAATACAGATTACATTGAAGCCGGAACGGTACAGATGCCTGGTAGATGGTTTCGGGCAGGGGTTGCCTTAAATCTCAGGTAGTTAGTCATTTGTTTATCCCGGTATGAATAAACCCGTAATTAAATGCCTAGATACCCGGCAAAAAAAACTCATTAATCTTTGCAGCAAAAAAATTAAAGCCTACATTTGCAATCCAATTTGATGCCGATTCCCGCTCTCCCTTCGGTAGAACGGGAAGAAAAAAATCGAAATCTTGGGAATTTAGCTCAGCTGGTTCAGAGCATCTGCCTTACAAGCAGAGGGTCGGGGGTTCGAATCCCTCAATTCCCACGGAAGGTTCTCCCTTCAGCAACACGGGAAGAAAAAAATTGAAATTTTGGGAATTTAGCTCAGCTGGTTCAGAGCATCTGCCTTACAAGCAGAGGGTCGGGGGTTCGAATCCCTCAATTCCCACATTAACGCCGTTTAAGGATTTTTTTAGTCATGCCCTTTTATTTTTACCTATTAAATTCCCGTGAGCTGGACCGATTTAACATGCAACATAACAGGAGATTGCCTTAAAAACCGGCTCAAAAAGCACCTGACAAATCACAGGATTTACCGCTAAAACAAAAAACTGGATATTGGTCTATTCTGAAGCATATCCCTCAAAAACAGACACCTTCAAACGAGAGCAGGAGTTAAAAAACCGAAAGGCAAATCCAAGATCAGAAAGCTTATCAACGGTTAAACACCGAAACCTCAAAATTACGGAAGCATATGCCAGACCATCCCTACTGTGGCAGTGAGAATAGCAGCGCTTAATATCTCAATTTCCCCATCAGTTCGTTCAGGGAATTTTTGATTTTTTGTCGGTTTTCTAAATATCAAATTTTATCCCTTGGGCCAAGGGCAATTCCCTGCCATAATTGATGGTATTGGTCTGTCTTCGCATATAGGCTTTCCAGGCATCTGATCCGGATTCCCTTCCTCCGCCCGTTTCTTTTTCACCACCAAACGCTCCACCGATTTCAGCTCCGGAAGTGCCGATGTTGACATTCGCGATGCCGCAATCGGAGCCTGCTGCGGAAAGGAACGCCCCTGCCTCTCTCAGATCGGTTGTCATAATGGCCGATGAGAGACCCTGAGGAACATTGTTTTGGATTCTTATGGCATCCTCAATATTCCTGTAGCGGATCATATATAAAAGCGGGGCAAAAGTCTCATGCTGCGCCATCTTCGAATCTTCTTTCACTTCAAAAATACAGGGTTTCACATAGCAACCTGATTCAAAACCCTCTCCTTCCAACAGCGCGGCATCCGCTATTGTTCTGCCCCCTTCAGCTTTCACTTTCCGGACAGCCTCCAGGTATTTCTCTACGGCCTCTTTATCAATAAGCGGTCCCATATGGTTATGGGGGTCCAAAGGGTTGCCAATTGACAGTTTCCCATAAGCATTTTTTAACCGTTGGGCCACTTCCTCAAATAGGCTATCGTGCACAATAAGTCTTCTGGTAGTGGTACAGCGTTGACCGGCTGTACCCACCGCGCCAAACAAGGCTGCCCTGATGGCCAAATCCAAATCGGCCTTCTCTGAAATAATGACCGCATTGTTGCCTCCCAATTCCAATATGGCCTTACCAAGCCTCGCCGCAACCGTTTGGCCGACCGATCTACCCATCTTTGTAGAACCCGTGGCGGACACCAATGGAATGCGTTCATCATTGCTTATCCACTCCCCTATTCTGTAATCTCCCGTCACTAAGCAGGATATTCCTTCGGGTAGGCCGTTCCTATCAAAAACGTCCGCCACTATCTGCTGACATGCCAAGGCTGAAAGGGGTGTTCTTTCTGAAGGTTTCCATATGCAGACATTTCCGCATACCCATGCAATCATGGCATTCCATGACCAAACTGCCACCGGAAAATTAAACGCTGAAAGAATCCCGACGATTCCCAAAGGGTGCCATTGTTCATACATTTGGTGCTCGGGCCGCTCTGAACTCATGGTAAACCCATACAGCTGCCTGGATAGGCCCACTGCAAAATCACAGATATCGATCATTTCCTGAACTTCCCCCAGTCCTTCCTGCAAGGATTTCCCCATTTCATAAGACACCAGGTTACCCAGGTCATTTTTCTTTTCCCTCAGGGCGTTGCCGATTTGTCTTATCACTTCGCCCCTTTTAGGGGCGGGAACATCTCTCCAGAACGTGGCGGCTTTCAGCGCCGATTTTACCACACTGTCGTAGGCATGTTTATCACTCACCTGGACCTTTCCGATTTCATTCCCATCTACAGGTGAAAATGAGGCCAGCCATTCTCCTTGGGTATCGTACCAATTTTTACCACTGGATGTACCTTGGCTGGCAGCTTGCACGCCAAGGTTTCTGAGACTCGTTTCGATTATTCCCATAGAATCTGTTTTTTTGGTAGTTAACCTAAAAATAAGCATTCAGGCTGAATTTATAAAAAAAGGCTATCCACAACTGGATAGCCCTTTGAAATGCCGAAGTTTGAAACCCAACTTCTTTCACAGTCTTTTTATTTGTATGTTTCTAAACCAAACATTGTCTCCATGATCCTGCAAGGCAATTTTTCCTTCCCGGTATCCCGCAAACCCAGGCATATCCCTGAACTTGCTTTCTGCCACCATCCGGTCCCATTCTTCGTCCCACATGGTGGCCTCTACCGTCTTGACACCATTCAGAAAAAATTGAAGTTTCCCATTTTGAACGATGATCTCAGTTTGATTCCATTCCCCAACGGGCTTAGCGGCTTCCTTTGAAGACTCAATCAGATCGTAAAGGTCACCTGACCTATGGGTGGTTATTTTCCCGTCAGGATGGCCATCGTTATCCAACAGTTGATATTCAGGCCCGGTGTGATAGGGTGCCTTGAACTCACCGTTATCAACCACATGGAACATGATCCCACTGTTGCCATTTTCTGAAATCCTCCAATCCAGCTTCAAATGGAAGTCACCGAACGTCTCTTTAGTTACCAGATCTCCGCCCATAGCTCCTTCCTTCTTTTTAGCGATGTTAAGAAAGAGCACACCATCTTTTGCTTCCCATGCTTCTCCGGGCTGGTCTTTACCATAACTTGTCCATCCGGTCAAGCTGTTGCCATCAAACAAGGTAATCCATTCTTCCTCTGTCACAACTATTTCATCAATTTCTTCTACATTTTCATGCTGTTGCGTAGATGGCCCACAAGCAACAAAAAGAAGAAACGGGCAGACAAAAGCGAGAGTTGGCTTGATCATTTTTTATTTTTTTAGCAATAACACAAACCTGACCATCTGCTCAGCATCCTCTTTGGACAGGTTTGGGTGGGCCGGCATGGGTATCTCTCCCCATTCACCCACGCTGCCTGCGATGACCCGGCTGGCCAATAATTCTACATTTTCATCTGTGGTTTCGTATTTACCGGCCACGTCTGCATATGAGGGTCCGACTATCTTTCTTTCTACCATATGGCAGCTTGGACAGTCATTTTGCTTGATTAAAGCCAGTCCTTTCACATAGTCTGGATGATCCTTATATTTTTCTTCCAAGCTTACCTCTTTTTCCGGAGCTGGCGCAGTAGTGGTAGAAGTGGTTTCAGATTGTTTATCCGAACCACCGCACGAAAATGCCATAAATGCCACTGCAATCATGGCTAGACTTAACAAATTGTTTAACTTCATTGCTTTTTATTATGATAGATTAATTGATTCCAAGTATTTTTTTGTTGAGGTTTTCATCCGCGCCTGCGGACGCAAAATCGTCAAAAGTTTTTTCTGTCACCCTGATTATTTTTTCAGCGATAAATTTAGCCCCTTCAATGGCGCCATTTTCAGGGTGTTTAAGTGCACATTCCCATTCGAGAACGGCCCATCCATCAAAATCGTATTGGGACAGCTTGCTGAATATGGCATTGAAATCCACCTGTCCGTCTCCCAGGGAACGGAATCTTCCGGCTCTTTCCACCCAACTTGAATACCCACCATACACTCCCTGTCTTCCGGTGGGATTGAATTCCGCGTCTTTAACATGAAACATCTTGATCCTCTCATGATAGATGTCAATGAATTCCACATAATCCAGACACTGAAGTACAAAATGGCTTGGGTCATAAAGGATATTGGCTCTTTTATGATGATTGACTTTCTCCAAAAACTTTTCAAAAGTAACCCCATCATGCAGGTCTTCTCCGGGATGCAGCTCGTAGCACACATCCACCCCGTATTTGTCAAATTCATCAAGAATCGGAATCCACCTTTTGGCCAATTCATCAAAACCGGTCTCAACCAATCCAGCGGGGCGTTGGGGCCATGGGTACACCGTGTGCCACATTAGGGCACCGCTGAACGTAGCATGGGTAGTCAATCCAAAATTCTTAGAGGCCCGTGCAGCCCATTTGAGCTGTTGGGTGGCCCATTCAGATTTTCCCTTTAAGTCTCCCGCCAGTTCTTTGGGCGCAAAAGCGTCAAACAATTCATTGTAAGCAGGGTGCACCGCCACCAGTTGGCCTTGGAGGTGAGTCGAAAAATCAGAGATTTCCACACCTGCATCTTTCACCGTCGCCTGAATCTCTTTGACATAATCCATATCCTCGGCTGCTTTTTGCAGATCTATCAGCCTTGCATCCCAAGTAGGTATCTGCACGGCTTTATATCCTATGCCAGCTGCCCATTTACATATATCTTTTAGGTTATTGAAAGGTGGTTTATCATCGGCAAATTGCGCCAAAAACAGCGCAGGCCCTTTAATGGTTTTCATAAGGTTTATTATTTTTAGAGTTCAAAGTTAGTCCATTTTTGATCAGATTTGCTGCTTTTGACCACATGTTCTACAAACGCCATACCTCTTACCCCATCCTCTGCACCTGGAAAGTCCTCCCATTCCTTTTTAGGAGTCTCCCCATTCCTTCTTGCATATAAACACCGGGCAAAGTTACGGTATAAATTGGCAAAAGCTTCCAGATAACCTTCCGGATGTCCACCCGGCGTCCGGATATTTTCCATTGCCAAAGAAGACAGATAGGGTATGTTCCCTCCCGTACGGTATATTTGATCCGGTCCTTCAGGGTACCTTACTATCAATGTATTGGCATCATCCTGCTGCCATTCCAACCCGGCCTTCTCACCAAAAACCCTGATTTTTATATTATTTTCCGATCCGGTCGCTATTTGGGAGGCCATCAACACGCCTGTCGCGCCATTGTCAAATTTCATCAAGACCGCCCCATCATCATCTAAATTACGTCCTTCTACCACGATATTGAGATCCGCACAAAGTTTGGTCAACTTCAGTCCGCTGACGTATTCGGCCAGGTTGAAGGCATGGGTACCTATATCCCCCATGCAATTGGCTATCCCGCTTTTGGAGGGGTCAGTCCGCCATACCGCCTGCTTATAGTTGGTATTTTCCACATCAGTCCATAGCCACCCCTGTGGATATTCCACATAGATTTTCCTGATTTTTCCCAAAACCCCTGTGGCAATCAAATGTTTTGCCTCTTTTACCATCGGATAACCGGTATAGGTATGGGTAAGGCAAAAAAGCAACCCGGTATCTTTTATCACCTGGTCAAGCTCTTTGGCTTCCTCATAGGTAAAAGTCATCGGCTTATCCAAAACAACATGAAATCCGTTTTTTAAAGCTTTTACAGTGGGATCAAAATGGACATGGTTAGGGGTGACAATTGCCACAAAATCTATTCTTTCGTCTTCCGGAAGCTGGAGCTCTTTTTCGAACATTTCATCATAGGATCCATAAACCCTGTTTTCCGGCAGAAACAATTCACGGCCGGTTTGGGCGGATTTGTCCGCCTGACTGCTAAAAGCTCCGGCGGCCAACTCAATAAGCCCATCCATCGCAGCGGAAATCCTGTGCACCGCCCCAATGAATGACCCTGGGCCACCGCCGATCATACCCATTTTTAATTTCCTGTTGTTCATTATTTAGATCTTTGGTTTTTTGGTTTTTGAAGTTCAGTTTATTCTGTTATATTTCAATTCACGTCCCCTATAAAACAAAGAAAATCAATGCATTTAATGCATTGAATCCGGAGTAAACTCAGAACACCGTTCTGCATGGGGAATATTACCGTGCTTTCTCAAATGATAAATTTACATTAAATTGGCTTAAATTTAAATAAATCCATCAATAGTTTCCCTACATACTTATGAAATCGGCTTCACTTAATAAAAAATCATAATCAACCTGATGCAATGAACAATTCAATCAAATTGAAACTTTCCCTGATGATGTTTTTGGAATTTTTTGTCTGGGGATCCTGGTTTGTCACCCTTGGTACCTTTTTGGGAAACAATCTAAGTGCCACAGGTACTCAACTGGCCGCGGCATTTTCCACACAATCTTTTGGCGCCATCATCGCCCCATTCATCATTGGCCTGATTGCAGACAGGTATTTCAATGCGGAACGGATCCTGGGAATCCTCCATTTATCCGGGGCGGTGTTGATGTACCTGATGTTCAAAGCGGACAGTTTTGCTTCATTCTATCCCTACGTATTTTTATACATGCTGATTTATATGCCCACGCTTGCTTTGGTCAATTCAGTATCTTTTAATCAAATGAAAGATCCTGCCAAAGAATTTAGCATCGTTAGGGTATGGGGAACCATTGGGTGGATTGTTGCGGGTTTATTGATCAGCTTCTTCTTCGTTTGGGATAGTCCGACAGCCATCTCCGAAGGGCTACTCAGAAACACCTTCATGATGTCCTCCGTTTCATCATTGGTACTTGGGCTTTTTGCTTTCACCCTCCCCGCCACTCCTCCCAAGGCCGCTATGAAGGGAAAGCAGTCCATTTCTGAAATACTGGGATTTGATGCTTTAAAACTACTCAAGGACAAGGACTTTGCCATTTTTTTTATGTCCTCGGTGTTGATATGTATCCCTTTGGCTTTCTATTATCAAAATGCCAATCCGTTTCTTTCAGAGGTAGGTCTGTCAAATCCCACCGGCAAAATGACCATAGGACAGGTCTCAGAAGTATTATTTCTGTTACTTATGCCTCTGTTCTTTAAAAAATTCGGTTTGAAAACCACGTTGATTGTGGGCATGCTGGCGTGGGTGGTGCGGTATGTGTTTTTTGCTTTTGGTGATGCCGGTGCCGGCACTTATCTGCTGATCATAGGGATCGCGCTGCATGGGATCTGCTATGACTTTTTCTTTGTTTCAGGACAGATTTATACCGACTCCAAAGCCGGTCCTAGATACAAGAGCGCGGCACAGGGACTGATTACCTTGGCAACCTATGGCATCGGCATGCTGATTGGTTTTTGGGTAGCCGGTATCGTTTCGGATATTTACCTCTCAGATGGCGTACACGAATGGAAATACATATGGCTTATCCCCTCAGCCATTGCATTGGTGGTGACAATTATATTCCTTGTTTTCTTTACCGATAATGATTTCAAAAAAGCTTCGGAATTGCGCAGAACCCTAAAAAAAATCCCAAAAACGGGTCAACTAGGCATGGATTAAGTCGTTGTAAATTAAAGAGATGTGAATCTACCCCGCTTTAAACAGCAAGAATCCGAATATTAAAAAATTTATGTGAAAACCTTGAAAAAAAGCAATATACTTGTAAACTTAAAATAAATTATCAATATATATGGCTAATCAAAGTTATGACGCTATTGTCGTTGGGTCAGGTATCAGTGGTGGCTGGGCGGCAAAAGAGTTGACGGAAAAAGGATTGAAAGTACTCCTTTTGGAAAGAGGTCCTGACGTAAAACATGTTAAGGATTATAAAAATGCGACAAAAACACCGTGGGAAATCCCCCACAGGGGAAGAAGGACCGTGGAGATGTTGGAAAACCATCCCAACCTGAGAAGGGATTATGTGCTGAACGAATTGAATCTGGACTGGTGGGCACACGAGTCAGACTCCCCTTATATTGAAAAAAAGCCCTTCACCTGGTTTAGGGGCTATCAAGTAGGAGGCCGCTCCCTGTTATGGGGCAGACAGAGTTACCGACTGGCCGATATAGACTTCGAAGCCAACCTAAAACAGGGGATTGCGGTGGATTGGCCAATCCGCTATAAAGACCTTGCTCCTTGGTACAGCCATGTGGAGAAATTTGCAGGCATTTCCGGTAACCGTGACGGGCTGGCCACGCTGCCAGACGGGGAATTCATGCCTGCCATGCCGCTTAACTGTGTGGAAAAAGACGTCGCGGAAAGGGTCAAGCAGAAATTTGGAGGCGCGAGGTTGATCACCAACGCCAGGGTCGCCAATATCACCGAACCTCTACCGGGAAGACCGGGATGTCAATACAGGAACAAATGTTCCTTAGGATGTCCGTTTGGAGGGTATTTCAGCACCCAGGCCTCTACTTTACCCGCTGCTGAAGCGACCGGAAACCTTACTTTAAGGCCATGGTCTATCGTCAATAAGATCATTTATGATAAAGACAGTAAAAAAGCTACTGGTGTGGAGGTTGTGGATGGGGAAACCAATGAAACCCATGAATTTGACGCCAAAATAATTTTTCTATGTGCTTCCGCGTTTAACTCAACAGCCATCCTTATGCGGTCTGCCACGGACATTTGGCCCGACGGATTGGGAAGCAGCTCGGGAGAATTGGGACACAACGTAATGGATCATCATTTCAGATTGGGTGCCAATGGGCTTGTGGAAGGATACGAAGACAAGTATTATTTCGGAAGGAGGCCCGGCGGTTTTTATATTCCGAGGTTTAGGAATCTGGGAAATGAGAAGAGGGACTACATCAGGGGTTTCGGCTATCAGGGTGGTGCCAGCAGAAGCGGCTGGAGCAGAACAGTGGCCGAACTGGATTTCGGGGCACCGATGAAGGAAGAGCTGACTGAGCCAGGCCCATGGAGCATCGGAATGACTGCCTTTGGAGAAATCCTGCCCTACCACGACAATACCATCAAACTCAGCAAGACGGAAAAGGACAAGTGGGGCATGTATGTGCTGGAAATGGATGCCGAAATCCGTGAAAATGAAAAGAAGATGCGCGTCGATATGATGAATGACGCTGCAGAAATGCTGGAAGCTGCGGGTGTGAAAAACGTAAACACCTATGACAATGGATACACCTTCGGACAGGGCATCCATGAAATGGGCACGGCACGAATGGGAAGGGATCCTAAATCGTCAGTGCTGAATGGCAACAACCAGGTTTGGGATGCGAAAAATGTGTTTGTAACCGATGGTGCTGCCATGACATCAGCAGCTGCGCAAAACCCCTCGCTCACCTATATGGCCATGACGGCAAGAGCTGCTGATTTTGCTGTAAAAGAGCTGAAAAGAAGGAACTTGTAATCTAAATTAGGAACTGACATGAATTTAATGAATAGAAGAGAAGCTTTAAAAAGCGTGGTACTGATGATGGGTGGCACCATGGTCGGTGCCAATGTGATCCTTACCGGCTGTGCTCCTGAAGATAAAATAGAAGGACTTGACTTTTCTGAAAAGGAAATCGCTTATATGGACGAAATCGGAGAGGCCATTATCCCCACTACCGATACGCCCGGGGCCAAAGCAGCAGGGATTGGCAGCTTTATGGCCATGATGGTAAAAGACACCTATAATAAGGAGCAACAGGAAACCTTTATAAATGGCCTTAACAGTCTGAAAAAGGATTTCAAATCTGAAACGGGCAAGAACTTCATGGATGCTTCTGTAGACGAAAGAACGGCATTCCTTAACCAGCTCAACAAGAAAGCCATAGCTGAATTCAATGAAGGTGACAAAAGCCCCAAATATATCGGAATGTTGAAGGACCTTACCGTGTTGGGATATTTCACATCTGAAATAGGGGCTACACAGGCACTGAGGTTTATCGAGACTCCCGGGAGATATGATCCCTGTGTCGATTACAAAAAAGGAGACAAAGCTTGGGCCATATAACCATTGCATTATAAATCACTGAATAGGCTTTTATGTTTTTTTACGACAACTAACATAAAAGCTTATTTTTTTATTATTCCCGCCGGCAATTTCCCTACCGAAAAAACCGTTATCATAAAAAGCCGGTAACCATTGCTTGCATCTGTTCCTGAGATAACCCCCTTAATAATTTGCTTATGTGAAAATAAATCCGTATAATTAAAGATATATGGATCAGTAAAATTATGATTAAAATAATAATTAATTTAGTATTTTCAATAAATATATTATTCATTCAGAATTCCATTGAGTTTTTTTACAAAAATGACGGGATAAAAGAGGCTGCAGAGCTTAGTGAATACAGCAATGATGACCTGGAAAAATACGCCCTGAACAAAGAGATACCCGATGCTATCCGGGAAGTTACACTGGAAGCACTTTCGTATTTTCCTGACCTGCTGGATATCAAAATCGACTTTCAGTTCAAAAACAGGATATCCGGATCAGTTATGCAGGCCCAGCCCAAAATCGGCTCTCTCATTTTGAATAAAAAGGAGAACAGGGCGTATAAAATTAAAATCAGCAGGTATCTGGAATTGGAAGATGAGGCAGTTCTTATCGAGGAACTGCCGCATGATGTTCTATTGGGATGGATAGGTCACGAATTGGGGCATATCAAAGACTATCTGGAAAGAAGTGCCTTGAATATGATGGGGTTTGGGATCCAATATTATTGCTCGGACAACTTTGTTACGGAGGCCGAAATCGCTGCCGACAGCCATGCCGTAGCCTATGGGTTAGGAAAAAAAATAATTGCCACCAAAAACTTTGTTTTAAACCATGACAGGCTACCCGACGATTACAAAAATAAAATCAAAACCCTTTACATGTCACCTGGAGAGATTCTTTCCCTGGTAGAAGTACAAGAGGATGATGAACAGGATCAGGATGGAAGTTCGAGATGAGGCTGATTATGCCACGTCTGCTTTATATCGTCCGGCGCAACTTGGCATCCAGTAACCCGGAATTCTTCTGCTTTTCCTCAATGAATTTTCCCAAACCTGAAACCCGGAAAATAAACCGGACGCGAAAGTTATAGCCCCTTTCAACACAACCGTTAACCTGTAGCTTTTTTTATTCAATCCACCATCCCACAAAAAATTAAAGTAACCTTAAGAATCTGCATCCGGGTTTGATCAAAGGATGAATAATTAAATTATACGGAATGAAATCCAAGAAATAACGGTCTCCTATAAAAGAAATAAAAACTTTATCGTTTTAAAATAGTAAAATAAGTAGCAACAGTCCGTCTAAGTTGACATCATTCGTTTAACCCACGAACCAATGGCACAAAAACTGTTTTTCTTTCCGCTGAAATTGGTGGCTTTCCCCGGCGAAAACCTGAATCTTCATATTTTTGAACCACGATACAAGCAAATGATAAAAGATTGCCATGAATTAGACAAATGCTTCGGAATCTGCACTTTCCTGGACAAATTAATGAAATACGGCACGGAAGTAGAGTTAGTGGAAATATATAAAACCTACGATGACGGAAGAATGGACATTAAAACCAAAGGCAAACGGCCTTTTAAGATTCTTGATTTTCATAACCCCCTCGCTGACAAACTGTATGCAGGAGGTAAAGTGGAGTTTCTACCGTTGGACATGACCAGCGACCGCGATAAAAATATGGAGTTTAAACAGCGTTTAAAGGAAGTATTTCAGTTGTTGCAATATCCCGTGGATCTCAGCCGGGAAACCATCAATTCCTTTACCTATGCCCACAAGGTAGGGCTTAAACCCGAACAGGAATATGAATTGCTAATATTGGAAACAGAAAACAAAAGGTTGGAATATCTCATAAAGCATTTTGACAAAATCATTCCACTCATTAAAGAGATCGAATCTGCCAAGAACAAGATCAAAATGAATGGTCATTTCAAATACTTTGACCCCTTAAATTTCTGAAACATTTTCCTTTTTGATATAGGCTCTTTTATCTCCCCATTTGATTTCATACCATATGTCTTTTGCATCCCGGATAATAACCCTGTGTCCGGCATCCACCCTCCTGACCAAATTGCCTCCGGCGGTAGGCTGATCCATGATTAGAGTCGGACTACCGGTAACGATGGCCCTGTCCGGGAGCTTTAAAAAATTGTTACTGAAAAAAGCCAGTGTCAAACAGATGATTGCCGGCATATAAAATCCTGACTTTTTATGGGGAAAAACAAACACACATATCAGAAATGTCAGCATCAGAAGCGCAAAAGAAGCCGTAATCTCCTGTTTATAATCCACCAGCATCTTAAAAAATCTGTCCCTATCGCTGATATCATACCCTACCAAATTCCCCTGATTGGTCAATTCCTTTATCTTGTTGATGACCCTGGGATTGGGGTTATGTTCATAATATTTGGAGAGATAGAAAGAAGCTTTTGGATAATCCCCAACCCCTTCTGTAATGAATGCCATTTTTAACAGCATAGCAGGAGAATAAGCCTGATCGTCGAGCAGTTCCTCATATAAAACCAGTGCTTCTTTATATTTTTTAGCAGTAAATAAAGAGTCTGCTTTTTGCAACACAGGAACATTGGCTTGACAATCAATGATTTGAAAAAGGAAAAGAAAAAAGACCAATAATTTGGCAATAAACAGCGGCGTTATGTTTGGCATTTTAGATATAGTCGGTTAAATTTGCAGTCCAATTACGGAAAAGTTGGCCTCAAAACCAAGTTTTCCGGAGACATTTGATTCCGTAGCTCAGCTGGTAGAGCATAACACTTTTAATGTTAGGGTCCTGGGTTCGAGCCCCAGCGGGATCACAATAAGAAAAAACCCTGGTCTTTGGATCCGGGTTTTTTTGTTTCTGACAAATCATTATGGGCGAGAAGCCTGTCCCGAAGCAGGGCGGGACGCGGGCCGGTTCGGAAAGCCCCAGCGGGATCACTGTTAAAATGAGACCTCGTTATTTTTTACGGGGTCTTTTTTATTTTCAAAGCAAGGGCTTTGCGGGCTTGGTATTTGCAAAAGGGGCTGTAGTGATCACAAAGTAATCCCTCCTCGGTAAATATTAAGGCTTCGTTATCATACAGCGGAGTCTTTTTTTGTATAAGTCCCAAAGGGAGAGGCCTGTCCCAAAGCAGGATAGGAAGTGGGCCGGGTGGGGGGCTCCCTGTGGTATCACAAAACCACACTTCAGGGGGCTTTTCATTGTGTGCCTATTCTATTCCTAAACGCTCAATACCCACCTCACATCAAAAGCATCAGTTACCTCAACCAGTTTATGGTCATCGCCATTATTGACAAAAGGAATCTGGGTATTAAATTTTAGTTTTTCAATAAGCGCTTGTCTATCGTCTATATTTCTGCATTGCAGAAATATAGACATATAATTCCCAAGTATTCTTCCTTCGTTGTGTACCAGATCCGAACCATAAATGACTATGCTATCAGAAACCAACGACCCGCTGACGACAGGTATTTCGGCATACCCTTGCAATTCCTCTTCAAAAGTCTCGAATCGCAAGGTACCGCCAAAACAGGTTTGGTAATAGGTGAGCGCCCTTTTACAGTTCCCGGAAAACGTTATGAAAACCGCACTCACAAATTTACCGTTATCAGAGTCAGTCATAGTTATATTAGTTTAAGCATCGGGAATTTCAGGCTCTACCAGTTTCATTAATTTCTCCAGTGATTCCTGCCAGCCTAAATAACACATTTCCGCCGGTATTGCCAAAAGGATTCCTTCCTGGATCACATTAAGCTCAGTGCCGCACGAAACCCTGTTCAGCCGAACGGTCGTGGTTATTTCTCCGGGCAAATTGGGGTCGTCAAACCTATCGGTATATTTAATGAATTCATGGGGTTTTATTTCAAGATATTCTCCACCGAAGGAATGTCCGTTCCCTGTACTGAAATTGACGAAGGTCATTCTGAACCCACCTCCTACCTTAAAATCCATTTGCTGCACAGTACATATAAAGCCATAAGGGGCAGCCAAGTTGAACATGCTAAAGGGTCTGCAAATGCCCGGAACACCTTTTCCGGGCTTGCTTTTATGATCCTGGGTAATGAAACAGCGTTGTTTTTCATTTTATTTAAATTGAATGTGTTATTAATGATATTTTTTACTCTTTGGCGTTTCCTCATTTTACTTTTCCCGACGTGACGATTTTTTCAATAAGCTTTTCGGACATCACTTCGTGAATGACAATTCGTTTTGGTTATTCGTCAGGATCTTATTGTTGTAAATGTAGGAAGCGGCAAGAATGCCCAATACCACCAGCGGCATCAGCATAAAACCGATGTTTTTGTCGACATATGCATGACTTATAAAGGCAAAGATCAAATTAAAAGTGAGTCCTGCATATGCCCACTCCTTTAGCCTGCTTGATATTTTAGGAAGGGAAATCGTCAATACTCCGAGTACTTTACAGATAACAAGCGCATAGGCAAAGTAATCGGGGTAGCCCAATGGTTTTGTCCCTGCATTGATGTACTCCGGTGCAAACAACATGGTGCCGAGCGGCATTGCCCCTTCCCAAAGGATGATGATGGTAGTTGCCACCCAAAAGATTATTTTATTCTTTTTCATCTTTATTAATTTGCGGATTGGTTGATTCAACATATTTTACAAAACTGTTCAGGATAGCTTGCCATCCCTGTTTCTGAAACTCAGAATCATTTTCTGTTTCAGCATCAAATGTGGTGGCCATGTTGGTTTTGCCATTTTGCTCGGTAAACAACGTGGTGGCCATTCTTCCGTCACCCATGGTGTAAGTAATTTCCTTATGCAGTTCCACCTTATCATAAATACCTTCAAAGTCAAAACCGAAGCTGCCATCTTTGGCTTCCATTCTATTCTTAAATTTACCGCCAACCCGCAGGTCGTTTTCGCTGCTTGGAGTATGCCAGGTTGGGTCGGGCGTATTCCATTGCATGATGTCGCTTGGTGTATTCCATGCCTTCCAGACTTTTGCTACGGGAGCATTTGCAGTTGCTTCTACCGTAATTTTTGTTGCTTGTGTCATTGTGATTTGACTTAATTTTTGTTTGCTAAATTTTATAATTCAAAGTTACAATGGGGTATGAAATCACTGCTGTTGTGAAAATGACAGTTTTCGGGGGGGATTATGACAAAACTATTTTTTTATCTTGTAGCTTAATAGCAATAGTTGGCATGCAGATTTCTGTCTTTGTACCTGAGTATGGCGTTATTGAGGCCGTTACGCCCCCATTTAGAACCTTCCATACCGCCAATGAGTTTTTGACCACCTTTGGCAAAAAGCCCATTTTCAAGGTCGAGTATGTAGGTCTAAAAGAATATGTACCCGCTAACAATGGCGAATACATGATAAAAACCAATAGGTTGCTCAAAGATGTGACCGAAACCGACCTGCTTATCATACCTCCTACATTTGGCGAAACCGCCAAAGGGATTCAGGCCAATGCAGAAGCGATACCTTATTTTAAAAAATTATACCAGAAAGGTTCCAGTCTTGCCAGTTTATGCATCGGTGCTTTTCTTTTAGCCGAAACAGGTTTGCTCAATGGCAAAAAATGCTCTACGCATTGGGCTTATATCAGCGAGTTTAAAGAAAGATTCCCGGAGGTGGAGGTAGAAGACGGTGCAATCATCACCGAACACGATAATATTTACAGCAGTGGCGGAGCAAATAGTTTATGGAATTTAATATTATATCTGGTTGAAAAGTTTGCGGACAGGGAAACAACAGTCATGATTTCAAAATATTTTGCACTGGATATCGGGAGAGACAGCCAATCTCAGTTCACAATTTTCAAAGGCCAACGGAATCACGGGGATGATGATATCCAAAAAGTACAGGATTATATCGAAAAACACTATTGTGATAAAATAACAATAGATACTTTAGCCAATCTGATTAATTCGGGTCGCAGAACATTTGAAAGAAGATTTAAGGAGGCTACCAATAATACAGCCATCGAATATATACAACGGGTAAGAATAGAAGCTGCCAAAACTTTCTTTGAAGCATCAAGAAAGAACGTAACTGAAATTATGTTTGATGTAGGTTACACGGATACGAAAGCATTTAGAGATATATTTAAAAAAATCACAGGACTTACTCCGATTGAATACAGGAATAAGTTTGCTAAAGTGGTAAATGAGGTATAACTGTTTGCTGCCTGAAACCCGGCAAAAAATCTCTTTTTAGTAAGCTGTATTTTCAAGCTCCCGCAGTATGATGATGACCGTATCTTTGAGGAATAAAAGCAAGGAGGGTGTCTGGCAGTAGTTAGAATATAAGCGTACAGTTTTGTGCTTTTTTGGAGAATTGAAAGGTTTTTTTTGCTAAATTCGGAGCTCAAGTTCTACCAACTAAACTTAATGTTTTTGATACATGGATGGTTGACGGTTATGCTCCTAATTTTCACTTAACAGTGTTAAATCAGCTATAAATGGGATCCAAATTTGTATCCCCATGGTCACAGTTAGGTATGAGACATTGTTATTTATAATGAGCTTTTTTTATTTCAGCATACGCCATGGGGCGAGAAGCCTGTCCCGATGAGCCGACGGCTGGAGGCGTATCGGGAAGCCCCAGCGGGATTGTTATAGTGTCCTTTTTTTCATAAACCCATCTTCAACTCGAAAAAAAAGCCTGGCAATCATTTACCGGGCTTTATCACGCTTACATCAACGCAAAAAACTTATCCAAATCCGGGATGATGATTATCCTGGTTCTTCGGTTTTTAGCCATATTCTCGGGACTGTCGTTATCTACTAACGGAAAGTAATAACTCCTTCCGGCGGCAATCAACTGCTCCGGTGCCACCTGATAATCATCCACCAGCTTCCTTACGATAGAAGTGGCCCTTTTAACGCTCAGATCCCAATTATCCTGCACCACCGCAGTAGAAATACTCCTGGGATCAGTATGGCCCTCTACCATTACCTCCATGCTCGGCTCGCTTTTAATTACTTCCGCCAACCTTTCCAGCAGATTGCTGGCCTTGGTACTTACTCTGTAACTCCCGGTATTGAAAAGTAAACGGTCAGACACGGATATCATGACAACTGTCTTATCAATATCTATGACAATATCATCCTCTTCTGCCCCTTCTGCCTCGGTCATTGACCTCATCAGGTTGTGGGAGATGGCCAGGTTTACGGAGTCTTCCATTGTCTCAGCCTGCGCAAGCTTTTCGGGATCCACCTGAGCAAGGGTGTTGTGGAGCTGTTTCCTCATATTGTTAGACATCAGCATGGCACCGTCAAGGCTAAGTTTCTCATCATTCTCCGCCTGGAGATGATCATTGGTATCCCTGAGGGAATTAATCTTGGCGTTGTACTCTTCAACCCTGGCTTCGATTTTAGCAAACTTCTCCTCCAACCTCTCCTTCTCGGTAGTCGTGTTGGCCAGTGCCACTTGAGTAGAATAAAGTTCCCCTTGAAGTTCGGTATATTTTTTCTTAGAAACACAGGATGCCGAAAGACATAAAATCAAAATACTGAATAAGGATGCGTATTTTTTCATGGTAATCTTATATTGGTTTCTTTAGTTAATTTATTCCTAACAGGCCCAAGACAAAAACAAAGCCATTTTTATCAGCAGACCGAAGAAATTTGAGAATCACCATATTTTCTTACAGGCATTTAACCCAGTTCAGCAGTATACTGTGGTCAATTACAGCTACATTATTATCCCAAAAAATCGGAATTGGTATTTGAATCTTTTAATTTTATTCACAGTAAGCAAACCGGCTAATCATGCTTCGCTCCTATCGCATATATTGCCTTTTATTGATATACACGCTTGTGTCTTGCCACACCAAGATACCCGATGAAATCAAAGCGGTCCTCGATTCACTTCCTGAAGCGTTGGATTACAATGTACATGTGAAGCCCATCTTATCCGATAAATGCTTTTCCTGTCATGGGCCAGATGCGGCCGCAAGACAAGCCAGCCTGAGACTTGACCTGCCCGAAAATGCATACAAAACGCTTGAATCATCAGGAAAAAGAGCCATAACACGCGGCAACTTATCAAAAAGTGAAGTCTACCACCGAGTCATTTCCGAAAATCCAGACTTCCAAATGCCTCCGCCAGAATCAAATCTCGAATTATCCGGGAAAGAAAAAGCCATTCTGATAAAGTGGATACAGGATGGCGCCGGTTACAAAAAACATTGGGCTTTTATCCCACCGGAAAAACCAGCGGTGCCACAAATCGACCAAAAATATCCTGTATATAATGCTATTGACCATTTCGTCATTTACTCCCTGGAATCGGAGGGCTTGATCCCCTCTAAGGAAGCGGACAAGGAAACCCTTCTCAGGAGACTCAGCCTTGACCTGACCGGCTTACCCCCCACCATCGAAGAATTGGAGGGTTTTGTAAGCGACAATTCTCCGAAAGCCTATGAAAAACAAGTAGATAGGCTATTGGCATCTCCCCATTATGGGGAACAAATGGCCATGCACTGGATGGACATCGCCCGCTTTGCCGACACGCATGGGTATACCGTTGACCGATACCGGGATATGTCGCCCTGGAGAGATTGGGTGATAAAAGTCTATAATGAAAATATGCCATATGACCGCTTCATCCTTTATCAGCTGGCCGGAGATCTCTTGCCCAATCCTTCCAAAGAGCAACTTCTCGCAACAGCCTTTAACCGGATACATCCCCAAAATATGGAAGGAGGCATCGTGGAAGAGGAATTCAGGGTAGAGTATGTGGCTGACAGAACCAACACCCTCGGGAAGGCTTTTATGGCCCTCAGCCTGGAATGTGCCAGGTGCCATGACCATAAATATGACCCCATCACCCAAAAAGAATATTTCCAACTAAGCAGTTTTTTCAACCAGGTAGACGAGGCCGGACAGATCTCCTGGGATGACGCCATGCCGGTGCCCACAATGCTGTGGACGGATGAACGGAAAGATTCCCTTATAACCATGCTTGACCGGAATGTATCAAAGCTGTCTATTGACCTGCAAAATATAAAGAAGGACCGTAGAGGGGATTTCCTTCATTGGCTTGGAGAAGAAAACCACCAAAAAGTTGCCGGTCAAACACCACCTCCCCGTCCTACGGCCCATTTTAATTTTGACCGTCTCCCCCTGCAGAATCTTTTGAATCCCGCCCAGAAAGGAGTGATGGAAAGCAATGAAGTGAAAAATGTATCCCCGGTTCTCGTGAAAGGCTTAAATGGTAAGGCTGCTCTGCTGGATGGCGATGCATGGCTGGACATGGGAGGGGCGGGTGTATTCTCCAGGTCAGCGGCTTTCAGTGTGAGTATATGGCTTAATTTACCTGAAGAATTGGAAAACGGGGCCATCTTCCATACGGGGACAGGAGCGGTTTTATATAACCGGAGGGGTTATCATCTTTATCTAAAAGACAACAAGCTGGAACTTGTGTTGGCCCATACCGCACCGTATGATGCGATTATCAAACTGACCAAAGAAGCGGTCCCGCGAAACCGATGGGTTAACCTGATCATGACATACGATGGCTCTTCCAAAGCTGATGGGCTGAAAGTTTTCTTGGATGGGAAATTGCTTGAGACAGACGTGCTTCGCGACAACCTGTATAAAGACATCCTCTTCGATGACCCAAAGCAACCGGGGATACAGATAGGTGCTGTATGGCGGGGAAAGGGCCTTAAAGGCGCATTAGTGGACGACTTGCTGGTATATGACAGAGATCTCAGTGCGTTAGAAGCACTGCAGATAGGTGCTCATCAACGGTACCTGGAACTGACAGGAAATACGTCCGCTAATCTTACGGAAGAAGAGCAGCAAATAGTAGAGGATCATTATTGGAAAAACCACTCCCCGGTCCATAAAGCAACGCTGGCAAAACTAAAGAGGGCCAGAATGGAATTGGCCGCTGAGGTGGAACCCGTTCAGGAAGTGATGATCATGCAAGACCTGCCGGAACAAAGACCCACGTATTTGTTGGAAAGAGGGGAATACCATGCCCATCGCGAAGAAGTGTTCCCCGGTACGCCTGAAAGCCTGCTCCCCATGCCTGAATCCCTCCCCAAAAACAGGCTGGGACTTGCCCAATGGCTTGTTGATAAAAACCACCCCTTGACGGCGCGGGTGGCGGTAAACAGAATATGGCAGAATTTTTTCGGCAGGGGATTGGTGGCCTCCACGTCGGATTTCGGAAACCAAGGTGAAATGCCCTCCCATCCCGAACTTCTGGATTGGTTATCGGTATATTTCCGGGAATCCGGCTGGGATGTAAAAGCCCTTCAGAAACTTATTGTCATGTCCGCCACCTATAGACAGGCTTCTTTGGCAGATGAAAATCTAATGGACCGGGACCCGGAAAACATATTGCTGGCCAGAGGCCCCTCGGGCCGCTTGTCCGGTGAAATGATCCGCGATAATGTGCTTTACGCCAGTGGAATGCTCCATAAAAAAATCGGGGGACCCAGCGTAAAACCTTATCAGCCGGAAGGGCTCTGGCGTGTCAATGGAGCACATTATGAGCCCGACAAAGGCGAAAACCTCTTCAGAAGAAGCCTCTATACCATTTGGAAGCGGTCTGTGCCGCATCCCACCCTGCATTTATTCGATGCCCCGGAAAGGAGTGAATCCACCATGAAAAGACAGGAAACGAACACCCCCCTACAGGCTTTGGTACTGATGAATGATCCCATATTTGTGGAAGCTGCAAAAATTCTCGGAGCCCAGGTCAGCTTACAAAAAAGTCCTGAAACCGGGGTCAGAGAGATTTTCCGCAAACTGACCGGTCGACAGCCGAACCCAAAGGAAATGGAAATTCTCCTGGAACTCCGAGACCATGAGTTGCGAAAATTCAGAGAAAATCCGGACAAAATGGAGGGGTGGTTACAAAAAGGGAATTACGAATTACAGGAAGAGCCCGACAGGTTTATTTGGGCCGCCAATACGGTAGTGGCAAGTGCCATCATCAATGCGGATGCCACCATCACCAAAAGATAGACGTCTATGTGCAAACACCATCATTACCACCGTTTTTCGACCCATCCTGACCTCCATCAACTTGAGAAAAAAATGGACAGGAGGCATTTTTTGTCTAAAACGGCCATGGGGATCGGCTCACTCGCCTTGGGCTCCCTGTTTGCGGCGGATAATCTTTTGGCCGCGGGACCTGCTGCGCATTTAGCCAATGTTGGGCTGCCGGGCTTACCCCATCACGCCCCTAAAGCCAAAAAAGTCATTTACCTGTTCCAAAGTGGAGGTCCCTCCCAACTTGACCTTTTTGATTATAAGCCCCGGTTGGCCGCCATGCATGGCAAAGACCTTCCCCCATCCATCCGAGGGGGCCAAAGGCTTACCGGCATGAGCGCCAACCAGAGCATCTTTCCGGTTACACAGTCTGTTTTCGAGTTTGATCAATATGGAAAAAGCAGGGCCTGGGTGAGTGAATTGATGCCCTACACCGCACAAATAGTGGATGAACTTTGTTTTGTCAAATCCATGGTCACCGAACAGATCAACCATGACCCGGCGATTACCTTTATGCAGTCCGGGCATCAGCTGCCCGGCAGGCCTTCTATTGGCGCCTGGCTTTCCTACGGTTTGGGATCTGACAACGAGAACCTTCCCGCTTTCGTGGTACTGGTTTCAAAAAACGCTGTCCAAGACCAGCCCCTCTATGCGAGACTATGGGGAAATGGATTTCTGCCTTCCCAGCACCAAGGGGTACAGTTCAGATCAGGAAAAGATCCGGTATTGTATTTAGGAAATCCCGAAAACTACGAGGGGGACGACAGAAGAGAAATGATAGGCTATCTAAAAGCCCTCAACGAAGTCCAGTTTGACACCTATGGCGATCCGGAAATCAACGCCCGCATCGCCCAATATGAAATGGCCTTCCGCATGCAGACATCTGTGCCGGAAGCCACCGACATGTCCGATGAGCCAGACTGGGTATTTGATTTATATGGCGAGGAAAGCCGAGATCCTGGCACCTATGCCGCCAACTGCCTAATGGCCAGAAAATTGATCGAAAGAGATGTGAAATTCGTACAACTCTACCACCAGGGATGGGACCAACACGGAAACCTTCCCAACGCCATCAAAACGCAGTGCCAGAAAACGGACCAAGCCACCGCTGCGTTGATCAAAGACCTGAAGCAAAGGGGATTGTTGGAAGACACCCTGGTGGTATGGGGCGGGGAATTTGGAAGGACAGTGTACAGTCAAGGAACCCTCACTGCTGACAATTACGGAAGAGACCACCACCCTAAGTGTTTTACGATGTGGATGGCAGGAGCCGGGGTAAAGCCCGGATTTTCTTATGGCATGACGGATGATTTTGGATACAACGTCATCAAAGATCCGGTCCACGTACATGATTTTCATGCCACGCTTTTACACCTTTTTGGCGTGGACCATGAAAAATTGATTTTCAAACACCAGGGAAGGCGGTTCCGCCTGACTGACGTAGCAGGAGAGGTGGTAAAAGGCATTTTGACCTAACAACGGGACCTGCCTATATATAAAAAAATTAAATTTCATTTTTTGATTTCAGAATATTATATCTACATTTGCCTTCCCAAACAGGTCATCAAGTTCAATTTATCTGAACCGAAGACCTTTGGAAATGTGTTAGAATAGAGAGTTCGGGGTGTAGCGTAGCCCGGTTATCGCGCCTGCTTTGGGAGCAGGAGGTCGCAAGTTCGAATCTTGCCACCCCGACTTCGCCCGTTGAAGCTTTAGCATAGACGGGCTTTTTTATTTTATTGGTATCTTGGTACAAAAAAGATTTTTGACGGGGCTACGTCGGGCGAGCCCGACACTATCGGTCACCGTAAACCTATTCATTTAATGTGGACTGTATACATACTTCGATGCGCCGACGGATATTTGTATACCGGATGTACGTCCAATCTCGACGAGCGATTAAAAAGACATCATAACGGATATGTTCCCTCTACCAAATCAAGACTGCCCGTTGCACTTGTAACATACATCACTTTTTCGGAAAAACATAAGGCTTTTGGATTTGAAAAATACCTGAAGAGCGGCTCGGGCAGGGCTTTTTTAAACAAAAGGCTTATTTGACCACTCCTATATGTCAGCCTACCCACACCCGTTTTAAATTATATACAGACAAACCGGGAAAACGGTTCAGCCGACAGATCAAAAGTCAGTCTTTTATTAACACACCATGCCCGGTTATCGCGTCCCGACTTCGCCCGTTGAAGCTTTAGCATAGACGGGCTTTTTTATTTTATTGGTATCTTGGTACAAAAAAGATTTTTGACGGGACTACGTCGGGCGAGCCCGACACTATCGGTCATCAATAAACTGTTTATTTGATGTGGAATGTTTATATACTTAAATTTACAGACAAATCGAAAACTGATCCCATAACGGAAGTACGGCGCCAAAAAACCGCCAATTGTACCTGCTAAACCTGATATTTTAATAGATGCCCACACCCGGATCGCCGTGTATGTGTGTCACCAGCAGGAAATAAACGTATTTGTTATATTAAAATCCACATTTTTTACAGTCATTTAAAATCAGATTTGGCATTTTTACATAGGGATTCGCCATGCGCGGTCCTTTAAATGATATCAAATTGCCACGAACCTAAAATAACTTATCCATGAAATATTTCTATTTGCTGTTGCTAGCAACTTTGGTTTTCATAAATGAGGGTGAATGCCAAAAGCGGCCAAACATTGTACTTTTTATCGCTGATGACTTGGGGGCCATAGATATTCCATTGTACGGAAATCCGATAGTGCGGACACCGAATATAGACCGGCTGGCCGGCGAATCCCTATTGTTTACCCATGCGTTTGCAACCTCTCCAACTTGCTCTCCATCCCGGGCTTCTATCCATACAGGTTTGATGCCGTTCAGGAACGGGGCACATGCCAATCATTCCGGAATAAAGGACAATGTCCGCACCTTGCCGGATTATCTTAAGGCGGCAGGTTACCGGGTAGCCATTGCAGGAAAGTACCATTTAGGCCCAATGAAGGCATACCCGTTTGAAATGATCCATGGAACCAATGTTCCGGAACCTGGATATGAGGGAAAGGGAGAACTGTGGACGGATTTAGTGCTTGATCCGGTGGATGAGTGGTTATCCAAAGTCAAAAAGGAGGGGGAAGATCCTTTTCTACTGGTTGTCAATGACCATAGCCCCCATGTTTTCTGGCCGGAAAACCCGGAGTATGAAGCTTCAGAGGTGGAAATACCCAGCATCCATATCGACACTGATGCGACCCGGAAGGCCAGGGCGCAATATTATACAGATATAACAAAAATGGATACAAACGTCGGTAAACTCATGGAATACCTGGCGTCTAATGAGTTGCTGGATAACACGGTGATCATATTTACAAGTGATCAGGGGCCCCAATGGGCATTTGGAAAATGGAGCCTTTATGATTATGGCATAAAGGTCCCTATGTTGGTGAGATGGCCGGGGGTCATTGAAGGGAATACCGCTACCGATGCCTTGGTCTCTTTGGTGGATTTACTGCCGACTATTATGGAGATGGCGGGCGTGAAAGCGCCGAAGGCGCCTGAACAGATAGACGGAACCAGCTTTTTGCCCCTGCTTCAGGGAAAAACCAACCGGCATCGCGAGTATATTTATGCCTCCCATACCGGGGATGGAGACATGAACAGAACGCCTATCCGGATGGTCCGTAACAAACGGTACAAATATCTGTTGAATTTGGCCCCTGAAGTGAAATATACCACTCATATGGACAAGGGAGCCCATAAAGACTATTGGACTACGTGGGATGAAATGGCCTCTCAGGAAGAGCATGCCCGGGCAGTGTTATGGCGCTATCACTATCACCCTAGGGAGGAATTGTATGATGTGGTGGCTGATCCCGATGAAAAAAAGAACCTGGCGTTCAATCCCCATTACCGGGAAATCATGGAAGACCTCAGGAACAGGTTGTCCGAGTGGAGAACACAGCAGGGAGATGCTGAAACCGGTTCATTTGAAAGAAAGGATAGCGGTTTGGCACCTGGAGGTCCTTATATTTTTAAATAGACCACTGGCGAAAGATCTTTGGCCAGGCACGCTACGGGTGTAATAAAAGAATCACGTGATAGCGCTATTTGTCTAATTGATTATTACATTAGGGTTTGGTGAAAGGGGTTGCCAAATGCTTTCAGAGTAAAAATGAAGGTAAAGAGGATATATTTTAAAATGAACCGGATCCAAAGCTACCGCTGGTTTTGTTTAACATGGGCCTGGATACTGATGTCATTCTCCGTATTCGGCCAGAAGAACCTTTTTACCAATCTCAACGTCGGAGATGGCTTGTGTTCCAACACCGTTACTGCCATTTTTCAGGATTCAGAAGGATTTATGTGGATTGGAACCAAAAACGGTCTCAATAAATACGACGGAAGTTTTGTTTCCCGATATCAGCAGTCGGACGGCCCATATGCACTTGGAGACAATGCGATAAGTTTCATCAAGGAGGCTGCTGATGGGAACTTGTTAATAGGGACGTTTTCCGGGCTTTATAGTTTTAATAAACGCACGCAGGAGTTCACCAAGATCGCTCTGGATATTGATATTAAAATAAACAGCCTGGTAATTGACGAAAACGGATTGATCTGGATAGGAACCGGTAAAGGACTCTCACTGGTGGACCCGAAGAATCCTTCAGAAGTGCTCGAGACCTACTTCCCCGAACTGGAGATCAGGTCGCTGATAAAAGACAAGGAAGGCAATATCTGGCTGGGGACTTATAGGGACGGCATAAAGATGTACCATAACGAAAGAAAGAGTTTTAGCCATATAAACGTCACCGATGGTCAAACCGGTGATGATAAAATAATGGTGCTTACCATCTTTCAGAGTGAAGATCAAAATATCTGGATAGGAACACTGACAAATGGTTTGGGAAAATTGGATCGCGAAAGTGGTCGGATAGAATTTTACAAACATTCCAAAGACCATAACAGCATCAGCAGTGATATTGTCCGCGTGATCGCCCAAAGAATTGATGGAAAAATCCTGCTGGGTACGGAAGAAGGACTTAATATATTTGATATTGAAAATGAGAGGTTTGAAACTTTTTCCAATGTTAAATATGATCCTTTCAGTCTTAGTGATAACTCTATTTGGTCAATCCTTGTGGATGATCAGAAGAATGTATGGCTAGGGACTTATTTTGGAGGGGTTAACTTTTGGGACTTGTCCGAACAAAGATTCAATTACTTCTATCCATCTTACAAACCGCAGTCTATCCAGGGTAAAGCCGTAAGTTGCTTTTTGGAAGTGGGCGGTAAAGTATGGGTTGGCACCGAAGATGCTGGACTTTATTTGTTTGACCCAAAAACCAGAGAATTCTTTAAATATCCTTTTGAAGCTTTCCAGGAGCCATTATCTTACCATAACGTACACACCATTTTACAGGAGTCCGAACATGAATTTTGGATAGGCACTTATACAGGAGGCTTAGACCTGATCAATCTTAAAACAGGTAAAACAAGAAACTACCGGAACAATCCAGAGGACCCCGCTTCGCTGAGCAACAATGGTATATATGCTACCTTTAAAGATACCAACGGCACACTATGGGTGGGGACAATATATGGGTTAAATAAGTATGATGCAGAGTCAGACCAATTTGTAAGAGTGGATTACCCAGGGTTGTCCAATAGATTTATTTACAAAATACTTGAAAATCAACATGGGGAGTTATTGGTACTTACTTACGGGCAGTCATTATTTATCAGACGGAAGAACAGCGATCAATGGGAAGAATATACTGTGCCTTCCGGGGGTGAAAAGGTCAGGTTTATCACCATGTACGAATCAAAAGACGGTAAATTGTATATAGGATCTGAAGGAGCAGGGATCTTTAAATTTGAAAACGGCGAGTTTTCCAAGGTCTTTCAGGAGAAAGGTTTGGTAAAAAATTCGATTTATTCCATAGTTGAAGATATGACGGGTAATTTATGGGCCTCAACAAATAATGGAATATTCTGTATAGAAGCAGATAGCCAGATCATATACCCCATAAAAAACTGGAGGTTTTTGCAGGGTTTGCAATTTAATTTCAATGCAGGTATGGCAGCTTCGGACGGCCAGGTATATTTTGGAGGTATCAATGGATTCAATTCCTTTGATCCTGAAAAGATCCTGAATGCATATAATCACATAGAAAAGAAGTTTTTCTTTCACAGTATACAGCTATTTAATACAGAGGTCAGGGCAGGGGATCACTCAGGAATATTGAATTTTGATATTAATTACGAAGAGAGAATTACCTTAAAGCATGACCAATCCATGATAAGCATCACCTACGGGGCTTTGGATTTTGTGAATCAGAACAGCCTCAACTACGCCTATTTTTTGGAGGGTTTGGACGCGGATTGGAACCATGTAGGAAATCAGAACCGGGCGACTTATACCAATCTGACACCCGGGACCTATAGGTTTCATGTCAAGCTCGAAGGTACAGATAGTGCTTTGAGTAAATCAGGAAAAACGATAGAAATTGTCGTGTTACCGCCCTTCTATAAAACAACCCTGGCATACCTCATTTATTTTATGCTCGGAGTGGGAGGAGTGTTGGCTATCGGTATGTATTACCGGGAACGCGTCAAGAAAAAAAGCAGGGAAAGGGAAAAAAAGTTAAAACAACAGGAAGAAAGGGCATTTTATAAAAGGAAAATTCAGTTTTTCACAGAAATGGCGCATGAAATCAGAACGCCGCTTTCCCTTATTGCCGCGCCGTTGGAAAAATTGATGGAAAAAGAACAGGGGGATGAAAATGCGGAAAACAACCTGAAGATTATCAAAAGGAATGCGGACGACCTGATGAGCCTGATTGGCCAGCTTTTGGATTTTAGAAGGGTGGAGTCTGAAAAGTACTTGATCAAGCCTGAAAAGGTGGATATTGCTAATATGCTTAAGGAGATTAACCTTAAATACTTAGGAGTTGCTACTCAAAAAAATATCCGTTTTACACTAAATATTCAGGAAGAATCCATAATGGTGATGATTGACATAGGTGCATTTTCAAAGATTATCAATAATCTGTTGATGAATGCATTTAAATATGCGAGGACTGAAGTAATCCTGGCAGCTGAAGTGCGGGTAAGTGGAAATGAAGGAGAAATGCTCGTCATCACGGTGTGGGATGATGGGATTGGAATACCCGAATCTGAAACGAACAATGTGTTCAGGAAATTCTTTACCGTCTCATCAGGAAAACACAAATACGGTAATTCCGGAGGTACAGGCATAGGCCTGTTTCTGGCCAAAAGCCTGACGGAAATCCAGGGAGGTAGCTTGAGAGTTGAAAGTGTCGAAAACCAGTTTACCACTTTTTCGATCTTGTTTCCTTTAGATGACATGAGGTGTGAGGAAAATCTCGATATGAACGTTTTGGAATCAGACGAAAATGAGGATGATAAACTGACACGGATACTTGTGGTTGAGGATAATCTGGCCCTGCTGGATTTTATAACTGATTCCCTTGTTGAGATGGGTTATGGGGTTATAAAAGCGACCAACGGCAAGTATGCTATCCAGAAACTGAAAAATCATCATATTGACCTGGTCTTATCCGATGTAATGATGGATGAAATGGACGGGTTGGAATTGTGCCGGTACATAAAAGACGACGCACATTATTGCCATATTCCGGTCATCTTATTGACAGCGAAGTCAGATCCTGAAATGGAATTGGACGGATTGGAAGTTGGAGTGGATGCTTATATCGTCAAACCGTTTAAATTGAAGCATATTGAACTGGTGATCAGAAATCTTTTAGACGTAAGGGATAAGTTGAAGTTTAAATTTTCTCACCAACCCTTATCGGGAGCCAGTGAGATTGCCCAAAATGGGAAAGACAAATTGTTTGTGAAAAACATTGTCACTTATATCGAGGATAATATAACGAGCAATTCCTTATCTGTTACGGAATTAAGCCAGCATATAGGGCTGAGCCGTTCAAGCTTACACAAAAAACTCAAAACCATTACCGGACTGGGACCAAATGAATTTATCAAGCTGATCCGTTTAAAAGCAGCGGCCAAACTGCTAAATGAAGGCCAATATAGCATTTCAGAAGTGTGTTATATGTCTGGTTTCACCTCCCCGTCCTATTTTTCCAAGTGCTTTCAGTTACAGTTCAACATGACACCTTCTGAATTCATTGCCGAATCAATGGACCAAAAGGATTAATTGGGATTTCAATAAAGGTGATTGCCAACGTCCGTTCTATACCAGGATCTTAAAATATTACAATACATCGTTGCCTTGCCTTATCACCCTGAGGCATCGGGCTTTTCTAGCAGGATTTAAGTAAAAGCACTTCACCTAAATTAACTTGTGCCCATATGATGTTTTGGTGTTTGACGGATATGTTCGTGTAAACACCGTTTTTATTGCAAGAGGCGTACAATTGTTATAGTGAAATCACCATTTCTTACATCAATCTATTTTTCGAAAAGAGATATTTGTGCAGTAACAATTCCTAAAAATAACCTAATTATGAAAAAATCATTACGAAGAAGTCGGATCTATCTGATTGGAGTTGGGTGGAAAATACCGTGCTTAAAAGCAATTCTTCCAGCAATCCTGTCAGTATGTCTGTTAAATCTTACGTTACAGGCACAAACCAACGGCAGACAAGTGCAGGGTACCGTGATTTCCACGGATGATAATATGGGCATGCCCGGTGTGAATGTATTGGAAAAGGGCACCTCAAATGGCACGGTGACAGACGGTGATGGCAGTTTCTCCATAACGGTAGGAGACGAGGCTATTTTGCAATTAAGCTTTATCGGATACCAAAGTCAAGAAATTAAGGTGGGGAACCAAACATCGCTGACCATTAATATGTCACCGGATATGAGTCAGCTTGAAGAAGTGGTGGTGGTTGGTTACGGTTCTGTAAAGAAATCGGACTTAACCGGTGCAGTGTCTTCAATTTCTGCGAAGGACTTTAACCAGGGAGTCAACAGTACCGTAGAACAGTTGATTCAAGGCAGGGTAGCCGGGGCGCGGGTGATTGCCAATTCGGGTGATCCCGGCGCCGGACTATCAATCAGCATCAGGGGAGCGAGTTCTATCAATGCCGGAACAAGCCCTTTGTTCGTCATTGATGGCCTACCTGTAGCCAATGAGCAGACCATTACTGGTACAGGGCAGGGCGTGCCGGGAACCAGAGCTCCCAGAAGCCCTCTGAACACCATAAACCCTTCTGATATCATATCAATCGAGGTCTTAAAAGATGCATCAGCTACGGCCATTTATGGCGCCCGGGGCGCTAATGGCGTAGTGCTGATCACCACCAAACAGGGAGAAAGCGGAAAAAGCACCATCACTTATGACAGCTATGTGGGCGTGCAAAATTCTGCTAACAGGTTGCGGGTGCTGTCTGCACCTGAGTATCAGCAGGTAGTCAATGGTATCATTGATGCCGGAGGAGGAAACCAATCTGAAAGAGTTGAAGAAATTGCCAATAATGGATTAGGTACAGACTGGCAGGATCTTGTATATAGAGAAAATGCCATCGCACAGAATCACACGGTGGGGTTTTCAGGAGGCAATGACAAAACGAAATACTTCACATCCGTCAATTATCAAGATCAGGAAGGGATTATCCGGGGATCAAGGTTCCAGCGATACAGTACCAGGCTGAACTTAAATACCCAGGCTACAGACAAGCTTACTTTCGGGGCAAACCTGAACTTGGCCTATACCAAGGATCAAACGGCACCAACAGGATATGCCATCAATGAAGGCGGGGGGCTTCTCTATAATTCGATAAATTACGATCCGACTTTACCGGTTTATGATGAAGCGGGCAATTTTACCAGGTCGGATTTTCTGACAGTCGAAAATCCCATGGCCTTGGCTTCAAGTGTCACGAATTTTTCGAATGCCTACCAGATGTTCGGAACACTTTTCGGGGAATATGCTGTCAATGATGACCTTAAGCTGAAAGTAAATGTGGGGGGCGATGCCCGGTTTCAACGCAGGGATGTGTATGTAGACCAACAAACCCAGAGAGGTGCCGCGCGGGGCGGACAGGCTACCATAATCAATGGTTTTCAAACCAACTACCTTGCTGAATTTACGGCTACTTACACCAAGACAATTAGAGCGCATTCTTTCAACATCCTAGGTGGTGCTATGGATCAGGAATTCACCACGGCAAGGTCAAACCAATCAGCTTTCAATTTCTCAAACGATATTACCAAAACCGACAACATTGGCCTGGGGGACAGAGAGACCTATTTGATGGGAAGTGACAAGTTTAAAAACCGATTGATTTCATTTTTAGGCAGGGTCAATTACACCTATAAAGACAAGTTTTTGCTTACTTCCACTTTTAGGGCAGACGGTTCCAGTAGATTTGGACAGAATAATAAGTTCGGCTATTTCCCCTCCGTTGCCGGTGGCTGGAAGCTGACCGAAGAGGAGTTTCTCAGGAATCAGGAGTTTGTGAGTGCGCTTAAACTCAGGGCGAGCTGGGGTAGGACCGGAAACCAGGAAATCAGCAACTTTCAGTCACTCAATACGTTCGGCGCGGGGGCAGCCGCCGTTTTCAATGACGGGATGGTGGTTACTTTGAATCCGGCCAGGCTGGCCAATCCTGACCTGAAGTGGGAGACTACCGAACAGTGGGATGTGGGCGTGGATTTTGAATTTCTTAACGGCAGACTGAGCGGCAGTCTGGACTATTACCAAAAGAATACGTTTGACATGCTCATAGCGCTACCGGTGCCAAGGTCCACAGGTTTTCAAACCAGGCTTACAAACGTGGGGAAAATCAAAAACAAAGGATTGGATCTTGAGTTGAGGTCGGTAAATATCAGCACGAGTAATTTTGAATGGAGCACAGGACTGACCCTTTTTACCTTAAATAACCGGGTCGTGGATTTGGGAGGTATATCGCAGATTATCACAGGTAGTGCAGGTTTTACCGATCAAATATTTGTGATCCAGGAGGGTGCACCTTTACGATCCTTTTATGGGTGGCACATTGACGGGGTGTGGCAAGTTGGCGATGACTTCAGTGAAACGACAGACAACGTGAACCCCGGTGATCTGAAATATAGGGATATCAACGGTGATGGGACTGTCAACTCAGATGACAGGGAGATCATTGGAAACAGCTTTCCCGACCTCACCTATGGCATTTCTAATTCCCTGAGGTTCAAAAATATAACATTTGATGTGTTTTTCGACGGAGTATATGGCATTGAAATGTTGAACAATAACCTTGTAGACACCTATTTTCCTATCCAGTTGAGAAGAAATAAATTGGCAGAACCCTATCTGAACAGATGGACCCCTGAAAATCCCTCCGATACCTACCCTTCTTTTGTTACACCACTTGGACAGGGAAGAAAAGTGATCAACACCCGCACTGTCGAAGATGCTTCCTACCTGAGGTTAAAGACAATCAGGCTTAATTATGCATGGCAAAGGCCACTTTTAGGCGGATTGGCAAAAGCCGCCAATTTCTATGTGACCGCAGAAAACCTGATGACCTGGACCAACTACTCCGGTGTGGATCCTGCGGTCAACTCGAACGGGTCAGCCACTGCCAACATCGATTTCAATACGTTTCCACTTGCGAGGACTTTTATGGCTGGGATTTCGGTAACCTTCTAAACAAAAAATAAGATGAAAAAATTAATCCATACATTGATCATTACAACCCTGTTCGTAACCATGTCTTCAAGTTGCATGGACGCCTTGGAGGAGAAGGTGTTTTCCCAAACTACACCTGATAATCTTTTGGACAATGAAAATGGGATTATGGCCTTATTGGGCTCATGTTACGGATTCACCCAGAATGCAGACAGACAAAGAATAAACATGGGAGAATATCCAACAGATATTGCTTTTCAAACCGGAGGTTTTGAAAATGGGATCGCCATCAATTTTCTGACCTTTAGTTGGGACCCTTCCGTAGGTCTTTTTAATATGTATTATAATATACCTTATCAGGCCATCAGGGATGCAAACGTTCTTCTGGAGAATATAGACGGTGCTGATATAAGTGAAGAAAAAATAAATCTTTACAAATCTGAAGCCAGATTTTTGAGGGCTTTTAATTATTACAGGCTTTATAATTGGTTTGGTCCCACCCCACTTCGTCAAAGTTCGTCAGACGAATTGGTGCTGCCTCGGGCCAATGAAGAGGAATTATTGTCTTTTATTGAGCAGGAATTGATGGATGTGGTTCCTTTTCTACCAGACCCTGGCAATGAGGAGGCATACGGAAGGGCTACAAAAGGCGCTGCCTTAGGCGTCCTGACCAAATTTTACCTGAATACCAAGCAATGGCAAAAATGTGCCGATGTGGCCTTGCAGGTGATCGAATTGGGCTACTATGAGCTTTTTCCGGTATTCGAAGACATGTTGAAAGTTGAAAATGAAGGCAACAGGGAGATGATTATGGTAAATGCAGCTATTCCTCAGATGTTTGCAAACAACTATATGCCCGCGGCATTTCCCATCGGATTTCGTAGTTGGCCTGAAAAGGGTTTGATAATGCAGTCCAATTGGAACAATCCACAGACCCAATACAGGTTGAGGGATGGATTTTATGATTCCTTTGAAGAGGGGGATTTAAGGAAAGAACCCATCTTAACTGCCTATATCAATAATGCTGGAAATACAATAAATCTTAGGGACCAACCTGATAATACCAGATCCTTCAGGTATTGGCCTGACCCTGATGCACAGGGTGAGAACCACGGCAATGATGTTCCTGAAATCAGGTATGCGGATATATTATTATCCAGGGCGGAAGCACTCAATGAACTTAATGGGCTTAACCAGGAATCATTGAATTTGATCAATGAGGTCCGTTTCAGAGCAGGATTGGAAGATTTGGAAATGTCGGACTTTAGTGGAGAAACGGATCTGCGCACCCATATCCTAATGGAAAGAAGCTGGGAGTTTTACTCTGAAGGTCTTAGAAGGGAAGATCTTATCAGACATGGAGAGTTTATTAATTCCGCGATCAGCCGGGGAGTTTCCAATGCCCGGCCCCATCACAACAGGTACCCTTTACCGCTTGGCGCAATGGATTCCAATCCCGAGTTGGTCCAGAACGAAGGATATTGATTTTTGGGACGATCACTTCTGGAAATATCTGAAATACCTTTCTTGCACAGACTGCCTATGACTTGATTGTAGGAAATACAATCGGGAAATCGGCAGTCTTCCTCACATACGATTTATTGTTAAATTTTATTTTATAAAGAAAATGAATTCACATTTTAAATTCAATATCATCCTGTCCTTGTTATTGTCAATTCATGCCTATGTCCGGGGACAGGAGAGCTTACCCGTCCCCTCCATCGCAAGTCCCTGGGCCCATGAGGTGGATCATGAAGCTCCCCACCAAGCCTATCCACGTCCGCAGATGAAAAGAGACACCTGGATCAACCTAAACGGTCAGTGGGATTATTCCATTGCAAAGAAAGGGACAGGCATTCCTGAATCGTTTGACGGAAAAATAACCGTTCCATTTCCTGTCGAGTCCCAGCTTTCGGGGGTAGGCAAAAAGGTAAGTGATGATAGGGAGTTATGGTATTACAGAACCATCGGCCTTAACCCTGTAAGAAAAAATGAAAAGGTGCTGCTTCATTTTGGTGCGGTGGACTGGGAAACAGAGGTGTTTGTTAATGGAGCGTCAGTTGGAATACATCAAGGTGGCTATGATCCGTTTTATTTCGACATAACCCAAGCTCTCAGAAAAGGACAAGTCCAGAAAATTGCAGTTCGGGTTTGGGATCCCACCGATAAGGGTCCTCAGCCCCGGGGAAAACAAGTCAATGAGCCAAAAGGGATCTGGTATACCCCTGTCACCGGAATTTGGCAGACCGTATGGCTGGAGACCGTACCGGAATCCCACATAGCCCACATCAAAAATTCCTGCAATTTTGATAAAGGGACCATTAAAGTTTCTCCTGAAATCAATAATCCCGACCCTGGGTACAGGATAAAAGTTACTGCTTATGCAAAGGGACAAAAAGTAGGCGAACAGACGAAAAATGTGGGAGAGGAATTGGAAATCATGATCGCTGACCCCCAATATTGGTCGCCGGAATCACCATTTTTATATGATCTGGAAATAAGTCTTCTTTCCGGTAACCGTGAGCTGGATAAGGTCGAAAGTTATGCCGCCATCAGGCAAATAAGTGTAGGATATGATGAAAAAGGTGTACAAAGAATGTTGTTGAACGGAGCATTTGTTTTTCAATACGGGCCTTTGGATCAAGGTTGGTGGCCTGACGGCCTGTATACAGCTCCCCATGAAGACGCTATGGTATTTGACATTGAGAAAACCAAGGAAATGGGGTTCAATATGATCCGGAAACACGTAAAAGTGGAGCCCGCAACATGGTATTATCATTGCGATCGGATTGGGATGATGGTATGGCAGGACATGCCCAATGGCGATCATGGTAACCGATGGGAAAGGAGACCCGGAATAGTGGGGGTTGGTACAGAAAAGGAAAGAGAAAAAGCTTCCGAATCGATTTTCAAAAATGAATGGAAAGCCATCATTGATGCCAATTATAATTTCCCCTCAATTGTGGCATGGGTTCCCTTTAATGAGGCTTGGGGCCAGTTCAAAACGAAACAGATCACGGAGTGGACCCAAAATTACGATCAAAGCAGGATGGTTAATTCCGCAAGCGGCGGCAATTTTATATTAGATGGAACAAAGGTTATTGGGGATATCATCGACCTTCATAATTATCCTGATGCCGCTATGCCGGATCCAGGGATATATGGTAAAGAAAATATCATTGTTTTGGGAGAATTTGGTGGACTTGGGCTTCCAGTCGAAGGGCACACATGGCAGGAAAAAGACAATTGGGGTTATCAGAGTTTTGAAAACAAACAGGCGCTTGCAGAAAGGTACGAGCAATTGATTCAAGCCATGAAGCATCTTATAGCAAACGGACTTTCTGCCGCAGTCTATACCCAGACCACCGATGTAGAAGTAGAGACAAACGGTTTAATGACCTATGATAGAAAAACAATCAAATTTGATGAGGGTTGGATGAAACAACTTCATCAAAACCTTTATGACGTGAGAATCAATATAAATAAGTGAAAGATATCCTATATTTATCCGGAATGGGGCTGACTCAATATCAAAAACAATGAATTATGAGAAGCATAAATGGATTAATCAGATATCTGCTTTTTTTTCTCAGTCATTCCTTGGTGATGAATAAAAGTATGGACCAAAAAAACCATACACGCAATATAGCTATCATTATTGGCAATGATTGTACTAACAGTGATCTGTCGAAGTGTGGGGAGGGGAATATTAAAGCACCCGAAATAGGTCAATTGGCGGCAAAAGGTTTGACGCTTAATAAGGCTTTTGGTTGTGTGGCCATCGCCTGCATGACCGTTTTATTGTTCAATACCCGGGAGGTGTCCGCCCAATCCGGCCACCCCAATGTTGTCCTTATTTTTATTGATGACATGGGATACGGAGACCTGTCTTGTTTTGGCAATCAGGTTATTCAGACCCCTCACATTGATGGGCTTGCCAAAAGAGGAATCCGTTTCACTAATTTTTACGTGAATTCCCCCATTTGCTCCCCTTCCAGGGCCGCGCTATTGACCGGCAAATATCCTATGAGTTGGAAAATTCACTCTTATATTGAGCGAAGGGAAGAAAATGAAAGACGGGGGATGAATGATTGGTTGGATGCGGATGCTCCGACCTTGGCGAAGGTCTTTAAGGAAAACGGGTACAGGACAGGACATTTTGGAAAGTGGCATTTGGGCGGAGGACGGGATGTGGGTGATGCTCCTTTGCCCAGCACCTATGGTTTTGATCGATCCCTGGTGAGTTTTGAAGGACTTGGAAACCGGATTCTGTTTCGTAACGACCGCCTGTCAGAAGCAAGTTCAAAATTGGGAAACGGACCGGTTACCTGGGTGGAAAAACATGAATCGACAAAAATTTATGTAGACAGCGCTTTGAATTTTATTCAGGAAAACCCAAGTGACCCTTTTTATGTCCATCTGTTTCCCAATGACGTACATGACCCGCATTTACCGGTCACCGGTGCCGTTGAAAAGTACCAAGGTATGGCCCGTTCAGCATCGGAAGCCCGGTTTTTTGCGGTCCTGGAGGATCTGGATGAACAGATAGGAAGGTTTATTGGAAGCTTGGATGAAATGGGAAAACTGGACAATACGATTATTGTATTTACCAGTGACAATGGACCGACAGATTGGCCTAGGTATTATAGAGATGGCGAATACCCTCCAGGTTTTACCGGTGGATTTCTAGGCAGAAAATGGAGCCTGTACGAAGGAGGCATCCGGATGCCCTTCATTGTAAGTTGGCCAAAGAAGATTCCAGAAGGGATGACCGATAGTCAAACGGTCATGTCGGCAGTTGATTTAATGCCCTCGCTAATGCGGTTGGCAGACTTGCAAGGAGTTCCAAATGGCGATGGTGAAGACAGAAGCCAAGCCATGCTGGGAACACCCTTAACGGATCACCGGCCGATCATGTGGGAATACGGAAGTGCCCAAGGTGGATCCATCCTTCCCGGTCATGATAAAAACGTGTCCCCTAACCTGGCTATCTTGGACAAGGGTTGGAAGCTGTTGATCAATGCCGATTCTTCCCGTGCGGAATTATATCATATCGATGAAGATCCGTTTGAGTCCAAAAACCGGGTGAACGACAAAGGGGAACTGGCCCGCAAACTTGCGGCAAAAGTGTTGGATTGGAGAAGGCGATACGCTGTTCCCCTTATCGAATGAAATTGGTATGACCCACCATTTTGTAAAACACCTGCCCGCTCGCGGAGTGGCTGTGGTGGCTGCTTGCTGACATTTCATGGTCTGATTGTTGAACCCAAGCGATTACCACCGTTTTTTCTCCAGCGGCGCTGATCACAGGGAAAACGGCATTCACATGGCTGGTGGTCACGTCCTGTTTAATTTGTCTTCCCTCAGGGCTTATCCACGGCAAAACAATCTTAGAATAAAATGCCGAACCTTCTTTTACTTTCATTTTAACCAGATTATTCTATATAGCACCCGGAACCCAGCACAACACGCCGATGAATTTTTATAATTCAAAATATTTTCTTATTTTTTAAATACTTTTCAAAAGCCTTTGCCCTATGAGTCAGGATCAAGAAAGCCAGCAGGAGTTTTCCGTAAATAATGAGACAAATGAGTTACTCAATGAGTTGGTAGACCAAATCATCAACAATGACGTGACTTTAGTGGTGGGGCCGGAACTTTCCATAGTAAGGGAAGGAAAAGAGATCGCCAACCTTTACGATAAGGTCCGTCCGGATTTGCTTAAGGAAGTGAGCAATACCTGGAAAGGAAAATGTGACTTTAATGATCCACAATGGAATTTCAAGGATATCGCTGATTTTGTGGAAGGAGATGCCGGAAAAAAAAGGATTGCGGGTTATATCCAGAGCCTTTATGGCAGGGCTGATTTGGACTATCTGGATAAACTGGTCGCGATGGGTTTTGACACTTATATCTCCGTTACCCCGGACAGTTGGCTCACGAAGGCCTTGCAGAAAAAGAAGGACAAAGCTGAAAACGGGGCTGCCGATTTCTATGAATTCAACTATCATAATACCAGCATGGATGCCCCGAGGGACGACCTCGAATTGGAAAACAAGGCCATTGTCCTGAATCTGCTTGGCTCTGTCAATGCCAATAAAACCGGATTTGCCTGTTCCAATATCGACATACTGGACTGGCTGTACACTTTTTATAAGCACAGCACGGAATACCAAAAATGTGAACATTCCGTTTTGGCCAAAGTTTTGGACAGGGTTGAAACCAAATCAAACCTGCTTTTTATTGGCTGTGATTTTCCTGATTGGCTTTTTTGTTTACTGTGCCGCGCATTGAATTTGGGAAATCTCAGGGAAGAAAAATTCACGAAATTCATCTCGCACAACAACCTGTTAAAAAACCAAAAGCTGTCCACTACTTTAGAATACATCAAAGCAGGCATATATATAGATGACCAATTTTATAAGACCTCATGCGGGTTTGTGGATCGCTTATATGCTGCCTGGTCCTGGCGGCAAAAAGATCTGTCATTCAAAAAAAAGGAAGTTTTTCTATGTTTCAGTTCCAAGGACCGTGAGTTTGTCGGACAGGTCTACCGGTATCTTTCGGTAGAAAAAGGTATGCAGCACGTTTGGTATGATGATAAAAAAATGGGCACAGGCGACGCCTACGTAAAATTCATTTCCAGGGCAATAAGTTCCGTAAAAGTTTTCGTGATGTTCCTGTCAAAAAACACCACCCAGTCACTTTCTGAGGCATACTTTCCGAAGGAATGGGAATTGGCCCGTCATGAGTATGACAGCCGGGAATTGCCGGAAAAGCTCAGTGTATTGGCCTATGTGATAGATGACACGGGTTTCCCTGATTTCGAAAAAGTTTTACCCGTGCGTTTTAAGGAGAAGGTCAATACAAGACTTTTCATCAATGGTCACGACCACAATTTGAAAGCGGTATATGACGACATCAGGAAGGAATTAGATCAGTAGACGTGATGGGTAAGGGAGAAAACGCTGCGGTCATTGATAAATACAATCCTTATCTGGGTTTATGGCCTTTTGATGAAAAGGATTCTGGATTCTTTTTCGGACGCCACAAGCAGATTGAAAGTTTGTTTGGGCAGGTCAAAAGGCAAAACCTCACGGTATTGTATGGCCGCTCAGGTTATGGCAAGACCTCTCTGTTGAAAGCCGGTCTTTTCCCCTTGTTGAGAGAGAACGGTTTCTTTCCGGTTTATTACAGGTTAAATTTTGAAAAAACGGACACCTCCATACTCTCTCAGTTCAAATCCAGCGTTGAGTCCCAAATAAAGAACAAAAAATACGCTGCCACCCCCTCTCTGGGGGCACTTACGCTATGGGAATATTTTCACCGGCTAAAACTCAAAAAACCTTATCAGGAACCTGTCCTGGTATTGGACCAATTTGAGGAAATTTTTACGCTGGGCAAAGACCATGGGGAAATGGTCAAAGAATTTTTAATCGAGTTGGGCTGCGCCATCCAAAACTGGAAGCCACAGCAAGTGGTGGAAAAGTACCGTGACAGCGAAATCCCTTTCGATTATGGTAGACCCAGGGTCAAGGTAATCCTAAGTCTCCGGGATGATTATATCAAAGACCTGGAGGAGTTATCGAAATACATTCCTCAAATCCGGAATGAGAAATTCCGGCTGCATCAAATGAACGCCGAAGATGCTTATAAAGCCATTTATTTGCCTGCAAAGCAAATCATTTCGGAAAACAACGCCCGTCGCCTATTGCAAAAAATTCTTAAAAGCATCTATCCCCTTCAGGAATCATTTGAGGATCTGAAGCGGTATGAAATAGAACCGTTTCTGCTCAGCCTTATTTGCTTTGAAGTAAGCAGCAAAAGGCCGGATCATACCCACCTAATAGATCAGACCTTGGTGGAGGAAGTAAATGTGGACAATATCATTGAAGATTTTTACCTGCAGCATACCCGCCCGGAAGAAAGGGAACACATTGAATCATTGGTCTCCGATGATGGTGTAAGGATACCGAGATATAGGAATGAATTTATCAACAGACCTGAATTTTCCCAAAGTGATGTGGATCATCTTAGGGACAGTGTGAGCCGGCTCATCAATGACCGGATACTTAGAGAGACGGAGTGGAACAACAAAATTTACTTGGAACTGATTCATGATGTGCTGATACCTGTAGTACAGGCAGACAAGAAAAGACGTCTTGACAAGAAAATGCTGTGCCATCAAAGTTATGAAAAAGGAAACACCTTGCTGGTTGACAATAAATACCAAAGCGCCTATGAGCATTACCTTGTGGCTCAGGAATCAGCTTTGGAGCTGAAAGACCATCTTATAGCCGGCCAGGCAATGGAAAAATTAGGGGTGATCAGACAAAAGCAGACAAATTTTAGGGAAGCAGTGTATTTCTATGAGAAAGCCTTGGGACAATTTAAGGAAATAAAGGAGCACGGTGCTTTAGGGAGACTGAACGAACGACTGGCCATGTATTATGAGGAAATCGAAAGCCTGCCTGAAAATACGAAGGTCGATCTCGAAAAAATCATCCAGCATTATAAGATCGCTGAGGAACATTACCGCAATTCAGGAGATGATATGGGCGCTGTCCGGGTAAAAGAATCCATCGAAAAGTTAAGGCAAAAACATACTCCCTGGGGTTATCTGCTCAACCTAAAAGATCACAAAATCGAAAAACTTATGGGAGACAATATCCATATAGGAAGAAACACCAACTCAATGGACTATGCAACCTTCAACGAAATAGATCTGCCAAACTCTTATGTATCCAGACGACACGTCAAAATCTCCCGGAACGGGATTATAGAAGACTTACATTCCACCAATGGCACCACCATAAATGGAAAAGACCTCCCCTATGGAGGCGCCTCCTACAAGATCCAGCACCAGGATGTGATAGGTTTGGCAGGATGCGAGGCATTCCAGTATTTTGAGTATGAACCGGAAACAGAGAAAAACAACATTCCAGATGGTGCCTGGGCCGTTTTGGTCCAGTCCAACCAGCCCGCTTTCTTATACGGAGAGCATTATAGCATACGGCAACAGAACGGAGAATTACAGCTAATCGACCAGATTCAATTTGATAACGATATTTTGATGAACCTGGAATTCAGACGCAACGTGGAATTATTCAGGTTAAACAAAGATTACCTGACCGATTTGCTGGTCAATGATTACAGCCCACGCTTTATTTGGGAATTTTCCAAACACTTGTTATTGAACGTATTTAGTGAAGCATTTTTTGAGAAGTTTACCGATTGGTTGACCAAAAACTATGGCCAGGATTTTGGCAATGATTTTTTGGAACAAATGAAGCCACACACAGATAACCCGGAATTTTATAACCGCTTCTCCCAGGCTGAGCTACTGGCGTGGAATTTTAACGTACAGCCCACCCCGGACCCTTTCCGGTTGATGGTTTGGTACAATCGGTCCGGTATACAAAACTGGAATCCAAGCGTAGCACCTGACAGGATTTGCTGCAGCATATTGGTTTCCGAAAATGCCCTGATTGTAGCTGAAGACCAATCTTATATTCGTTTTGCCGATAATGAATGGAAGGTGATTTACCTGAACAAACAAGAAAAATCCAATAATTGGTATAAGTTTCATTATAATGAATGGGTAGCTTCCAGTTACTCACCTGCCATGTGCAGTGCAAGGCTGACACCAGAAGGAAATGACATTTCGGAATGGGGACAACAATTTCAGATCATCCAGCTCAACAAGTTTTAATCCCTATCCTTATTACTGAATAACACCCCGAAAATAATAACCACCCAAGCATCCCTTTCTATTGGACTCACTTGACTTTGCTGTGCTTTAAAACGTCCACATTGCTTATCCAACCCAATACTTTTTCATTTTTCCCTCCCGTTTCCGTCACAAATACATCCTGGCATCCCCAGAGGTTTTCCATCAGGTTCTTGGCATCCAGCAGTGAGGCTTCCTTGTTAATGACACCTACCCCATTGCGAAAAGCGTTTTGGATATCCTTGTCCTCATCTTTTTTCATGTCGGCAATTGTCGCCTCCGGTTTGTCGGGATGGCGGTACAGAAAGTCACTTAGGAGACTTTTGTGCAGGGTATAGATGACCTTCCCCTCTTTAAATATCAGCGAACGTCGGATTTGGTTTCCGATGATATGGTCGAAAAGATCTTTGATCTTTAAAGTATCGGGATCGGTATCGGGCGTGATATCCTTACGGATAAGTTTTTCATAAGGCATCATGACATCCACCGCTCTCATCGATTTAAGATAATCGCTTGTCGTCATCTGGCCTACCAGATCCCTCACATGTTTGTTGGCGGATTCAAAATTTTCTTTTGAGAAATAATAGGCCAGCACGGTACCGATCCAGGTGCCCCACAATGGAAGGAGCGCCGTGAAAACAAATTGAAGGACTTTCTGCGCTTCATCAATACCTTCTTTTCCGGGTATCCTGTATAAGTATATGATCCCCATCACCACCCCCAAAATACCTAAAAACCCCGTTGCGGCAATAACACCAACAGAAATCCATTTGGCCACATTTTCCCTAAAATTGGATTGATTATCTGACATGACATGAAAATAAGAAGTTGTGTAAATTGTTTTCAGTTATGAAACAATGTAACTGCATATTGTTGGTTTAAGAATACAGGTGTTTTTTGGTTTTAGCCCAACTCTCCCAAGCCTACTTCCTGCGCTGTCCCGGTCAAAAAACAACCCACAAATTACCCTTTAAAAACAATGCTTGATGCATACTACCTAATTTAAATATAATTTTATTATTCAGCAAAATATTTATTAAACAATTTTACTTTTGAAACAATAACGGAATTAAAAATTACATCCTAAACAAAACACCCAATACCTACAAAAAGACCTGATTGTGTCAGAACAGGAAAGTCCGGTTTCAGGAAAAACCCACCCAATAACCCCTGCAGAAAATAGGATGGGCGCGTTAAGATCTAATTCAAAAGAAAGATCAAAAATTTTAGCGAATTAAAACATTAATTAGTAATTTAATAAAAAGGTAAAACAGGATTTTATTCCTCGTAAATTTACCTGAACCCATCAGCCTCGTACTGTTTCAAACCCTATTTTATCGAATTACAAAATTTTAAGAAAAAAATATTTATTTATATTTATAAAGAAAAACCTGTAATACCCATGAGATCCCGCAGCCCTTTCGCCAACAAATATTTAATTCTGGGTGTAATGCTTATTCTCATCATTTTTGTCCTTTTAATGTACGGAAGGGAAGATGGTGCGGGATGGTCATTGCCTTACTTTCTCATTATATTTTATCTTCTGTGGATAGCCGATAGGGGTGTCTACCATTATATTATAGGCGTCCTCACAACGGTCCTTATTTCTCTGGATTTTTTTTTACTCCGGGATTTTACGACGGTTGACATTCCTGAATTCTCGGAAGGCCTGGTCATCATCATGACGGTATGGATAGTCATCTATTTCAACTACCTCCAAAAACAATTTGTAAACAGGGAGCTGAAGGATAAGGAAAGACTCAGCGCCATATTTGAAAACACCACGGAAGGCATACTCGTAGTCGATCAATCAGGCACCATCACCATGGTCAATCTATACGCCGAAGAGCTTTTTGGATATCCAAGAAATGAGATGATGGGCATGAAAGTAGAAAAATTAATTCCACATAGGTTCTCGGTCAAGCATACACATTACCGGGAAAAATTCAACAAAGATCCCCATAACAGACCCATGGGTGCGGGCAAAGAACTGTATGCCCTGCATAAAAACAAGCAGGAGTTCCCGGTAGAGGTAAGCCTCGGTTATTTTAGAGGAGAAGGAAAAGAACTTACGGTAATCGCTTTTGTAACGGATATCACCGAACGAAAAAAAGCTGAAGAACAGCTTATCAAAGAGAAAGAACTCACGCAGAAACTTAATGAAGAGCTGGAATTCCGTGTGGAAAAACGTACCCAAGACCTGGAAAATGCACTTAAACACCTGGAAGAAAACAACGAATCCCTCAGGCAAATGGAAGAGGAACTTTTGCGGGCATTGGAAAAAGAACGGGAACTGGGAGAACTTAAGTCGAGGTTCGTCACCATGGCATCCCATGAGTTCCGCACGCCTCTGAGTACCATTTTGTCTTCTGTTTTTTTGTTGGAAAATTTTAGCAGCGAGCAGTTGGATCAATCCAAAAGCACCCATTTTAGCCGGATCAAACGGGCGGTGAACAACATGACCACCATATTGAACGAATTTCTTTCTTTGAGTAAATTGGAGGAGGGGAGAGTCAAGGCTTCTTATTCGGAAACCAATGTACCTTCCTGTATCCAGGAAATCGTTGAAGAAATGGAACCCGTGAAAAAAACCGATCAACAGATAAACTATACCCACTCCGGCACAGCCGATACCTTTTTGATTGACCGTCAGTTCATTAGAAACATTATTATCAACCTTGTTTCCAATGCCATCAAATTTTCCAATCCCACGGATACGATCGAACTGTCTTCCAGGATAGCTGCTGACCAACTGATTATTGAGGTAACAGACCATGGGGTCGGCATCCCCGTTGAAGAGCAAAAATACCTGTTCAACCGCTTTTTCAGGGCCAAGAACGTCACCAACATCGAAGGTACCGGATTGGGCCTGAACATTGTCAAAAAGTATGTTGACCTTATGAAGGGGACCGTTACGGTTGAGAGCCAATTGAATCAGGGCACTACGTTCACCGTAGCCATACCCACCAATCAACAACACTACCTGTCAGATTACCAACACCATGAATTATGAAGTCTAGTATTCTAATTATTGAGGACAATATTGAGATGTGTGAAAACATCTCGGACATCCTGAAACTCGGTAATTATGAAGTGATTACTGCAAACAGCGGCAAGGCCGGCATAGAACTGGCCCGGCACCATAAACCGGATCTGATCCTGTGCGACATCATGATGCCGGAATTGGACGGTTATGGGGTACTGCACGTACTGAGCAAACATCCCGATACATCTGATATTCCCTTTATCTTCCTCACTGCCAAAGCCGAAAAATCGGATTTCAGAAAAGGGATGAATATGGGAGCGGACGACTATATCGTTAAGCCCTTTGACGGATCGGAATTGTTAAAAGCCGTCGAAATCCGGATAAAAAAACACCGGCAATTGAAGTCCCTTCTGGGAAACGATTTCCAGGAGATCGAAGATTTTTTTACCACCCTCAGACAGATGAACAATTATGAGGGACTGTCGGCGGAAAGACCGCGGAGATATTACAAAAAGAAGGATTACCTGTTCTGGGAAGGTCAGCCGCCCGTGTCCCTTTATTACATTATCCGTGGCGAAATCAAAACATTCAGATTAAACCCGGATGGCAAAGAGTTTATTACCGGACTTTTCGGGGAGGGTCAGTTTATGGGCTATGTTCCTTTATTGAAAAACACCGTCTATACGGAAAGTGCAGTGGCACTCTCCGACACTGAAGTTGCTGCCATACCCGGAAAGGATTTTCATACCCTGATTTATACCAATAGGGCAGTGGCGGCCCGGTTTATTAAGATCCTTTCCAACAATGTCCATGACAATGAAAAGCGCCTGCTGGATCTCGCGTACCAGTCTGTTCGGCAAAGGGTCGCAGGCGCGATTCTTTACCTTTATCATCAGCAAAAAAAGAACCACCCGGATAACTCGATGATAAAAATGGTGAGAAGGGACATTGCAGGCATAGTGGGCACAGCACTGGAGTCACTGAACCGGACCATATCAGATTTTAAGGAAGAGGGCTTGATCCACGTTAACGACGGAGGAATCAAGATCCTCGATATGGAAAAGCTTGAAAAGCTCAGCCGCTAGCATGCCGGAGGAAAATCCGTTTGTGCTTTCTGTCCCTGAGAAAAAAATTCATTTGACATTTTCCTGCGCCCCTCTAAGGGAAGTTGCTTCACGCTGATCCTCAACCCGGCTTTGATGATCTTTATCATCTGATTTAACCTATTCAGTCATTTTAATGGACGCTTTTAAAATGGATATTCGGCATATACAAGGGACTGTCTGTTTCCATTCATTCAGGGGATAACTGCACCCTCATCATACCGGAAAGGCTGGATAGATATGACTATATTGACAGATAACGCGCAGCTTGTTCTCAGAGAACGCTACCTTTTAAAAGATAAAAAGGGCAGAATTAGAGAAACACCTCTTGAGATGTTCAGACGCGTAGCCGAGGCAGTGGCAGAGGCAGAACGCAAATGGTCGGATGAAAAGGCAGCAAAAAAATGGGCTGGTATTTTTTTTGAGGTGATGAAAAAACTCAATTTCCTCCCTAATTCCCCCACCCTTATGAATGCCGGCACCCCGGTGGGGCAATTAAGTGCATGTTTTGTCCTTCCGGTAGAAGACGATCTGAAAACTATTTTTGAAACGATAACGCAGGCGGCACTGATTCAGCAAAAAGGAGGTGGTACCGGTTTTGATTTTAGTCATTTGAGGCCAAAGGGAGACGACATATATACTTCGGGAGGTTATGCTTCCGGACCGGTATCCTTCATGAAGGTGTTTGATGCCGCCACCGAACACGTCATGCAGGGCGGGAAGCGGCGCGGAGCCAACATGGGGGTGCTGCTTGTGAACCATCCCGATATAGAAGCGTTTATTGCCGCTAAAAGCATGAACGACACCCTGAGAAACTTCAATATATCTGTAGGCATTCTGGATGCGTTCATGGAGGCTGTTGGAAACAATGACAAGTGGGACCTCATCCACCCCAACTCCCAAAGAATCGTTAAGACTTTGGAAGCAAGAAAACTATGGCAGGAAATAGTCAGGAATGCCTGGTCCAACGGCGACCCGGGTCTGCTGTTCCTGGACACCATCAATGTGGCCAATCCTACACCAAAATTGGGCAGGATTGAAGCGACAAACCCCTGTGGGGAAGTCCCGTTGCTTCCTTATGAATCCTGTAACTTGGGGTCTATTAATCTTTCCCATTATGTAAGACAAAAAAACAGTTCAAAAACAGTGGATTGGGATCAACTGGCAAAGGTGGTGGAGATCGCCATACGGTTTTTGGATGATGTGGTAGAAATCAACAGGTATCCCGACCCCGTTATCTCCGAAAAAACGCTGGGAAACAGAAAAATCGGTCTGGGGGTGATGGGCTGGGCCGAAATGCTGATAAAATTGGGCATACCCTACGATACAATGGAGGCTGTAACATTAGGAGAACAGGTGATGAAATTTATCCAGGAAAAGAGCAATGCCTCATCTGCCTCTCTTGCGACAGCGAGAGGGTCTTTTCCCAATTGGGAGAAAAGCATTTATTACCCGGAAAGCCCGTTGCGCCATGCCACCCGCACCAGTATCGCCCCTACGGGAACCATATCGGTAATCGCCAACACTTCCTCTTCTATCGAACCGCTGTTTGCTTTGGTCTACCAACGGAAATACGTGTTGAACAACGACACGCTCACTACGGTAAATCCTCTTTTTCTGAATTACCTGTATGAGCAGCACCTGGAAGTTAACGATATATTGGAAAAAGCCTTTGAAAAGGGTACCTGTAAGGATATGGAAGCTATTCCCCCGGAAATCAGAGACATCTTTAAGACTGCGCTGGAAATACCTCCCTATTGGCATTTGAGACACCAAATCGCTTTTCAAAAATATACGGACAATGCCGTGTCCAAAACCATCAATCTCCCCAGCTCAGCGACCCTGGAGGACGTGGATTACATTTACACCACTGCCTGGAGTTCAAAAGCAAAGGGAATCACAGTCTTCCGGGACAACCCCCTTGGCAAACAGGTGCTGAACAAAGGGATTTCAGGCGGCAACCTGAGCTGCAAGGTATGTCCGTAGAATCCTTGCAAAACGAAAACATCATGGTTCCCGGCTCCCAGTTTTCATCCCGCAGATGAAGATGGTCGGATCACTTTTTGATTCATACTGAGAGTTTACTCCCATAGTTCCTCTCGGATGGATACAAGGCCTGCTGTATCTCATTTACAGTATCCATTTTTAGGCTAAAATCCGCCAGTACATTCATGTAATTGATAAAGGCATCAAATGGTGATTCGTATGGGTTGAAATATTTATGGACCTCCCCATCTGAAAAATGCTTTGTACACATGTAGTAAAAATGATCACTTGTCTGCAAGTAAAGCCAATCCCTCTTCAATCGGACATCCTGGCAACGGACAACTTTATCTTCCAGTTCATATAAAGTATCAAATGCATCCTGCTGCATATCATTTCCGAGCCATGCGGTCAAATCCCTTTCCTCATCTGCCCAGGAAACAGGGTAAGGAATGCTCAAAGGTCCTTCATCAGGCAGAAATGCAGCTTCCGAAGGGGTGATAAACCCAAAGCCCTTCTTGAGAACCTTACCTGGCAATTCTTCCAGAAAATCAAATATTCCCGTGTCTGTCCACTGATGTTCCCCAAAGGTTTCATAGTCCATAAAGAGATTCACAATTTCCTCTTCTTCGAGAATGGCGTTGAGCCAATGGACGAATTTATCACTTGTCAGCGGCCATTCCATCCAGTTCCTATCGGAAAACCGGAAAGCAATATCATCACTTAAACGGTAGTTTTTAAGCAGTAACTTTAAATCCGGACGGACATGGCTCCGGTACAGGTAATTGGGACTTCTCCATCCCAGCACCCAATCCGCTCCCTCGGTAAGCATCACTTTATAGCCCATATCGTGCACGGTCTCCCCAATGAAGTCGGCATATACCAATTCGGTATTTCTGAAAGCCAAGGGACGTTGCCCAAAAAGACTTTCTATTTTTTCAGCATGGGCATTTACTTGCCGGATGAACTCATCTTTGTTTTTCATGGCTGCCAGGGAATGGGCATATGTTTCACTTAAAAACTCCACATTGCCTGTATCTGCCAACTTCTGGAAACTTTCAGTTACCTCCGGCATATACCGCTCAAATTGGTCAAGGATCGTCCCGGAAATGGAAAAACTTACCCTGAAATCCTTACCGTGTTTCCGGAAAAGGTCCAATAATAGTTTATTGGCCGGGAGATAACACTTCTGTGCTACTTTTCTCAGCAATGCGCGATTGGCAGCCTCATCGAAATAATCACCATTTTCCCCGATATCGAAAAACGGGAAATTTCTTAAACGGAAGGGCTGATGGACCTGAAAGTATAAGCAAATATTCCTCATGATACAGTTGATTTTTCTAAGTGACAAATTGTTGATAAAGATTTTTCATTTTCAAGCTTTGATCATTCCAGTCAAGGCTTTGCACTTCCATCATCCCGCCAGCGGCCAGGGTGCTGGAGATTCCATGGTAAGCACCTATCCCATAAATGGCATTTGCCAACGCATCGGTATTCCAGAAATCCACCTTGATGACGTTCCTAAGGATTTCCTGTACGCCGGACTGTTTGGAGATGATAGAAGGGATACGACGCTGCATCGCTTCAAGCGGAGATATCCCAAAGGGTTCCGAAACAGAGGGCATGACATAAGCATCACTCATGGAGAGCAATCGGCCTACTTGGCTTCCTTTGAGGAATCCGGGGAAATGAAAACGCTTTGAAATACGCAGCCTGGCGGTCATTTCAATCATTTTGTTTAAGAGGTTACCATTGCCAGCCATTACAAAACGAAACCGGTTATCCTTCTTCAACACCTTGGAAGCGGCTTCAATAAAATACTCAGGCCCTTTCTGAAACGTAACCCTTCCGAGATAGGAAATGATTTTTTCCCTGGGGAATTTTCGGTTTGCCTTTGCAGGTAGCTCCTGAAGTTGCTCCACTGCGTTATGGATCGGCACCACTTTGGCCGGATGGATATGGTACTTGTCTACTATGATCTGCTTAGTAAACCCGCTTACCGCTATGACCTGATCGGCACTTTCCATAGCCTGTCTTTCCATTCGGTAAATCTGCTGGTTGACATTTTCCCCGGCACGGTCAAATTCCGTCGAATGCATATGGACGATTAACGGTTTATTGCTGATCGACTTCACGAGAATAGCTGCAGGAAAAGAAAGCCAGTCATGGGCATGGATGATATCGAAATCATTTGTCCTTGCCAGTTCCCCCGCCACCAAGGCATAATTCCATACTTCCGCCATCAAGCCGGTTCCGTATTTGCCGGAAAACCGGTATGACACAGCCCCCGGATCCTTTTGGTAAGCAGGATTTAACTGTGATGACAGCGATTTCAAATACCGTTCATAGTCCTCCGGATGTATATAGGGCAGGACAGGACTGTTTATCTCAAAAAAACTTAATTTCTCCTTTAACTTTTTGGCATATAAGCCTGATGAAGTAACAGGGACGTTTTCTGCGGACAGCAACCGGAATTTCCCCTCTCCTTCGTCTCCATGGGCCTTCGGAACCACCATTATCACCTTCACGTCATGGTGTATCAAACCTTTGACGATTCCTTGACAGGCAGTACCCAAGCCGCCCGAAATATGTGGAGGAAATTCCCAGCCAAACATCAATACCTTCATATATAAATCATTTTTAGTTAATATATACCTTGCTTTCCAGTTTTAAACCTTCCCGGTTAAAGGGGCACCTAAGACTGAAAAGCCTTCCTTTCTGCTAATGAAGATGTAAATGGGGTAACAAGATAAAACACCATAAGATTGTTGGTTTTATCTTATGAGAGCGCAGTCACCTAAGTATCAATTAAAGCAAATGTCTTGCATTCAACCAAAAATTTAAATGACAACCATCATCATGAAGATACGATTTACATCAGCCCCTACTGTAAGCCAATCTGAGAATGGTCTGTGCTGATACCAATCATCCTTACTGCATATCAAAGGTCACTGAACTTCAATATCTAAATATATAAATTGCTTCAATTGAACAATGGGATAAACAAATCCCGGCCTTACCCCAATCCATGACGGGTTGATTAAGGTACACTGTTATAGATTGGGGCAATTCAGAAAAACATTGGCAACAAAAAAATACAATCATGAAAACAAATATGGGCTCCCTTGACAGACTTGTCAGAGTGGTGGCAGCACTGGTAGTAGTTGTGTTGTATGCCACCGGCCTCATCACCGGTACATTGGCCACGATATTGCTGGTCGTGGCGGGAATATTTATTCTCACCAGCTTTTTCAGTTTCTGTCCCCTATATTATCCCTTTGGAATTTCCACCAGAAAAAAGCTAAATTCTAAAGCATAATGCATGAAAAAGACCCGGTATAAGGGTTACTATCCATGGCTGGACTGGACAATCATCTCTTTCTTGAATAGAAAACTCAAGTACTCACGGGGAAGCAGAAATTACTTTTTTAGAACAACGGGGATCGGACCGGCGGCAAGTTCTGAGATTCCAATTCCGCTTCTATGAATGGAAAGGAACCTTGGGTTTTTATACAGGGATAGGAATGAACCTCCCGTCATTTGGATGATTTCTGTCCTTTGGTGATAGTGATTTTTGTCATTCTCTTTATTAAAAATCCGGCTTATTTTTCATCATTATTTGAAACAAAGGCGTAACAGGAAGCCCCATTCGTCTGAAATAGCGTTGGAAAATAATACACATATAAATGAATTACAATATATTGTTAATCGAAGACAATTTGGAAATGGCAGAGAACATAATGGCCATTTTAAAACTCGCACGTTATGAGGTCACGTATGCCCCAAACGGAAAAACCGGTATAGAACTCACTCAAAAATCACTTCCTGATTTAATTATCTGCGACATCATGATGCCCGAGATGGACGGCTACAGTGTGCTCCATATTTTGAATAAAGATGAAAATACTGCCAACATACCGTTCATCTTCCTAACTGCAAAAGCCGATAAAAGTGACTTTAGAACAGGCATGAACTTAGGAGCGGATGATTATATTACCAAACCGTTCGATGGGGTGGATCTGCTTAAGGTCATCGAAATGAGGTTGAGAAAAAAAGAACTTTCAAAATTAAACCATGCCCATTCTTCCGGAGAGACCAAGACCACCTTCAACAAACCCGGTGAAATGCAGGACGTTCAAGCACTTTTAGGAAACCGTCCGCGCCGTATTTTTAAGAAAAAAGACCTCATTTTCATGGAAGGACAGAACCCAAACAGCCTTTATTACATTGAAAAGGGCCAGATCAAAACTTTTAAAATGAATTCATTTGGCAAGGAACTGATAACCGGGTTCCATGATGAAGGCTCATTTTTGGGATATGTCCCTTTGATAGAAGATAAACCTTACAATGAAAATGCCGAGGCTTTAACGGAAGTACAGGTATCGGTTATTCCCAAGTCTGATTTTCTTTCCCTGATGTATTCCAATAAGGATATCGCCAGCAAATTCATTAAAATGCTGTCCAACAATCTGGAAGAAATGGAAAACAGACTATTGGATATTGCCTATCAATCTGTCCGCCAACGAGTAGCGGGGACTTTATTGAAAATCAACGAAAAATTAGCTGAAGGCAATAATGAAACGGCAACGGTCATCACTATAGCCCGAAAGGATATATCCAGCATGGTGGGGACAACCACGGAATCACTCAACCGGACCTTATCGGATTTCAAAGAAGAAAGACTCATTGAAATAACACCGCATGGTTTGAAAATCCTTAATATCCCCAAACTGGAACGCATCGTCAATCTGTGAGTTTAATGCTATGCTCACCATCCGCCGGATATTATTCAAGCTCTTCGACGGCAATTTCATATGATTATAATTTTTTCTCAATAGGCCATATGGAATCTCTATAAAACCTGTTCACAATTGTTAAGAGAAATTCCGTCAAAGTGAGGGATTGCGCAAGTTATGCCGATATGATGTTGCTGTTCAGCCCTACGCTATGATCTTTGTCTTAACTTTGGCACAAAGTTGGCTATATTTATTCCGGGGTTTCTTGTGCACCTTTCAGGTTTCTTGACATATAAATTGAAGTTAGATGAAGAAGGACAAATCCAAAATACCTGCTAAGATACTGGGATACCTTAAGGACACATTCGAACCTGGTTTCCTGTTTGAGCTGCTGGGTACAAGCAGTGTAAATGGTCAAAAAGTCTATGATATCGAGGTCTATTTAGACAACACCATTTTAAAGCTACGCTTCAATGAAAATGGGAGGGTGCTCGAGAGAGAATCCAGAGATGCTTTTCCTCCGGATACACCTGACATTTGAAAGAATGTTCCTTAATCAACCCATCAGCTATGCTTAGGGATGGCTGTCGATAAAAATGTTGTTGACAAAAGCGGAGGTCCTCATGGTTGACAATCCTTGTGATAGAAATCATTTTTTTGTCCTGGTTAAATCATTTACCGTCCTATTAGTTTGAAGGATATTTGATCCGGCACTTAATGATTACAACCATGTTTTCCCGGACCGCAAAGCTAGTGATATTGGGCTGTCTTATAATGATTGGCAGCTGCAACTCATTTAAAAAGGTTTCTTATAACTTTGATAGAAGTATAGATTTCGGAGTTTATAAAACTTTTGCCTGGACACCTGATGAGGAAGAAGTCCCTGATAATGGGAACAAGGAGGGGGATTATGATATGGACATTGTGCGTAACAATGCCAAAAATTACATTACCCATGCTTTCAGCCAACGGGGTTACCTGGTGGATGTGGATTCCCCTGACATGGTATTGCAGCTCGTTCTTCTGAATGAGAAAAAGGAGAGGATAGTAACCCATTATTCCCATTTTTACCCGGGATATTATTTTTACAATCCTTATTATTTTCCCTATTATTATCCGCGTTACAGGTTCTATACCTGGTATGGCTGGAACCGTCCCCCTTTTTGGGACTTTCCGGTCTCCCGGCATACAGAAACTTATATTGAGGGGACCATTACCCTGAATGTGTACGACCGAAAGCTCAAAAAACTCATATGGACAGGAAGTACGGGGGGTAATATTTATGATCCTAAATATGTTCTGTACCCTGTCCATCCAGCCGTTGATCTTGTCCTCAGTAAATTTCCGGTACGGCCGCTGAAGGGGAATAAGGGGAGTTTGGATTTAAGCAATAGAGCTCCGAGAAGCAATGGAGTGGAGTAGTCACCTGACCACCCCCTCCATTTATTAAAAAATCATACCACAACCGAAGGCATCATTTTTCCTGAAAATATGCCCTTACAAAAGCCAGCAATTGGTTTTCTGTCAATTGATCACTGTGTTCCGTAAATACCCTTGCTCCTGCAAATACGTGGCTTCCTGCCAGTTTTTTGCGTAGCAGATCTTTAGCAGTCCCCGGCCCCAACAGCAATATGTTTTCACTGCCCTCCAACTTATCAAGCAGCATTTTGAAGTATATATCCAGCTCATTTCTTTTAATATTATGCTTCCGGTATTCATTATTGGAAGTATAAGGGGCGTCGGGGCCAAACCTCGTATGGTCACTCGTTTCTCCTTCTTCCCTGTAATTCCTGTCAAAAGGAGATTGAATCATATCTATCATTCTGGCCTTACCTTTTTTGTAACCAATGAAGTAGGCTTTGGACAGGTCCAGCCATACTCCCATATAGGGATATGGGTTCTTTTTCATATGTTTATAATTATTTTTCATTAGCCATATGGAATCTCGCAATCTATAATCATCCCAGTTTGTGACGATTCCGTCATGCTCGATTTCATAGCTGCTTACTCTATATTTTTTTGGAGGCGCGCTTTTGTAAGAAAGGGGGTTTCTCAGGGTAGTTGTCTGTCCGTTCGGGGAAATACCGGCCCAGTTATTGGGCGACCCATCCTCCGTCTACTGCCAGAGAATGCCCCGTCACAAATGATGACAAATCGGAACATAACCACAGTACCGCATCCGCCACTTCTTCCGGCTCTCCCAGCCTGCCGATGGGTTCCATGGATTCAAACTGTTTTTCCACCTCTTTGCTTTTCCCAGTATACCTGTCAATCATGGGTGTCTTGATGACGCCCGGACATACGACATTCACCCTGATCCCCAATTTACCGTATTCCAATGCGGCATTTTTTGTCAGGCCAATCACGCCGTGTTTGGACGCCACATAAGCCGGTATGCCGGGAAAACCCACCAGTCCGGCAATGGATGCATTGTTCACGATGGCACCCTTTCCCTGTTTTAGCATATGGGGAATCTGATATTTCATGCATAACCATACACCGGTAAGATTAATCCCTATAACTTTGTTCCAGTTTTCGACAGTGCATGCATGGGTTTCCGCTGTCAATCCCTCCACGCCTGCATTGTTGAAAGCAAAGTCCAGTCTACCGTATTTTTCAATGGTTTGTTCCACCATCATTTTGATGTCCTCCTCCCTGGACATGTCGCATTTCAGGAAAATGGCTTCTCCCCCGGCCTTTTGGATGGTTTCAATGGTTTCCTTATCCTCAATCCAATCCACTACCACAACATTGGCTCCTCTCTTTGCAAACGCAATCGCTGTGGCTTTCCCGATTCCAAACGAACCGCCGGTTATCAATGCCACCTTGTCTTTAAAAGTCTGTTCCATGATTGTAGAATGATTTATTTGGTTACACTATTTTTTATTGATTCTTTTCGTTCCGCGATACTGATATTTTCTATCCCCTTCAATAAGGCATCAGGGGTAAAGGAGACACTGTCTATTCCTTGGGCCACAAGAAATCCCGCGAATTCCGGATAATCGCTGGGAGCCTGTCCGCAGAGGCCTATCTTCACTCCCGATGTTTTGGCTACCCGGATCACATTGGACAACATCTGCTTTACGGCCTCATTGTTTTCATCAAAAAGGTCACTGATGATGGCAGAGTCCCTGTCAATACCCAGGACAAGCTGTGTCAGGTCATTGGATCCTATGGAAAAGCCATCAAATATTTCTGCAAACTTTCCGGCCAGAATCACATTACTGGGAATTTCGGCCATGACATACACCTCCAAACCGTTTTTTCCCCTTTCCAGATTAAAATGCTTCATGGTATCCAAAACCAGCGTGCCTTCCTCCACGGTACGGCAAAAGGGAATCATGACTTTGATATTGGTTAGCCCCATTTCGTCCCGAACTACACGGATGGCTTCACATTCCAACCCGAAGCCTTCCCTATATCGCTCATGATAATAGCGTGAAGCTCCCCTGAACCCGAGCATGGGATTTTCTTCCAGGGGTTCAAAGATTTTACCTCCGATCAATTGCGCATATTCGTTGCTTTTAAAGTCGCTCATCCTAACAATCACTTCCTTGGGATAAAAAGCAGCGGCCACCATGGCCAAAGACTCGGAAAGTTTTTCCACGAAGTATGTTTTCTTGTTGGCATATTGGTGGGTAATGGCCTCAATGGCTTTTTTGTCATTGCTATCACTGAGTTCATGGTATTTTACCAAAGCCATGGGGTGGATTCTTATGGCGTTGGTGATGATAAATTCCATGCGAAGCAGACCAACACCCTGGTTAGGGTAAAAAGACAACTGGAATGCCTTCTGTGGATCAGCCAGTATAAACATGGCCTTTGTCTGGGTCTGCGGCACTTCTTCAATATTGATTTCCTTTTCTTCCCATTCCAGTTTCCCTTCATATATCATCCCTTCGTCCCCTTCAATACAGGAAGCCGTGATGACTTGACCGTCATGAAGTTTTTCGGTGGCGTCAGATGTCCCTACTACAGCATGGATACCCAATTCCCTTGCTACGATGGACGCATGGCTCGTCCTCCCACCTTTGTTGGTTATAATACACACGGCCTTGCGCAGCATGGCATTCCAATCGGGGTTGGTGATGTCTGCGACAATGATGTCTCCTTTTTGCACTTTTCCTGCATCAGCCAACGAATGGACGATACAGACCCTCCCACTGGCTATGGCCTTTCCGACTGCCTTTCCCTTGCAGATAGGTATTGCTTTGGTTAATAGCTTATATTGTTTTATGCTAACGCCTTTTCTCTGGCCATGTATTGTTTCCGGGCGCGCCTGGACGATATAAAGTTCCCCGGTCAGCCCATCTTTCGCCCACTCTATATCCATAGGCATTTGATAATGTTTTTCGATCTTATAGGACCATTCTCCCAAGATTTGGACGTCATTATCGGAAATGGAAAAAACGGATCTCTCTCCAGGGCTGGTTTCTACGTTGATGACCGGTCTTTCAGTACCCACGGAATAAATCATCTTGTTTTCCTTTTCCCCCAATTTTCGGTAAATGATGCTGTTTTTTTGGTTTTCCAAGGAAGGTTTAAAGACGAAAAACTCATCCGGATTGACTGCTCCCTGGACCACATTTTCACCCAGGCCCCAAGCGGCGGTGACGTATATCACATTTTCAAATCCCGTTTCTGGATCAATCGTAAAAATCACGCCCGCGCTGCCCATATCCGAGCGGACCATCCGCTGAACCCCGACAGAAAGCGCCACATCCATGTGATCAAAACCATGGTCTATCCTGTATTTGATCGCCCGGTCATTGAAAAGTGAAATATAACAGCGGTGAATGGCCTGCATAAGACTATCCAAGCCAACGATATTCAGAAAACTATCATGCTGACCGGCAAAGCTTGCCGTGGGCAGGTCTTCGGCCGTGGCACTGCTACGGACTGCCACGGACGGGATTTGGTCGGCCCGGAGGCTTTCATAAAAAGACGCAATATCACTTTTCATCTCCTCCGGAAATTTGCCAGAGGCCATAATCCCCCGGCAGGAGGCACCTACCGCGGAAAGGTTCTCCAGCGTATTGATATCCAATTCATTTAAATTGGCTTCCAGCCTCTCCCTGAAACCATTTTCTTGGATAAAATTCCGGAAGGCTTTTGCCGTAACGGCAAACCCATCAGGAATTCGGATACCCAAGGGCGTTAATTCCTTTAACATCTCCCCTAAAGAGGCATTTTTACCCCCGACTATCGCGAGATCTTTGTTTCTGATTTCCGAAAAAAGAAGGCAATTTGGTGTCATATTACAGATCCATGTGGCGTTGTTGCGTTGAAAAGGTAAGATAAATGGTTAGGCATCAATTACTGATGATGAAAATCATCTAAATAAAAGATTAAAATTTGATCCAAACTTCCCCAATTATTTTTGATTTCATTGTTTAATTTTGTTCATCTATCGCGACCTAATTCAAGAACCATGAAAGCCTGGTTACTCAATAAGAAATCAGATCTTCACAAGGAATCATTTCCCCTCGAACTGGCAGAAACTCCCATCCCTGTTCCTAAACCCCGGGAGATACTCATAAAGGTTTTATGCTGCGGTATATGCCACACTGAATTGGATGAAATTGAAGGCCGCACCCCACCTGCCAGTTATCCGGTGATTCCAGGACATCAGGTAATCGGGATAGTAGAGGCATGCGGTGAAAAAGCCACATTTTTCGAAACAGGAACCCGCGTGGGAGTGGCATGGATATATACTGCCTGTGGACGGTGTGAGTACTGTGCCGCAGGCCTCGAAAATTTATGTCCCGAATTCAGAGCGACCGGAAGGGACAACAACGGAGGTTACGCGGAATATATGATCGTGGACGAGCGGTTTGCCTATGGTATCCCCGCAGCATTTTCCAATCTGGAAGCCGCTCCGCTGCTGTGTGCAGGCGCTATAGGATACCGTTCTCTGAAGCTAACGGGCATTTCCGATGGGCAGACACTGGGCCTTACCGGGTTTGGCGCATCCGGGCATCTTGTATTGAAAGCGGCCCGCCACCTTTATCCCAAAAGCCCTCTCTTTGTGTTTGCAAGAAGTAAAGATGAACAGCATTTTGCCCTTGAACTTGGGGCCATCTGGGCAGGAAACATCACTGAATCGCCTCCTCACAAAGCCAACGCCATCATCGACACCACTCCCGTATGGAATACCGTTGTGGGGTCTCTATTCCATCTGAAGCCTGGGGGCAGGTTGGTGATTAACGCCATCCGCAAAGAGTCAACGGACCTGGATGCCCTTTTGAACATCTCCTATCAGGATCATTTGTGGATGGAAAAGGAGGTAAAAACAGTTGCCAATATTACAAGGTCAGATGTTGACGGGTTCCTCACCCTCGCGGCTTCCATCCCTATCAAACCAGCCACAGAACCTTATCCTTTTGAAAAGGCAAATGAAGCCCTTCTGGATCTTAAACACAAACATGTGAAAGGGGCAAAAGTCCTGGTAATTAGTTGATCTTTCCGGATGATAATCTACTGCTAATTCCCCGCCTTGCAACGGGGCTTCGATTTATCCCTTTGTTTCTTCACCTGGCATGGATGCCTATTTTATCTATAGGTAAATCTTAAAATGAAGTAACATAAAAACTCATCATTCCCAAGCAAAAGGGCGAAAGAAGCCACATCTGAAGATACTTCACTAAAAGACATCTTGTATTTTGTATTGAACCTCTTTGTATGAGAAGGAATCACCTTTCCTTTTTCCGCTCATTTCCTGAAAGAGTGGACTTGCTGTGGAAAGACCAAAAACTTTGGTTCCTTCTACTTCAAATTCCTCTATACTTGCGGAAACAAAGAAAACCCCCTTGTCGGTTAGCACAACACTCCCTTCAGCTACTGTTTCATGAATATACTGTATGGTCGGAATCATGTCATAAAGCAGCTTCATCTCTTGATTGGCAAAACTTAGCTGATCCGCCAGGGCATTGATTTTATGCATTATCTCTGTATTGAATCCTTGCTGCGAAAGATCCATTTCCTCTTCATTCACCATCCCTGCGCTGGACTGCAGATCTTTGATACCCTCTCTGAGATCATCAATCACCGTTTGGTGTTTACCGATACCGGCATCCAACATATCCTTTTTCAATTGTGACCGATCCGTGGTTAAAATCCTGTTTTCCATCATTATGTTCTTTTTGTAACGTCCGTTTTGCATCGTATATATAAAATAACGAAAACCTATCAAAAAGATGATTTCCATTGTTGTAGAGATAGAGGACATCTGCTACTTTTATTTTTCAACTTGTCTCCTATGCCTCTCCTTATGCTCCAGAGCGGGCATCATTCGGGGAAAAAGACGAATGTGATTTTTTCCCGGATATCCCGGCGTCAAGAATGGGCGCGGCGTTCCCTTTCCCATTTCTCGAAAAAAGCTACCGCTTCTTCATCGGTAAGATCTGAAAAATCGTAATAACCTTGGGATACGGCTCTAAAATAGGAAGGGGTCTCCAGAATAATCACCTCATCCACTTTTCTTTCCAACACCTCGGCCATCTCAGTCCCCGCTATGGGTGCTGCTACCACAATTTTTCCCGCCATCCTTTTTTTACAAAGCATGATGGTAGCAAACAGCGTGGCACCTGTGGCTATTCCATCGTCGACTATGATAAGCGTCCGGTCTTTGAAGTCCGGGAGCGGTTTGCCCTTCCTTAACTTCTGTATCCTTCGCTGAATTTCCCGTTTCTGTTCTTTCAAGACCTCGTTCATGGTTTCTGTCGACAGGATCTGACTGGCAGCTTCCGAAATATACAGGCTCCCGTCTTCAGCCACCGCCCCAAACGCAGCCTCCGGATCAGCCGGATACCCCAGCTTACGCGTAACGACCAAAGACATCTCCGCACCTAGATATTTAGCCACATAATAAGCCGTTTCAGCACCTCCTCTTGGTATCCCCAAGACCAAAGCCTTTGTGTTCCGGTATTTTCCCAAGGCCTTGGCCAATTTTTCCGCAGCATCTTTTCTGTCATTAAACATGGTCGTAAAAATTATAACGATTACATGGCCGATATTTGTATCTTAATCCATATCCCGCTTCCGGCCCCTTCAAAGCTAAACGAAGATATAGTCATGGAAGGGCTGATTCTTTCTATTCCCAAGATGTTGTATAAACCATCCCGCGGAGTAATGCGCTACTTCTTCCAACGTTCCGGGTTCTTCAAACAGATGGCTGGCCGCCTTGATGATCCTCAACGATTTTATACCGGGGAGCTTTTCATAGGCTTGCTCGTTCAATGCTATCACCTGACGATCAAATTCCCCAATCAAGAGGAGGGTAGGGGCTTTTACGTCCTTTAAAAATTCCAACGCCAAATCGGGTCTACCCCCACGGGATACAATCGCTTTTATCCTATGCTGGAGAACAGAAGCAGCAATGAGTGCCGAAGCAGCACCTGTACTGGCGCCGAAGTAAGCCAAAGGTAAATCTTTTGTCGAGGCCATTTTCATCAATGTCTTTGTGACTTCAACCAACCTGTTTGCCAGCAGGCCCACATCAAAACGAATCCTTGGATCCTGGTCCTCCTCCCTGGTCAAGAGGTCAAACAAAAAAGTGGCTAAACCCTTCTTATTCAGGTACTGTGCCACAAAATTATTTCTGGGGCTAAACCGGCTGCTGCCGCTTCCATGAGAAAATATAATAAGGCCACAGGCGTTCTCCGAGAGGCTTAGTTCGCCCGTCAGGGTAATGTGATCAAGGTTGATTTTTAATTCCTGTTTCATTCTTTCATGAGTAAGTAAACGGAGTTGGTCTTTCTGTCCCGATCGGCCATCACCTTCATCTAATAAAAAACTCCGCATTAATAATGCGGTATAGACAGGCACACAAAACAGGAAGATATTTTAAATCCATTGAGGCAATTTATAATAAAGCAGCAGAACACTCAATGATGATAATGAGGCAATTATGATGACCACAATCATTGGGAGGCCTTAATCTTCAAAAAGTACAGCCGACTACCGGATACAGGCTACAATAAAGGGATGCGGAATTGGACTTTATTGGGTAAAAAAATCATAACAAATGGGGAAGAGGGGATTGAAGCAGTGAGTGAAAGAAGAGCGGGCTCGTATTTTAATGTTTTTTGAAGCCTGACGACGGGTTTAAAAGCTTTATTGCTCCATTCCCTACCTTTTCTTCCGCAAGCAAGCATTGGGCTACAATCCCAGAGGATTATTCAGGATCTGCGGAATTTTTAATTCAGTACCCAGTTCCTTATTGAGCTTTTGTATAAAATAGGTTGAAAGCAGGGGCGATTCCTTCTCGATATTTTGGTGGACAAAGAAATACACAGATTTCAAGCCCAGTTTTCTCCATTTTGTTATCCTTTCCAACCAATCATCCAACCGTTGATAATCACTTTCATGGTTGGCCCCCACATAACGTACAAATGCCGTAGGAGCGGTGAGTCTCATGTGCAACATGTCCCTTCTCCCTGCTGTATCCACAATGATATTTGTTTTGCCGTGTTGTTCCAGCAACTGATAAAACTTCTCTGCTTCGGAAGGTTCATTGAACCATTCCGTGTTGCGCAACTCCACCGCGAGCGGAATGGCTTTCGGGAAATCCTTTATAAATTTCTCTATCCTGTCAAAATCCTTGGGCTTAAAATTGTCATGCATTTGGAGAAAAGCCATCCCCAATTTTTCCTCAAAGGCACTTACCGCATCACAAAACTCCTCCACAGGCCGTTTGACATCAATCAACCTTTTAAAATGACTGATCGAATTGGTGATTTTTGGGAAAAACCGGAAACCGTCAGGGGTTTTATTTTTCCACGTTTCCACCTGGCTCCGCTTCGGCATGTTGTAAAAAGTGGCGTTCAATTCTATAGAGTTGAACTGAGTAGAATAATAGGACAACTCATCCTTTGTTCCTCTTGGGTAAAACCCTTTTAAATCAGTCCTGTTCCATTTGGCACAACCTACATAGACCTCCAATTCAGAACCATCGGCCTTCGTGGCCGCCAGTACCCCTTCCGTATCAGGGTGATCAGCCGGAAGTGAAAAATCTATCAAGGAGGGGTCATCAACTTTACCGAATTTCATAAAATTATCATCATTAACGAGGGTCTTACAAAAATAGAAATTTTATTCATTTATGGTACAAAGCTTGGCCACAGACTCCGAACCTTTCCTCAATTCTTTGGAGAAAACGAAGCAAAGGTTGGCTATGAAAATTCTGCTCTCCTTTTAATCAAACTGGTAACATTTCCATTAATCATAAAACAATCCAGGCAACCACAGTGAGACTTCAGGGACGTAAGTGACCAGCAACAAAATCAAAATGCTTACCAGCAGAAACGGCAAACCTGCTTTCGTGATCCTCTCCAGGGAAATATTCCCAATACTGGATGCCACAAAAAGACATACCCCTACAGGAGGTGTGGTCAGCCCGATAACCAGATTCACCACCATGATAATGGCAAACTGGACCGGATCTACCCCCACCTGAACGGCCACGCCCAGCAAAACGGGAAAAAGTATCAAAAGTGCCGCTATGGTTTCCATAAAAGCCCCCACAAAAATCAGTAGCAAATTGATCATCAAAAGCAAAAGCAGTTTGTTTTCTGTCAGTTCCAGCATGCTGTCCGCAATCAGCTGCGGCAACTCTTCCACCGTCATGATCCAGGCGAAAAGATTAGCAAACCCCACCAATACCATCAAAGAGGCAGTAGTTTTGGCGGATTGTAAGAGGATAGCCGGAATCATCCTGAGCGAAAGCTCTTTATAAATCCAGAGGCCCACGGCCACCGCATAGACCACCGCCACAATGGAGGCTTCTGTTGGGGTGAATATCCCCCCGATAATCCCAAAAAGGATTACCAATGTCATCATAATGGCCCAAAAAGCTTCCACAAAACGCAATGCTACCTGTTTTAACGGCGCCCGTTGGCTTTTGGGATATTTTCTTTTTACAGAAATAAGATACGTCACAGCCATAAAACCGAGCCCCAACAATACCCCCGGTACGATACCTGCCACAAACAGTTTTCCTACAGACAACCCTGTGAGTGTAGCCGCGATGATCATGGGCAAACTGGGGGGAATGATGGGGCCGATCGTGGAAGAAGAGGCGGTCACCGCGCAGGAAAATTCCGTGTCATACCCCTCTTTTTTCATCGCCGGAATCATCACAGACCCTATACTCGCAGTATCCGCGATGGCGGTTCCGGAAATGCCGCCAAACAGCATAGACGCTCCCACATTGGCCAATCCCAAGCCCCCGCGGATATGCCCCAGCAAGGCATTGCAAAAGCGGATGATCCTGCTGGTAATGCCACTGGCGTTCATCAGGTTTCCAGCCAGAATAAAGCCAGGAATGGAAAGCAAAACAAAAACATCAATCCCGGCATACATTTTTTGGGGGATGACCATAAGGGGCAGGTCGCTGAAAAGGATATATACGAAAGCGGAAATCCCTAGGGCAAAAGCGATAGGAAAACCGATGATCAACAATACCAGGAAAACCAAAAAAAGAAGCAGGGTCATTTCAGATGGGGTTTATATTTAAGCATTTCGATAAGCTGCAGCATGCTGTACAAGCTTACCAACAAGCCCATGAAACCCATCGCCGCATACATGACAGACATGTTGAGCTGTAAGGCGGGAGAAATTTGCAGGCTCACTATCCGGGCCAAGGGAATACTGAAAATAAACATCACCATCATTAGCACAATGATACACAGTAATATAAAAATTTCAGTGACCCACCTGGCTTTGGGGGACATCTTGTCCAGAAAGGTATTGACACTTACATAGGCCCGGTCCTTTACAGCCAACCCCGCTGCAAGACTTACCATATAGATAAAGCAGAACCTGGCCATTTCTTCTGTCCAGTTGGGAGACCAGGGCAAAGCATAGCGGGCCACTATCTGCAGGATCACCACGCCGATCATCAACAGGAAACTCAACGTCACCATAAACGACAAAACCTTGTCCAAATAGGGAAGGGATAACTGTTTCATTTAACTGCCTGGATTCTTTGTAAAAGATCTTTCTGCCCGTCGGAAAAAGCCTCCAAAACCGCTTTGCGCGCGGCCTCTTCAAAAGCGGCCCTGTCTACTTCAATGAATTCCATACCCCTGTCCAACAGGTATTGGTAATCTTCTTCTTCCTGTTTCAAGAACAATTCATGTTCGTATGCCTGCATGATTTTAGCAGACTCCAAAATCACCTGCTGAAGGTCAGCGGGAAGCATCTCAAATTTCTTGTTGCCCATGACCACATAGGCCCAGCTTTTTACGTGTTCCGTCAGCATGCAATACTTCTGAACCTCATACAAACCCGCATCCCGGATCAACGCAAAGGGATTTTCCTGGCCATGTATGGTCGATTGCTGCAGTGCAGTGAAAACCTCCGAAAAAGCCATCGGGGTAGGCTTGGCACCCAAAGCGCTCCATGTTTTAACGTATAAGGACACTGCGGGTACCCGGAGGATCATGGAACTGAGCTCGTCGGGGTGACGGATGGGCCGGTTGGCGGTGAGGTTCCTCGCACCCCGCTCAAACCAGGCAATGGGCCTGAAGCCGGCGATGTCCAGTATATGCTGTTCTATTTCTTTTCCCAGAGGTCCTCCTGCCACCTTTTTGAGGTGGTCACTGTCCCGTATTGCAAAGGGAGTAGCGCATAATATGGCATTGGGCAGGCTCCAACTTTGCAGTGATTCCCCCGTGATCATAATATCCGCGCTGCCTGCAAGGATCCCGGTCAGAACATCCATCTCTTTGCCCAACTGCTCATTGGGGTAAACTTTGACTTCTACCCGGCCGTTACTTCTCTTTTTTACTTCTTCGGCAAATTTAAGGCTGGCTTTATGCCAGCTGTGGTTCCTGTTGGCGAGGTGACCGAATCGAAGCGTAAATTCTGGTTTTTCCTCCCCAACTCCCTGACAAGCCCCTAAAACCAGGGTTAAAAAAAAGAAACAAAAACTGCAGAAGCGATGGCAGGTCATATATTTGGGCTTAAGATACTGAAAGGCTTTAATATGCCGAAAAATACAAAAATTTGGCAGTAATCATAAAACCGTTCAGAATTTAGCCCCCACCACCATGGTCTTTTTTATCTGCTTTACCGATCCGTCAGGATGTACCAGCTCACCCCATAATACGTAATAGCCCGGAGTTACCTTAGTTCCATTCTCATTTGTTCCGTTCCAGGTATAAAAACCTTTCTCCCCCCACAATTCATTTTCACAAATGGCCTTTACCTGAATACCTGTGCTGGAAAAAATCTTTAAGGATGCCATGTATCCCGGTCTTTCCAGTTGATAGTGAATGGTGGCAAACGGCCTTTCCCCCGGTGCATTGGGTACAAAAACGGGAGGATCCACCACGATCATGTCCTGGGCTTGTTTTTCCCCATAGGTTTGGGAATTTTTATACCCCGGCGTGGCATAGCCTGCATCCGCTGACGCAGAATGCCAATTGTGGGGGTTGTTTACCTCAGCATGAACCCCGTATCGCTCCAATGAAATGCCTTTAAGGTCCCTCAAAAAGCTGTGATGCATTCTCTCATGATAGTCAAATCTTTCAACCCATTGCTCTTCCGGATCCAGCAAAATCACGGTGCCGGAAGTGATGGGGTAACTGGGGAGACTGGTCATCTGGTGAAAATTCTCGAATTTCCCTTTGGGGTAATGCTGCAAAAGCCTGTCAGCATCCGTGGTGAGCACCAAATAGCTGAAGGGTTCCAGGATAAGGTCCTGCCCTGAAATGACCCGGCGGTTACTGATCTCCTCGTTGGCGAAGTTGGCCAGTTTCCAGTTTTTTAGGTTCAGGTATTTGGTTGATTGGTTATAAATTTCCACAAACTTGGGCCCGCCGGTCCGGGGATTGAAAAGGACCTCGTTCAAGACAATATCCCCTTCTTCGGGTTTGCCGGGGATTTTAAATTCGGCTTGGGATAACAACGGATCCGTGTTGTTGCCTACACAGTCTTTCCAGCCGGAAATCTGAAGGGTATAAGCCTGATTGTCTTTCAGGTTTTCTCCCAAGACTACCCATACCCGGGACAGATCAGCAGTATCCTGGTACACTTCAGACACATTGAGCCTGGGCACCAACAGGATGCCGGGGATATCTACATGGGCCAAGGGTTTTGAAAAAACGAGAGAAAGCTTATCCAGCGATTTTACTTCCACAGCTAACAACTGCGGCCTTGTTCTATCCGGGCTATCATCGAATACAGAATTCATTTTCCCGGGCGTTCCCCTTTTTGCATCTTGCGAGGGCCTTATATTTTGATCTGATATACAAGGGTAATAAGGATTCACCAGTTCAAGACTATAACCTGACTGGGCAATGGTGCCGGAGCCATAGGTTCCGGTATTATAAACAAACCGGTCGATCAAAGTCCCCCGGCGATCAGAAATGCTCACCTCATCCTCTTCATTCAACAAAGTTGGCCAGTGATTCAGGCCGATGACCCTGCCATATGGCATGAAATTTTGGACCTGATTGATCGGACATAAAATAACGTGTTCTTTTGGGTCAATGGTTTCCCTCGGAAAAACAGTGGTTGTCCTGGAATTGGCCAAAAGATAGCCCCCTAAATAATAGGTCTTATCGCTGGCATTATAAATCTCCACATATTCCACATGAGGCAAAGTCTGACTTGGCCGGGGTGCCGCCATCACTTCATTGATCACGATGTCCCTGAAATTCGGATAAGCGATTTCATCCATGATGAAAGACAAAACCGTCTCATTGACAGAATTCCCATGCCGGTCTTCAATATGTTGGATACTCAACTCGTAAGGCATGCCTGAATGAAACGCCTGTTCAAACACCAACAAAACCTGATTGGGATGGGAAAGCGGCAGTACCTCCATGGGATGTGTGCCGTTGATTTCATAAAACCCGGGAACCACTGCGAGGATCGGATCAAGCGGCTCATCAAAATGTAAACGCAATTCGTATTCCGTGATGACCTCCACTTCTACCAATTTTGGGGGAATTGTGTCCCATTCCAATAACCTTATGGAACCCGGATGGATTTTTTGATTTTCCCCTAACCTTGGCGGTACCTGTAGTTGGTATACCTGTCCCTCCAACAGGGGACTTTCCAACACCAATTTTAAATGGGCCGGGTTACTCTGGTTATGGATGGCCTCTATGTTTTGGGGGTCATCCGCCAATTTAAACGATCCCAACAAAGGCGTATTTAAGTCCAATGCGGTCTCATGGTAAACCTGGATCATTTGTGAATTTTCAGGCCAGACCGCTGTGATCCCGTCATCGTATGTCAAGGAAGTCTCAAGTTTATGGCCAGAGGAGCCACGTTTGTTTTTTACTTCCAACACTTCGACAGCCACACTATCCCCAAGCCGCAGGCCATCAAAAAGTTCCAACTCCAGTTCAAACCCGTTTTCCTTTAGCCTCGCATATTTTATACCCTTATGATTAACCAGATACCGATCAGGCAATATGGACAGGGAGGGATCAAGAAAATGTGAGAAGCACAGCACAAGGTGATGGGCATCCCATAAATAAGCTTGACCAATCTGCGGCAGGGAATTGTCCAGTCTGTATTCCAGATCGTAGGCGGTATTTCCCAATAAATCCTGGAGTTCGGGAAATTTTATCCTTATCTCATCTTCTTTAAGGGCGATTTGGGACTTAACAAGGAGGCTTTTCTCACCATCCATCTCCCAGTCTAAGTGGACAAGACCCCCCACGGCCACGTTTTCCGGAAACATCACCGGTTTATCAAAATCAATCCTGACCTCAAATGGGCTGATCAATGAGGCCGAAATGATTTCGGGCGGAATGACATCATACACAAAAGCCCTGTTGATGGTGCGGGGCATCTCCACCCCATAAACATCCCGGAGGTTTCTGATGGACAGCTGGTAGTCCACGCGGTTTGCAAACTTTTTCCGGAACTGTAGTTCTGCCGCATTGGGCGCTTTGAAATGAATTTTCTCCGGATTTCCGATCCCCTCATTTACGGTGTAATTCTGATGGATCAAGGCATGTTTTTCATCCATCGATTTGTTAAATGTCACCCACAGCGTGCTGTCGTTACGGACATCCACGTCAGTAATAGCAATACTCCTGGTATCCCAGATAAAGGATTTTTTAAGGGTATTGATCGGATTACCATCCATGTCTTTTATGCCTTCGACTCTCAGTTCTAGAGGGGTGTTGGCTGGAAGTTCCTCCCTGAAAAGCAGGTGAAAGTACAATGGGGATGTTGCATCCCGGTAAACCCTTTCCGGCTGTACCGGATTTTTGTTCAATAAATAGGAATGAAGCTGCACAGCTGCCACACTGTCTACCGGTATTTTATACTGAACCTGCAAATGGGTAGGGCCTGAAAAAACCAACGTGTCCAATTGATCGTCCAAATAAAATTCCAAAGCGGTTTTATCTGCCCGGTTTCCTGTCAGGTCCAAAATGTTCCGGGCATAGAATTGATAGGCTTGTCCCAACTCCAAAGGTGGATCCAACGCCATCTGTATGGTTTGGGAGTCAAGCGCCTGAAGATTTTTGATTTGACCTTCATAAGGTACAATCCCGAATTGGTCCGAATGCAGGGAACGGTAAAGGTCCAGGGGTTCATCAAAATAAAGTTTGAATTCATCATCAGCCAAAGCGGAAATTCCAATGAGCACCGGTGGTTCGGTGTCATAGGTAAAGGTATAATATCGCTCATCAAGGCCAAGGCCATAGCAGTCCCTCACCCCTGTGATTTCCAACAAGTAGGATTCTCCCGAAACCAGTTCGAGCGGGTTCGTCAAAGTAAGCATCTCCGTATCCATGCTCTGCAATTCCGCTAACGTGTCCTCAAAATATACTTTTATGCTGTCCCGGGATTTCGAATCGGGGATTTTGGAAAACAACACCTCTATTTGGTTTTCGTCATTGAGACGAACCTCACGGATAATAAATGGACGTGGGTCCGGCTCTTCGCTGAAAACGGAATTAACAGCTCCCGGTGTGCCTCCCTGGCTGGAAACCGAGGCTTTCCAGTTATACCGGTCCGTGCAGGAGACATACGGATTGATTCGCTCCAGCGACCAGCCTCCCTGTGATTTCTGGGCATCCCGGTACCAGGAAGTGTCATAGCTTAGGCTGTCGATCACTCCGAAAGCATCGGCCAGCAAAATCTCCCCGGAACCATTGGGAAGGGCTCTGAAGGGACTGACGCCCGCTGCAGATGCCCACTGGCTGAATACCTCGGTCTTGGAAGCCGGGCACAGCAACGCAAAACCACCTGCCTCCAGGGTCAGGTCGGAGATGATTCCTCCGTTGTAAGTGAATCCTGCCAAGCGGATGGGTTTGTCGGTCCGGTTATGCAGTTCTATGTATTCGTCCGTAGAGGCAGTGGGCAACACAGGGTCGGGAGGAGCCAGTCCTTTTGGGTTTGGGTCCGCCATGAACTCGTTGATGATGACCGCGCCAAAAGGCGTGGGGCTGCTCCAGTCGAAATCATGCACCAACAATTTCACTTCCGGATCAATCCCGCCCCTTTCTCCGTAGTTGAGCGTGAGCTCAAACCGGTTGCTGTACAGGTACTCTCCGAAGTCCAGCACCAAAACGCTGTCCTGGATTTCCCAATTTTCAGGGGACCCATAGCCTGGGCTAAGCATTGCACTTGTAAACTCGATGCCGTCGATCAACTCGTTAAAATGAACGGCCAGGCTGTTTTCCCCATGTTTTTCCACCCGGTTTATGGAAAGGTCATCCGGCTCCTCTATGGGATCTCCAGGATCCGGCCCCGGATCTTTCCCATCTTCCTCTCCGCTCAACTCCAGCACATAAGAAAAATCCGTTGGTGGATTGCCATAACAGTCCCTCAGGTTTTTGATTTCCAGCAAATAGCTGTTCCCGGAGGTCAGGGGAACCGGGCTACTGAAATGGATACTTTGCGCGGTAATTTTTTCAGGCAGCACTGCCTTACCCTCCAGCAGGACCTGGATTCCGTCATGGAACGCCGGATCAATGTTTCCCGAAAACCAAACTTCTATATGGCTCGCTTCCAAAACAGTTACCTCAACAAGGGACAATTCCGAGGGGCCGGTTTCATACACGGAATTCCTCATTCCCGGGGTGCCGCCCTGGTCGGAAACCGATGCCTTCCAGTTGAAACTTCCCTGACAGGAAATATAGGGATCCATCCTTTCGAGCGACCAGCCTCCCCGCGTCTTGTCGCTGTCCTGGTACCAGGAAGTGTCGTAGTTCAGACTGTCGATCACCCCGAAGGCATCGGCAATGTGAATCTGACCGGAATTATTGGAAAGAGCCCTAAAAGGGCTTACACCCGTAGTGGGTCCCCACTGGTTGAACTCCGTTGTCTTGCTGGCCGGGACCAGCAGTACATAGCCCCCTCCCTCCAAAGTAACAGGCTCTACGGCACCGTCATTGTAGGTAAAACCTGTTAAAAGAATAGGCTTGTCTGACCGGTTATAGAGTTCTATGTATTCATCATTGGTGGCTGTGGGCAAAACGGGATCGGGCGGGACCGATCCTTTAGGATTGGGATCGGCCATGAATTCATTGATGACGATGGTGCCAAAAGGAACGGGACTTACCCATTCCAAATCGTGGGCCAGCCACATTTCAGTATCCTCTTCTGATTTTTCATGGTACTCAATAGTCAACTCATAATGGTTAGGATACAAGTAGTCCCCGAATTCCACCCAAAGGAGACTGTCGTTTAACGCCCAATTGACGGCTTCTCCATAACCATGATTTAAGCCGATGTTTTTGATATCAAACGCCTCTTTCAGGTCATTTCTTCCAAAGGAAATAGCCCAGCCCTTGTCATCATATCTTTCAATCTGTTCTATTTTAAGACTGTCTTTTCCTTGTATGGGATCTTCTATATCCGGGTCTTCGCTACCTGGATCTTCTTCTCTCGGATCCGGCTCGCCGGCTTCTCCATGTATTATAAAATCATCTATAAACAGCCTTGCGGCAGTGCCGCTTCCCTGGCCATAACGCACATCCAGTCTGATAAATACCACCTCTTTACCCAGCAAATTTGAGGGCATCTCAAAAAGATATTCCTGATAAGGAGTGTCCTCATTGGGAAAACTTTCCGGAGTGCCTATGGGCTGCATTTCCCCAAAATTTTCCGGGGAGTCTTCCGAAAAGGAATAATAGACCTCCACAGGCCTGTTTCCCGAGCCATTTTTTCCGGTTTTCGCCTGAAAGGAAATTCTGCTGTTTTTCAGTCCAATAGTGGATGTTTTTATGTAAATTTGCGCGTCGAAAGAGCCGATGGTCTGGATACCCAGGGCTTGGGAGCCGTTGATACCTTCCCCACTGGCTTGGAAGACCCTCATGGAACTGGCCCGTACGTCGTTGGCAGACCAGTTGGGCAAAAATTCTTCAGGATGGTTAGTGATCATAAAATTGCTTTCAAAATCCTGATCGATAAAAGTTTCGGTTTCTTCGAAAAGTGCAAAACCTAGTATGGAAAAAGCAATGAAACCCCATACAAAAATGCAGGTTTTCATGCGTTTAAGTTAGTAAAAACTTAGAAATAAAAAAATATTGACTGTAAATTTTGCGGTGCATGGTAAAATTCACCCGCTGCAATGACCGTTCAAAAGACAATTATTGAACAAATCAGTAACCAAATAAATATATGAAACTAGCCGTAGTGGGAGCCACCGGTTTGGTCGGCTCGGAAATTCTGGAAGTGCTGGATGAGCACAATTTCGATTATGATGAACTGCTTTTGGTAGCAAGTGAAAGAAGCGTGGGTAAGAAGATTAAATACAAGGGCAAAGAATTCACTGTTATCGGTTTATCCCAGGCTGTTTCTGAAAAACCGGACATCGCCATTTTCTCGGCGGGTGGAAGCACTTCATTGGAATGGGCTCCTAAATTCGCAGAAGCAGGGACCATCGTTATCGACAACTCCTCGGCCTGGAGGATGGATCCGACTAAAAAACTCGTGGTTCCTGAGATCAACGGCAAGTCACTCCGTATCGATGACCGCATCATTGCCAACCCCAACTGTTCTACCATTCAGATGGTACTGGCTTTGGCGCCATTGAAGGAAAGATACGGTATCAGGAGGATAGTTGTTTCTACTTACCAGTCGGTAACCGGAACCGGAAAAGCAGCCGTGGATCAGATGATGGCCGAACGTGAGGGCAGGGAAGCCGAAAGGGTATATCCCCACAAAATCGATCTCAATGTATTGCCCCACATTGATGTCTTTCAGGAAAACGGCTACACCAAGGAAGAAATGAAGATGATCAACGAGACCAAGAAGATCTTCGATGATCCGTCCATACAGGTCACCGCCACCACGGTAAGAATCCCCGTGATGGGAGGACACTCGGAGTCGGTAAATGTGGAATTTAAAAATGACTTTGATCTGGATGAGGTGAGGAAAATTCTTTCCAACACCCCTGGTGTGGTGGTACAGGATGATCCTGCCAGCAATGTGTATCCCATGCCTATCCATGCCCATAAAAAGGATGAGGTATTTGTGGGAAGACTTCGCAGGGATGAAAGCCAGCCCAACACGCTGAACATGTGGATCGTGGCCGATAACCTTCGGAAAGGAGCGGCCACCAATGCCGTACAGATCGCGGAGTACCTTGCTGAACACAGCATGGCTTGATTTGGAAAATAGACATCCATACAACGATGCCTTTAGACAATTTGTGCAGGACCATCTCCATGATGATCCTGCACATTTGCTTTTAAGCCGCAAACCCGGTCCTGAATTTGACCTGAAGGCTGCCGTCCATCAGATTGCCATGCGGCAAAAAGCAGCCGGAAAGCTCCCCGCATTTTGCCGGGAACCCGGATTGATTTTCCCTCCAAGCCTCTCTTTGGAACAATCCTCCTCCGAGATGACGGCCATTTTTAAAAAACAGCTTGTTGCCGGAAAAACCTTTATAGACCTCACCGGTGGATTCGGTGTGGACACTTATTTTATGGGCCGGGCCTTCGAAAAAATCACCTATGTGGAGCAACAGGAGGAGCTGGTAAACATTGCCCTCCACAATTTTCCATTGCTGTTTGAAGCCAACACTTACACCATCATACATGGGGATGGCCTGAATTATCTGGCCGCTAGGTCTGCGAATTATGACTGCCTTTTTGTAGATCCTGCCAGAAGAGGGCGCGGTGATCAAAAACTTTATAAATTACAGGATTGCGAACCCGATGTGGTTTCCAACTGGGCCCTCTTACAACAAAAGGCCAGACAGATACTGATAAAAGCTTCCCCTATGCTCGACCTCAGCATGGCCAAAACGGAAATCCCGGATATTCAGGAGATGCATATCCTGTCTGTAAAAAACGAGGTCAGAGAAGTATTGCTTCTCTATAAGTCGAATCTCCCCGCCACATCCACAAGGATATTCGCCCATGAGTTGGATCCTACGGGAACGCATACCTTTGATTTTACCTTTGAAGAAGAATCAGCCGCACAACCCAGGATAGAAGGGCCTTTCGGTTACCTTATCCTGCCTCCGGCGGCGGTGCTGAAAGCCGGTGCTTTTAAGACCTTTGCGCTGAGGCATGGACTGGCGAAACTCCATCCTCACACGCATCTTTACACCTGTGGGGATCTACCGGCAGACATTCCCGGCAGGATCTTTCAGGTAATGGGGGAGATCAAACTGAACCGCAAAACCATTCAGACAGCTTTTCCGGACGGCAAGGTCAATGTCCTGGTCAGGAACCATCCGCTCAACGCCGCCGAACTTAAAAGCCGGTACCGTCTGAAGGACGGGGGGGAGGATTACCTGATCGCCTGCACCCCCGCGGACGGAAGGCCGAGGGCTTATTGGTGTAAGCGGATAAAGTGATCATAAACATTTCTCAGTTTTTAGTCAGCCCGACAATCCGGGTACACTTGATCAACTTAATTTCACCTGCATTTCAATCATTTTTATTATCTTCCCTCTCTCAATCGATAAACCTATTATGAACCGAAGAACCTTTTCCAAAAAAGCCCTCCAAGGTATGGCTTTGGCCGGGATGGCCCCTTATATGCCTGCTTCTGCCACTTCCCAAGCCCGATCCCATGTACGCTTGGGAGGACCCATTTATACCAAACCCAAAAGCCCTGAGGAATGGATCGCCGCGCTGAAAAGCAAAAACTTCCGGGCTGCCTATTGCCCCCTCAATACCACAGCCGGTACCGAGGAGATCAGGGCTTATGAAAACGCAGCCAAAAAAGCGGACATCATCATCGCCGAAGTGGGCGCCTGGAGCAACCCCATCAGCCCGGACGGCAACATGGCCCAGGAGGCATTCGACAAATGCACCCAATCCCTGCAACTGGCAGAGGCCATCGGCGCCAACTGCTGTGTGAACATCAGCGGGTCAAAAAATCCCGAGCACTGGGCCGGTCCACACAAAGACAACCTCACCCAGGAAACCTTTGACCAAATCGTGGAAGTCACCCGGAAAATCATCGATGAAGTACAGCCCCGCAGGACTTTTTTCGCCCTGGAACCCATGCCCTGGGCCTTTCCCGACTCCGCGGACAGCTACCTGGATCTAATCAAAGCCATCGACCGTAAGCAATTCGGGGTCCATATGGATCCGATGAACCTGATTGTCAGCCCCAAGCTGTTTTATAACAATGCTGAACTGATCAAGGAATGTTTTCAGAAACTGGGTCCCCATATCAGGAGTTGCCATGGCAAGGATATCGTCATCAAGGAAGACACTTACATGCCTCAGTTCACTGAGGTGAGACCCGGTCTGGGCGTGTTGGATTATGGCATATTTTTGACAGAAGTCAGTAAGCTGAAGGATATTCCCCTGATGATGGAACACCTGAGCACTGAGGAAGAATATGACAAAGCTGCTGAATATATCCGGGCTGAGGGAAAAAAGGTGGGAGTGGAATTGTGAGTCTTTTTCTTTGAGCCTGGTCAGGAAAACAAAACCGCTGCTTTTTAATCCAGTAACCGAAAACATATAAATCCTAGTTAGCATTTTACGCTAAGGCATGTTTCTAGCCAAGTTTTTGCTGTTTAAAACCAACAAAAACTTAGGCTAATGGAAGGTCCGGAAAATCATTTTAAAGTAACCATAGTAGGTTGTGGAGATGCTTTTGCAAGTGGCGGAAGGTTCAACACCTGTTTCTATCTGGATTTCGGCAATGTGCATTTTCTGGTGGATTGCGGGGCCTCCTCGTTAGTCGCCATGAAGCAACATGCTGTTCCCGTTTCAAAAATCAGCTTCATCCTTTTAAGCCACTTACACGGGGATCATTTTGGAGGAATCCCGTTTTTTCTATTGGATGCGAAAAATATTCAAAAAAGAACCGAGGCTTTGACGATTATGGGTCCAAAGGGAACGGCTCAAAAAACCAAAGAACTCACCGCGCTATTGTACCCGGGAACTGACTTTGATGCGCTGGGATTTAACGTTGATTTCCAGGAATATGAGTCCCGTCAAAAAGTAGAAATAGAACAATTGGAAATAGAGGCATTCTCCGTAATCCACTCAGCGGAATCCCAACCTCATGGCCTGAGAATTACCCGGAATGACAAGGTTTTTGCTTATTCAGGAGATACGGAATGGACCGAAAGTCTTTTTGATATTTCCCGGAACGCAGACCTTTTCATATGCGAATCGAATTATTACAACCCAGTAGGCCCGAATCACTTGGATTATCGCACATTGGTAGCCAACAGGGGCCGTTTTACTTATAAAAGAATCCTTTTAAACCACCTGGGCGGGGAGATGCTCAGCCGAATTTCCGATCTTGAGTTGGAATGTGCCTATGATGGGCAGGAAATAACTTTTTAAAAATCCGGTCACCTTCATTTATTTTTAAAAAATACCATTGAGTAATAAATCTCAGGTAAAAAAACTTAGCAAAAGTTCAATTCCGATAATCGGTTTCGTCTTCTTTTTTATACGAATAAAATTGTGGAAAAATCATAAAAACTAAATATGCATTCATAAATAAAACTGAGAAAGAATTTAATAAGGAAGAATAGCCTAATATTACTTCCATTGGAATGATATTTGTTCATAATTTAAAAATTAGATGTTAATTACGTGTTAATTTAACCATTTATATAAATTTTAATAAAATACCACTATGAGAAAAATATCATTTGGAGTTCTGGATTTGCCATTTTTAATGCGTTTTTCTACATTAAAATTGGTAGTTGTTTTATTTTGCATAGTTACCAGCTGTAATGATTTGGGAGAAAATGATCCTGCTATAAATAATGCTTTTATGGCCGAAATGGAAGCTGCTCGTGTGAAAATGATGGAAGACATGAATGCAGTTACTATGACTATGGATCCTGATGTAGATTTTGCCAACATGATGATCCCGCATCACCAAGGGTCCATTGACATGGCCAATATTCTATTGAAATTTGGAGAGCATCCAGAAGCATTGGAACTTGCAAGAGGTGCCATGGAAGCAGATCAGGAAAGCCAAAACCGCCTCAGGCAATTCTTGGAAGAACATGGAGATCCAGTCCCCCAAGCTGTTCATGATTTTATGGAAGAGATGGACATAGTAATGATGAAAATGGATGAATCAATGAAAGCTATGCATTATACCATCGATCCCGATTATGATTTTGCAGAGATGATGATCCATCATCATCAGGGAGCAATCGATATGTCTAGAGTGGAATTTAAATACGGAGAAGCAGAAATGGCTCTTGAGGAAGCTAAAAGGATTATTGAACACCAAGAAAAAGAGATTATAGAACTGGCTCGATTCAGAAGCAAGCATGGACCATCCAGGTAAAGGGTATTTAATGCAAATAATCCAAAAGCTTGTAAAGGAAAAAGAACAGCAAGCTTAGGGTACCGTATATTTTTATTACCAGGAACCGATTACATCGGGGCAAAAACCAGAGCACGGTAACCGGATTAATCATACCTGAAATCACTCCCAGTAGGGACAGGTAAAACAAAAACTCGGTTATCAGGGTAGCGGCTTCTAACATTATAGGGAATGAAGGTTTTGCAATGTGAAAATAGGGAAGAGCAATAGGAAAAAAAAGTAATGGAATCCTTATCTATAAAGGCGCTTAACTAAAAAAGGACAGTTTTACAACTGTCCCTTTATCTGTGCTTTAAAATAGAATTATTTTTTCCTTTTAACCTCCTGCATCATATACCCTTCAAAGGTATCTCCCACCTGAATATCGTTAAAACCTTTGATGGAAACACCGCATTCATAGCCGGATTTCACCTCGTTCACATCGTCCTTGAATCGCTTCAAGGCGCTGATCTCCCCTTCATGGATCACGATACCATCCCGGATCACCCTGATTTTGTTCTTTCTGTGGATATACCCATCGGTCACATAGCAACCGGCTACAGTACCTATTTTTGAAATCTTAAAGACTTCCCTCACCTCTATATTGCCGGTAATGACTTCTTCAAACTCAGGCTCCAGCATGCCCTCAATGGCATCCTTGATCTGGTTGATGGCATCATAGATGATGGAATAGTGCCTGATCTCGATTTCCTCCTGCTCCGCCAGCCTCTTGGCATTCGCAGACGGTCTCACCTGGAATCCCAGAATGATGGCGTCGGAGGCAGAGGCCAACAAGACATCCGATTCGGAAATCTGCCCTACACCTTGGTGAATGATATTCACCTTCACTTCGTCTTTGGAGAGTTTCAACAGGGAATCTGACAAGGCCTCCACCGAACCGTCCACATCACCCTTGATGATGATATTGAGTTCTTTGAAACTTCCGATGGCCAACCTTCTTCCGATCTCATCCAAGGTAATATGTTTCTTGGTTCTGAGGCTTTGCTCACGCTGTATTTGTTCTCTTGAGTTGGCAATCTCCCTGGCTTCACGCTCAGTGTCATATACTTTGAAAACATCGCCGGCCTGGGGAGCACCGCCGAGGCCCAACACCTGAACCGGTGTGGAAGGACCCGCCACTTCCACCTTTTTACCGATATGGTCAAACATGGCTTTCACCCGGCCGTAATGCTGTCCGGCAAGGATCACGTCCCCCACCCGCAGGGTACCAGCCTGCACCATGATGGTGGACACATAACCCCTTCCTCTGTCCAAAGAAGCTTCTACCACGGTACCCACAGCATTCTTGTTGGGGTTGGCTTTCAGTTCCAGGATTTCCGCCTCCAAAAGCACTTTCTCCAGCAACTCATCCACCCCTACGCCGGTTTTCGCGGAAATTTCCTGGGATTGGTACTTACCTCCCCAATCTTCCACCAGCAGGTTCATATTGGCCAATTCCTCTTTGATTTTGTCAGGATTGGCATTGGGCTTATCGATTTTATTAATGGCAAAAATCATCGGCACACCTGCGACTTGGGCATGGTTGATGGCTTCCTTGGTCTGCGGCATGACGTTGTCATCAGCGGCGATCACGATGATGGCCACATCCGTAATCTTGGCACCCCTGGCGCGCATCGCGGTAAACGCTTCGTGCCCCGGTGTATCCAAAAAAGCGATTTTATGCCCATCCGATGTTTCCACATCATAGGCTCCTATATGCTGGGTGATTCCACCCGCTTCCCCATGGGTAACCTTCGACCTGCGGATGTAATCAAGAAGTGAGGTTTTACCATGGTCGACATGCCCCATTATCGTCACAATAGGAGCCCTGTCTTCAAGCACTTCCGGATTTTCCTCTTCTTTTATTTCACTTTCCTCTTCATCGGTTTTGGTGAATTCCACTTCATAATTGAATTCATCAGCAATGATGGTAATGGCTTCCGCATCCAGTCTTTGATTGATGGAAACAAACATCCCCAATCCCATACAGACAGAAATGACTTCATTAACCGAAACATCCATCAACGAGGCCAGGTCGTTGGCAGAAATAAACTCAGTCACCTTTAGTATGCGGCTGCTTTCCAGCTCCTCACTGGCTTCCTTGCCTCTTTCGGATTTTTTATCCCTCCTGTTTCTGGCTTTGCCGCCAGCTTTTCCGCCTCCCTGTAGTCTCGCCAGGGTCTGTTTGATTTGTTCTTGTATTTCTTTCTGAGAAGGTTCTTCTTTTTGGTAACGGGTGCCTCCGCCGTGTTGTCCCCCTCTACCGGCTGCTGGTCCTCTTGCTCCTCCTTTTTTAGGCATCGGACCTCCGGGTTTACTGCCCGGACCCCCCGCAGGTCTCGGCCCACCTTCCGCCGTTCTGGGACGGTTTTCTATCCGCTTTCTCGGTCTTTTCTTTTTTTCCTTACTCCGCTCGTCAGAAGATGCAACCGGCTTGGATTTCTTCTTTGGCTTGTCTTTAGGCAATTCGATTTTTCCCAAAACGGTAAGCCCTTTCAGGGAGTCAGCTTTAGCAGCGATAACTTCCCCTTTAGTGGGTTCCTCAGGAGTTTCTTTTTTAGGGGAATCGGGTTTGCGTTCAGGAGCCTCTTGCTTTTCAGGAACAGGTTCTTTTTTGTCAGCAGGTTTTTCAGTAGGTGTTTGGTGCCCAGGGGCTGTTTTGTCCGAAGCAACTTCCGGGGTTACAGGGGATTCGGTTTTGGGTGGGATTTCCTTTTCTTCTTTGGCAGAAGGCGCCTCCTCAGCTTTGGAGGGGGCTTTTTCAGCAGGCGGGGAAACTGAAGGCTTTTCTTCTTCCCTGGCTTCTGCTTTTTTTGCCTCGGGCTCCTCTTGTTTGGGCACGGGTTTCTCCTCGGGCCGCTCTTTCGGGGCTTCCGCTTTTTCCCCGGTGGGCTTTTTCCCTTCGAGGTCAATTTTTCCCAAAACTTTTATACCCTGAAGTTTGGGGGCTTCAGTGGAAATTTTATCAGCTTGCTTATCGGTTGTTTTCTTTTCTTCCGCAGGCGCAGCAGGTTTTTCCGGTTCCTGCTTTTTGATTTGTTTTTCAGGCTCTGACTCTGATTCGGCTTTTATGGTAAAAGTCTCATTGTGTCGCTTGCCTATAGACAGATGGGAGGCCTCTTCCTTCTCCTGGGCAGAAGATCTGAACTCCTTGGCCAGCATGTTAAAGTGCTCCAAGCTAATTTTAGAGTTCGGATTGCTTTCTACCTCAAAGCCCTTCTTCGCCATTGACTCCACGATGGTAGAAATACCAACGTTGAGTTTCCTGGCTACCTGGCCTAATCGCATCATTTTTTCTTCTGACATACTCAAAACCTATTCCTGTATTTTTTTATAATGCAAATATAAAGGGGATAACGAATAATCTATCGTTTTTTACTGTTCAAATTCTTGTTTTAATATTTTAAATATCTCATCGATCGTCTCTTCTTCCAGCTCAGTCCTTCTCAAAAGGTCCTCCTTGGTCAATGCCAATACGCTTTTGGCGGTATCCAGGCCTGTTTTTTTGAGTTCATTGATCACCCACTCCTCTATTTCATCGGAAAATTCTGTCAGATCCACATCCTCTTCCTCTTCATAATCAGAGAGTTCACGGAACACGTCAATTTCATAACCAACCAACCTGCTGGCCAGTCGAATATTAAACCCCCCCTTGCCGATCGCCAATGATACCTGATCCGGTTTAAGAAAAACAGAGATCCTTTTTTCAATCTCATTTGCCTGGATCGAGGAAACCTTGGCTGGGCTAAGCGCCCTGGAAACATACAAATCGAGGTTATCCGTGTAGTTAATCACGTCGATGTTTTCATTCTGCAATTCACGCACGACAGCATGGATCCTGCTTCCCTTCATTCCCACACAAGCTCCCACCGGATCGATACGGTCATCATAGGATTCCACCGCCACTTTTGCCCTTTCACCCGGTTCGCGTACGATCTTCTTGATCGTGATCAAACCATCATAAACTTCCGGTACTTCATTTTCGAACAACCGCTCCAAAAAGATGGGAGAAGTTCTGGACAAGATGATTCTCGGGTTTCCGTTGATCATTTCCACTTTATGGACAATCGCCCTCACGGTATCTCCTTTTCTGAAACGGTCTTTGGGAATCTGCTCTGATTTTGGCATGATAAGCTCATTGCCCTCTGCATCCATCAACAGCGTTTCCCTTCCCAGAATCTGGTAAACTTCTGCAGTGACGATCTCACCCACAAGCTCCTCATATTGCTGGAAAAGAAGGTCTTTTTCCAGATCTTTGATGCGCTGTATCAGCGTTTGCCTGGCCATCATCACCGCTCTCCTGCCGAAATCCTCCAGTTCTATCCTTTCATAGGTTTCCTCCCCTATCTCAAAGTCAGGTTCGATTTTTCTGGCTTCAGTAAGACTGATCTTGTCGTGATCCCAAATATCCTCGGAATTGTCATCCACAATTTCCCTTATCCGCACAATCTCAAGATCCCCTTTATCGGCATTGATGATCACATCGAAGTTTTCATCTGTTTCGTATTTTTTACGAATCATTGCCCTAAACACATCCTCCAGAATACGGATCATTGTCGGACGATCCACATTTTTTGATCTTGCAAACTCTGCAAATGATTCAATCAGAACTTTAGCATCCATATTTTTATTTGAAAGAGACTAACACTATTGATTTTTTTATTTGTTCAAAAGCTACGCTGACTTCCTCTTCAGCAGCTTTCTTTCCTTTTTCCTTTTTTTTGACCAACAACACGATTTCCGTCTGGCCCACTTTGGCCAATTTTCCTTCAAGCTCCTTTCCGTCCTGAAGGTGCACCCTCATACTCCTGCCGACATTTTTCTGATACTGTCTTCTTGAACCCAGAGGATAATCCAACCCGGGGGAAGAAACCTCCATCACGTAAGCGCCGTCTATCAGTTGTTTAGCTTCCAGCTCCTCCCCCACCGCCCGGCTCACCGCAGCGCAACTCTCAATATTGACGCCCTGATCTCCGTCAATCAGGATGTTCAGCACTTTTTTAGGACCCTTGTCCTTGATTTGAATCTCCACGATAAAATGGGAATCATCCGGGAGATGCTTTTCCACAATTTCCTCGATCGTCTGCTTCAAATTCATATCTTTATTTTCTTCTTACCAGCACCCTCGTCAAACTTTACTAATTTTGTCCATAACGAAAGAGGGGACTGCTTGTCCCCTCTTGAATCATTAACTTATACAATCACAAAGGTAATAAAATTATTTTCCTAAAAAAAATATTGAAAGTTTGATAAATTTGCGACATGCTTTCAAAAAATTTAAAGATTTATAATACCCTATCCAGACAAAAAGAACTTTTCGAACCCCTTCGCCCTCCACACGTCGGCATGTATGTATGCGGACCCACAGTGTATGGTGACGCCCATCTGGGCCATGCACGTGCTGCAGTCACCTTTGACGTCGTCTACCGGTACCTTTCTTTTATAGGCTATAAGGTAAGATATGTCAGAAACATTACTGATGTTGGCCATCTAGAGGCCGATTCTGATGATGGTGAGGACAAAATTGCCAAAAAGGCCAAACTGGAACAGTTAGAGCCCATGGAGGTGGCCCAGCAGTTTGCAGAATCCTATCATAGGGATATGGACCTGCTCAACACGCTAAAGCCGAGCATAGAACCCCGTGCCACTGGGCATATTCCCGAACAGATCAAGCTTGTGGAAAGCATTCTGAAAGAGGGGCTCGCGTATGAAGTCAATGGCAGCGTGTATTTCGACGTCCTGAAATACAACGAAAAGAAAAAATACGGCAGGCTGTCCGGCCGTGTGATCGAGGAACTGATGAGCGGGAGCAGAGAGCTGGATGGACAGTCTGAAAAAAGGAATCCCTTGGACTTTGCCCTTTGGAAAAAAGCTTCGCCGGAACATCTTATGAAATGGGATTCTCCTTGGAGCGTGGGTTTCCCGGGTTGGCACCTGGAATGCACCGCCATGAGCGGCAAATACCTGGGAGACCATTTTGACATCCATGGCGGCGGGATGGACCTGATGTTCCCCCACCACGAATGTGAGATTGCCCAAGGCAATGCCTGCAACCATATAGATCCTGCCAAATACTGGATGCATAACAATATGATTACCATCAACGGGCAAAAAATGGGGAAGTCGCTGGGCAACTTCATCACCTTGCAGCAACTCTTTCACGGAGACCATGAAAAGCTTGAGCAAGCGTACAGCCCGATGACCATCCGTTATTTTATCCTGACCGCGCACTATAGATCCACGCTTGATTTTTCCAATCAGGCGCTCCAGGCGGCCCAGAAAGGGTATAAAAAACTGATCAACGGATACCGGATTGCAAAAAGACTGCAGTATACAGAAGACCCTGAAATAGCCGTACAGCCTGACCAGGTGGATCAGGTGAACAAAAGCATAGAAGCCGCTTTGGGGTCTATGGATGATGATTTCAACACCGCCCAAGCCATCGGCCATCTCTTTAACCTGCTAAAAAAGATCAACAGTCTCTATACAGGACAATTGAACCCCGCCGTTTTCGGTAAGGAAACCTTTGATAAAATGATCCAAACCTATGTGAGGTTCCTGGACGGGATTCTTGGGCTGACCGAAGAAAAAACAAGTAATCAGGACCAGTTGCTGGAAATCATATTGAACATTTATTCAAAAGCCAAAACAGCCAGGGATTATAAAAAAGTGGATGAAATCCGTGCCGCGCTGAAGGCCATGGGGATCATCGTTAAAGACATGAAGCATCAAATTGACTGGGCATATGAGGAATAAACTATGGCTGTGGGCCTTTCTTTATCTATTCTGGGCATGCGGCGACAGGCCTGCTTCAGAAAGGATAGACCGCCAGTCTGAAGAGAAAACTTACAAGCCGGTACCCGCTTTCAGTTCGGATTCCGCTTTTGCTTTCATTCAGAAACAGGTCGATTTTGGCCCCCGGGTTCCCAATACACCTTCCCACAGGCTTACTGCTAACTGGTTAGTGGAAACCCTGGAAGGGTTTGGCTGGCAGGTAGAAACCCAGGAGTTCACCGCAAAAGCCTACGATGGAAAAGTCCTTGAACTGACCAACATCATCGCTTCCCATAACCCGGAGGCGAGCAAGAGAATCCTGCTGGCAGCCCACTGGGATACCCGCAGAATGGCCGATAAAGACACGGAGAGGATAGATCAACCCATTGACGGCGCCAATGACGGCGGCAGCGGCGTGGGTATACTGTTGGAGATTGCGAGAATACTCGCCTCAGATGCGCTGCAACCCGATGTGGGGGTGGACATTATTCTGTTTGACGGCGAAGATGACGGCGAACCGGAATACAGGAGACAACGGGACCATTCGCAGATATGGTGGTGCCTGGGCTCACAGCACTGGTCCAAGACCCCCCATAGAAGTGGTTACACCGCCTATTTTGGCATATTGCTGGATATGGTAGGCGGCAAAGGTGCCAGGTTTTATAAGGAAGGTTATTCGGTGCAGTATGCCAAAAACGTCGTGGATAAGGTATGGAAATATGCCCATGATTTGGGCCATAGCGATTTCTTCCCCATGCGAAGGGCGGAAGCCATTACCGATGACCACCTTTTTGTAAACGAAAACGCCAATATTCCCATGATCAATATCATTGAATACAGCCCGGATTATGGGTTTGGCCATTACCATCATACCCATGCCGATAATATGGAACTGATCGACCGAAAAACGTTACAGGTCGTCGGGGAAACGGTGCTTTTTACAATTTATCAGGAATGAGCTGACATCCTGAATTCAAGCTACCTATATCCGGAATCTAAAATCCTTAAAAATGATCCATCAACTGATACAGCAGAAATTCAAAGAAATTTACCATACGAATCCCCTGATCATCCGCTCTCCGGGAAGGATCAATCTGATCGGTGAACATACCGACTATAATGATGGGTTTGTGTTACCGGCGGCCATAGATAAATCCATCTACCTGGGTTTCGCTAAAAACGGCAGCAATACCTGTAGGGTCTACAGTATGGATTATGAGGAAGGGCAAGCTTTTGACCTGGGATCCCTGACCCCACGTTCCGGCTGGATCAATTTTATTATGGGCGTCACAGACCAACTGGTAAAAAAAGGATATGCCGTAGAAGGATTCGATTGTGTATTTGGAGGGGATATCCCTATTGGTGCCGGTCTTTCTTCTTCGGCCGCCCTCGAAAACGGCGTGGGCATGGGACTATCCGCGGTGTTTGAATTAAACATCGATAAGCTGGAATTGGTGAATATTTCCCAGATGGCGGAACATGAATTTGCAGGTGTCAAATGTGGAATCATGGATATGTTTGCTTCCATGATGGGCAAACAAGGCCAGGCCATCCGATTGGATTGCAGAAGCTTGGACTATGAGTATGTTCCTGTCAACCTGGGTGACTACCAATTACTGCTCTGTGATACCCAGGTGGCGCACTCTCTGGCCGATTCGGCTTACAATACCCGGAGAGAGGAGTGCCAAACCGGTGTGGAAATCATCAAAAAAAATTATCCTGAGGTGAAAAACCTGCGGGATGTAGAACCATTCATGCTGGAGGCATTAAAACCTGAGTTTCCCGGCAAAGTATATGACCGATGCCATTATGTGATTTCCGAAAATGAAAGACTCCTGAAAAGCTGCCTTGCGCTGGAAAGCGGAAACCTGACGGACCTCGGCAAATGGCTGTACGCATCTCATCATGGCCTTTCCACCCAATATGAAGTCAGTTGCGAGGAATTGGATTTTTTGGTGGAAAAAACCTTGGACATGCCTTATGTGCTGGGCGCCAGGATGATGGGCGGGGGATTCGGAGGCTGCACGCTCAACCTGCTGGAAAAATCCCAAAAAGAACATTTTGTGGAAAATATGACCTGGGCTTATGCGGAAAAATTCAACCAGCCCCTGAAAACATATGAGGTCCGCATAGAAAACGGCACAGAAAAAATATCATTATGAAATTTTTTAACCTTTCCCCGGTTTAAACCATAATCTTTCCTTTAAAAAACATTATCTTTTCGATCGTTTTTTGTCCATTATACAATTCCCAAAAAAGATGAAAAAAATTTTATGTTTAGGACTGCTGATTTTACTGGCAGCCGCTGCCCGGGCGGAGCTAAAGCTCCCCAAAGTATTTGCTGACCACATGGTATTACAACGTGAACTTGATATTCCCATTTGGGGCTGGGCGGAACCCAGGGAAGCCGTTACCATTGAATTTCAGGACAAACGATACAGGACAAGGGCCGATAAAGAAGGCAAATGGACATTGAAGCTTGCGCCTTCGGCAGCCGGCGGGCCTTATGAACTCACTGTGAGTACCAAAGGCACATCCCTGGTTTTCCGTGATGTGCTTGTCGGGGATGTATGGCTTTTAGGGGGGCAGTCCAACATGGAATGGGCCTTGAAAAACACCAATCACGGGGAGGACAGCATAAAAGTGGCGGATTTCCCGCAGATACGGTTGTTTGAAGTGGGTAGGAACATGAGCTTAAGTCCCATGGATGATGTACCAGAGGCAACCTGGTCCTTGTGCAGTCCCGAAGCGGTGGCCAACTTCTCCGCCATCGGATACTACTTCGGAAAAAACATCCATCGTGACCTGGATGTTCCGGTTGGCCTGTTGGATATCAACTGGGGAGGGACCGTCTCCGAGGCATGGACCAGCCCGGATGCTCTATTGACCCACGCCGACTTCAGCGAAAAGGTCAAAAACAACCAAACCAACGGCCCAAAGGATTTTTCCAACCCGGATGACAGAAAACCCAACAGCTGGCCCACCAGCCTGTATTTTGGCATGCTGGAACCTGTGATTCCTTTTGCCATCAAGGGTGCACTTTGGTATCAGGGGGAATCCAACGCGGGCAGGGCTTATCAGTACAGGGAGATATTTCCGCTGATGATTGCGGATTGGAGAAAACAATGGGGGCAGGGAGATTTTCCCTTTCTTTGGGTGCAACTGGCCAACTACAAGCAGCCCAAGGAAAAGCCGGAAGACAGCGACTGGGCAGAGTTGAGAGAAGCCCAGACGATGGCTTTGGCATTGCCCCATACCGCGCAAGCCGTGATCATTGACAGAGGGGAGGCCGGGGACATCCACCCGCGCGACAAATGGACAGTAGGGGAACGATTGGCCTTAGCTGCCAAAAAAATAGCATACGGGATGGATGTGGTCTATAGCGGCCCCACTTATAAATCCATGACCACCGAAGGAGACAAAATCAGGATCAGTTTCGACCACCTGGGCAGCGGCTTGGTGGTGAAGGATAAATACGGTTACGTAAAAGGTTTTTCAGTGGCGGGCAACGATAAGGTCTTCCATTGGGTAAAAGGATATCAGGATGGCAACGATATCATCCTGTCGATTGGTGAAATCACCAATCCCGTTGCCGTGCGGTATGGTTGGGCAGACAATCCCGATGATCTCAATGTATACAATAAAGAAGGGCTTCCGGCCAACCCGTTTCGTACAGACGACTGGCAGGGGATTACTTTTGGAAAAAAATAACACCTATTGCTGAATACACAACAGGCCCCGGGCTTAAATCGCCCGGAGCCTGACCTTCACTAAAACAGCATTCTAAAATCATTCGGTGCTCAATTGAATCTGAAGGAGGAGCTCCCGGTCTACAGCGATCAGGCCTCCCATCCGCTTCGGCGGTTCCAAACCAAGTTGGTCGAATTGTAATTTTAAACTGCCTTTTAGTACCTCATTTTCGTAATCCAGTTCGAAATCTTTGAATTCAAAAGTCTTTCCTGCAAGGTTGACATCAAGGTCACATCTCAGGCCCCTGATTCCCGGAGAAATGTTGCGAACCCTCACCCAAGCTTTGGGGTAAACTTCGGCCTGAAGTGTCTTCTTAAAGTCACGGTTGAGCAGGAAGTTCCCGCAGGAAAATTTTCCTACGGGAATTTCAAAATCCATCTTGCCTCCATTGCCTATAGCGAGTGTGTCTTTGATGCCTTTGGCACAATAATCACAGCTGAAGGTCCCAATGGATGTGTTGCCTTTGACTATGATCTGTTTCTCATGGACTACCAAATGCACGTTTCTGTTTTCCGCAGATGACGCCATCAGAAAGTAAACCGCTAAAAACCAGACCTGTAACATGGATTTGTTTTTTTAGAATCCTATAACCCCTTCTATCATGAGGCCGTTGAATTTGCCTCCGTTCCGGATATCCAATCCTGGAAAGTCCTGATATTTTTGATTGACGTACTCCACTTTCGCAAGGACATTTTTAGTAATAAACCATCCCCCGCCTACTTGTACCCTGTTGATGGAAGCGTCCACGTCCGCAGTAAGCTCCCCGCTGACTTGGTTGTACCTGGCAGCCATATAATACTTATCCTGCGCTCCAAATCTATAAAGCAAATCCGCGCCCACTTGATTCCATTTCCTGTCCACGGTCTCGTTGGCAGCTTTGCCCTTCGATTGCTCCAGGTTTCCGAAAAACTCCAGGGCACCTACTTTAACGAACGGGTTCAGCACAAAAGCGGTCACATTATCTCTCTGGCCGGGGTTAAACCTTCCTGAGGTGAAATTTCCGGCCGTAGTGGCCAGTGTGTTTTCCATCACCAGGTAATACCTTGAACCTGCGCGGTCTCCGCCCCATAGGGTGTTGCTGACAGAGCCGGAAGTGGTGTAAACTGATCCGGTAAGACGGACCCGCACATCATCGGCTACATATTTATCATAACCCAGTTTACCGATAAAAGTCGGCTTTCTTCTTCCCGGATTGGTGATCCCTCCCTGGATTTCACCGCCGGTTACCGAGGCTACAGCGAGCAACCCTTCGTGTTGGTAAATCACCTCACCTCCGATTTCGGTGGTAAAGGCATCCATGATGTAATTGCCTACAAAGGGGTTGTAAAATGCATTGCCGTTGTCTGACCTTCTGAAGTGGGCATCACCATAATTGATCTCCATATGACCTACTTTGATGGTCACCCGTTCCATGATTTGGTCGAAGACTTCGCTGTTCAGGAATTTCAGCTTGTCGAACTGCAGGTAACCTCCCTTCACCCAGGACTCAGGGTGATGGCGGGAAGACAGATAAGTGACCAGGTTCAGCCTGATTCCATCAGCCAAAGCCACATCCAGGTTTAAATTGGCGGTGGCCAGGTTAAAGCCTGAGCCGATATCCATTAGCTGATTGAGGTTAACTCCCCCCTCATTGAACCGGGCAGTGGCTGAATTGCTGTGGCTCAAAGATTGGAACTGTTGGGCGAAAGCACCGCCCACGCGGACTTTGATTCCGTCAAAAGCTACTGTATCCGCTTTTCCGGTTTCAAAAACGTTGATCCCCCTTTGATCATAAGGTCTCCAAAATTGCATGTCGGATTGGAGCGTCTGTCCGGTAAGGGACTGGGATATGATCAACAATAAGCTTAAACAAATAATTAAAGGTTTCATAATTTTAAATTGATAGAGTGGAAATTTGTTTCATGTTTATTTGGCTGCAAAACTGGCTTGAAATGACAAATTGATATCATCACCCGTTTTGATGGTTCCCAACATTGCTGTGGGTGGGTTTATTCCAAAATCAGATAATTTGCAGGAATATACCCCGTTGAATACAAAGGCATTATTTTCTTTCTTTACCTTAACAGGAAATTCCGTATCGACACTTTTTCCCGCGATGGTCAGTTTGCCTTTGGCTAGGATTTCATTGCCTGTTACCTCTAAATTGCTTGCCTCATACTGAATATCAGGATGGGATTTGGTTTTCAAGGCACCATAGGCATTTTTATCCAACCCATTGGTGCCGCTCTTTAGACTCTCCGCCGGTAACCGGAGTTGGATGTGGTTTACTTTTTTCAATGATCCGTTTTCTGTCACCATTACTGCTTTTCCCTCCGCCTGGCTGGATGTCATCTTCCAATCATGAAGGGTAGAAGTCCCGCTTACCACCATCTCCGTATTCCCGTTAAGTACAAAATTTGACTGGGCAAGTATGGGCTGAAACAGTAACAAGAAGAAAAATAACGTGCTGATTTTTAGAGTTAAATTAATCATGGCTGTAATAATTTGTTGACAGATCAAAGGTAGTTCTGGACCTTCTCAACAAACATGACGGAAATCAGTATTTAAGATGATTTGCAATTACCCTCGCCTTTGAGAATTTGCAGATTCTCTTGAAAAAAGTGCGTTGAGAGCCATTAAAAGCGATTTTCAAGGCATGATCTGTCATTATGAAAGATCATCATCCGCCCACCTCTACCAAGACCAAAAAAGTCAAAAACGGATGCTTTGGGTTGTAAAAGTGACACAGGTTGAAAAGTACCTCCAATTCTTCGGTGAGAAAAGAAAACTCACATGATAGACCATCCAAATCTATTGACAAAAAAGCGGGGAGCAATCTCCCTGCTTTTTTGTTCAGGCAGATGCCTTTAAAATATCTCCGGCAAAGCGAAGGTGCCGGTATCCTCGCACGCCTTCAGGGCATTTTCTTCCCACTCACTTATGGCGTCACCCCTTTCCTGGAAGATTTGCTCCAGTTCCGCTTCCCTCTCAGCTCTCAGTTCATCGATTTGCCCCAATTCCTTCTCATAAAAATACCTGTTCAGGTTCAGGGCCGTGAGGTACCAGGCATCGAACTGTTTGCGGATATAATAGGCATAGAGCACGCTGAGATGGTTAAGTTGATCCCGGATTTCACAGGTATCTATATTTGCTGCCTTGTGGGCAAGGGCCAGTCCCTTTTCTATCAACACGCTTACCAGCGCCAATCTTTCCCCGTACAACTCGTTGATCAACAGGTTCCTCTGCTGAAACCGCCCGTCGGCTTTGTCATACGCATTGAGGAAATCTGTGAATATGGCCTCCAAGCCCTGTTCACGAAATTCGCTGTTGCCTTTTCTCATACCATCCGCATAAAAGTAAACCATGCCCTCGCAGGAATCATCAAATTCCATAGCTGTCATCTTCCTTAAAGAGGCTTCCATTTGCGCTTTTCTGCTCATTTCTCTATCCAAGGTGAGATTGTCCAAAGCTATCTCAGGTAGTTCCGGCAAATGCAGACCCAGCTCCTCCGTCTCCAATAATCCCACCAAAAATGCCTCAAACAAAGGATCCAGCGCTGTATCGCGGTCAAGGATTTCCCTGAGCAAATGCCAGTCAATGTTTACCAATAGCTCAGCAACACCGGGGCCTGCCTGCCCCGCTTTCTCTTTGATCATCTGCCAAGCCGCCGAAGACATCGGGGTGATTTCCAGCTTTTCCGCATCCCATATTTTTTCCATCAGCGTTATGGAAAAGTCAGGAATAAAAAGACTGTCATAATCCGGGTCCGTAAAGACCGGATCCGTCAATTCAAATGGCTTCAATCCGGAAGCCCAATGTTCCACATCAAAATCCGGCAAAGGTTCTTGCATCTCTGCCGTTTCTTCCTGAATACATCCGGTAAGGGCTAAAAACAAACCAGAAATGAAGTAAAAGGCTTTACTCCACCTAAAGGGGTTGGTGTACATTTTTCTCATGTAGGATTGGTATTTGGTTAGTAAAGATAAATTTCTGGCTTTTTGTTAGGGAAAAAGGTGACCCCGCTGCACCATTCTTGACCGGCAAAACTGCCCGTGTCAAAAAACTTTTTCCGCACCGGATAATAATACCCACAAGTATCAACTATCGCTTTTATGATCCTTTAAAACCCAGTTAAAAGTAAATAAGGCTTTTGGCAATTACAATACCTTTTGAATAAATTATTCAAATAAAACGCTTTTTATTAAATGTTAAATACAAATAAATATATTTTAATGGATAAAATAAGGCAACATGGTCCCCAGATACCTTCATTGTATTTTACATAAGGGATGACATTGAATAGAAAGGGGAGGGGTAAAAAATATAAAAATAAAAGTAACGGGAGACCTGTTCAACCATATTCAAAAGAAGAGGCCACACCCAGCTCAACTGCAACCACAAGTAATTCCCTATCCCCAACGGAATTTGACACAAATACCGAAAATCGGATCACTATGATTCCCTGGGATTTGTCGGTCAAAATCCCGCCGCTTTGTCTACAGGATTAATCAGGGGCAGGCCATGGTAATAACGCCGTACATTTTCTACAAATACCTTTTGACTCCTGACATGCGAATATTGGGACCTTCCAGAGATGTGTGATGTCACGATGACATTGGGGTATTTCCAAAGCGCATGGTCTGCGGGCAAAGGCTCCGGATCCGTTACATCCAAACCTGCCCCTGCCAATTTACCTTCGTCCAAAGCCCTCATCAGGTCCCTGGTGTTGGTTACCTTTCCCCTGGAGATGTTGATAAAATAGGCATCTTCCGGTAATTTTTTGAACACTTCCCAATCAAACATCCCTTCTGTTTTGCGGGTGTGGGGTACGGCAGACACCAGGATATTGGCTTGCTCAAGAACTTTATCCAAGCCACCGAAATTCATGTCGTACAGCTCATCAACCATATTTCCCGTCGTTTCCTGGGTTAAAGGCCTGATATCGGCAGCCACCACTTTCAAATCCATGGCTTTGGCCCTGCGGGCGATTTCCCTGCCTATTCCCCCAAAGCCTACGATCCCCATGGTAAGGTCCCTCATTTCCACCTGCCTGTCCACTCCTTTCCAGCGGCTGGAGGTCATGTTCAGCGACTGTTCTTTGATCCCCCGGGTCAAGGAAAACAGCAATCCAAAAGTATGTTCAGCAATGGCTGGCCCGTAGCAACCCTTTGCATTGGTAAGCATGATTTCATCCCTGTGTATCATTTCCGGATAAAGGTAGTTTTCCACGCCCGCCGACATGCTGTGCACCCATTTCATATTGCCGGCCTTTTTGAGGTCTGCTTCGTTGATGAATCCAAAACAGGCCTCTATCTCAGGAAGAAAACTTGCTTTCTCAGCATTTCCTGCCGCTTTGACGAGTATGATTTCATTCGAAATGCTGCGAACCTGCTGTTCCAGGTCCGGATCCAAGCCAGAAGAGAGCCAGATCCTAAGCGGGCCCTCGCGTCTTTTTGTGTGGTCGGAAGCAACAGCTTCACCGCCATAGGCAAAGGCACTGCCAGCGGGAAGCATTGACCCCGCACTTATGAGCAAGCCGTTTTGTGCCATTGTTTTTAGAAATTTCCTCCTGTTTCCTGTAAGGCTTCGGTTTTTCATAATCAGTTGGGTTTTATCCTGTTAATTTTTCGAGATGATTAAATTTAACCAAAAGCCACGGGGATAGGAAGGGAAAATACTTGAAATTCATTATTTTAGGATTTTAGGCATATTGAAAAAATGAACCAATGAACCCACATCAAAGATTTCAAAACCAGGTAGCCGTAATCACAGGGGCTGCCGATGGCATAGGCAAGGGGATTGCCGAAAGGCTGGGCGCGGAAGGCGCATCACTGGCATTATGGGATATCCGGGACAAAAAGCTCTTGGACCTGCAGACACAATGGGAGGAAAAAGGATGGAAAGTGAAAGCTTATAAAGTGGACATTTCCGACGAAAGGGCAGTGGAAGAAGGTTATCGGCAGGTCATCAATGATTTTGGCCAGTTGGATATGGTCGCCAACTCCGCGGGAATCGTAGGTCCCACCCAAATCAAAATCACCGATTATCCCACGGAGGAGTTTGATCAGATTTACCGGGTCAATTTAAGGGGATCTTTTTTGGTTTCGAAGTATGCCTTAAAATGGATGGAGGGAACCAGATATGGAAGGATTCTGCTCATCGCCTCCATTGCCGGCAAGGAAGGCAATCCCAACATGGTGGGCTACTCCGCCACCAAGGCCGGAGTAATCGGCTTGGTCAAAGCGCTGGGAAAGGAGTATGCCGACAAAGGAATCACCATCAACGGTTTGGCACCGGCCGTCATCCGAACGCCGATGAATGAAGATACGGGCCCGGAGCAACTGGCTTACATGACTTCCAGGATCCCCATGCAGCGCCTGGGAACGGTAGAGGAAGCGGCATCTCTGGCAGCCTGGATACTTTCCAAAGAAGCCAGCTTCAATACAGGCTTTGTTTTTGACCTTTCGGGAGGAAGAGCAACCTATTAACCTGACTCGACGCTGTTATTGAAAATTTTAAACGGTGGCAAAATCCACATAGCGGGTGGAATTAGATTTTGGCGTGGTCTTTTTTGGGGAAACACTGACCCCAATATGGTCCGATCTAAACCGTCCTGATCTATAGCCGGTATATGCGACCAATCCTCTTAAGATGGATCGTCAGGATGCGGGACAGGCGGCTGTAAAAATCTCCTGATAAAAGTCAATGTATCTGTTTCGACCTCAAACATCCCCATATGAGCCGCATCGGGCAGTTCCAGGTATTCATCCACCACGACCTTATGTGCACTGCTGGCTTCTATGGGGATAGCGGGATCCAGCCTGCCGGCTATCAGAAATTTCTTTCCGGGAAATGCTTGCAACACATCCATGTGATCTTTCCTGTCCCGCATGGCTTTGGTATAGGCTATCAAGGTATCAACAGGGATTTTTAACCCTATATCAACAAGCCCATCTATCCGTGCCTTATGCTGCTCTAGCTGAGGGAACGCAAACAGTTGGGGAATAAAGGATTTCACAAACGGTTTTGTCCCGTTTTTCTCCAGAAAAGCGATGGTTTTGTTCCGGCTTTCTTTTTTTTCCTCACTGTCCGCAAAAGCTGTGGAATGAAATAAACCCAATGCATGCAGCTCATCACCTGCTTTTTTGGCCAAAGCAAGGGCCACATACCCTCCGAGAGAATGTCCGATGACGGTGGGTGACCGCAACCCGATGGCCTTCATCCAATCATAGAGCTTTGAGGCAATGTATTCCAGGTCGAAAGAAGTTTTGGGCAAGGGGCTTTCCCCGAAGCCGGGGAGATCCGGGCATACTACCCTATGGCTTCCCGAAAGCGCCTTCTGGAAGTCTGCCCAGATTTCCTTGGTCTCGCAAAACCCGTGGATCAACACCACTGGCCCGCCTTGGCCCATATCTGTATAAGCGATATCAAGCATATTTCATCAACAACTGTAACAATTTTCGGTCAAGTTTCTCTCCATACCAGTCTTCATATTCAATGTCTGTCCTGCCGGAGTTGAGAATTCCAAATGTCCCTGAGAATTCCCATAAACCAAATCCGATGCCATTCTCGTGTAAAATATCCAGTATGTCCCCGAACCAGGCCAGAAATACTGGATGGGGTGTCTTGTTATAGCAACCCAACTCCCCGCAGTGTACCCCCACTCCCTTGTGGAGCAATTCCACCCATGGCTCATAATGTTTTACCAGGTCCTCGCGGCTATAATAGCGTTCATTGTAGGTGCCGGGCCAGGTAGGTTCCGGCAGAATATCGGGGTCTGTATAAACCCAGGGAGCCTTGTGATGGGATATATGCATAGGGAAGTACCCTCTGCAGCTTTGGTGCAGATCAAGGTCTGCCAGTTCGGGTACCGCAATGCCTCCACCTCCGTTGCCGTCCGCTACCACCAGTCTCTTCTTGTTGACACTCTTTATGGTCTTCAAAGCTGCTTCGGCCACTTTTCTGTATTCTTCCACCGGGACAGGTCCTCCCGGCGAATGCTGGTTATTGGGATCTTCCCGCTTGTACGGTTCATTGACAAGATCAAAACTCAGCTTTTTGGAAGAAACATTTTTATAGCGCTTGGACCACATTTCCCAATGGGCACAGAAGGCGTCCAATGCTTCCTGGTCTTCCCAAAGGTTATAGGGTTCTTGAAAGCCTGCATTGATACAGAAACCGGGTGCGCGGTGTAAATTTAGGCTTACATGTAATCCATGTGTATGGCATTTGTCCACCAAATCGTCTATCTCCTCGAGTCGGCGTTCGTCAAACTGCAGCACCTCATCGGGGGTAATAGGTTTGGAACGGTCAAAATCCAGATAGCTGGGATAGGAAATGGGAATCCTGGCAAAGTTAAAGCCCCAATCCTCCATCCATTTGAAATATTCAGCCTTGTTTTTTCTCCCTTTGTCTGCTTCGGGATTAAAAAAATCAAGCAAATTAAACCCTCTCCATTTAGGGAGTTTATTTTTGGTTTTGTTGAGGCCCGCTGCCAAGGGCGGATTGCTTACACCCAGGCCCACACCTGCAGTGATCAAAGCGGTTTTTCTTAAAAAATCCCGCCTTTGGTTCATTTTAGGATTCATTTTAATCGGTTTATTAGGTTCTGATAATAACTGGAGGCATATCTGCTCCATAGTAAACCTTCCGGTTTATCCATGTCAAAATAAAAAATTATACCGTAAAAAAATCATCGAAAGGTAAAAGAAGGCATAAATCTGGTTTAACCGGCAAAATTATAGCAAAAATGCCTGTCGCTTATCGTTTGGCGTAGGTTATCCCCATCATTTCCCGGACGGCCTTAGCAATTCCTTCAGGATCAAAACCACATTCACGGTGAAGCTGTATCTGCTCGCCGTGTTCAATCACTTCATCCGGTATACCCAGCCTTTTCACCTCACTGTGGTAGCCATGGTCAACCATCCATTCCAATACGGCGCTGCCAAATCCTCCCATCAAACAGCCGTCTTCGACAGTGATTACTTTCTTGAATTTGCCAAAGATTTCATGCAACAAGGCTCCATCCAACGGCTTTACAAACCGCATATCGTAATGTGCCGGATTTAATCCCTCCGCTTTAAGCATTCCGGTGGCATCTTTGGCATAATTTCCAATATGGCCTATGGTCAGGATAGCCAGTTCCTCGCCCTCCTTGATGATCCTCCCTTGGCCAAGGGGAACCGCTCTCAGCTCTTTTTTCCAGTCCAACATCACACCTTGTCCTCTTGGATAACGGATGGAATACGGGCCTTCATATAAAGAGGCGGAATACATCAGGTTACGCAATTCCTCCTCATTCATCGGCGCACTGACTACCATGTTTGGGAGACACCTGAAAAAAGCGAGATCATACGCTCCATGATGAGTAGGGCCGTCTGCTCCTGCGAATCCGGCCCGGTCAAGACAAAAGACCACGGGCAAATCCTGCAGACAGACATCATGGATTACCTGATCATAGGCTCTCTGCATAAAGGTGCTGTATATGTTACAAAAGGGTTTGAGCCCCTGTGTCGCCAATCCAGCCGAAAATGTAACCGCATGCTGCTCCGCAATGCCCACGTCAAAAGACCGGTCAGGAAAGGCTTTCATCATGATATTCATAGAGGAGCCGGAAGGCATGGCGGGGGTGACGCCCACGATTTTCTCATTTTTTTTTGCTAATTCCACTAATGTATGGCCAAATACGTCTTGGTACTTGGGGGCTTGGGGACCTGTAGTGATTTTTTTGGCAATCTCTCCCGTGATTTTGTCAAATTTTCCGGGGGCATGCCATTTGGTCTGGTCCCTTTCGGCCGGCCCATATCCTTTTCCTTTTACAGTTACACAATGCAGGATTTTCGGTCCGGGAATGTCCTTCATGTCATTCAAAACCTCCACCAAATGGTTGACATCATGTCCGTCTATAGGTCCAAAATACCTAAGGTTAAGGGACTCGAAGAGGTTACTCTGTTTTAAGAGGGCGGATTTGATGGCACCTTCCACTTTAGAAACAACATCTTGCGCGCTAAAGCCGAATTTGCTGATTTTCCCCAAAAGATGCCAGACTTCATCCTTCACCTTATTATAGGTATGGGAAGTAGTAATATCGGTAAGATAATCCTTGAGAGCCCCCACATTGGGGTCTATGGACATGCAGTTATCGTTAAGGATAATCAGCAGGTTGGTATCTGATACACCGGCGTGGTTCATGGCTTCAAAAGCCATACCCCCTGTCAACGCACCGTCCCCGATCACCGCCACGTGCTGCCTGTGCTTTTCTCCCTTGTATTTTGAGGCCATGGCCATGCCCAAAGCCGCAGAAATGGAGGTGCTGGAATGTCCCACCCCAAAAGCATCGTATTCGCTTTCTTTTATTTTTGGAAAACCGGAAAGCCCCTTATAAACTCGGTTGGTATGAAATATTTCCCTTCTGCCTGTCAGGATTTTATGGCCATAAGCCTGATGACCCACATCCCATACCAGTTGATCATCAGGGGTCTTCAATACATAATGCAGCGCCACGGTCAACTCCACCACGCCAAGTCCAGCACCAAAATGTCCTCCATACACGGACACGTGGTCAATGATAAACTGCCTGAGTTCATCACAAATCTGAACCAGCTTATCCTTGTCAAACTTTCTCAAATCCTGCGGGTTCTGGATTTGCGCGAGCAGTTTTCCGGGTTCTATTTGCATTTGTATTTTATCTTTGTAAAAATTTATAACTCCTGACACGAAAGAATGTTTAATTATAGGAATAATTATTTAACATCCCATGGGCCAGCGAGGAATTTAATCGGTATCGGTATATATTTAACAAGATATATAATATCTTTGAATTCAATAAGAATCACAAAATTAGCAAAAAATTATAGTATCCAGTGAGTTTTGAAATCAAATTGCCTCTGTTTGAGGGACCATTTGACCTGATGCTGTTCTTTATAGAGCGGGATGAGCTTGATATCTATGATATTCCCATTTCCAAAATCACCAACGACTTCCTCGATTATATCCACCAATTGGAGAAAATGGAGATAGAGGTGGCAAGTGAATTTATCCTCTTTGCCGCCACACTGATGAAAATAAAATCCAAAATGCTGCTGCCCCGACCGGAACTCAATGAAGACGGAGTAGAGATAGATCCAAGGGAGGAGCTGATCCGGCATCTGCTGGAATATAAAAAGTATAAATCCGTATTAGGGACACTTGCGAATATGGAGGAAGAAAGAATGTCCAAATGGAACCGTGGCAATGTGGAGGAGGAACTCAAGGGACTGGCCAAAGCAGACAATGTAGATGCGGAAATGCAGGATCTGGACCTTTACAGATTGCTGAAGGTTTACCAAAAAGTATTGGCAAAATATGTGTCCAGAAGTGATGACACAAAACATACCGTCATACAGTATCCGTATACCATTGAGCAGCAAAAGGAACTGGTTTTGGATAAATTAAGGGATAAATCGAAAATTCCGTTTACGGATTTCATAGATTTGAAACCGGATAAAATTTTTATAGTGTATACATTTTTGGCCATTTTGGAATTATTACAGTTGGCGCTGGTTACCATAAGGATAGGGGAGGGGTTCAATAATTTTTGGGTTGAAAAATTAGAGGCAATACCAGTTCAAAACGTATGAAGTTAGACAATAAGAAGATTTTCGAAACCTTAAACCCCAATAAGGTTTGGGTGCCTGTTTTGATCGGACTGGGAATCGTATTCTTTATGTTCTACATGGACCCATCTATCAATGCCCGGACTTTACGGGGTGTATTTGATGCGTCCACACCGGCTTTGTTACTGGCCATTTTGTTTATTTTCCTTAGGGATGCCGGTTATATCTTTCGAATCAGGGAAGTGACCGACAAGCACCTTACCTGGGTGAGGGCCATCTATGTGATCATACTTTGGGAATTTGCGTCGGCTGTAACCCCTTCTATCGTAGGAGGGACCGCCGTGGCAGTATTTATCCTGCACAAGGAAGGCATAGAATTGGGCAAATCACTTGCCTATGTGATGCTGACGGCCATCATGGACAACCTTTTCTTTGTCATCGGGGCCCCAATCATCCTGTTTTTGGCCCAGGGACACATCTTTCCCGAAAGCCGTGTGCTCGAAATGCGCTTAGGTTCCAGTCTTCAGTACCTGTTTTGGGTAAGTTATTCCCTTTATACCTTTTATTCGCTGCTGATGGCCGGAGCGCTGTTTTACAGGCCCAGGGTCTTCAAGTGGATTTTGTTGAAAATTTTTTCCATTCAGTGGTTCCGGAAGTGGAAATATCAGGCTCACGTCTATGGAGACCAGATCATAGATGCCAGCAAAAAACTCAAGGGTAAGGGTTTCAAATATTGGTTCATTATTATCCTGTCCACCGTATTCATATGGTCTTCCCGGTACTGGATGCTCAATGCGCTGATCTCCGCCTATGAAGATCTGGATGTCTTTGAACATATTGTCATTTTTGCCAGGCAGATCATCATGTGGATCGTGATGATGATCAGCCCTACACCGGGCAGCAGCGGTACAGCCGAATTTTTCTTCGCACAGTTTTTTAATGAATTTCTCGGCGGTTACACTTTCGTCACCAGTATTTTATGGCGTATGCTTTCCTATTATCCTTACCTGATTCTAGGCGCCATTTTCTTACCAAAATGGATAAGAGAAGTATTTTTTATAAAGAAAAAATCAAAAAAATAATATCCATGTAGCTATTAATAAGACTTTTTTTATTATTTATAATAAATATTCATCATCTATTGTAGCATTTTATATTTTTCATTCGTAGAGATGGGAAACCTATTTGTTTAACCCAAAATATCATTGTTATGAAAAGTTTAATTTTGGTTTTAGCTTTTGTGTTTTCATTGGGACTTTCTGGTGAAATGGCAAATCCAAGCGTAGAAAAGGATGTCACCGGTGACTGCATTGATCCGGAGAAAATAGACCCCAATGCACCATGCCCGATGATTTACGATCCTGTCTGCGGATGTGACGGCGTCACGTATGCCAACGAGTGCATCGCTGAAAACTCCGGCGTGACGAAGTGGGTAAAAGGAGAATGTGAATGATCCATTTCCCCGGAAAAGGCCACCATATCTGCTTCTACGGCAACTAGGTAGGCATGGTGGCCCTTTTCCTGATCCTATAAATCTGCAAATCCCTGGAAAAATTGTAGCACGCTACCAATTTTACCCGTCTAGGATAAAATTTCATTTTCATCCAAAAAACAGGCGCCATGAAAAAAACAGTATTGGCATTTGTGGTCTCTCTGATGCTGGGATTTCAATGCGAGGATTTTCAGCCCAGGGGACCGGTTACAGTGGATTGCATTGACCCCGAAAAGGCCAACCCGGCAGCCATCTGCACCATGGATTACCGGCCGGTATGCGGCTGTGACGGCAAAACCTACAGCAATGCCTGCGTCGCCGGAGCTTCAGGCCTTAAAAGCTGGACAGAAGGTGAGTGTGACCAAGACAGTTAATCAGAAGCCCGTTGGTGGGTTTCCAAAACAGTTATCTTTACCCGGATGTAACATGGGATGGTTTCGGGATTGATAAGAGGGAATTATACATTAAAAATATTAACCATACAGCATTAATTAACGAAAAATACCCCGAAAAATATAAAACCGTCCTATTACGTAATAAAATAAATGCCAATCATTACCAAAAAAATGTTCGTTTTTTCTTATAATATTGCTGCAAAATATATTTTTTTTCTTTAAAAACAGAATTTTTGTTTTATTTGCCCAAGTAAAAGAAATATAGCGCGTCTTTTGGCACCCACTTGCTTGACAGGATATCACATGACCTTGTGCGGGTCAGCAAGCCGGCTATACTTCATTATGCCATTTCATTATAAAATTATTATGAAAAAAATATACATGCTTTTTATGGTATTGGGGATCGGGGGACTGTTCAACGCCGTCATGGCCCAAAACCCTCTCAGAGACAACTATGCCAATTTACGGGGTATACACCCTGCTGATTTCAGAAATGCTTACTTAAGATTTGGCATCAACAATTTCCCGGGTACACTTTCCCCTTCTGAATCTGTAGCGGCGAATATAGAGGGCGGGAATATCGGTGCCTCCACAGGTTTCATGGTAGAAGTCGGCAGACATTTTTATTTTAACTATAAAAGCCACATGCCAGTGCGGTACGGTCTGGATTGGACGATGATTTCCTTTTCCTATAATCAACTGGACTGGTCCCATTACGCGAGAGAACGAAACAATGCCTTAAGTGACGAGCAAAAATTTGATGCCTTTTCATTTACGGGCAGATTAGGTCCGGCGGCCACAATAGCCCTCACGGATGACATCATTTTGGACACAAGGGTTCAAGTGGCCTTCGGGTTACATTCACTTGGCATCTATTATTTTGATGCCGATGATGACGAATATTTTTCTTTTGGATATGAAAGTGGAGAACCGTTTGAATCACCGTCCGCCCTCTATTTTAATCCGAATTTTGGTCTAAGTTTAAGGTACAGGGCAGTTGGGTTGGCCTTTGATTACAGTCCGCAGAAAATTGGATACGATTATACATCCAACGAGGGTTCCGGAAGAATGGATTTTCGCTTACAAAACCTGCAGGTGAAAGTGCACCTCGCATTTTGATTCATAAAGTTGTTCATTCACTGTCCAACACCAATACCCAATCATGTCCTTTTCCTCCCGAAGTGGGTGGGGTTACGGTGATGCTCCCGGATTTTTCCGCAGTAGTACCATCTGTATATAAGTTCCCTGTTCTGGGATCGTACCAGGAAAGCTTTATCCGGCTGCCTGACAAATGGCTCAAGTCCAGGTCCACCGCCTTTCCAGTAGGAAAATACACCATGGCATAGGTTCCCGCACTGTCCTTGGTGGCGATGACATAATGCTGATCATCTTCCTGTACAGTCCTAACCATCTCCTGGGCAGGTACCCGTGTGAGGAAGGGTCTCGACAGCATCAGGTTTTTCAAATGGATGACCTGGCTGGCCATGGGCAAGTCCAGGGCTACTTTCCAGGGTCTGAGCGGCATATTGATAGGCTTCCTCTCGTTGGTGTACATCTGCCACACCGCATGACAGCCATAGGTTTGCCCAAATGCCCCGGCAAAAACGTTCCAATACATAATCCTCCGGATATCATCCGGTACACTATGCCCCAGTTCCTTTGCATTAAAACAATTGGGATGGTCCTCATACAGTGGTTCTCCGTCTAAAGTAGGCTTGGTGGGCTTCAGGTTGTAGTCATGACTTATTATCTTATAGGTAGGTTGATTGGGACAGTGACCCGTCTGGTGCATATTAAAATCCAGCCATTCATCCTGGTGAAACCAATTGCTGGAGCCCCCGGGCTTAGCAGGCTGGGGATGAAAGGTCATTAACCCCTTCTCAAGCCCTCCGATACCCTCTCCTATGCCGGCCGCCAGTTGACGCCATATGGTGACATCGTCGCTGTTCTCTCTGGGATTACGGTCACCCCCTATCACCCAGATGATGTTGGTTCTGTTCTTGTACCGGTCGCCCATCCATTTACCGAATTCCTTTGCATTCTCAGGATTGAATATTTCAGGTCCCTCTCCCCAGTTGTTTTTGAAAACCTTGTCTCCCCAGGTGGGAAGCAGGGCGATGTATATTCCTTTTTCCGCCGCTTTGTCCAATACATAATCTATATGTTCAAAATAAGCGGGGTTTGGCCGGGCAGGATCGTTTTCCACCAGTGGCCTTTCACCATAAGCATTCGGGGTGTTGAGACCGTCAATTTCAGCCAAAGCCACTGCCTGCACTACATTGAAGCCCTGTTCCGCTCTTTTATCCAAATAATAACCCACCTCATCCCTATCGCAACGGTGAAAGAGCTCCCAGGCGGTATCCGCGAGCCAAAAGAAAGGTTTTCCCTCTTCTGTCACCAGAAACCTCTGGTTGTCGGAAACTTTAAGCCGGGGGAGTTGGGCAAAAACAGGGCTTCCGGCCAACATGGCCAAAAAGAAAAAAGACAGAATCGTGGGATATGTTTTCATATGATTATAATTTTTTCTTAATAGGCCATATAGCCTGCCCCGAACTTGTTTCGGGGGAATCTCGCATGTTTTATAATCATCCCAGTTTGTGACGATCCCGTCATGCTTGATTTCATCTTATTTAAACAATGGTTTTTGGGTGATATTTTTTTCTGTCTAAAAATAAGGAAATAATCTCCATATTAAAAAGTCAGGAAACCAAACCGGTCCGCCCGGGGTGATATCCGGTGCGGACAGGAAAATCTCAGCGTATTTTTTCAAACTCATTGAAAAAGAACCGGCCTTCTATGGCAGCATTCTCATTGGAATCAGAGCCATGCACGGCATTCGCCTCTATGGATTTGGCAAAAAGTTTTCTGATGGTTCCTTCGGCGGCCTCAGCGGGGTTGGTCGCACCGATGAGTTTCCTGAAATCCTCCACGGCGTTTTCTTTTTCAAGAATGGCCGCGATGATCGGACCTGATGACATATACGCACAGAGATCCTTATAAAACGGTCTTTCTTTATGCACTTCATAAAATTTTCCGGCAAGTTCGGGGGTAAGCCTGGTAGATTTGAGTGAAATGATTTTAAAACCTGCCTCTTCCATCATCTTCAAAATTGCCCCTGAATGGCCTGCACCGAAAGCATCAGGCTTAATCATAGTAAATGTTCTGTTGGTCGCCATATCAATTTGGTAATTAGTTATAGTTTTGATTCGGGGCAAAATTAAAGCTTTTGCCATAAACTCCGAGATTATTCCGGCAAATGTATGACTGTCACCAAATATGGCCCGCAGGCGCTATTGGGAATTTCCGAAAATTATATAGAACTTTGTGTCTTGTGTTTTTCAAAAAACACAATATGCTAAAATATACTCAATGCAGGAATTAGATCTATTTAAAGAACAAATTTCATCAGCTTCGCCCAAAAAGATCGTTATTACCACCCATCATAAACCTGACGCCGACGCCCTGGGTTCGTCCCTGGCGCTGGCCAATTATCTCAAAAAGAAGTCCCATGACGTGACGGTGATCACACCTTCGGATTATCCTTCCTTTTTGAGCTGGATGAAAGGCAATGACGAAGTAATCAATTTTGAAGAACCCGGCAAGGCTGAAATTGTAGCTGAAAAGATCAAAGAGGCCGATATTGTCTTCTGCCTTGACTTTTCCTGTCTCAACAGGTTGTGCGAGATGGGGGAGATGGTTAAGCAATCCAAAGCCTACAAGGTAAATATAGACCATCATCAGGATCCTAAGGATTTTGCGGATTTCCGCTTTTGGAGTACAGAGGCGGCTGCAACCTGTGAACTGCTTTATGAACTTATCGTAAAAGTAGGGGATAAAAAACTGATAGACAAGGATATAGCAGAATGCCTTTATGCCGGGATCATGACAGACACCGGGGGGTTCAAACATCCCAATACTTCCAAAAACATCCATTTGGTGACGGCAGAGCTGATTGGCATCGGAGCGGACAATTCAAAGATTTCGCGGCTGATTTATGATACGAATTCCGTAAACAGGTTAAAGTTTCTTGGTTTTGCCCTCACCAGAAGGCTTACCATATTGAATGACCTCCATACGGCCTATTTCGCCATCAGCAAAAAAGACCTCAAGAAGTACCAGTCCCAGACCGGCGACACGGAAGGCCTGGTAAATTACGCGCTTTCCCTGGATGGCATCAAAATCGCGGCGCTTTTTACAGAAAGAAAAGACGGGGTGAAAATTTCTTTCCGTTCTTCTGAAGAAGTGGAAATAAACAAGTTCGCCGCAACGTTTTTTAGTGGCGGAGGGCATAAAAATGCCTCAGGAGGCACCTCCAAGCTGCCTCTCAAAGAAACAACTGAGCGGTTTGAAAAACTGATAAAAGAAAACAAACATATTTTATTTAATCAACTTGAATTAGTCAATGAAAAGAATCAATAATGTGATGATTGGCGCTGTTGCGATTGTTGCCGGTGCCCTGATGTTCTCCTGTGGAAATAAGACAAAAACCACTTCCGACGGGATAGAATATAAGTATATCAAGGAGGGGAAGGAGAAGACCAAAGACGGTGATTTTGTACTTTACCAATTCACTGCGAAAACTTCTGAAGACTCTGTCTTTATTTCCAGCTATGACCAGCCTGTCCCCCCCTATCTTCAGCACAGTGACACTGCGGAAGCCATGACCGGAATAGATGAGATATTCCTCAACCTGAACAAAGGTGATAGCATTGTCATCAATTCACAAGCGGAAAAGGTCTTCGGCCCCAACCTGCCTCCTTTCCTGAAAAGTGAAGACAAAGTAATCATCAGCATAGGGGTAATCAATGTACTGGAAGAAGAGATTTTTCAGGATTACTTCAATGATCTGGTAGCAGAACAGCAGAAAAAACAAGAGGCAGAAGCAGAACAGCAGCTTGAGGAAGACGTTCAGGCCATTGAAAATTATATTTCTGAAAATAATTTAAATGCTACCAGGACAGAATCGGGTCTTTTCTACGTCATAGAAGATGAAGGTGCCGGCCGGCAGGTGGAACAGGGCAATACCATCTCCGTAAATTATACCGGATATGTGTTGGACGGCACAGTATTCGATACCAGTGTCGAAAGCAAAGCCAAGGAAAGCAATACTTATAATGAAAGCCGTACCTATGAACCTATTTCTTTTGAGGTAGGTCAGGGCATGGTGATCCCCGGATGGGATGAAGGGCTTCAATACCTTAAAAAAGGATCCAAAGCCAAACTGTTGATTCCTTCTCCCTTGGCCTACGGACCTTCTCAGAGGGGAGAGGTGATCAAACCCAACTCCATCCTCATTTTCGACGTAGAAGTAACAGATGTAAAATAATTGTCTCCGGGCTCCAAAAAAGCCTGGGGCTCGGTAAACAATCAATCCATGAAAAAAAGTACTATACTGCTGGTGGCATGCTTCAGTGCCATGACGATGTTTTCCTGTATTTCCGATGATGAAAACTGGGAAGCTACCTTCAACCGGGATGTGAAAAAAATTGAGGAATATATTCAGACCATTGAGACTGAATATATGCGGAAAGAAACGATTGGAGATACCGGCGTGGTACTGTTGTTTACCGAGGTTAATGAGGAGGGGGAGGTGCCAAAGAACCAGGATACCTTATATGTCGATTATACGGGTTATCTTCTGGATGGGACCGTTTTTGACACCTCTGATGAGGATGTAGCCAAAGACAACGGGATCCATAACGCCAGCAGAACTTATGAACCTTTACGGATCGAACTTGGCGTATCCAATGTGATTGTAGGCTGGCATATCGCCCTTTCTCAAATGAAGGAGGGTGAAAAGGCCATCGCTTTAATCCCTTCAGGCTATGCATATGGATCTCAAGCCAACGGTCCTATTCCTGCCAACTCGGTTTTGGCTTTTGATCTGGATTTGGTCGAAGTCAGATCACATCAACAACAATAAAAAAGCAGGGCTGCTTTCTCTCCCAAAAATGGGCAAGAAAACGCAGCCCATAAAAAACACGCAAATGAGATACCTTAACAGCGTCTTGATCCTAGTGGTCTCGTTAGGCTTTTTGGCATGCAATGACCAGGGCAACTGGTTTGGTCCGGTTTATGATGTCGAAGGCAACCTGGCCAGAGACCGGGGCATCATAGATGAATACCTACAGACGGCCGACTTTGACAGCATCTCCAGGATACATGATCCCTCGGGTGTCGTTGTGATCGTCAAGGAAGAAGGAACCGGCTCCAGGCCCCAGTCCGGGAATACCGTGTATGCCAACTACATAGGTTATCTGCTGGATGGTTCTGTCTTTGACAGTAATCTGGAAGATGTGGCCAAGGAAAATGACATCCATGATGAAGAAAGAAACTATGATATATTCAGTTTCTTATTGGATGTGCCCGCCGGTCAAGGAGGGGCGATAGAGGGTTTTAATTTTGGCTTTAAAAGGTTAAGGAGCGGGGCCAGGGCTACTTTAATCATCCCCTCACCTCATGGCTACAGAGACAACGAGAATATTCCAAGAATTCCTCCCAACTCCGTCCTGGTGTTTGATGTGGAGTTTTTGGGAATGGACTGATCAAATTGTTTAGCAGTTTACAAAAACAACATAGCCTGTGGGGTTTCCCGCAGGCTATGTTGTTTGTTGCCGATAACATTTAGGATGCTACATCTTTGCGCTGTAATTCGGGGCCTCCCTGGTGATACTGATATCATGGGGGTGGGATTCTCTTGCCCCCGCAGCGGTGATTTTCACAAATTTACCGTTCTCCCTAAGCTCCTCTATGGTGGCTGTGCCGCAATAGCCCATCCCTGCCTGAAGGCCGCCTACCAATTGGTACAATACTTCTGATACCAAACCTTTAAAAGCCACTCTACCCACAATGCCTTCCGGAACCAGCTTTTTGACGTTTTCTTCGGCATCCTGGAAATACCGGTCTTTGGAACCCGACTCCATGGCTTCCAGTGACCCCATGCCTCTGTAAGACTTGAACTTTCTGCCTTCAAAAATGATGATTTCCCCCGGGGCCTCTTCAGTACCGGCCAGTATGGAACCGATCATCACGGAACTGGCTCCTGCTGCCAAGGCTTTTACCACATCCCCGGAATACCTCACGCCCCCATCGGCGATGACAGGAACACCTTTCTCTTTCAACACCCTGGCACATTCCATCACCGCGGAGAGTTGGGGAACCCCTACACCCGCGATAACGCGCGTGGTGCAGATACTTCCAGGCCCCACACCTACCTTCACCGCATCAGCACCTGCATCAGCAAGGGCCAAAGCCGCTTCGGGAGTGGCAATATTCCCTACGATCACATCCAGGTCAGGAAAGTTGGCTTTTATCTTCCTGCAAGCCTCGATCACACCTTTGGAATGGCCATGGGCCGTGTCAATGGATACCACATCCACTCCCGCAGTTTTTAAAGCCTCCACACGATCCACTATGTCATGGGTCACTCCCACTGCAGCACCTACCCTTAGTCTGCCGAACTCGTCTTTACAAGCATGGGGCTTGTCCTTTCTTTTTAGAATATCCTTATAAGTAATCAACCCGGTCAACCGGTAATCCTCATCAACAATGGGTAATTTTTCAATTTTGTATTCCTGAAGGATTTCCTCAGCCTGTTCCAAACTGATACCCGCTTTGGCTGTGATCAGATTGTCTTTGGTCATGATTTCTCTGATGGGCCGACTCAGGTCTTTGATAAACCTGAGATCCCTATTGGTGATGATGCCTTTCAAAAAACGCTCTTCATCGACTACAGGGATCCCCCCTATGTTGTATTCCGTCATAATGCCTTCCGCATCCTTTACTTTGGCGTTGATATCCAAGGTAATGGGGTCGAGAATCATGCCGCTCTGGGATCTTTTTACCTTGCGCACCTGGGCGGCCTGCTTTTCTATGGGCATGTTCTTATGGATAAAGCCCAAGCCGCCTTCCAGAGCTATAGCAATGGCCAGCTCCGCTTCGGTAACCGTATCCATCGCGGCGGATACCAAGGGGATTTCGAGCCGGATGTTTTTAGTAAGTTGGGAAGAAGTATTGGTTTCGCGGGGAAGTACCTCTGAGTAGCCGGGTACCAAAAGCACATCATCATAGGTGAGCGCTTCGTAGAGAAATTTATCAGTGTTTGGATTCATGGCAAATGGGTTAGGTAACCGTATTTGCCCGTCAAAGATACGATGATTTTGACATGCAAATCAACTTGATGGTAAAAAAATATAATAATTTTATTCAAAATCGGTCTTGTTTAAGGAATTTTCTTTGGGAGGTAAGGATATCTACCCCCTTGCTAAGATCGATTGCAGGATAAGGTTGGCAATGGCACGCATGCCCTTGTCATTCGGGTGCCTGGCTACATCGGGATTTTCAAACGCTCCAATGGCCATATATTGTTCGTCTTCACCTAAATGAGAGAGACTGACGGTTTCCCAGCCCTCCACCCCGGCGGCATGGAGCAGTTGCTCATTGACCACCGCATTCTCCCAAAAAGTAGTCGTGACTATTATTCGCGCTCCCGTTTCTCCTGTTAAATAGTCCGTAAATGCCTGCAATCTCTCAGAAAAATTCCAACCTTCCAGTTTGTCCGTGTTTACATTTTCCCCCAGGCGTATGACCAGCAGATCCGCGGCGAATTCTTTCAAATAAGCATACTGCTCGAAGTCCAAGTCATCGTAATGCCGTTCAAACGGATATACGTTTTCCCTCATAAAGGCCAACTCCGGAAAATCCGCAAGCAGGGAAGCCTCAAGCAGGGAACAAAAATCGTTTTCGCGGGCACTGGCCGCCATACCCCAATCCGCATGCCATCCTATATCGGGCGCAATGGGATGGTAGGTGATGCTGTTGCCTATTACCAGCACACGGTTTATTTCCAGAACATCTTCATCATCTTCCCCCGCGGATTGACAAGCGGCAAAAACGGTTGCCGCTACGAAGGGTACAAGTACATGCAGCTTCATTTAAATCAGATCTTGTTGGAATAAAAACTTACTTCTTGATCATTTTGGCAATATAAAACCCATCGTAGCCGCTCTCATGGGACAGCACCTTCTTTTCTTCCAAAAGGGAGAAGTCCTTTCCGGCTGTGCTCTTAAGAAATGCGGCCACTTGACGCTCGTTTTCAGTGGGTAAAATGCTACAGGTAGCATATACCATAATTCCCCCCGGTTTTAGCATAAGCGGGTATTGTTGTAAAATCTCTTTCTGAATCTCCTGCACTTTATGCAGCGTTTCTGGTTGCAGCTTCCACTTGGCGTCCGGGTTCCTTCTGAGTACACCCAATCCGGAACATGGAACATCCAACAGCAAGCGGTCCGCAGAATCTTTGAGCCTTTTTATGATCTTATTATTCTCAATCGGCCTTGTTTCAATGATGGAAACCCCGGCTCTTCTTGCTCTTAATTTGGTGTTTTTCAGTTTCCAGGATTCCACGTCCATAGCAAGAATCTTACCTTTGTTTTGCATCATTGCAGCCAAATGGAGCGCCTTTCCACCTGCTCCCGCGCAGGCATCGATAACCCGCATGCCGGGCTGGGGATCCAGAAAAGCCGCCACCAATTGTGATGAGGCGTCCTGCACTTCGAAAAGACCTTCTTTGAACAAAGGCGTCCTGAACACGTTTTTTCTCTCCCGAAGCACAAGCGCTTCAGGATATCCCTCAGGTATAACACTTTGAATACCCTGCTCCTCCAATTTCTGCTTGAGGATATCCCTGCTGGTTTTAAGGGTGTTCACCCTCAATACAACGTCAGCCTGCTGATTGAGACTCGCCAGTTCCTTTTCCCATTTTTCACCCAGTAATCCCTCCCCCATTTCATCCAGCCAATCAGGAATGGATTCTAAAACTGCTCTCTCCTGGATGCGCCGGTGCCTCTCCATCAGGGTGGTGCGCTCAAGCCCCTGAAACTCCTCCCAATCAGGCAGGTGGTTACCCTGCAAGAGCCAATAGGTCCCAAAAAGATGATAATGGTCCCCGGAAGGGCTCAGTTCCCGGATCAGTCGCCACCAGCGGACGATTTCATAGACACTCTCCGCAACGAAGGCCCTGTCCCTTGCCCCCCATTTGGGATTGGATTTAAAGGTTCTTTCAATTACCTTGTCTGTATAATACTTCCCTTCAAAAATATCATTCAAGGCACTGACAACCCCGCTTACCGTATTCGGGAAAAGCTTCATGGAATGTAATTTGATTTGAATGGGCAAATATAGAAAATTTATCCGCCGATAGGGATTCATTCCGCAACTATCGCAGCCTGCCCCGTATCCCACTACGTTGTACCTGAATCCCGCGGAGTAAGTGCTAAAAAAGCCGCCCCTGAAATCCGCATGCCCCCTAACTTCTTGAAAATAACATGCCGGATCGATTGTTTGTTTCTTTAGTTTTTGAAAAGACATTATCTTTCTCCAGGCCTTTAAACCTGGTTTTTGGCAGGATTTTGGCATTGTTCAGACCATGGGAGAAAAAAAATGTCCACACTGCGGAAAATGGTCAAGCTGGAATCAAGATCTGAATGATCTCTGTGATCATTGCGGAAAAAGCCTGGGAGGAATAGATCTTGAATATCAAAAAAAAAGAGCGGAACAAAAAAAAGCCAACGAAGAACAATGGATATTTTATATTAAAGAAACTGACAGTGATTTTGTGAAAACCATGAAAAAGGTGGGTAATTTTTTTTATACCATCTACATCTCTATCATTACCTTTATCGCTTGGCTGATCGCCGCCCTTCCAGGATAATGTCAGTCATCAAAAACCCCTTTTTTCTCTTACCCTGCCTCCTTTTCTGGATTAACCAATATTTTGAAAAGACACAGGGAACATTCATTCCCATAGTCCACAGCTATCTGGATGACCTGCTGGCCATGCCGGTCATTTTGGGCATTACCTTACAGATTTACCGTTGGCTGCATCCCCTGAAGCAGACCCTGGTATTTACCAAATTGCAGATAGCCGTCGCCGTGGCCTACATCAGTTTGATATTCGAAATCCTATTGCCCATTTGGTCGGATGTTTATGTCCGGGATATCTGGGATGTTTTCTGCTACGTACTCGGTGCGATCTACTTTTATCATCTGATCAACAAAAAGAATCCCCGCTGATCGTTAATTTAGCGACATGAACAGCGTTTCGCTCAGACAGTTTTACCGTGACCACACACAAAAGCTCCAGCCGCTTTATCCCAAACAAGAGGCGGAAAGTCTGGTATTATGGCTGTTGGATCATTTCCTGGGGATCAAAAGAAAAGACATCTTATCAGATGTTAAGATGAGCAGCGCGACACAGGAATTTGATGCCGCCTTTCAGAAACTGTCGCAGGGAATACCGGTGCAATATATCCTGAAAAGTGCCCCTTTTTATGGAAGGACATTCAAAGTGGGGACAGGTGTCCTTATCCCCAGACGCGAAACGGAGGAACTGGTACATCTTATTTTAACCCGTCATCAGGGGAATTGCTCTGTACTGGACATAGGAACCGGCTCCGGTTGCATACCCATCACTTTGGCCTTGGAAATGCCTGAATCCGAGGTCTATGCGATGGATGTAAGCGGCATTGCCTTGGCCATAGCAAGAGAAAATGCCAGTGATTTGAAAGCCAGGGTAAAGTTTTTTCAGGTGGATGTTCTGGAAGAAGATTTACCGGTAAAGGGGCTGGACATTGTCGTCAGTAATCCCCCTTATGTGAAAGAATCCGAAAAAAAAGCAATGCACCCCAATGTGCTTCAGCATGAACCCCACTTGGCATTGTTTGTTCCGGATGAGGACCCACTACTTTTTTACAGGAGGATTTCAGAAATAGCGCCTTTCTCCCTTACACCCGGGGGCTACCTTTACTTTGAAATCAATGAGACTTTAGGAAAAGAGACAAAAGATCTGCTGGAAAACCTGGGATATGAGGAGGTGACAATATATGGGGATCTTAATGGCAAAGATCGCTTTGTATCGGGAAGATGGTGTCCATAATCATCCGGGAGCCCTGCAAGTGCCATGTCCATTTGAATGGTCCGGAACACACTTCGTCAGCAACATTACGGCTAAAGCAATAGCGCCTGTTCCCTCCGCGAAGCCATCCTGGAAAAAGAAAAGTCATCCCGGCTTCTTGATCCAATAAGAGCCGGGACGCTTCCTGCCGGTCTCTCAGGACATCACAACAGGTTATTAAAAATCTCTTGAATCAACAAACATATCCGTTGGCTAAAAAGTGAAGGATTTCTTCATTCATTCTTCATTTTGAGTTATTTATTTTACCTTTAAGTACAACATAATCTGCTATAGCAACATACAGCGGATAAAATTATTTGATACATGAGCAAGACGATCTTGTTATTCATGCTTCTGTTTTCGACAACCTTGGCTTTTGGGCAGGCTGAAAAAAAGCCCCAAAAAGAAATCCCTGTGGTTGAAAAGACCCATCCTGAAGCAGCCCAAACAGGTGCTGGGATAAGTAACATGGGCACTACCCAAGAGGGGGGAAAGCAAAAAGGCATAAGTATCAGCAGTGCGGCCAGACGAAGGTCATTGGTCAATACCAAGGCTGGAAGTGTATCGGAGGGTGCTGAGAGGGGAAGGGCAAACGGCCAGACAGGCGCAGAAGTATCCAATAATGCAAGAAATATCCGACCAAGCCAATCAGGAAGGCCATCCAATCCCGGAAGACCCGGCATCACGGTCCCGTCTGCCCGACCCACGCCACCGGTGGTGCGGCCCAACAAGCCCCGGCCTAACCGTCCGGGTCCGGGGAATGTTCCGAATCCTCCCGGAAAACCCGGCGGGCTCTAAATAGTTCAACTGATTTCTAATAGAAAAGTGCCTATGAGGAGAACCCTGGGGAAAGTATATAGAAAAAACCGCTCGATGTTTTGGATTGTTTGCTGGGTACTGCCACTTGTTCCGGCCAAGGTTTGGTCACAAACCGGTGATACCACAGACAACGGCCAAAAGCAGGAGGTCTATGACTTTATCCTTCTCAATGCAAAATTCAATGACAGGTTTACTTTTATGGGCCGGGACTTTGGCCAGACTATTCCTACCCTCAGCACGGATGTCATGTATTACTTTCATACGGGTTTGTATTTTAATGTTTCCGCATTCAGATTCCTTGAGCCTGAAATCCCTTATCAGTATGCCCTCTCTTTGGGATATCAGACAGACCTGTCTGCCAAAACAGACCTCAATGTAAGTTATTCGCAGTTTCTGGTTTCGGGAAGCAGTGAAGTCACAGGAATACAAAATATGGGATTTCTTCAGGGCACGTTCGGTTTGGACTGGGATTACCTCTACTCCACACTGCAACTCCAGGGACTGTTCAACGACAAAACCGATGTATTTATCTCATCGCAGCATTCCCGGTATTTTGAATTTGACCAAAGACTGTTCAAAACCATCACCGTCTCTTTTGAACCCGCCTTCTCCTTCATGTGGGGCACCAGCCGGTTTTACCACCTGGGCGGTTTTGGTGAAAACCTGCTGGATGCTGCTAGTGAACTGGAAAATTTAAGGTTTTTGACTTGGGAAATTATGCTTCCGCTTAATTTGGAATGGAACGGTTGGGGAATGGAATTCCAGTACAGGTATGTCCATCCCGTCAACACGCCCGAATTTGATGAATCGGGAGGAAGGTTTATCTTTGGCGGTCAGCTGACCTATTCCCTCCCCATAAAAAAAATGCGTTAGATCCATATGAGAGTACTTTTAGTGGAAGACGAAAAGCTGTTGGCCAAGGAAGTCATTGGCTACCTTGAGGAGGGACAAACCATCTGTGATTGGGAAGCCGATTATAAAGGCGCTTCAGAGCAAATTGCCGTAAACCAATATGATTTTATCCTGTTGGATCTTGGCCTGCCTGACGGCGACGGGATAAGTCTGCTGGATGAGATCAAAGCCCACCAAGAACAGTCCATCACGATCATTCTTACTGCCCGGTCTGATATCAAAGACAGGGTTCTCGGTCTGGAAAGAGGGGCAGATGACTATCTTTCAAAACCTTTTTCCCTGCTGGAATTAAAAGCCAGGATGCAGGCCATCCTGAGAAGAAAAAGCGGGTGGAACAAAGAAGAAATCAAGCTTGGGGATTTTGTGCTGGACCTCGGCAGCCGGACCGTGACCCACAAAAACGAAGAAATAAGCCTGACCAACAAAGAGTTTAGCCTGCTCCATTTCCTGCTGATCCACCCCAACCGGGTAATCAATAGATTCCAGCTTGCTGAGCATATATGGGGGGACCACGTAGAGGACGATTATCAATCCAACTATATTGATGTGCATATCAAAAACATCCGCAAAAAACTGGGCAGGTATGCTTCAGTGGACTGGCTGGAAACCGTAAGAGGAGTGGGTTATAAAGTCAAAACCTGAGCAAAAATGTACCTGTCCACCAAAATGCTTTTGTATAACTTGCTGGCAAAGGGAATCATCCTTTTGCTCTTTTTAATGACGGGGCCTTTTCTGCTCAAACATTTTGCGCTGAAAAACATCGATGCTGAACTTATAAATAAAAGGGACCAGATCCTGACCATCATCAGCCATGAGGGAATGGGTGGCTTTTTCAGTGAAGAGGACAGCTTAAGTGGATTTGGCAGCTACAACATTCTCCGGGAAGAGTATGTGCTACTGGAAAAATTAGAAGAACCGTTCCCATTGGACAGCATTTTCAATGAGGAAAGAATCCTTGACAACATCACTGTCTCCTACCGGGTCTGCGCCTATGTTTTTGCCTTTGAGGACGACTACTTCCTCATGGAAATCGGAAAAAGCCTGGAGACCATCAACAACATCTCAGGTCTGATTTTCAGGATCATGCTGGCCCTGCTGTTGGGATTTATTGTGCTTTCCTTTTTTTTGGACAACGTATTCAACAAGTGGCTGATCCAACCCTTCAACCGCATCATCCGGGACAAAATATCCCACATCAGGGAGCCGCAGCAGTTTGTTCACCAACCCGTCAAAACAACTACCAAGGACTTCAAAATACTGGACGAGGCCATCAGCGAGATGATCTGGCGGATACAGAAAGCCTTCAACCAGGAACGGGTGTTTATCTCCCATGCTTCCCATGAGCTCAAAACCCCTGTATCCATTCTCCAAACCAAAATCGAAGCTTTTTTTGGCGATGAAAACCTCAGTCAGCAGGAGATGGAACGGCTGATGGACATGCAACAGACCATCCAAAAACTCAAAAAAACCATCAATGCGCTGCTGCTCTTATCAAAAGTCAACAATGCCCAATACGTAAAATCGGAAACGGTATCCTTGGACGGTTTGCTGAAAGCGTTGTTTGAAGAATGGGAGGCCATAGCCGATGACAGGTCCATCCGTCTGAAGCTGGAACTGGATGGTGGTTTTGACTTTAAAAACAGCAATAAATCCCTGTGCATGATCATGGTCCAAAACGCGCTGTCAAATGCGATAAAATACTCCGAAGAGGGAATGAAGGTGACCTTGTCCGGAGCGCCTATTGCCAAAGGCTATAAAGTTGAAGTCATCGATGAGGGCAGAGGCATTTCACCGGCTTTGATGGAGCAGGTTGAATCCGGTCTGGTATTTTTAAAGGATGCCCAAAAGGAAAGTTCCGGCTATGGCCTTCAGATCATTTATAAAATCGCTTCATTTTTGGGTGTTGATGTGCGGATCCACTCCGGCAAGAAGGGCACCGCGGTCGTCTTCCATTTTTCTAACCTTGACCATTGAGGCAAAGTATTTGCTGATTATCAAGAAGTTGAAGGAAATACCGGAGGGCCGGAAGGCTTCTTCATTTTAACTTCATGTTCAGGTATTTTATTTGTACCCTATAAACTTTAAATGATTGCAGTTATGAAACTAATGAATTTTAATCTATGGATGTCGGGGTTGCTTTCCCTTCTTTTTTTGGTGAGCTGTAATGATCAGGAAGGGATTATGGAGGGGCATGCCCGGTTAAATGTATCCCTCATCGATGCTCCCGCAGACTATGATGAGGTATGGGTAGAGGTGTTGGCGGTAGAAGTACGTCCTGGAAAAGGCAATGATGCAAATGAAACTGCCTGGATCAGCATAAACAATGAAGCGGATGAAAAAAGAATTGACTTGTTGACTTTAACAGGAGGCAACGCGGTCTATTTGGGGTCAACCGAAGTTCCTGCCGGCAAAATTTCCCAAATCAGATTGATCCTGGGAGATGACAATTATATCATGCAGGACGGAAACCGGATCGATTTGAAAACCCCCAGCGCCCAGCAAAGTGGTCTGAAACTGCAGCTTAACAAAGAGCTGATGGCCGGCATTCAGTATGACCTCGTTATTGATTTTGACGCGGCCAAATCCATAGTGAAAGCGGGGAATTCCGGTCAATACATTCTTAAGCCGGTACTCAGGGTAGTGGCGGAAGAGTCCGCTACGATCAAGGGCACCGTACTTCCCCTCGAAGCAGAACCGGTCATTTATGGCATTAAGGGTGTAGATACCCTTGCTACTTTTACAGACGACAATGGGGATTTTGTGCTCAGGGGCCTGGAGGCCGGTGAATACCGGATAGAAATCCATCCCAAAGCACCTTACCTGGGGGATACCCTGTTGAATGTACCCGCGGTACGGGGTGAAATCACAGTGTTGGATCCTGTGGAACTTGAAATGGAAACTACGGAAGAAGAAGTAGAGTAAAGATACCAAAGCTAACTTTTTTCGAGTCCGGTCCCGGTTTTGATTGGGGGCCGGATTCTTTTTATGTTGGGCAAATTGGCCCGGGTTTTCCAAAACTTTTATCCTTTTTTTATAATTTTGGCCTATTCATGTGTAATTTGTATCACAATCAACCAACACAGTCATGGCCATATCCCCACCCATCAACTTCCCCAAATGGATCAGTTTAAACAGGCACCTGCTGAAGCCTCCTATCGGAAACCAGCAATTGTATAAAAACAATGATGATTTTATCGTCATGGTTGTGGGCGGACCCAATTCCCGGAAAGACTTTCATTACAATGAGGGGGAAGAGTTTTTTTACCAGGTAGAGGGGGATATTACCCTTAAAGTGGTAGACGAAGGCCAGGTCCGGGACATCCCGATAAAAGAAGGGGAAATGTTCCTTTTGCCTCCAAGGGTGCCCCATAGCCCACGGAGACCTGCCAATACCATCGGATTGGTATTCGAGCGGTACAGAAAACCCGGGGAAAAAGATGGTTTTATCTGGCACTGCGAAAACTGCGGGAACAAGTTGTATGAAGAATATGAGGTGATAACAGATATCGTAAACCAACTTCCGCCCATCATGGAGCGCTTCTGGAGCAACCCGGCCAACACCAAATGCAGCGTATGTGGAACAGTGATGACAAAGTGATCATCAACGAAAATCCTAAACCCAAATTGGAAACCCCGTTTGAATACACGGCGGAATTTGCAGGCCGGATGGATAATGAGGATCCTTTGCGGAAATTCAAAGAACGTTTTCATATTCCGGAAGTCAATGGCCAGCCGGCCATTTATTTTTGTGGCAATTCCCTCGGACTGCAGCCCAAAACAGCGGCTGCCTTTCTGGAATCCGAAATGCGCTCCTGGGCAGAAAAAGGGGTTGAGGGGCATTTTATGGGAGAAAACCCTTGGCTGTATGCCAGGAAACGCTCTAAACCCCTATTGGCCGGTTTGTTGGGAGCCAAAGAGCTGGAAACGGTAGCGATGAACAGCCTCAGCACGAATCTCCATTTGCTTTTGGTTTCTTTTTATCAACCGAAGGGGAAGAAGACAAAGATACTTACCGAACCAGGCGCCTTCCCTTCGGACCGGTACATTCTGGAGTCCCAATCCCGTTTCCACGGACTCCAGCCCAAAGACACCATCATTCAAGTCCAACCCAGAAAAGGCGAACACATCCTGCGTACGGAAGATGTCCTGCGTTCCCTCCGCCTTCATGCCGACGAGCTTGCCCTGGTGATGATGTCCGGTGTCCAATACTATACCGGGCAGTGGTTTGACATGCGGGCCATCACCGAAGCCGCAGCGGAAAAAGGCATTCCGGTCGGCTTTGATCTGGCCCATGCCATTGGCAACGTTCCGCTTCAGCTTCATGACTGGGGCGTGGACTTTGCTACCTGGTGCAGCTATAAATACCTGAACTCAGGACCCGGAAACATCTCCGGGATTTTTGTACATGAAAGACATGCCCATCGCAGTGATCTGCCCAGATTTGCAGGGTGGTGGGGCCACAATGAGGAAACCCGTTTTTTGATGGATAAGGATTTCGAAGCCATGCCGGGAGCAGATGGGTGGCTGTTAAGCAATGACCATGTGCTCGGGCTGGCGGTTCATCAGGCTTCCCTGGAAATCTTTGAAGAAGCCGGTTTGGAAAATTTAAGAAAAAAGAGTGAACTATTAACCGGTTACTTGGAGTTTTTAATTCGTAAAATCAGTGGAGATGGCGGTATATTGGAGATCATAACTCCTTCATTACCAAAAGAAAGAGGATGTCAAATTTCCCTCCTGATCCATAAAGGTGGCAAAGCGGTTTTTGATGCACTTTACCGGCAGGGTATCATCGGAGATTGGCGAAATCCAAATGTAATCAGGTTGGCGCCTGTTCCTCTTTACAACAGTTTCACAGATATTTATAAATTTGCCGGGATTTTAGAAATTTCCTTAAGGGAGTTCGTTTGAAAACCTACTAAACTGGAACGTCATGAATGACAAAATAAGCCTATTGGGTGCTGGACTGATCGGTTCTTTGATGGGGGTATACCTAAAAAAGCGCGGACTTGATGTAGCTATCTATGAAAAAAGAAGGGACTGGCGAAAAGATAAATTAGCTGCCGAAGGCCGGTCCATCAATATGGCGCTAAGCCACAGGGGTTTGAAGGCCCTGGAGAAAGCCGGACTCAAAGAAAAAGTCATGCCTTACACCTTACCCATGTATGGCCGGCGAATGCATGATGAGCATGGCAACACGTATTTTCAGCCCTATGGAAAGGATAACCAGGCCATCTACTCCGTCTCCAGAAACACTTTCAATGAGATTTTGTTGGAAGAAGCAGACCGTTGTGGCGCTAATATCTTTTTTAACCACAAAGTGGAGACCGTAGATGTTGAAAACAAGCGGGTGCGTTTTTTACTGGCGGATGGCAGCACCAAAGACATATCCTCAGAGGTTATCATCGGATCAGACGGTGCCCATTCCTCTTTAAGAAATGCTTTTGAATGTCAAACAAGGTTCAACTATAAGCAGGAATACATCTCCCACGGGTACAAAGAACTCCGTATTCCCCCTACCGCCGATGGCGGGTTTGCCATGGATCCGGAGGCACTTCATATATGGCCCAGAGGCAGGTTCATGCTGATCGCCCTGCCTAATCTGGACAAATCATTTACCTGTACCCTGTTTTTGCCTTTTGAGGGATATAAGGTGTGTTTCGAGAAAATTCATGATGGCAAGGATGCTGAATATATATTCCAGACCTATTTCAACGATGCTTATCACCTCATGCCTGACCTGGCGGAAGAATATGACAGAAATCCCACGGCTGCACTGATCAATACGGAATGCTATCCCTGGACAGTCAACAATTGCCTTTTGATTGGCGATGCTGCCCATGCCATCGTCCCTTTTTATGGACAGGGGATGAACTGTGGTTTTGAGGACTGCAATATTTTGGATGAGCTGATCGGAAAGTTCGGAACATTTTCCTGGGATCTCGTATTTGAAAAATTCCAGAAAATCAGGAAACCCGATACAGACGCCATTTCCACACTGGCCATGGAGAACTTTGTGGAAATGAGCGACAGCATGGCGGATCCCAAATTTTTGATCAGAAAAAAAATAGAGGCCAAGCTCCATGAGCTGTTTCCTGACGAATGGGTTCCGCTTTACAGCATGGTCACCTTTACGGATATGAGCTACTCGGAGGCTTACGCCCAGGGCAAGTTACAGGAACAAATCATGGATGAAGTCATGCGGGACCCGATGATCTCCCACAAATGGGACAGTTTGGATTTTGAAAACATCCTGAACCGTGTGGATGCAGTCCGGTCAGTTTAAGCGGAAGCAACGCAGTTGTCATAAGTTGGTACCGAATCGCTCGTTAAATCCCGGTATACCCTGTAACCCGCCGGTATGCAGCACCAAAATCCGGCTGTCTTCTACGAAACGGCCCTTTTCGGCCAAATCCAGCATACCGTACATCATTTTACCGGTGTAGATGGGGTCCAGCGGGATGCCGGTGGTTAGCCTGAAGCTTTTCACAAAACCAAGCAGCTCCGGGGTGAATTTGGCATATCCCCCAAAATGGTATCGGGTATATATTTCCCACTGGCATCGGGGCCGGATGCTGTAAACCTGGAGAAGCTCCTGAACCTCGTTTCGGATAAATTCCCCCTTTAAGGAAGAAAAACCCATTATTGTCTGACCCGGCTCAGCGGAAGAAACCAGCCCGCAAAATGTCCCGCCCGTTCCAATGGGGACAGCTACAAAGAGGGCCTGCTTGTCTTCATGATTGAGGATTTCTTCGCATCCTTTGATGGCCAGATGGTTGGTTCCCCCTTCGGGCAGCAGATAGAACCTTCCAAACTTTGCTTTCAAGGCATCCAAAATCTTTCCGGTTTTTTTTTGCCGGTAATCCCCTCTGCTGATATAATGCAGATGCATGCCCAATGCCTGTACCGTGGAGAGCGTGGGATTCAGCGGAAAAGCCGGTTCGCCCCTGATCACGCCGATCGCCTTCATTCCCGCTTCCCTCGCGGCAACGGCAGTGGCATGGATATGGTTGGAATAGGCTCCCCCAAAAGTCAGCAGGGTATCATGCCCCGAGAGGCGGGCTTCTTCAAGGTTGTATTTCAGTTTATAATACTTGTTCCCCTGAATGTCCGGATGCAGGAGATCCAAACGCTTTATGGTCACCGGAATGACCCTGCCTCCATTCAAAGGCAGTTCAATGTTCTGATAGCAGTCCGTTTCTGAATATTTCGACACTACAAAAGTTGGATTTTGACCAAAAATATCAAATAGTTTTGAATCAAATCCTAATTTTGTGTCATGTCAGAAGAAATAGAAGGAGAATTACCCGAGGAGGAATCCCTGTTTGAACATTATCGGCTCGAAGTGGACAAAGGGCAGAAACCCCTGAGAGTGGACCGGTTCATCACGGAAAAAATCGCCAATGCCAGCCGCAACAAAGTGCAACAAGGTATAGAGGAGGGTGTTGTACGGGTAAACGGCGAACCCGTAAAAGCCAATTACAAAATCAAGCCTTTCGATGTCATCACGTTGATCATGGCCCAGCCCCGGAAGGAAACCGAGGTGCTTCCTGAGAAAATGCCTTTGGATATCATCTATGAAGATGACCATCTTTTGGTGGTGAACAAACCTGCGGGAATGGTGGCCCACCCGGCGCATGGTAACTGGACAGGCACCTTGGTAAATGGTCTGGTGTACTATTTCAACCAGTTGCCGGAACTTCCCGGCAATTCCGGACGGCCGGGCCTCGTGCACCGGATTGATAAGGATACCAGTGGGCTCCTGGTGATTGCCAAATCCGAAAAGGCAATGACCCATCTGGCTAAACAATTTTTCGACCATAGCATTAAAAGAACTTATCTGGCTCTGGTATGGGGAGAGCCAAAAGAGGATTCCGGAACGGTGGATTTACCCATCGGCAGGAGCATTAAAGACCGGAAAATCATGCAAGTCTATGCCGATGGTAGCCAGGGCAAACGTGCCGTCACCCACTGGGCGGTACTTAAAAGACTGAGGTATATCAGCTTGGTAAATTGCCAGCTGGAAACCGGCAGAACGCATCAAATCAGGGTACATATGAAACACATCGGCCATCCGCTTTTCAATGATGCTTTTTACGGAGGAGACAAAATCCGCAAAGGGACGCAGTTTTCCAAGTACAAAGCTTTTGTCCAAAACTGCTTCAAAATCTTACCCAGACAGGCCCTCCACGCCCAATCCCTCGGTTTTACCCACCCGGTGACCGGAAAGGAGATGTATTTCGAATCCGAAATCCCGCAGGATATGTCAGAAGTCATCCAAAAATGGGAAAATTACGTCCATACGGCGGAATAAACCGTTGATAATTCCGTAAAAGCAAACCAAATAAACTTATATAAATTATTGTCTTTTAATTTAAAAATAACTTTCATTAAAAATAATATAAAATATACATATTTTTGATGAAAATTTTTCTTTAAACGGATGGTTTTATTAGATTTGAAACATCAAAATAAAATTTGGTCTTTGACACTGTAGGATGTTGAAATTGGCAGACAAGCCCTCCTGTCTCGGGGGTGGAGGATCCAAAATATTTTGGTGTACTGAATAAAGCACACATAGAGCTCAATGTGTTGCCTAACAGCTCCGTGGAGGTTCGAATCCTTCTCCTACAGCTTTACATTTCAAAGGGAACTTCAGAATGGCGAATGCGTATACTCCATTTTGATGTTCCCTTTTCTGTTTTTAAACGTGTTATGGCTTTTATTATTAGTTAATGAATAATTTTCACTTTATTTTGTATTCTTGATTTGGAATATGATCGGTGTTGTAAAAAATAACAAGAAACTGCAAAGGGGATCCAAGTTATTGTTGAAGGTGACAGGTATTCTTGTTTTTTCCTTTTTCCTGCTTCACCTCGGTCTTTATTACGGATCCGACTGGCTCCTGCGTGGGTTTTTACAACGCCAGGTAGAAAAAGTTTCCGAAGGGAAATATACGGTGGATTTTGGCAGATTTTACCTTTCCATTTTTGAAAGGGGCTTTTATATTAAGGATTTTTATCTATCCCCTGTGGATGAAACCGTTTTTGGAGTAGGCGAAAAACCTTTTTATCAAATATCGGTTCCCGAGATCAGTCTCAAAAGGCTTTCTTTCAGCAGGCGGGACAAAACCATAGCCATCGGAGAGTTAAGGCTCAAGGGCCCGTATATACAGTCCAGACAGGAACAGGACGTGCTTGAGCAGGAGGACCTGTCCCCCCTTCAATTGTTGGAATCAGAAATACAAAAATCATTGGGGGGGGACATTGAGGAGGTAATCATCCACAATTTTTATGTGGAAGAGGCTGATTTGTTGATGGAAAACTTCATCAGCCAAAAGTCCATCAAGGCCTCCCATACCAACCTTTATGTAAAAGACCTGGGTGTGGCCAGGGAAAAAGCCCATGACCTTCCTTTTAATGCCGAAGGCTTTACCCTTCATCTCTCCGATTTTGAAATTCTGCTCGCGGACAGTATTCATCGGGTTAGCGCGACCTCAGTGGATATCTCCTCCCTGGATAAGCATATCATGGCAGATCAGGTCCGGATTTCCCCCGATTTCAGTCGGGAGACAGATGCTTACTACGAAATATCCCTGGATAACCTCAATGTGGACGACGCCGACATTTTACAGATGTTTCAGACTTCGAATGTGGTCGTGGGTGACCTCAACCTGATTGGTCCGGATTTTACACTGTACACAGAGAGAACGGTCGCAGATGGTGAGGAACGAACCACCGATTTGTATGAATTGATCAGAGATGTGCTGGCGTCCATTTCGGTGAACACCCTCAACATATCAAAGGGGAAATACCTTCAAAGGGGGGTGCATGACGCGAACAAAAACCGGATAGAGGCTGCTGAAATAAACTTCTTGATGGACCAGGTATACATAGGCCCCGAGGAAAGCCGGCGCAGGGACCTGTTTTTTTATGCCAAGGACGCCGAACTCGAAATTTATGGCGCGCGAATCGCCCTGGCAGATGGTATTCATTGGATTACCGGCGAAAAAGTCTTCCTTTCCTCCTTTAAGGACCATGTGTCCATGACCAACGTAGAGATGCTTCCCCGGTTCGATGAGGATGATTTGCCCGATGCGACGCTTTTTGAAATAGAAGTGCCCAAGTTGGATTTTGCCAATGCCAACCTTCGGAAAATCTATAACGAGAACATCGTGGACATAGAGGAAATGACCATCCATTCTCCCGATGTATTGCTAAAAGACATTCGTGGAGGGACAGAAAACGCCTTGTCGGGCAACACGCTCCAAGAGCTTACCAAGGATTTTCTCAAAGCCATCTACATCAAAAAACTGGAAATGTCCGAAGGAAGCCTGACATTGGACAATCACCTGCGCATACGGCAGGATAGCCTCTCTTTTGGCAAAATCAGCTTTACATTGGAAAATTTCCAGCTTGATGAAGAAAGAACCCGTGATGAAAAGTCCAGAATTTTCTTTGCTGACGAGCTCCGCCTGGATATTGAGAATTACGCCCTAAAGCTCTCGGACAACCTCCACCTCTTCTCTGCTGACAGAATCTTTATAGACACAAAGCAGGAGCTGCTCAACATTGAAGGCTTTCGCCTCCAACCGTTTTCTACCGGAGACATCCAACCCATCCTTGAAAGGTATGGCAGAACCACCGTACTGGACATTGAGATTCCCTATTTTTCTGCCATAGGCGTAGACATCAATCAGGCTTTTTTTGAAGAAAAGCTGTTCGTAAAACACATTGACATCCCCAGCCCGGTGATCCATTGGAAAAAATACATCCAGAAAGAAGATAAGGAAGAGGAAGAAATCAAAATCGAAAGAGGGGATATCCTCAACCTGATTACAAATTATTTTTCCGTGATAGGTGTGGATGCCTTGACCGTCAACGAAGGCACTTTCATCTATGATAATTTCGCCAATGAGCGGTTCAGGTCGTTTGCGGAAAACGACGTGGCAGTATCCATCAAAGGCTTTTACCTGGATGAAAACAGTGACCCGTTGGATAACAGAACCCTGTTTTCGGAAGAAGTGGATATAAACCTTGACAATTATGTCTTCAACATCGCTGATGGGCAATACAATGTGGTGGCGGAAAGGATAAGCTTTAACTCTGCGAGGGAAGAAATCAACACCTTTAACGTAAGGTTAAGGCCCAACAGGTTTTTGGACAAAAAAGTCTCTATACAGGCAGCCGTTCCCGATATGAGTATCAAAGGGGTTGATCTTGAGGCCTTCCTGTTTGAAAACACCCTGTCCCTTACCAACCTGAAACTTTCAGATGCCAATGTGCAGCTTTCCATCAACAGGGACGCTGGAGAAGAAGAGGAGACGGCTGGGTCCGGCGGTAGAAGAAGGGAAAGGAGCCTCCCCAAAACCATAGACATTGTCCGTATTGATTCCATCCTTGCTGAAAATGCAAGATTTGGCATATCCTATTTCCTGGACGGAAACGATGTGCAGTTAATCACCACCGGCATCAACATGTCTTTCTCGGGCTTTATGCTGGATTCTGCCCGGCTGACAGAAGGGGATATTGCCGGTTTCTTTGACCATATGTCCCTGGAGGCGGACGATTTTACGCTGGCGCTTAAGGACAGTATCCATACGATTAACTTTTCAAAAATCGAACTGGACTCTAAAAGCGATGAAATTGTTTTGGAAAACCTCACTATCCAGCCTAACAATTTGAACGGGCAGCTGGGGATTCCCATTGTTCAGGCGAGGATTCCCAGGGCCATCATCAATACCCGCTCGCTTATCGGCCTACAAAAAACCGGGGAAATAGATATCCGGCGCATGGTATTGACCGACCCGGATGTGACCATTTATTTGGACAAAAGTGAAGTGGCTACCCTAAGGGGAGAAGAAGAGGATGAAAAAGCAATCCAGCGGATACTTGAGCATCTGAGGATTAAGAATTTTGAAATTTCCGGCGGACGGCTTGCCATAAAAGAAAAGAACGATATATCGGAAGTAAGCGCTTTTGAAAACCTGAGTATCATCCTCAATGACCTGAATTTTGATTTGACCCGTCAACAAAAGTTTGACAGTCAGTTTCTATTGAACAGTGATTATGCTTTTGAGCTTAAGGACTACGAAATCGACCTTCCTGACAGTCTCAACAGGCTTAGGATAGGTTTGGCCCTGTTGTCAAAAGACCGTCTTGAACTCCAGGATGTGACTTATCTTCCCAAAGTGGGAAGGTACCAATACGTCAGAGGAGTGGGTATGGAAACAGATGTGGCAGAGGTATATGTACCCAAAGTAATCTTCACCGGGGTGGACGTAGAAAAATTTATCAACGAGAATAAGCTGCGTGCCGGGACCATGCTGGTCCTCACCCCGGATATTGAAATTTTCAGGGACAAAAGAATGCCCCCGAATTCCGATACGACCAAACTGATGCCTCAGCAACTGATGGTAGCTTCCGAAATTTTTATGGATCTGGATACGCTGATGATACGGGATGGAACCTTTTTCTACCGGGAATTTCCCGAAAGGGGAATGGTGCCCGGGGAAATCCGTTTTTCCCGACTGAACGCAAAGATGTTTCCCTTCAGACTCACCCAGGGAAATCTCCAGCAAAGAGAAAAAGCCAATATAAGCGGCTCTTTCCTGATCAATGACAAGGCACTCCTGGCGCTGGACGCTTCTATGGATTTTGACCCGCCCTATCCGGTCAAGGTGGAAGCCACAGTTGGGGAATTTGAATTGTCGCTTATCAACTCAATCCTTGAAAGCAATGCTTTTGTCAGCGTAGAACGGGGCACCATTCAGGGAGGTGAGTGGCACTTTATCGCTGATGCTGAAAGTGCCCAGGGCAGCATGACGCTACGATACAACAATTTAAAGGTAAGGTTGCTGGATGAAAGGACGCTGGAGAGGGCCCGCGGAAGGAAGGGCATCCTGACCTTTGTCATCAATGCCCTGGCCATGCGGAAAAACAACCCCCGAAAGATTTTCAACAGGCTTGTAAGCTCTCCTATCTACGAGCCCAGAGATCCTTCCAAGTTTGTGTTCAACTATATGTGGAAAGCCACATTTTCCGGTCTGATGGGCAGTTCCGGCCTCCTGCAACCCAAAATCCCCAGGAAAGAAGAGGAGGAAAAGCAGCGACGCTAAGGGCACGCGATTTTAAGGAAGTTGGCTCCTGATTCTGAAAAAATCAGAAAACACATAAGATGCCTTTACGATAATGATAGGATAGCTTTAAAGACGCACAAATACCAACACCGGGTTGCCATTGCTTTCTACCAATGCAGCCTCCTCTGGCAACAGGCTTGCATCCAGTTCCAGCAGGTCCGATACCTGCGCAATAAAAACAACATCCATCCAAAAATCCTACAGGCTGCTTGAAAGCAGGAAACCGGTTTTCTGAAAAAACGCGCTTAACTGCCTGGTTCTCATTATGGTCCCAAAAGACTTGCCAGTTAGTGATCTCACCGTTTCGTTGAAGGCGTATTTCAAAAAAGGCAATGGTGTCATTTTCCCAAAAACCATTGAGGGCGGCAAAGCCATTTTCATTTATCATTCCAAAGCCCTGCATGATGTCCATCTCCCAAAAGCTGTCGGGAATGGCATATTTTCCAAAATCAAAATTATAGGCGGCTTCAATAATTTATTTTAGATTTGTGGTCTTAAAATATCCGAAGAGAAGATGCACAGCGAAAAAATCGAACAGATCAAGGCGGAAATTGAAGCAGCCCGTGCCAGCAGCCCGGAGGAGTTGGAAGCTTACCGAATGCGTTTTATCAGTAAAAAAAGCATCGTGGGGGAATTGTTTGCAGAGATGCGTCATGTCCCCAACGAAGAAAAACGGGAATTTGGCCAGCTGATCAACGGGATAAAACAACTGGCAGAGGAAAAATTCAAAGAACTGATCGATGCGGTAAATGCTCAGTCAAAAAAGCGTAAAAACGAGGACCTGGACCTCACCCTCCCCCCGACCACCGTCCCCGTGGGAGGTATCCATCCCCTTACCGCCACCCGCCAGCGCATCATCGGGATATTTGAAAGAATAGGCTTCAACCTCTCGGAAGGGCCGGAAATAGAAGACGATTGGCATAACTTTACCGCATTGAACTTCCCGGAAAACCATCCGGCCAGGGAGATGCAGGACACCTTCTTTATAGAAAAAAGCCCGGATATCGCCCTGCGTACCCACACCTCTTCGGTACAGGTAAGGGTCATGGAAAACCAACAGCCGCCCATCAGGACGCTTTCGCCGGGCAGGGTCTTCAGAAACGAGGCCATCTCTGCCCGGGCCCACTGTATCTTCCATCAGGTGGAAGGGCTCTATGTAGATGAAAACGTAAGTTTTGCCAACCTTAAACAGACCTTGTATCACTTTGCCAAAGAGATGTTCAGCAAAGACACCAAGGTGCGTTTCAGGCCTTCATTTTTCCCTTTCACCGAACCCAGCGCAGAAATCGACATTTCCTGTCAACTCTGCGGGGGTAAGGGCTGTAACATCTGCAAAGGCACCGGATGGGTAGAAATCGGCGGTGCCGGAATGGTGGATCCCAATGTGCTTGAAAACTGCGGCATTGATTCAGAAAAATACACCGGCTTTGCCTTCGGCATGGGCATAGAGCGGATCGCCATGCTCAAATACCAGATCAACGACCTGAGGCTCTTCACCGAAAATGATGTGCGTTTCCTGAGACAGTTCCGGCCGTTGCTTTAAACACAGACCGGTTAACGGATTTTGACAAAACCGCCGACTAGGCCGGCCCCCTGACTTTATCTTCGCTTTTTTGGATGGAAAAGTATCCTTGAGGAAGCGGAACCGGAGGTATAATCAAAATATTGCAACGTTCCTTTGTAATAACCGGTTACGGTCTTTCCATCTTCATCTTTACAGTCGATCGTAAGTTCATATTCCTGGCCGTCTCTTTTGACGGTGACCTTCCCGGAGCTTATCCTGACGTCACTGTCCTCCTCTTCTTCCGTATTGACATCAACATAATAGCTTGCGTAATCATAGGTGCCCACGGGGAAAAAATCAGCTGCGCCGTGTTCGTAATCGCCATTGTCCAGAGAAGAGCCCTCTGAGGTAAAAAGTTCAAAATATATGGCGTTTCCCGATCCCGTGACATCCATTCCTCCATCTTCATTCTGGGTGATTTTTAAATTTTTTGAAACCAGCAACAGATCCAGGTTATACCCTTCATGCCATTCGCCATAGACATCCTCACCGTAATTTTCCAGAGAACCGTCTGCCAATTCATATTCTGTGTTGCCGACTTTAAAATGATTCTTTTTATTAAGATTTTCATCTCCGGCAAGACCTTCTGTACCATCATCATTGCCACAACCTCCCAGAAACAACCCCAATAATAACACACCTGCAATAGGATTAAATAATTTTCTCATCGTTTAAAATGTTAAGCTGTTAATAATATAAAATACAGATTGTATGAAATAAAAAACCGTATTTCCACAAAAATCAATAAACCAAAAATAGCGGATGCCAATAAAACGCGCAATCCCCATTAGGGGGATTTTTATTTAAAAGATTATAGGAAAGTCACCAATATAACCATGCCGCTATATCAAATCCACCCCTCGCTCACTCCCCTCGCCACCAGCGCGTTGGAATTGGTACATCCCGCCTTTCGCAGGATGTTCTTGCGGTGAGACTTAACCGTTTCAGGAGCGATAAAAAGACGGTCAGCGATTTGTTTGGTGGGCATCCCGTCCGCAATGAGTTTGATAATTTCTATTTCGCGGCTGGAGAAGCTGTTCGTGCTCAGCGCATCCGCATCATCTTCTTCTTCAAAAATCGGGAGGTTAAGATAAGAAGGCAGCCCATTCAGCCCAATTATCGAATAGGTGTTGTTATTGGTTTGGGTAAGGTGATGGATATTGGTATGGATATTCAGCGACTTCACAAAGTTGTTGTTTTTATCCGTGGTCAATATCAAAGACTGGTGATTGTACAGTTCAAAATCATTCCTGGCAGTCTTGAACCGGAAATTATATGAAAACTTACAGGACTTGACATTTTGAATGCCCAGGTGCTCAGTCATATGATCAAAAGCCGCTTGTTCTGCTTTGGATACCAAGGCCATGTCTTCCGGATGGATCAAGGCCAGTATATCATTGACGGTATGGATGTCTTCTGGATCCACACCATGTGCCTCTTTAAAACCCTCACTGATATGGGAAATACTCAGATCGAAAAAATCGATGATGTAATAATAAAAAGGTCCGGCAGCAAATACGGCGCTTACAATTTCATTGAAATCAATCTCAGGCAAATTCGTCGGATGGCGCTTATCCACCACCAGTTTGTCCCAAACCTGATGCATCAATTGTATACTTTCCTTCATGAATAGCACTTTATCAAAGCTCTAAAAACGCCATTTTCTAAAAAAAACACAAGATAATGATTACCAAAAACCCATATAATCTTAAATAATCCACTATATCGGGCGCTTAAAACGACAGATAATACTGTTTTTTGTATTCAAAAAACGAATTAATATGTTTTATAATTTTCGAAGTTACTCTGGATAGGAAGTTCTATTTATGCTTGAGACTTTGCCTTTGATGTTCCAATTACGCCTGACATCACCCGAAAACAGTGGCAATAAATTTCCTGGCTTCATCTTGCGACATGGCCGCAAAAGTTTTATACCGCTCATGGACATCAATGATCTCTTCCAGCGCCGCCTCTACCAAATCCTGATTTTCCCAACTCCTCAAGTGGTCCAGTACCTTCTGAAGGCAACCTTTTTTGTAGGCTATTTGTCCGATAACATGAACCAAGGTATTACGGACCCGGGCAGTTTTATCATGTTGGAGTTCCTTGAGCAAGGGCAATATGTCCTCCGGATGCTTCCTGCCCCTCAGTTCTATGCCGTGGCAGATTTCTCTCCGAATCTCTTTGTCCTGATGGTGAAGATAGCTCCTTGCCCATTTCAGGACAGGGGCGGGGTTGACTTCCCCCATTTTCTTAATAGAACCCACAACCGCATTTCTGGGGGAATGGTGCCCATCCAACAGGCCTTTATCAAAAATAGGCATTACTGATCCAAAGTCTTTTTTGCCTATTTCTCCGGCCGTATTGATGACTGTCTGCCTGATCCTAAAATCAGCGTGAACCATTAAGCCATCCAGTCTTTTCAGAATAGTATCCCTGTATTTGGGAAAAGCGAAATACAACTTGGACAAAGAAAGGTAAGCGGCTTTTCTGACATAGGTATCAGGATCGGAAAAATAAGTGATAGTGGAAGTCAAGGAGCTATCCTCCACAAGGTCTTCACAAAGGGCAGCCTTTATTGCTTCCACCGCTTGCTGCCTTTCATTCTTTGACAAGTCATAAAACCCCATGGCTTTTGTTTGCTTGATTAAGCTTCGAATGTACCCGGTTATCCCTAAAGACGCGCAAATTGGAAAGGCCTGCCCACCGTATCCGGCCTCCTTGTCATACGTGCGTCATTTTAAAGCAGATTGCTTATCTTTATTGTCAGCTAAAGTACCGCAAATCAGCCAAATTATAAAAACTCCCATAGAGACAAATGCGATATTCCACTTTTGCCCCGCCTGTTTCCTTAAGCCATCTGGTCCGGTGTTTCTGGGTGCTGGAAAGCGATGCCCAATCATCCGGCTATATCCACCGGTCCATGGCGGATTGCTGTACCGAATTGCTGTTCCATTACAAAGGCTTGTTCCATGAAATCGATGAACAGGAACGGCGCACACTTTCCTTCCGGTCCGGCATTCACGCCCAGTCTTACCGTTACCGCAGATTTATTACCCACGAAGATTTTGGGATTTTTGGTGCCTACCTGTATCCTTACGCATCGAAACTGCTATTGAATACCCCGGCGGCTGAGTTTACCAACCAAATGCCGGATTTACACTCGGCCCTCGGGCCTCAAGGTAGGGAGCTGGAGGAACGGATAATCCTTGCCCCTAATACGCAGGAACGTATCCGCATCCTTTCCGACTTTATTCATGGTCGTCTCAGCAAATTGCCCACAGGCTACGATCACCCCGCTGTGTCGGCGGTAAAATATACCGTGCATGCCAAACACCTGCCCAAGGTCCGTGACCTGGCGTCCCGTTTTAACCTTTCGGAAAGACAATTTGAAAGGAAATTCAGCGAATATGCAGGAATGAGTCCGAAACGTTTTATGCGCATCGTCAGGTTTGAAAACGCCTGTAATCTCTACAGGAACAAGCTCGAAAAATCACTCACAGAAATCGCCTATGAATGCGGGTATTTTGACCAATCCCATTTTATCCGTGATTTCAAAACCTTTTCAGGTTATGAACCGGGACAATACTTCAGCGGACATGCTGAAGGTACTGAATGGCGGGATTAAGGTTTTAAAAATTTATGGGCCTGTATGCGTCCCAACAGCGGATGATGTCAAGGACATATTCCCGGTTACTCAAATTGGCACGAAGGATGAGGATAATTTGGTTAAAATTATTATTTGGGAAAAAGATTCAATGATCTGAATCGTTTCATGAAATTCGCATCAACAGTGCCTCGCCGGGCCGCCTAAGTCACACAGAGATGAGATAAGCTGGTCTGTGGAATCGCTGGCTGCCGTCCTGTAGACTGAACAGTAAATCTGTTGGTTAACCCAAAAAGCCGTGATTGACTGAACATGAATATAATAAGCCTGCAAAGCAAGTCCTTTTCATAATAGAAGAATGAAAAGGTGTCGGATTTTTACAATTTGCTGTCCGGCAGTTTATCAACCTTTGAAAAAAAAATGTTATGGAAAAATCATTTCAAACCCCCGACTACTACAACACGGTGATGCCGTATCTGATCTTAAAAGATGTATCCAAATTTATTGCTTTTGTCTCAGCAGTATTTGGTGCAAAGGAAAAAATGCGATACCGGGACGACAATGGCCGGGTCGTACATGCCGAGGTAACCATCGGCGAAAATGTCATTATGGCCGGTGAAAGTACCGATCAGTGGGCCACACAAACCGCAGGACTTTACATCAATGTAGACGATGCGGACAAAATTTACCAAAAAGCCCTTGATGAAGGAGCCACCACGGTAATGGAAGTATCCGACAAGGAATACGGGAGAAGCGGCGGCATCAAGGATCCATGCGGCAACACCTGGTGGATTACAGGAAGGCAATAAAAGTACGCGGCTAATTTTACTTCTTGAACGGTGAATGCGATTGAATTCCAAAATAAAAAGGCTATTTTGGGAATTACTGATGCCCTATCACAAACACCGGATAGGGCATGACGGTAACGAATGTACGCGGACTTGACTCCTGAAAAATTGGACAATGAAATCGTCATCATCGGCGGGGGCTTGGGGGGACTGACAGCCGCCTTTTTGCTGGCCAACGCTGGCAGAAAGGTCCTGGTAATAGAGAAAAAGGCCTATCCCTTTCACCGGGTTTGCGGGGAATATGTCTCGAATGAGGTGAAAGGATTTCTGATAAGAGAAGGCTTGTTTCCCCACCATATTCCCCATGCTGATATTCACCGCTTCCGGCTGAGTGCCACGGATGGCAGACAAATGGAAATCCCCCTTGACCTGGGGGGATTCGGTATCAGCCGTTTTGCGCTGGACCATCATTTCTACCGGAAATGTGTAAAAGCGGGGGTGGATTTTTTACAAAAAACCCAGGCGCTGGATGTGCATTTCGATGTGAGAAAACAAGAATTCTCCGTGGATCTGGATAGCGGGGAAAGGCTTCAAAGCCTCTTTGTTCTGGGAGCCTTCGGCAAACGCTCCAAAATCGACCGGGCCATGAACCGCCCCTTCATAGGGCAACGGAGTCCTTACATCGGTGTTAAGTACCATGTCCGCACAGACCATGCCACCGACACCGTGGCCCTGCACAATTTCAGGGGCGGATATTTTGGGATCAATCAGATAGAAGATGGCATGGCCAACCTCTGTTATCTGGGTAGCAGCAGGCAGCTCAGGGAATGCGGTAGCATCCGGAAAATGGAAGAAAAACACCTCTTCACCAATCCCCGGATCAGGTCCATATATGAACATTCCGAATTTCTCTGGGATAAGCCTGAAGTGATCAATGAAATCAGCTTTGCCATAAAAAAACCCGTCGAAAACGGGGTTTTGATGCTGGGTGATGCGGCCGGCATGATCTCCCCCCTCTGCGGCAACGGCATGGCCATCGCCATCCATACCGGCAAGCTGGCTGCAGAAGCTGTCCTGCAAAACCACTCGGTGGAAAAAATAGGAAGAGCTTATGCCCAAGCCTGGCGCACTTCCTTCCAAGGGAGGATAGCCATCGGAAGAAAGGTGCAGGCCCTGTTTGGCTCACCGGTCTTATCCAGGATCATGGTGGATATGGCGAACCTCCTTCCTTTTCTGGCCAAAAAAATAATGAAACATACCCATGGCCAGCAGGTTTGAATCTCATCTCTTTCGTATTAACCCCTAAAACTTGATACTCACCCCCGCCAGAAAATTGGTGCCTGCCATGGGATAATAGAAGTTTTCTGTGATCAACTGCCGTCCACCGGGCACTTCCCCAGGCACAAAATAGCTGAAGGTATAGCCATTGGGCTCATACAGCCGGTTGAAGATATTGTTTACCAACAGGGTGAAGTCCATCCCTTTTACAAAACCCGGAGCCAGGGAATAAGAAAACCTGAAATCGGTGGTCCAGAATGCATCCAGTTTGCGGTCCTCATGTTGGGTGTTGTCCAGGTATTGGCTGCCCACATACTTATTCAGCAGGCTGAGCTCCAAATTTTCCAAAGGCCTGAAATCCACGATGGCTGTGCCCACCATATTTGGGGAAAAGGCAATATCCGTATTTTCATGGACAGTCGCCTCCTGACCCGCAAACCCCCAGTTTTCGTCATATACATCATTGTACTCGGTAAAAGACGCGATCTTGTTTCTGCTGAACGCCAGGTTTCCTCCCAGGGTCCACTGCGGGGATAGCCGTACCGCGCCATCCAGCTCGATACCTGCCCTATAGCTGCTTGCGACGTTTTCCCGGATGTAGGCACCCACATCATTCAGTTGGCCGGTCAGCACCAATTGGTCTTTGTAATCCATGTAGTAGAGGTTGGCACTGTACTGATACTTTGTCTGTTGAAACCTCACACCTGCCTCTACATTCCGCAGGGATTCCGGTCTGGGTATTTCAGTCAGCGGAGAATCCGTAAAGTCCCTTCTTACCGGCTCCCTGTTGGCCACTGCGTAGGAAGCGTACCATGTTTTCCCATCATTTGCCTCATAGGAAAGCCCTACTTTAGGATTGAAAAAATTATAGTGCTGAGATCCGGAAATGTCCCGGAGATCATTGTTGATGCCATCAAAGCGGTAATCGATCCCCCGGTATTGCAGGTCTCCGAAAAGGTAAAGCCTGTCTTTTACTTCATAGGTGGCTTTGAGGTAAATGTTGCGGTCATCTTTTATAGCCACATTGTCGTAATACCTGTCTCTGATATTGGTATTACCGGCTACTGCCATCCAGATGATTTCCCCAAAATGATCCCCGTCATAGCGGTTGGCTCCTCCGCCCAGGATAGCGTCCATCCGGCCATCATCGGAAACGTAGTTCAGCGAAAATACGGCCCCATAAAAATCATTATCCAGCCACCTTCGGCGGATAATGTCGGTTCTGCTGATCAGTTCATCGCCTATTTGGATGGGCGCTATGCCATAGTTCTGAAGCAGCCTGTCATTGGGACGGAACTGTTCATAATACCCCCTACCATAGGTATAATGCAACGCAAAGTTGGCTTTCAGGTTTTGGCTCCAGTTCCCTGCATAGATGAACTGGTAATGATCCTGCCAGTAGTTATCGGTTTCATTATCGTAAGTGTAGCTGTTATAAGTCCTGTCGGTTTCGAGCAGATGCTCCGGCACCCCGTTCCAGGCCTGGTACGTCTGTTCAGCTCCTGAGAAAATATTGACCTTGAATACGTGATCGTCTCCGTAATATCCTCCGGAGACAAAATAAGATCTCAGATCGGAAAAAGCCCGGTCAATATACCCGTCGGAGCTGATCTGGGACAGCCGGGCATCCACCGCCCATTTGCCGTTTAAAAGACCCGTGCCTGCTTTGACCGTGTGTTTTCTGGTATTGAAGGAACCAAATGAGTTGTCCGTTTCGGCGTAGGCCTCTTCCCTTTTTGTATCGGTCTGGATATTGATGCTGGCGCCGAAGGTAGCGGCGCCATTGGTGGAGGTACCCACGCCGCGTTGGATCTGGATATTGTCCACAGAGGAGGCAAAATCCGGCATGTTCACCCAGAATACCCCATGGGACTCGGCGTCATTCAGGGGTATACCGTTGACGGTGACATTGATCCGGGTTTGGTCCGAACCCCGGATGCGCAGACCCGTGTAGCCGACCCCCGCTCCGGCGTCAGAATGGGTCACCATGGAAGGTGTATAATTCAGCAGAAAGGGAAGATCCTGGCCGAGATTGTTTTTAGCCAGTGTTTCTTTGTCAATCACCTGAAAAGTAGTGGGGGTGGTTGCGGAAGCCCTGGTACCGGTCACAATAAATTCCTCGGTAGTCACTGTACTGGGCTTCATTTCAAATACCAGCTCACCGGTAAGCGGCACCTGCACTTGCATCCGGGCCGTTTGATAGCCCACATAAGAAACCCGAAGACCATAAGCGCCTTGGGGGAGAGCATCCAATACGAAATTGCCTTCCATATCGGCCACGCTGCCTGTCCCTTTCCCCTCCAGAATAATATTGGCTCCCGGTAGCGGCTCACCGGTCACGGCATCCCTCACATGGCCATTGATCTGGTTTTGGGCTGCCGCCCACGTTGTCCATAAGGACAGGGCCATCATCAAGTATAAACGAATCATGACAAGTAAGATTTTTGGTTAAACATGGAAAGGATTAAGGGGAATCCCTCCCTCAATTGTTTACCCAATAGCAGCAAGAAAGAAGTTGCTGTTTCTCATTTCCCTTCGCCGGCACTACCCGGATCAGGTGTTGTGGGTATGATCTCAGCCCGTGGTGTTGGGGCACCCCTAATGATCTCATGCAAAGGTATCGGTTTATTCTTATAAAGCCAAACCTAAACAGGCTCGCCTCTTCCCAACGCCCGGAGGTGCCGGATATGGGACATGACTGCCATTCTCAACCGGCTATGTTCGAGGTAGGGGATGCAATATTCCACACAGGCCTGCTTCACAATCTTACTTAAAGCAGGATAATGGATATGTGAGATTTTAGGAAATAAATGGTGTTCTACTTGATAATTCAATCCTCCCAGCAACCAGGTGAGCAGCTTGTGCCGGGGTGCAAAATTGGCGGTGGTCCTGATCTGGTGAATGATCCATTCATCCTCAAGATTATTGGTCTCCACTGAGGGTATTGGGAAAGTGGTCTCCTCCAAACTGTGGGCCAGTTGAAACACAGAAGTAAGCACGATCCCCGCAAATAAACCATATATGGTAAATCCGATCAGCCAAGGTACCAACCCTACCATATAAATCGGGAATGCGACAAAAAGCATTAGATGAACAACTTTGAATCCCCAAAAAGAAAGATGGTCCGCAACCTTCATTCTCTGTATGGGCACAATTCCTACCTTGCCGGTGATGTATTTTTTGTAATCGGTAAAAAATACCCAATACAGATACAACAAGGAATACGTGAAAATAAAGTAAAAATGCTGGTAATTATGGATACCGTATTTTCTCTGGCTTGGCGCCAATCTCAAAAAGGGTCTGGCATTCAGATCATCATCTACTCCCTCAATATTGGTATAGGCGTGATGAACCACATTGTGTTTGGTTTTCCACATGAACACATTAGCTCCCAGGAAATTTATGGACAGACCCGCCAGGTTATTGATCCATTGCTTGCTTGAGAAACTACCATGGGCACCGTCATGCATGATATTAAAACCAATGAAGGCAGTCAACGCCCCCATCAGCATGCACACCGCCAATGCAAGCGCCCAATGAGGGGTGAACAGAACAACATAGATATAACTTGAGACTAAAGAAAGAACCATAATCACCGCCTTGATATACAAAGTGCGGTTACCGGTTTTTGGAATTCTTTTATCATCAAAATAATCGCTGATTCTTTTCTTTAAGTCCAGATGAAAAGAAATCTTGCTCTTGGAAAATTTGGGGGTAGCCATATATAGTAATTTATTGGGTGATAAATGGGCATCAATGAAAATTCACCCATGGAGAGGCTACGGTTCAGAATATACCATTTGCTAAGATACCATTTTATTTTCAATCCATCAATCAAACTCCACCGTATTGATCAGATGCATCATATCGGTTTTTACATATTCAATAATGGGAGCCAATGAATCATTTTTTACCGCTGTATTGAAATACAGTGCGCCTCTGAGAAAATGCTGGGTGGAATCGGTCACGAAAAACTGGAACTGGGTAGGCACCTCCCCGCTCAATTCGGCCACCAAGCCCGTGTACCCTGTTGGTGTCCTCACCACCGCCTCATCAATGCCATAAGCTTTAATTTGGTGCTTGGAGGTAAGCGACAGGGCATCATTCAGGTAAGATTTAAGGTTTTCAACTTTGCCGTTTATGGGCTTGTACGTCAGATGAACCCTTGCATCCAAACCTGTATAATGGAGGTTGATCCATGTTCTTTCTTCCATATTGAACGAATCAGGCTCTACCTGAAGATGCCGCGAATGCTCGAACCGATAGGGAAGGTCTTGGTCCGCCAGGAACACAAAATCCCTTTCCGGCAAATCTATTCGGTTATATCCCTTTGGTTTAGGCACATAGTCCGACTGGCAACCGAAAATCAAAACGGTCAGCGTCACAATCAGGAGACATCTGGTAAAGTGATGTATCATTTTAACGGTTTCATAAGAAAGCTAAATATCCCCCGTAGCGTGGGTGGACAACTGCTTTCCTGAGGTTTACAAAGGTTAAACGGCTACCTTGGGGGTAACCGTTCCATTTTAACCAAAATTATTTTGCCTCGTTTATTCCCTGATCCAGCTGACCTTTTCGGAAATCGGCTTTCTTCTTCCCTCCGGCCAACGGTCACTTACAGGCTTGGCCACATAAAAAAAGCCCATGAGTTTGTCTTCCTCACCCAACCCAAAGAAGGGCTTGGCTTCAGGCCAGAAAGTGGGTCCACCGGTCCCCCAATAAGCTGCCAGCCCATGGGCACTGGCAGTCAGGTACATGTTCTGTACCGCCATGGCCACGGCAGCCACTTCCTCCATTTCCGGCAAATTGGCTCTGGGATCCTTCTTCATGCCTATCGCAATGATATGGGATGCTTTTAGCGGGTTTTCCTTTAGTTTCTGATAGGTGGCTTCTATAAAGTTGCCGGTTTTTTCACTTCTTTTTTTATACAACCCGGATTGGAAATCTGCCAGTGTTTTTAATCCATTGCCTGTAAACACCCTAAACCTCCAGGGCTCGGTGAGTTTATGCGTGGGAGCCCAATTGGCATTTTCAAGCATTTCAGAAATGATACTGTCCTCGACGGGGTCATTTTCCTTGAACTGGGCCACAAACATGGATCTTCTGTTCCGGATGATTTTGTTTATCTCTTCAATATTGAATATAGGTCTTCTGTTAAGCATGCTTTTTGGTATTTAAAAGATGAATGGGTTAATATTTTAAACCAACTTTAATACCACCATAATAGTTTCTTGTGGGCGCAGGCTGATAGAATCTGCCGCCAAAGGCATTAAGGTCATTGCCCAGGCTATAGGTGGCGTTAAGAAGGTTTTCGGCTCCCGCAAAAATCTCCAGGTCCCAAGCAGTTCCAAGATTCCTGCGCCAGCCCATTCTGGCATTCATCAGGTGATAGGCGTCCTGGTACACCGTATTGGCATCGTTTAGTGGGATTTCATCTACAAACTGATGGGTAAAATTCAGGTAGAAGCCAGGCTGGGTGCGGACATCTATCTGGTTTACCAGGGTATGCGGCGCCACCCCGGTCAGATCGTTTCCGGAGAAATCATTCTCTCCTTGCCGGTAATTGGCAAAGGTGAAAAAATGACCGGTATAGGTATGGGTCAATTTGAGCTCCTGTACAAACGAAAGCTGGCTTCTGACCAGCGCATAATCGACAAAAGCCTCTACCCCTTTTTGGTCCGTGGCCCCGGCGTTTCTAAAAAGGACCACACCCTGTTCATTGGTAAAAGTGGTAATCGTTTCATCAAGTTTAAAATAGAATGCCGTAACATCCAGGTTTACCTTGCCCTGTTTATAACTTCCCCTGTACCCCAACTCGTAATTGATGCCCCTTTCCGCTTCCAGATCGAGATTGATGGTTCCCTCGTTGGTCCTGACCTCGTCAATGGTGGGAGGGGAAAAACCGGAACTGATGCTGCCATGCACCGCAGAGGTTTCATTGAGTTTCGCCGAAAGCGCTATTCTGGGCACCACTACAGGGTCGAATCTCCTCAAAGCGGCGGAAGGCGTCCCCGTTAGGGCATCAATGTTTCGGGTAATATCATAACTGGAAAAGTTTTCACTCAATCCTAAAGTCAGGAGCAATCTATCCGTCAATTCCGCCTCAATCTGTTGGAAAAGGAAGGCGGTAGTGGTAATCAGGTCATCGCTGAAACGTATGGTATCCGCTCTGCCTCCACGGTTTCCATAATTTTGGGCAGCCGTTTTGGCCAACTGATATTCGCCCCCGCCGATCACACGAACGGGGATGTTGCCCCAGGTATCATCCAGGGTAAAGCTGGTCCTGCCTCCATAGCTGAACTGGGTTTCCTTTTTATAATCCAGGTTGAAGGGATTCTCAAAATCCACCGTGTTGATGTAAAGGGAAGTTTTGTTATGAAAGTTGGGATTGAAACGGTATTCATGGGCAAAAGTACCGTACATGGATTTCAAACCGATAGAGGCATTTTGATCGGCAGAACCCGGTCTGGCCTGCCGGGGATTCTCTTCCAGTTGAGCCGCTGTCAGGGCGCCCGGAAGCTCATAATACAAATCTGAGTAGAGCAACTGCGTGGTGATGTTTTGTTTTTCAGAAGGCTGAAAACGGCCCGCTATCTGAAATACCTCCCTGTCTACAGCGGTATGGTCCCTGTAGCCATCCGATTTTTGCTTGGCATAAGAAGCACTGATCCCGCCGTTTTCCAGCTGCTGGTCCACACCTATCCTGTAACGTACCAATCCAAAATCCCCTACATTAAGATCTGTGCTGATCCGGTTATCGGTAATTTTCTGTTTGCTGGTAAAACTGATTACGCCGCCGTTGCCGGCGCCATAAATGCTTCCTGCCGGTCCTTTGATGATTTCGGTGTTTTCGATATTGGACAGGTCCAGGATATTGAGCGGGGTGGTTCCATCAGCTGCCGTAAAAGGCATGTCATTCCAGTACACTTTGACATTTCTCACGCCAAACGGGGAACGCAAAGAGCTTCCCCTAATGGAAATCCGGTAACTGGCCGGTGCCCTTTCCTCGACCCTTATCCCCGGCTTGGTGTTAAAGGCATGGACCATAGAAGTCTCATTGAAGCGGTACAGTTCACTTTCCGCCACCCTGGATATGGCTCCCGCATGTACCAGGAGCGGCCTTTCCGATTCAAACGAGGTGACCACCACTTCGGTCAGGGTATTGTCGGCACGATCCATTCTCAGTGTGATTTGGCCACTGGCAGGAATCCTGAACTGAGCCGTTTCAAAAGCCACATGGGAGAATACCATCTCCGTTTCTTCATCGACACTGACCATCATGATCCCCTGTTCATCCGAGACATAACTTCTTTGGTTGCTTGCTTTGCCAAACATATAAGGTATCGGCTCTTCCGAGCGGGCATCCAGAATCCGGACTTCCGTCTGCGCACCGGCCAATACCGGCAATAACAATATCAACAGTATAAGATTGATTTTCATTTTTTTATTCTTAATGGCATTCTTAAAAATCCTAATGAGCGCGGTAAAATTAAGGCATTTTCTTGTTAAACCACCGCCGATAAAAAAAAGCTGCCGCGGTTAATCAAAAAATCAATAACTTGTCATTCCATTTTCATCTCAATTAGATAAAATATCATGGATAGAAGATTAGCCATTAAGCAACTGGCTATCCTGACAGGAGGGGTAATCATGATGCCTTCCTGTGATTTCAGTGATGAGTCCGTCTTGCAAGCCTATGAAAACCTAAAAATCACAGAAGCGCAAAAACAGCTTATCTCCCAGGTGACCCAAACCATTTTCCCCGGAGTACAGCTTAAAGGTGCAAAGGAAATCCAATTAGAGGATTTTGTATTGGTCATGGCCAATGACTGCCTGGATGAAAGCCAGCAGTCAGACTATGTAAAGGGATTGAAACAGTTTGACGGTTTCAGTAAAAAACATTTTGGCAAGCCTTTTTCCGATATGGACCAAAATGAAGCAACAGACGCTTTCCGGAAAACCCTTGAAATGAACAGCGGCAACAACCTCAAAGAAGTACAGCATTTTCTTGCTACGACAAAGCGGTTTGCACTGCAGGGATATTTGAATTCCGAATATTTCATGACGGAAATCCAACCGTATGAGCTGGTCCCGGCCAGATTTATCGGAAGTAAAAGAATAGATTCAACGGAAAGCATCAACATCAATGGCTAACTTAAATATCAAAAGCATAAAGGAAAATACCTATGATGCCATCGTCATAGGATCCGGAATGAGTGGGGGATGGGCCGCCAAAGAACTTACGGAGAAAGGTCTCAAAACCCTGGTTCTGGAAAGGGGTAAAGAAGTCAATCACATCAAAGATTACCCCACTACCAACAAGATGCCCTGGGAATTCGAACACCGGGGCAATATCCCTGAAGCCATCCAGAAGGAAAATCCGGTCGTGAGCCGCTGCTACGCTTTCAGGGAAGATGCCCAGCATTTCTTTGTTAAAGACAAAGAGCATCCTTATGTTCAGGACAAGCCTTTTGATTGGATAAGGGGTTATCAGACCGGGGGAAAGTCCCTGCTATGGGCGAGGCAAGTCCAAAGATGGAGCGATTTCGATTTTGAAGGACCTGCAAGGGACGGATTTGCCGTGGACTGGCCTATCCGGTACAAGGACATTGCCCCTTGGTACAGCCATGTGGAAAAATTCATAGGGGTTTCCGGAAACAGGGATGGATTACCGCATCTGCCGGACGGAGAGTTTCTTCCTCCCTTTGAACTGACAGCCGGAGAGAAGTATTTCAAGGATTTTCTTAGAAAAAACTATCCTGAGCGTGAGATCATCGTGGCACGCTGCGCCCATATTACCGGCAATGAGGAATACTATGCCAAGCAGGGCCGTACCCTTTGCCAAAACAGGACGCTTTGTCAGAGAGGCTGCCCGTTTGGGGGATATTTCAGCAGTAATTCCTCCACGCTCCCCTGGGCCGCCAATACCGGCAACCTCACCATGAGGAACAATGCGGTGGTCCATTCCATCATTTACGATGATGAAAAGGAAAAAGCCACGGGGGTAAGGGTAATCGATGCCCATACCAAGGAAACCGTGGAGTATTACGCAAAAGTAATATTTGTCAATGCCAGCGCACTGAACACCAATCTCATTCTGTTGAATTCCACGTCGGCACGTTTCCCGAATGGTTTGGGGAACGACAGCGGTGTTTTAGGAAAATACGTTGCCTTCCACAATTACCGGGCAGGGATTTCGGGAGAGTATGAAGGATTGAAGGAATTTACAACAGAGGGAAGAAGACCCACTTCCGGTTATTTTCCCCGGTTCAGAAACGTATACAAACAGGAAACCGACTTCCTCAGGGGCTATGCCGCTGGATTCAGCGCCCATAGGGCCATGGAGACAGACTATTCCGGGATTGGTGAGGAACTGGAGAAAAACCTCACGGCTCCGCCAAAATACGGCAGCTGGAGGGTTGGCTCCCATATGATGGGTGAAACCATACCAAAAGAAGATGGCCGGGTATCGCTTGATCCCAACCAAAAAGACGAATGGGGGATTCCTTTGCTGAAAGTCTCCGTGGACTATGATCAAAATGATGAAGCCATGATCAAAGACTATCTCGAGCAAATGACGGAAATGTTTGAGGCGGCGGGTTTTACCAACATCAGAACCAGGGATGACAAAAGAGCCCCCGGTCTTGACATCCACGAAATGGGCGGGGCGCGTATGGGCAATGACCCTAACACCTCGGTGTTGAACAAGTGGAACCAGATGCATGCCTGCCCCAATGTCTATGTGACGGATGGTGCCTGCATGACCTCTACCAGCACCCAAAACCCCTCCTTAACCTACATGGCCTTTGCAGCCAGGGCTGTGGACCATGCGGTGAAAAATCGGGGATGACCTTTGCGGAAAAAATCATAGCATTTAACAAAGAACTGGATATCCCCAAAGGAATCCCTTCATCTATCCGAATGATGAACCCTTATCAGGAGAACGGAGAGGCCATGGACCTCTCCGCCTCCTTTTACAGGAAATTTTACAATGACCGCAATCCCAGAAAACTCATTCTGGGTATCAACCCGGGAAGGTTGGGAGCAGGGCTGACAGGTATTCCCTTTACGGATACCCAAAGGCTTATTGAAAACTGCGGCATATCCACAAAGATCAAGACTTATGAGCCCTCCGCCGTTTTTGTATATGAAATGATTGCCGAATATGGCGGGGCCGAAGCATTTTATGCGGATTGCTTTTTCAATTCGGTCTGCCCGTTGGGATTTGTGAAAATAGATGCCAAAGGCCGCGAAAAAAACCTCAACTATTATGATGAAAAACAGCTGGAAGAGCGAATGACATCCTATATATTGGCCTCGCTTGAAAAACTGATAAAACTGGATGTGGTACGGGAAAGGGTAATTTGTTTAGGCACCGGCAAGAATTTTAAGTTTCTTTCCAAGATCAACCGGATCCATCGTTTTTTTAATGAAATCATCCCGTTGGAGCATCCACGCTACATCATGCAGTACAGGAGCAAAGAAAAACAGCAGTATATCCGGAAATATTTAGAAGTGTTGAAATAGATAGGAAGCTATTGAAAAGAAGCCGATGTGGTATTCCTTCAACATCATGACCCCATAACCGGGATGAAATTAATTAGGAAGCCAACATAGATCGACAATAACTGACTAATGCGCATGGCCGCCGGGCCCATGAACGTGTCCATGATCGATTTCTTCCTGTTCGGCATCCCGGATATCTATCACTTCTCCTTTAAAATAAAGATCATATCCCGCCAAAGGGAAATTAAAATCCATCAATACGCCCTTGTAATCTATTTTAAGAATCTCGCCCCGCATAGGGTTGCCTTTGTCATCTTCCATGGTGACCACCTTGCCCACCTTTAGCAACTCAAGGTTTTTCTTGCCATTTTCTTTGAAAGCGGATTTGGAAACATATACCTTCTTGTTCTCCTCATAATCACCATAGCCGTTTTCAAAATCAATAAAAACCTCAAAGGTGTCCCCCACCGCCTTTCCTTCAATGGCTTCCTCCAACTTGGGAAGTATATTGTTGGCTCCGAACAAAAAGGCGAAAGGCTGGCTCTTGTCCACCCTCTCGTAAAACTCCTTACCATTTTCACCATCATCGACTTCGAGTTCGTAAACGATGGATACTACCTTGTCTTTTTCCGCCTTCATTGGACTTATCTATATATGTTCCCGCAAAAATAAGGAAAAGTACTGACTATTTCTTGGGTTTATATGCTTCTTCATAGGGAGACCATATCTCGTAGATGGGATTTCCCGTGGAACTCATGCCACTATGATGCCACTTTCCATCAATTACCTCATATTCAAATTCGAGTTTGGCACCCACTCTGCTGTCATCTCTGGAGAAGAAAGTAATATTTTCAGTATATTTTCCATCTTTGGCCTCATAAGTGCCTCCTCCGGTACCACTGAATTCTTTGGTTTCCGAATTGAATGCAATCCATTGAAACCTGCCCCCACTGAGTATCTTCACCGTCCTTCTTGCCCCAGGGGTCATTTCACTGATTTTATCGTCTCTTTTCCTGCCGGTAATCACCCAATTCCGGGTCAAATCATCTTTTGCAGACGAAATCCTTTCCCATATTTCAATTTTTTCTTCCCCTTTGATTTCGCCGGATATAACCATTTTTCCATCCGTGAAGTCCAGGGTATAACGTTGGGTCGTCCCTACTTGCTCAGGGTCAGCCGTATAGAAATCCGGGCTTTCCGTGTAGCGGTTGCCCTCCAGGCTGAATTCACCTCCCCCGGTATGCAAAAACTTGTTACTGCCCAGTTCTTTCGCTCCGTAGGCAAAATAGCCGTCCTGATAAATTTTAATGAATTCACGGTCTTTGACCGCGTTGCCGTTTTGATGGGTGAGTTTCCAAGCGCCTTCCAGGTCCTGACCAAATACGGAAAAACTCAACAAAATACAGAGGGTTAAGAATAAACTGTTCATAGATATGGCGATTTTTGTAGTTAAAGTTAGAAATTTTAATCCTAAATCAATAATATATTCCTTTTTCCCCGGTTATCTTGATGTAAACGGTTTGAGCCGGTCAGACAAAAAAGGTACCTTTGACCTGAAAGTGTAAAAGATCATTTTCGGGCAATTAAATCTTTGAAAATTTGGCTGGCTTTTTGGTGGCTTACCAAATTATCTTTTTCCTAAGAAAATGAACGCAGCAAAATACCTTATTGCCTTTTTGATGATCTCAGGATTCTCCGTCCCTCACCTGTATGCTCAAAGCTATGGGAGTACCCTGGGACTCCGGTTTTCCAATAATAACCAGCACCGTATGATCGGGATCACCGGCAAACAGCGGATCACCAAAGGACTGACCATGGAAGGCATCATCCAGTCCGATCTCAACACCAATACGACGGCCCACGCCTTGATAGAACGACACCGAAGATTGATCACCAAGCGGTTTAATTATTACTACGGTGCGGGCATTTCAGCGGGGATGGAAGAAAGCCGGGAAAAAGTTCCGGAAACCATGCAGGTAGTCCATACTTATGGTAATCCCACCATGGGTGTTGATCTGATCGCGGGTGTGGAATTCACCGCATTGAAAGTGAATTTTTCTATCGATTACAAGCCCAATATCAACCTGGTGGGCAGGGAACCTTGGTACAGCGGGCAGGTGGGAATTTCTGCCCGTACCGTATTGGTCAAAGGGGCTACACAAAATAAGAAAAAAAGGCAAAAAGCAAGGGCCAAAAGAAAAAAGCACCGCCAGGATAATGGGAATGACTACTTCAAAAACGCTATCAGAAAAATAAAGAGCAATTAACTACTTACGCTATGAAAACCCCTTTACTTTTGTTTTTAATCCTTTTTAAACTGTCTCTCTGCCCTCCGTTGGCAACACAGGAGCCGGTTAAAATCGCTGTTGTGGGACTTACCCATTCCCATGTGCATTGGATTTTGGGAAGAGAAAATAAAGGTGATATTGAAATAGTCGGCATCGTGGAGCCCAACAGCGACCTGGCCGAAAGATTCACCTCCCAACATGGCCTCAGCATGGACCTGGTATATGAGGACATGCCCTCGCTTTTTGCAAAGGTTACCCCTGATGGTGTGACCGCCTTTGGGTCTATTTATGAACACCTGGAAGTAGTAAAGGCATGTGCCCCCAGAGGTATCCATGTAATGGTAGAAAAGCCCCTGGCAGTATCCACCGCCCATGCCAAGGAAATGGAAAGCCTCGCACGCGAAAACAATATCCACTTGCTTACCAACTATGAGACCACCTGGTACAGCACCAACCATGAAGTTTATAGAAAGGTACATGGGGAAAATGCCATCGGCCCCCTCCGAAGGGTCATTATCAATGACGGACATGAGGGTCCCATGGAGATCGGTGTCAACAAGGAATTTCTTGACTGGCTGACAGATCCCGTTCAAAACGGTGGGGGAGCCGTCATTGATTTTGGCTGCTACGGTGCCAACTTGATGACCTGGCTCATGAAAGGCCAAAGGCCGGTTTCGGTAACGGCAGAACTCAAGCAAATCAAGCCGGAAATTTATTCAGAAGTGGACGACGATGCCACGATTCTGCTCCAATATCCCGAAACAAAAGGCGTAATCCAAGCATCCTGGAACTGGCCCTTTAGCAGAAAAGACCTGGAAGTATATGGAAAATCAGGCTATCTGATCGCCAAAGATGGAAAAAGAATGGTCAGCAGGCTGGAAGGGGATAAGATGGAGCAGAACCATTCCTTTGATAGCCGGCCCTATCCATTTGACGATCCGTTTTCTTTTTTTGCCGGTGTGATAAAAGGAAATATCAAAATGGAACCGTTTGATTTATCCTCTCTGGAAAACAACATGATTGTGGTGGAAATTCTGGAGGCAGCCATTCAAAGTGCCGGAAAAGGCGAGCGGGTAAATCTTCCATAGCCTTTTCCTGCTAAAAATTTGCGCCCTCTTCCCCCTTTGGTGCGGGGAACCCTATTTTGACATGCAATTATATTGAGCCTTCGGTCGGGGAAGCTTCATCACCTAATGACATTGCCTTGTTTTGTCCTTGGATTTGTTACGCCAAAACAAGTTTTCCCTCTTCCCGGATAGCTTGTTAAAACCTTAAATTACCAAATGGGAAAACGAGTCGACGATCTGAATTACTTCATGAAATTCGTATCAATCAAACGTAGACCTGCCCCGAGCAAGTTTGGGATCGGTGGAATTTATTTTCGCCCATTTTCTTGTTATTATGAAACAAGTTTCCCGGATACCTTGACAAAGCTTATCTACAAAATTGCCATTTTCGTCAATCCAGGTGTTGCAACGTGGAGAACAGCACACCGCCAATCAAAGTGCCGAAAAAGACAACCGGATAGGTCCACCATGGCATTTCCTGTCTGAATTTATAGAAGTCCTTTTTTGGAAAAATAACGCAGCCGGTAGGCGTTCATCGCTGTTTTCCCCAATTGCTTGCTCAGCTGGTAGTTGGCCACCGCGCCTACTCCGGCTCCTATAATGGGCAGCAATTGCGCCAGCTTGGCCAGGTCCATATAATCCCTGTACTCCAGTTGGAAACTTCGCCAATCAAAAGAATCCAGGTTTTCGGGCAAATCCAGTTTACCTTCATCCCACGTTTCCAATTCCAGGATCGTTTGATTTCTGGTCTTTTGACTGGAAAACGTGAGTTTGAAAATCATAAGCAAAAAAACCCGCTCTCTGTAATCTTTGACATCAAAGCCGTATGCCGCGGCAACTTCAAAAAGCATTTTCATTTTAATAGCCAAAAAAGCCGGGAAATCCGCAATCCCCATCAAAATCCCCCCGGCTCCGGTAACCGCTCCTTCCACAGAGGCAGTTCTTTGATAAAAGCGTATGATTTTTCTGGCTTTATATTCCTTCAACCTAAGAGATGGCTCTGGATTAGGCTTAGGTGTCACGTACTGGTTACCGGTCAGGACCCCTTTTACCATGACTTCGATGGCCTTGGTGATGGCTTGATGTATTTTCTCCGGAATAAGTTTGTTAATGGCCCTTTGAGTACCCTTGGTCAATCTGTTGGCAATGGAGGGCTCTTTTTTGGTTTTTGCCAACCATGCCTGCATATCTCTTAAAGCGAGCCTCTCATATAGTTCTTCAGCAGGTAAATATGGATTTGCTTTCATGAGCCTTCTTGAGGGTTGGACTTGAGCCATTTGAGGACTTCTCTATCGGTTGACCTTGTGAATACCTTGGTTAGGTTTTCGATTTGCGTTTAGGAATGCTCAGGCTTTCCCAAGGTCCTTCTGCAAGCATTTTGGAAAGATAAATGATCTGGCCTATATGGGAAGCATAGTGAGCCAGCTGCGTGTTGATCGCGTCCACGACCGTGTGTTTCCTGTTTCTGATATAGACGGTTTTTTCCAAATCACTTGCCGTCAGGGGGCGCAGGGCCTCAAACGTAATCCTCCAGCCCTCTTCCCATTTTTCAAGCACCTCGCCCCTGTCTTTCAAATCATTGTCAAATTCCGCGTCTCTTTCCCGCCATTCCTTCTCTCCGTCCGAGGCAAGGAAATCCGTCCAACGCGATCGCATATTGCCCCACATGTGCTTTACAATGGTAGCAATGCTGTTGCTGTCCTGATTGTGCTGCCAGAAAAGTTTTTCCTCAGGAACCTGTTTCATGGCTTTCTCAGCCATGGTTTTGTAGTGCAGCAGTAAATTGAGTACGCTATCCAGATAGGGGTTTGGCATGGTCAGTGATTTTTAGTAAAACGGAGATAGCCTATTAACAAAAAACGGCAACAAAAAGTCGCCGTGAGGGGTATTAAATTTTCGGAATTAAATCCCAAATTCTGATTGAATCTTTTCCACGTAATCAAGTTTTTCCCAGGTAAAGAGTTCAACTTCAAGGCTGATCGGGTTGTTATCCGGAGAATTGAAGGTTTTCTTCACGACCTCGTTTTTCCTTCCCATATGGCCATAAGCTGCGGTTTCTTCATAAATGGGATTTCTTAGCTTCAGCCTTTGCTCTATCGCATAAGGCCGCATATCGAACAGCGATTCGATTTTCTTGGCGATTTCGCCATCGTTCATATTTACCTTGGAGGTGCCATAGGTATTGACATACAATCCCATGGGCTTTGCCACGCCAATGGCATAGGAGACCTGCACCAATACCTCGTCTGCTATACCTGCAGCAACCATGTTTTTGGCAATATGCCGGGTGGCATAAGCCGCGGAACGGTCCACTTTGGAAGGGTCTTTTCCTGAAAAGGCACCACCCCCATGTGCTCCCTTTCCCCCATAGGTGTCCACAATGATTTTCCTACCGGTGAGTCCCGTGTCTCCATGCGGGCCGCCAATTACAAATTTGCCTGTAGGGTTTATATGGTAAACGGTATCTTTCGTAAATAACTTTCGAAGGTGATCAGGCAACTGGGCTTTTACCCGTGGAATCAGAATACCGATGATGTCTTCCTTGATTTTTGCCAACATAGCCTCCTCGTGGTCAAACTCATCATGCTGGGTGGAAACCACGATGCTGTCAATCCTTTCCGGTATGTTGTCATCGCTGTATTGGATGGTCACCTGTGCCTTGGAATCAGGACGCAGGTACCGGATCTGATCAGCTTCTCTTCTGAGATTGGAAAGTTCCTTAAGAAGCCTATGGGAAAGGTCCAGCCCCAACGGCATGTAATTCTCTGTTTCGCTGGTCGCATACCCAAACATCATGCCCTGGTCACCGGCACCCTGTTCCTCGGGAATTTCCCTGTCCACTCCCTGATTAATATCCGGAGATTGCTCATGGATAGCGGATAATACCCCACAGGAACTGCTATCAAACATGTACTCTCCTTTTGTATAACCGATCCGGTTTATAACTTCCCTTGCTATTTTCTGTACGTCCAGATAAATGTTGGATTTCACCTCTCCTGCCAAAATAACCTGTCCTGTGGTGACCAATGTTTCACAAGCTACCTTTGAATCGGGATCGAAAGCCAAAAAATGATCAATAATAGCATCTGAAATCTGGTCTGAAATCTTATCCGGATGTCCTTCTGATACGGACTCCGAAGTAAATAAATAGGGCATAAAATGTGTTTTTGAAATGGAACGGTAAATTTACATTTAATGGCCAAAATTAAAAATTTTAACTTTTTCGGTACTGTATATTCTTTTTAAAAACTATAATTTTTACTGAAAATAAACGGGGCATAAAAAGCAAGGCCAAAGGACAGGTACATCAATCCCGCAAAAAACTGGACCCAATGAACCGTCTGGCCCACACCAAAAGTCCCAATTTCGGGAAAAGAATAGGAAAGTATAAAAAAGATGTAACTTTCTCCAAACGAAAACAATATCCAGGACGCAATCCAGAAGTAGGGCAAGGACAAGAGGTTGACTTCCTGATACCGGTTTTGTTTTAATATATCTTTAAAAAAAATAATGCAGAAAAACAGTATCATCCCATGACCGACTAAATAGGTATAAGATTGGACCCCGGTTTCCAGAGGCTGTACAAACAGGCTGATGATAACCCCAGCTCCTAAAAAAACCGCAGTTGTGGGCAAAACCCTTTTTTGCAGTTGACAGCTGAACGGCAATTGGTGGAACAACCCAAGCATCACCAATGTCTTCAAGTAGACAAACAATAGGTTATAATGCACATATTTACTGTCCGTTGTTTTCGGGATAAGATGCCAGAAGGTTTCAGATAGGATCGCACTCATCAAAATGATGAAAACGATGGCATTTACCTTCCTGTACTCCGGATTGCTACGGTTTAGGAAAAAGTAGCTTCCGGAAAGTATTGTTCCCAGCAATAAAGCGATATGATAAAAAGACCACAGCATGTAGTATAGATCACGTATGCAATTTAAGGAGACCTAACTACTTAGCCAATACCGTGATCAGGGTATTTTTTTTGCATTTTGGTTATAAAAAAACGCCGGCCTCATAACAGAAGCCGACGCCTTTTCTTTAGTAGTGGCAAAAAGGTTATGCAACCTTTTTGGTCTGCTCTTTAGCCTCTCCTGCCAATTCTTTTTTCATCAAATCCACTACTATCGGCGTAGCGATGTATATAGAGGAATAAGTACCCACCAAAACACCGATCAACAAAGCGAAAGAAAAACCGCGAAGCACCTCGCCTCCAAAAATCAAAAGCACCAATACCACAATCAGGGTGGTCGCCGAAGTGATCAAAGTCCTTGCCATCGTTTGGTTGATGGCGTCATTGAACATCTGTACGAGACGGTTGGTTCCCCTGTTGGAGATATTCTCACGGATCCGGTCAAAGACAATCACGGTATCGTTGATGGAATAACCGATCACTGTAAGAACCGCTGCAATAAATACCTGATCTATTTCGAATGTGGCTCCCAATGCGCTGGCTATGGAAAACGCCGCTATTACAAAGAACGTATCGTGCACCAGGGCGATGATAGAAGCCAGTGAAAACTGCCACTTCCTGAACCTTAGCAGGATGTACAGGAAAATTGCCACCAAGGCGAAGAACATCGCCTCCAAAGAGGATTTCTTAATGTCATCTGCAACCGTCGCCCCTACTTTGTTGGAACCGGTGATAGAGAAATCACCTCCCGATAGCTGAGTAGCATCTTGCAGGTAGCTGAAACCGGTAACGGCCGCAATACCCTCTCTAACCCTGGTTTCAACTTCCCTATTGGCTTCATCGGAATCCTCATTGATAAGATAGGAGGTTGTCACCTTCAAGATGTTGTTGGCACCATAGGTTTTCACCTCCACTGCCCCGTCAAACTCCCCATCCAAGCCGACTTTCAGATCAGAGGCAGGCACGGCTTCGCTGAATTCCACAATATAGTACCTACCACCGGTAAAATCCACTCCGAATTTGAGTCCCGAGGTAAGTCCTATGATCAATCCAACAATAATAATAGAGGTGGAAATGAGGTAGGCCACTTTTCTCTTGCTGAGAAAATCTATATTGAGACTGGTCAAAAGATCTCTGGCGAATGGAGTAGAAAATGACAATTTGCTCTTGTCCCCCTTTTTACTCATCCAATATACAATCACCCTTGTAATGAACACTGCTGAGAAGAAAGAGGATGCAATGCCGATCATCAATACGATGGCAAATCCTTTCACTGGTCCCTGGCCCAAAGCATACAATATGGCGCCTGTCAAAAAGGTGGTCACATTGGAATCAAGAATGGCACTGAATGCTTTGTTATAACCGCTGCTAATGGCTTGAAGCAAGCCGGATCCATTTCGGATTTCTTCTTTGATCCTTTCGAATATCAGCACATTGGCGTCAATGGACATACCGATGGTAAGTACAATACCCGCTATACCAGGCAAGGTTAGGGCAGCGCCGAGCTGCGCTAAAATTCCAAGAATAAAGAATATGTTGAAAAGCAGCGCTGCTATGGCTACAAAACCGCCTTTGGCATAATAGGCCACCATAAACAACACCACCAACGCGAGGCCGGCGATCATGGAATTGATACCCTGTTTACTGGCTTCCACCCCCAGCGTAGGTCCTACTATCGCTTCCTCCACAATCCGGGTCGGAGCCGGCAAAGTACCTGATTTCAATATGTTCGCCAGGTCTTTCGCTTCCTCAATGCTGAAGTTACCGGTGATTTCAGATTGGCCCGAAGGAATTTCTCCCTGGACCACCGGGGCCGTATAGACGTAATCATCCAAAACAACCGCTATCCGGTTGCCGATATTTTCTGAAGTGAGTTTCCGCCATCTTCTGGCACCTTCAGCATTCATCTGCATGCTGACAGCAGGACGGGAAGATTGGTCATAAGACTGGCGTGCATCTGTGATCACGTCTCCCTCCAAGGGTGCCTGATCTGTTCCTCTAGGCGCTTTGATGGCATGAAGCTCCAGCAACTCCATATTGTCCGATTTTTGGGGCTTCACCGACCACAAGAACCGGATATCCCTGGGCAGAACGGATTTCACGTCTTCCCGATTCATGATCCTGTTGATGGCCAGGGTGTCCCTGACTTCGTACACCAAACCATAATTTGCTTTCAACAACGAAAACAAAGGAGAAACTCCCAGCCCTAAAGAATCATCATCGGCTGTACCTTCTGCCAGCTTACGGGCAAGGTCACTTTCCAGATCGGTAGTATCCGCAAGTGCTTTATCATCCTCTACAGGTGATGGCTTTTTGGCCTTGGCCTCTTCTACCAACAAGGCATTCACATTTTGCAAGGCATCCCCGAATTCATTGATTTCTGCCACCTCCCAAAACTGGAGCTTGGCAACCCCTTGCAGCAAGTTTCTTACCCTCTCCGGGTTATCCACCCCGGGTAGCTCTATTTGTATCCTGCCCGTGTTCTGGATGCGTTGAATATTGGGTTGAGAGGTGCCAAATCTGTCGATACGGGTTCTCAGAATGTTGAAAGACCTGTCAATGGCATTCTCAACCTCATCATCTATAATACTCAGGATAGCCGAATCAGACGATTCCAAAGAAATCCTTCCCCTGTTTGCAGCCGTGGCAAAAATGGTATTCAGCCTTTTGTCACCAGCCTTCTCTTTCCATGCCTGATAAAATAGGTTGACAAACTTATCATTGGTGGTTTTTGCCCTTTCCTGGGCTGTTTCCACCGCTTGGTTAAACACCGGATCCTTACTGTTGCCGGAAAGCCCTCTGACGATTTCCACAGGAGACACTTCCAGGGTAACATGCATCCCCCCCTGAAGGTCCAGACCGAGACCGAGTTCGGTATTTTTTACCTCCTGATAAGTAAACGGTATACCAAGAAAGTTATAGACCGGCTCCCTCCAAACAGAATCCAAGTAAGTCTGTCTCCGGGCAAAATCCACGTTTCCTGACTCATCGGTAGCATACAGGGTGGCTTTCTCCTGCACCCTATTGGATACCAATGTAAACGATAGGTAGTACAGGCAGAGGCCCGTAATGATAACCGTCAGAAAAACGATAACACCTTTATTTCTCATAATAATGATAAATATTTAATAGAAAGTTGATTACTGTAATGATGATATCAGCTCTTTTCCCCGGAAAGGAGCTGCAAGGATAATTGGCTTTACTAAAGTTCTTAGGGAGCGTTGACAGAAATAATCTGCTCAAAGAGCACCTCGAAAAAATGATTGTTCTGTACAGCAATATTAAAATCAAAGGCAAAAACAGTATTGTCACCATCGATGATTTCATAAATCAAATGAAAAGCATGGTCCACGGCCACAATCACAAAAGGTACCACGGCATCTACCGCTGTATTCAAAAAAGTTTTATGCTCTTCAGAGCCATCCTGGGTATCACAGTTTTGGGCCTCGGTTTGTGCCGGATCACCCGCATCAGCCAAGGAAACATATTCAGAACTGGAAATCAATATACAGAACAGGATGACCAAAAAGAGGGTCAGTCTTTCTCTAATCAATTCTCTATGTACTGTGTTCCTTTTCATGGACTGCAAATATAGGAAAGTTTTTTATATTATCCCCCATACGAAGGGCAAATTATTTGCCCTCTAAACACCTTGTATACCAATCGGTTACCCTTATGAACAAGGGGGTTTTTGAAAGGAAAAAACCACCGGTTATTGGATAATGATGATCCGAAAGCCGGATTTCCAGGCTTCTCTTACACAGAACGGTGTGTGATTTCGTGTTTTAAAAATGTCTTGATGACCTCCAACGCCCTGTCAAATCCCCTGTTGTTTGGGATGATAAGGTCGGCATCGTGCTTGAAGGGCTCGATATACTTCTCATAGGTGGGCATCACATGTTTTTCATATCGGTACAGCACATCATCCAAATCATAGCCCCTTTCCACTTTGTCCCGCACGATGCGTCTCTTTAGTTTGATATAATCCTTGGCATCGATAAAAATCTTGAGGTCCAGTAAATGCGACAATTCCGGATGATACAATACAAATATGCCCTCCACAACCACTACCGGTGCAGGATTGAATGCCAAAGTACCCGGTTTTTTGTCGGGGTTGTTAAAGGTATATTCCTGCCGGTATATGGTTTCACCGGACTGGATTTTCCGGATATCTTCTGCATACTGATCGAAATCTATGGAATGGGGGGTATCATAGTTATGGATTCCCCTCTCATCTGTAGGCTGAAGATGCTGCGGTTTGTAATAGTTGTCCTGCGAAATCAGACAAACCTGATCCGGTTCAAAGGCATCCAGCAATTTATCCAGAAAAAGGGTTTTGCCGGACGCACTCCCCCCAGTGATCCCTACAATAAACGGTCTGTTCATGGGAGACAAAATTAAAAATAATATTTCAAATGGGCCGTATGGCCTTTATATGCTTTCATGAAGAAATTCCGCCAGTTTTCTGACAGCCTTTCCGCGGTGGCTTATGGCATTTTTTTCATCCAAATCCAATTCCGCGAAACTCCTATCATAACCGGCCGGCTTAAAAACAGGATCATAACCGAAGCCCCCGTCGCCGGCTCTTTCTTCCAGAATTTCCCCCTCTGCACGGCCTTCGAATGCGTATTCCTTCCCTCCTCTGATCAAAGCGATCACGGTCCGAAATGCGGCTGACCGGTCCTCGGCTCCCTCCATTTTTTTCAAAAGCAAGTCGATATTGCGCTCGTCGCTTCTGGGTTCTCCCGCAAATCTTCCGGAATAAACGCCGGGAGCCCCATCAAGTGCTTCTACTTCCAGCCCGGTATCGTCCGCAAAACAGTCCACCCCATAATGCTCATAGACATGCCTTGCTTTCTGAAAAGCATTCTCTTCCAAGGTTGATCCGGTTTCGGGCAATTCCTCCCGGCAGTCAATTTCATCCAAAGAAACTATTTTAAAGTGCGTTCCCAGGGCTTTTCTTACTTCCTGAAGTTTCTTTTGGTTATTGGTAGCAAAACAGATTTCCATGGATCTTCAAACGTTGATTAATACTTTGTATCCTGAGTTTCTATGTTAATTATCGAAGATTTTAAGCAGTGACAAAACCCGCATAGCGGGTGGAATTATTTTCGCTAAGCCAATGGAATCAGCGCCACAATTTCCTCAAGGTATTTTTTATCCGTGTGGTCAAAGTCATCCAATTTGTCAGAATCGACATCCAGTACCATCAGGACTTCTCCATCGCTTTTCACGGGCACTACGATTTCAGAACGGGAAGCAGCATTACAAGCGATATGTCCGGGAAAATCTTCGACATCGGGTACCAGTTGGGTAATGCCCTCTTTCCAGGCGGTACCACAGACGCCTTTCCCATAAGCAATGCGTGTGCAGGCCACGGGCCCCTGAAAGGGTCCCAACACCAATGCTCCGTCTTTGACCAAATAAAATCCAACCCAAAAAAAACCAAAGGCTTCTTTCAAGGCGGCGGCAACATTGGCCAGATTGGCCACCATATCCTTTTCATCCGCCACCAGCGCTTTGATCTGTGGAAAAAGGGCCTTGTATTGTTCCTCCTTGCCGGCATGCCGGGGAATATATAGCGCAGTACTCATGTCAGCTTCAATTCATTGATGTAAATAAATATCCAATCGGTCCTGCATAACATCCAGCGTTTGTACCGGAGCCACATGCAGCCGGGGGGCGGGTATCCCCTGCCCGAAGGCCACATTGCCGGTAAATACCCTGGCTTCATCCCATAACGCATCGCTTATGAAGTGCTGCAACAGCACCGTTCCTCCTTCTACGATAAGGCTTTGAACTTTTCTCGCATACAAATCATCCAAGATATCGTGTATGGTGAAATCCTCTTCCAATTTGACATAATCCAGATTCTCCATTTTCTCTTCCCTGACTGTATTATAGCAAAGGGTAGGCTGCGATCCATCAAACAGGTGCAGCGAAGTATCTAAGGTCAGCTTCTTATCAATCACTATCCTCAAGGGATTTCTTCCGGCCCAGCCGCGCACATTTAGACGGGGGTCATCGTAGTAAGCGGTGTTGGTCCCTACCATGATGGCCGTCTCTTCAGCCCTCCAGCGGTGTGCCAGCTGCCTGCTATGGGCATTGCTGATCCATTTGCTGCTGTAATCCGCACGGGCAACAAAACCGTCTGTGGTCTGCGCCCATTTCAAAATGATGTAAGGCCGTTTTTTCTCCATGAAGGTAAAGAAACGCCGGTTTTGCCACCTGGCTCCCTTCTCCATGACACCTGTCACCACTTCAACACCTGCATTTTGCAGGATATCGATTCCCTTCCCACCCACAAGCGGGTTGGTGTCCACTGCTCCTATAACCACTTTCTTGATTTTGTGATCTACCAAAAGATGGGCGCAGGGAGGTGTTTTTCCGTAATGGGCACAGGGTTCCAGGGTTACATATAGGGTAGATGCGGACAACAGGCTTTTATCTTTCACCATGCTTATGGCATTGGGTTCCGCATGGGGCTCTCCGTATTTTTGATGGTATCCTTCCCCGATGATTTTTCCGTCATGCACGATGACACAACCCACCATGGGATTGGGACCCACTTCTCCTTTACCCAGTTCGGCAAGTTCCAAAGCCCTTCTCATGTAGGTTTCATGCTGATCTGTCATGGTCCATTGGGTTTGGCATCATTCCGAGTCCTCCTCGTTCATCCGGAGGTTAAAATTGGGCAGTTGTGAAACCGTATCCGGCAAAGTATTCACCATAAAAGCGGTGTCCAAATAAGGAGGCCGCGCGGCGATCTTTACTTGATAAGGTCCCGGTGGAAGCCCGCGTAACAGGAAAAGCCCATTAGGGCCTGTCAGCGTACCAAAGGTATCTTTTTCACTAATGGCAAATATATGCGGCCTGGCCACGTTGGGCAAAACTGTCCCACGGATAGTAGCGGTCTGTGCCACCGTAAATGCCCTCAAGGCCGGCTTGAGGTTAAATCCGCCCTGCCCATCACTAATGATCGAGGAAGCCAGGTTGAAATCAATGTAAATATCAAAAGCAAAACCTACGGGTACATTGAACTCAACATCCATTTCAAGATAATCCTCTATTCCCGCCACAGGATTCAGAGGGATACGCGCCCCGTTTTTCAAAAGGTAATATTCGTCTCCGATCAGCAACCTGATTTTGGAAACGGCCCCCGCATGGATTTCTTTTCTTCCCAGAAGCAACCTGCTTTCTCCCACCTGCTCACTTACATTCACCATTTTATTGGCGGGAGTATAGGGAAAAAATATCCAGTTGGCATTTTCCGCACCCCTGGTACCCTGCGGTAAAATTTCCACCCCCCTTATTTCAATCCATACCTGGTCAAAATCCCCGGGCGCATCTATCAGTAGGATATTGACAAGGGCCCGGTTATCAGACGCGTCACCGCAATAACTCAGAAGGGCCACACAGCCCAGCAATATTGAAGGTATCAGTAATTTTATTCTTGAGATTTTTGTCAACGCTTCCATAAGCATCTAAAACGCATCCCCGCCACCTTGGTTGTTCATAATTATCCCTTTGATTTTCCTGTCAACTCCTTAATGATTTTCTCGTGGTCCGGTTGGATATTCCAATAATTAAACAGCGCAATTCCGGCAGCACCTGATTTGAAAGACACATCAAAGGCCTCTTCCATTTCTGCGGCATCCAGTTCAGGCACAAACAGGCCTGAGTAGATAGGGCTGTTGTTTTTTAAGTCAGCGATTTCTTCTTTCAGGCACTTGCCGATCCAGTTCATGTCTTCATTGTAAAAATTATGGTACAGCATGGGAAAGAAGCCGTCCAGATTCCAGTTTCTCCATTCTTGCCTTACATGCTGCCAGTTTGGGAAAACCGCCGCCGTGGCCTCCTTGCCATGTTTTTTGATTTCCGGAAGGAAAGTATTGTTCACCAGGTCTGTGATGAGATCCTGTCTGAACTGTCTCCACGATTCATTGGCAGATGGGTCTTCCAGGTCCTTGAGTGGGTCAATGCCGGTTTTTTCCTTGAATTTTTTCCTGGTCACCTCGTGGTAGCAATAATCATATTCCGGAAATTCCCTGTCCTGAACCAAATTGTACTTTGGTTGTAGGGCTTCTGCCAGGATCACGTCCGGGAGACGGATATAATCCAAATGCACCCCTGTCAGTCCCTCCATTGAGGCCAGGGACTTCACTGTCCCCCTGACAAATTCCATCGCCTCAGGATGGGAGGGAGAGAGAAATTTATAATAATCCACATAGGCAGGGTGGGTATTGGCAGGCTGCCCCAGACCGTTGACTGCGTACCAATCTGTGTGGTTCTCTACAATTTCAGGTATGCTGCAGGGCATGGTAAACATCCAGGCATGAACTTCCAGACCTATGGCGTTGCCGTGTTCGATCAAAATCTCCAAAACCGGTTCTCCCATGGGCAATCTGTCTGTTTCGAAACGTGCTTCCCTACTATTATAGGCTTCGAATAGCACGGCGTCAAACCCCAGGGATTTGATGTGGTCCAGCGCCTGTTTCCATTCCGACGGCGAAAGCCCCTTTTTGGGCGTCATCCATACCCAGTTTCTTTGATCCTTTCCGGCTGGCTTTCCGGTTGTCACCATCCAGGGAAGGGAGGCAAGGGCCATGGACCCCCAAGCTGCCTTTTTGATAAAACTCCTTTTATTCATGATCGCATTTATTCTTTCCAAATTCTGCTGTCTTCCGTAATGAACCAGCTTTTTTCATCCACCAAAGATGGGGAAGAAATTTTAAAACGGGTGGCACTTACTTCAAAATTTACCTGCTTTAATCCAGTCTCCAACCCTAACTCCTCCAGACTGTGTCCATAAGTTTTCATTTGGGCGTAGCGGTCCCTTTGCGCCCAATAGATTTTTCTCAACTCATCTTTCACCAGTTCATCCGGATGCATTTTGAAGGGTACGGTTTCTTTTCCAACAGGGAGGTCGGAAAATTGGACATAACCCCATCTTTCCGGCAGGTGCATGTCCACAAGCCCCATCGGTGACCATACCCAGTTGTCTTCGGGAAAGGGTTTCCCTGTTGCAGGATTGATCTTTTTCTTATAGCCTTTTTCATCCGGCTCCACCTGCCATTGTACCCGGGAAAAATTGATGCGCCACTGTTCGCCGTCATGAGGAGGTCTGTAACGGGGACCCGACTGGGAGAGGGACTTCCAGGGAATGGCCATCTCCACCGACCAGTATTCGTCTTGATCGGTAGGGTCATTCAGGCTACCTTCCAAATGAATAGCATATTCAAGGCCGTTGATGTTCCATCCGTTGATGGGTTTACCACCATTCCGGTAGGGTTTGGTGAGCATCAGATCCCATATCGTCCCCAGGGCATTCACTTCCAGTTCATAATAATGGTGGGTGTCCCCATCCGGATCCAAAAACAATTCGATGTCATTTTCATGAAAAATCACGGATTCATTTTCTGTGTAGGATGCCCATACGTGTGGCTCCTCTAACCATAAACCGATATACAGGTATTCTTCATCCCACAGCATTTTCATACGGGTCAGGTGCGCCGGTTTGGGCTTTTGATCCCCCTCGATATCCACAAAGGCGGTGGACCAGGAAGCCTGTTCCCATTGCGCCTCATCCAACAGGCCGTCTATATGGGGTTTTTCCGGCGTTCTATAAGCCACATATTGGCTTCTGTCTTCTTTATGCTGGGCCCATCCGGAACAGACAACAGAGGTTAACAAAAAAGTAAATACTATATTTTTTCCCATGCATAACTTATTTATAACAGCAACAAATATAAAGCAGGAAAGATAGAAGACAATTCTCTGTCAACGTAAAAAATCCAACCTTGTATTTACCGTTCAAATAAAGCAATGTATGGGGTAAGGATTTTATTTTGGTAAAGTTGGGCAATCTTGTTATAATGCAAAAAACAATTGTTCGAAATGTTGTCGGTTAATATTAGGTTGTGGGAATAATGTCAAGAATAAACACATCAAGAAAAGTTAGAGAAATACTTAAACTTATTTTTTTGCCTCTTATAGTAATGTCATGCACTGAGACTAAAAATACTGCCTCTGATGGGCACTCAAGCAGGGAATACCCTATTATCAAAGTGGTGGCAAAAGATACCATTCTTTTCAGGGATTATGTGGCGGATATAAAAGCCAATCAGAATGTGGAACTTCGGGCCAGGGTTCAAGGATTTCTTGAAGATGTATTTGTGGATGAAGGAAAGGAAGTCAAAAAAGGACAGGTGCTCTTCAAAACCAATGACCAGGAATACAAGGCAGATCTGGCAAAGGCAAAAGCTAATCTGCAAAGTGCCATGGCGGAGGCAAAGGTCATGGAATTTGAATTGGAACGCCTGAGGGTGATGGTCAACAAAAACGTCATTTCTGAGTCGGAATTGAACCTTACGCTTGCTAAATATGATGCTGTACTGGCAAAAATAGAGGAGGCCAAATCCGCGGAGGCCAACGCAGCCGTGCAGCTCTCTTACACCGAAATCCGGGCACCGTTTGATGGGATCATCGATCGGATACCCCTACGGACGGGAAGTTTGATAGATCAAGGAAGCCTGCTTACAACTGTGTCCGATGTGAGTTCCGTCCATATATACTTCAACGTATCCGAAAGAGAATATCTGGAATATATTAAATCCAAAGGGGAAACGGAGGAAGACAATATGGTGCATTTGATCCTTGCTGACGGATCCCCATACCCTTATGACGGCTTGATTGAGACCATGGAAGGGGAGTTCAACGCCAATACAGGATCCATTGCCTTTAGGGCACGTTTTCCAAACCCTGAAAAGGTCCTGAAACACGGGGCAACCGGAAAAATCATCCTATCCAACAAGATCAGAAATGCCATCATCATCCCCCAAAAGGCGGTATTCGAAATACAGGACCGAAATTTTGTATATGTCGTAGATGAGGACAATCAGGTCCAAATGAGAAGTTTCATACCTAGAGCCAGATTTTCTCATTATTATATTGTAGAGTCAGGTTTAGAAGCAGGTGAGAACCTGGTATTTGAAGGCATTCAAAATATCAAAGACGGTATGACCATTACCCCCAAAATCATCTCTTTGGAAAATACCCCAGGTACCGAGGAAGATGAAACGGCCGCAGAAATGTTAAATACTTCAATACAGCAATAGGCCATGTTTGATATTTTCATAAAAAGACCGGTATTGTCACTGGTTATCTCCTTGTTTATCGTTCTTTTGGGTTTATTGGCTTATTTTACCCTTCCAGTGGAACTGTTTCCGGATATTGCCCCACCGTCTGTGGCAGTAAAGGCCAAATATAGGGGAGCCAATGCGGAGGTTTGTGCCAAAACCGTGGCTACTCCGCTCGAGAAAGTAATCAACGGGGTGCCCGGGATGACTTATATGACATCCGTGTCCAGTAACAGGGGCACCACGGTCATCAAGGTTTTCTTCGAAGCCGGTACGGACCCTGATCTGGCTGCGGTGGAAATCCAGAACAGGATTTCAACGGTCGTTAATGAACTGCCGGAGGAAGTGGTGAAGGCCGGGGTTACTGTGGAAAAAGAAGTGGAAGGCCTATTGATGTACATCAATGTGGCCAGTGATGATCCCACACTAGACGAAGCCTTCATTTATAACTTCACGGATTTGAATGTGCTCCAGGAACTCAGACGGGTAGACGGGGTAGGGTTGGCCGAGATCATGAGTACCAAGGATTATTCCATGAGGATATGGCTGAAACCCGACCGGATGACAGCCTACAGGGTCTCAACGGATGAAGTGGTAGACGCTATCCGCAACCAAAATGTGGAGGCGGCCCCCGGTCAGCTTGGAATCAGTTCCGGTAAGGACGCACAGATGCTGCAGTATGTTTTGCGGTATACCGGTAAATTTTTCGAACCCAAACAGTATGAAAACCTGGTCATTCGGGCCAATTCCGACGGCTCTATCCTGCGCCTCAAAGATGTGGCAGACGTAGAGTTCGGAAGCCTGAATTACGGCAGAATATCAAAGATGGATGGCAAACCCGCAGCATCCATCATGATCATTCAGCGTCCCGGCTCAAATGCCCGGGAGGTGATTGCCAATGTGAAGAAAAGAATAGCTGAAATCAAAGAGGACTCTTTTCCCTCGGGGATGGATTATAAGATAGCGTACGATACTTCAAGGTTTTTGGATGCGTCTGTCAAAGAGGTACTGACCACATTGGTAGAAGCTTTTATCCTGGTATTTATCGTGGTGTTTATTTTCCTTCAGGATTTCCGGTCCACCTTGATCCCCACTTTGGCCGTACCGGTCGCATTGATAGGCACGCTGTTTTTCATGCAGATGCTTGGTTTCTCCATTAACCTGCTTACGCTTTTCGCTTTGGTATTGGCCATCGGTATCGTGGTAGACAATGCCATCGTGGTGGTGGAAGCGGTTCATGCCAAAATGGAACAGCAGGGTCTGAAGCCCATGCAAGCCACATTTGCTGCCATGAAAGAAATCAGTGGCGCCATCATCGCCATTACCATGGTCATGTCCGCGGTATTCGTGCCGGTGGCATTTATGTCCGGTCCTGTAGGGATATTCTACAGACAGTTTTCACTTACGCTGGCCGTCGCGATTGTGATCTCCGGGATCAACGCCGTGACGCTTACGCCGGCCCTATGTGCCATCATGTTGAAAAACCATTATGGAGAGGAGAAAAAAACAGGACTTTTACAAAGGTTTTTCAATGGTTTCAATAATTTCTATGGCTTTTTCGAAAACAAATATTATAAGTATGTGACTTATTTGGCACCGAGAAAAGGGGTCACTACATTGGTCCTGCTGTTCTTCTTCGTGGCCACCTGGGGCATCAGCAAAGTGCTCCCCACGGGTTTTATTCCTACCGAAGACCAGAGTATGATTTATGTGAATGTAACTACACCTGTGGGGGCCACTGTAGAACGAACGGAGCGGGTGCTGGATGAATTGCAGCGAAAAATTGAAGGGGTGGAGGCTGTGGAATCCGTTTCCAGTCTTGCAGGTTACTCATTGGGAAATGGTTTGTCGGGAGCTTCATACGGAATGGCCATGGTAAACTTGAAATCTTGGGATGAAAGGGAGGAAACCATCCAGGAAACCATGTCCAGGTTAAGACAGCTATCCAATGATATCTCCGATGCCAAAATCGATTTCTTTCTTCCGCCCACCGTCTCAGGGTTTGGGAATTCCAGTGGCTTTCAGATGAAAGTGCTGGACCAGACAGGAACGGGTAATCCGGACAGACTGAGCGTAGTCACCAACGAACTCGTGCAAGCGCTGGAAGCCACTCCTGAAATAGGTTATGCCTTTACGGACTATGATCCCAATTTCCCCCAATTCATGGTCCACATCGATCAGGACATGGCCGCCAAGAAAGGGGTAACCATTTCAAAGGCTTTGAGCACCATGCAGGTATTGCTGGGAGGCATGTTTGTATCGGATTTTGTCCGTTTCGAGCAGATGTACGACGTGATGCTGCAGGCCGGGCCACAATACCGGTCCCGGCCGGAAGATGTGATGAGCCTCCATGTTAAAAACAATGTGGGTGAAATGGTGCCCATATCCACTTTCCTCACCATGGAGAAAACGTATGGACCGGAACAGCTCACCCGCCATAACATGTACAATTCCGCCACACTAAAAGGTACCCCGGCTCCGGGCTACAGCAGTGGGGATGTGATCGCCGCCATCGAACGGGTGGCCAAAGAAAGCCTCCCTCAGGGATATAATTATGATTGGTATGGGATGTCCAGGGAAGAAGTGACGTCCGGTAACCAGGCAATTTACATTTTCCTTATCTGCCTGCTTTTCGTATACCTGCTATTAGCAGCACAGTATGAAAGTTTCCTTCTGCCTCTTCCCGTTATCCTTTCCCTCCCCACGGGTGTCTTTGGGGCTTTCTTCGTGCTGTACCTTGTAGGACTTCAAAACAACATATACGCCCAGGTGGCCCTGATCATGCTCATCGGTCTCCTGGGAAAAAATGCCATTCTGATCGTGGAGTTTGCCATCCAAAAAAGGGAAGCAGGTCACTCCGTCCTACAGGCGGCCGTAGAAGGCGCCGTAACCAGGTTAAGGCCCATATTGATGACTTCTTTCGCGTTTATCGCGGGGTTATTGCCATTGACAGTAGCCACCGGTGCAGGGGCTCTCGGCAACCGGTCTATCGGTACAGCCGCAGCAGGGGGTATGTTGATCGGTACCCTTTTCGGACTGATCATCATTCCGGGATTGTATGTGATTTTCGCCCAATGGACCTCCACCAGAACATCCACTGCTGAAGACAAATTACAGCTAGAAGAAGAGGAAGTAGAAGTTACACTTTCCAATAATTGAAAAAGGATTGCACATGTTGATTGAGAAGCACAGTTTAATGCGTTTTGGCTTTATTGGAATAATAGCGTTGATGTTTTCCTGCAAGGCGATAGAGCCTCCCACCATGCCTAAAATGGAGGAGGTCCCTGAAGCCTTTTTGGAAGTGCAGGATTCTGCCAGTATCGGTGACATTTCCTGGCAGGAATTCTTCAACGATCCTAACCTAGTCTATCTGATAGAAGAAGGACTCGAAAACAATCTGGATCTGCTCACGGCGCTGGAAAGGATAGAAATCGCCCAGGCAGATTTCCGGGTGAGGAGGGGCATGCTTTACCCCACTATGGACGGAATCATCCGCTACAGGTCCGGAGATGTCCGGCCCAACCTGCTTAATGGAACCGTCAACGGTGACCGGAACGTGGTCAACCGTCTTGAAAACAATTTTATAGGTTTCCAAAGTAATTGGGAAATAGATATCTGGGGCAAACTGAAGAACCGACGGGAGGCCGCTTTCCATCAATTTCTGGCCACCCAAATGGGCAAACATCTGGTGGTTACCTCTATGGTGGCAGAAATCGCCCGGCTGTATTACGAGTTGCTCGGCATGGATATAGAACTTGAGACCATCGAAAGAAATATCGAGTACCAGGAAATGGCCCTTGAGCTGATCAAAATCCAAAAAATGGCAGGAAGAGCCACGGAACTGGCTGTCCAGCAGTTTGCGGCCCAACTCCTTTCCACTAAAAGCCTCCTATATGAAAAGAGGCAAGAGATCATTGAAACCGAAAACGGACTGAACTTCCTTTTAGGCCGGTTTCCCCAGCCCATAGAAAGAGCTGGTTCTTTGATGGAAATCAAACTTCCCAATGCCATGGAAGTAGGTGTGCCGGCGGGCATGCTGTTGAGAAGGCCCGACATCCAGCAGGCCGAACTGGAGCTGAAAGCGGCCAACTATAACATAGAAGCCGCCAGGGCTGAATTTCTACCCTCCCTTAATTTCACCCCATACATTGGGCTCAATGACCGGAGCCTGCCCGCCGCGATGAAAATGCCGGGCGGGATGACCATTGGCTTGTTAGGGGGAATAACTGCTCCCATCTTTGCCCGGAACCAGATCCGGGCGGGGTATGATCAGGCCATCTCCGCCAACAAAATCGCCCTCTATAATTATCAGCAAGCCATCCTGGAAGGTTACCAGGAGGTATCCAACAAAATGCAAAGGGTGGAAAACCTGAGACAGGTTTACAGCCTCAGAGACGAGGAAACCGCCGTGCTCCTCAACGCAGTGACCACGGCCAATGAACTGTTCAGAGGCGGATATGCCAGTTACCTGGAAGTGATAACCGCCCAGTCCCGGGTATTGGAGGCCGAACTCAACAAGACCAATACCCGAAAGCAGATGTTTCTCACCGTTGTGGATCTGTACCGCTCTTTGGGGGGTGGCTGGCAGTAAATTTTGGCAACGGCTAAAACATGCGCCAAGATGCAAAGTGCCTGAAAAAAATCAGGCCCGCAACCACAACCAATAACCCTGGGTGCTGTTGCAATTCGTGGTAATCCGTGTCATCCGTGGACAACAAAGCACTGACCAGGGAACCGAGTAGCAGAAAAAACCGCCATCCGTCCAGCTGGAAGGCATTTTTACTCACCAAGAAGGTATCCGTGGAAACGCCCGGAAACATGTGCCCCGGGGAGAATTTAAAACAACATCCCCGAATTGGCGGCTCTTACAGACTTTCCTGAACAGCAAAATCCCCTCCCATCCGGTCTGCCACGACAGACAAGTTGCCCCAACTCTCGCAACTAAAATTATATTGTAGTATTTTTGAGCATCATGATGAACTGGGAAAAACTTTTGTTGCCGACAAGCGAATCAGGCACCGGAACTGAACTGTATAGAAGCCAATTTGAACGGGATTTTGACAGGATTGTCTTCTCGGCACCCTTCAGGAACCTGCAGGATAAAACCCAGGTGTTCCCCTTGCCGGAAAGCGACTTTGTACATACACGGCTTACCCACAGTCTGGAAGTGTCCAGTGTTGGCCGGTCATTGGGCAAATCAGCCGGCCAATTTTTAATAGAAAAATACTCCAATCTTAAGCAAAAAGGAGTCAACTCCTCTGATATCGGCGCCATTGTCGCGGCCGCCGCCTTGGCCCATGATATCGGCAATCCCCCTTTTGGGCACGCGGGCGAAGAAGCCATTTCGGATTTTTTCAGGTTCCATGCGTATGGGAAGATTTGGCAAGACCATCTGGAGGAAGCCTCATGGGCTGACCTGGTGGCCTTTGAAGGCAATGCCCAGGGGTTCCGGATGCTATTGGCCAAAGAAAACGGCCTCAATATCTCCCCTGCTGCCCTGGCGGCTTTCACCAAATACCCAAGACCGTCTTTGTTGAAAGATAAAGTGTCGGGCAGGCGAAGCCAAAAAAAATACGGCTTCTTTTCCAATGACCTCACGGCATTCCAGGCGCTTGCGGAAAGTCTGGGGGTTCACAGCTGTACCCAAAACAGCTGGCTGAGACACCCCCTTGCTTTTTTGGTGGAGGCAGCGGATGATATCTGTTACAGCATCATCGACTTGGAGGACGGCTGCACCTTAGGTCTGGTTCCACTGGATGAGGTCATAGCCCTTCTGGCGGAAATCATCGGGGACAGGTTTTCGCCGCAAAAATTAAAAGCATACCCCAGCCCCAGACAAAAGCTGGCCATCATGCGGGCCATGGCCATCAACCAACTGGTATCCGAAACAGTCGCCGTCTTCGAAAGGGAAGAAGAAAACATGCTCATGGGATATTTCGACAGTGCTTTGACGGAGATGATCCCTTCTGCCCCTATTTTGGAAAAGATAAGCAAGCTTTCAGTGCAAAAGATCTACCGTTCCAAACAGGTTTTGGAAAAAGAGGCCGCGGGATTTCAGGTGATTGAGGGCCTTTTGGCGTGCTTTTCTCAAGCGGTTTACCATTTCCATTTCCAAAAAGATCGGTTGTCTGGGCAGGATAAAAGCATCCTACGTCTTCTCCCCGAGGATTTTGCCCCCGAAAAATTCAGCAAACCCTACCCGTTATTGAGAGCTCTGTTGGATTTTATTTCGGGCATGACCGACAAATACGCCCTTTCCCTGTACCGGCGGGTAAAAGGGATCAGTCTCCCCGGGGGGTGATTTCCTGCCGATACCCATCCCGATTTATGTGTTGGATTCCGTACAGGCTATCATGTCGCTGTTAGCTTGGAAAAGACTGCTTTTATCTGGTTTTCAGTTCCTAACCTATCCATTATTTTTTCAAGTTTGGTTTTTGTTGTGGTTAGTTGTTAACTTTCAGACGGCATGGCTTTTAATATTTTTGTACAAAAACAGTGACCAATAGCGAAAAACTGGACGAATTGAAGGCAAAGAAAGACGCTTTCTCCAAGGTCTATGATCAGTATTTCGAATCATTGGTTTCTTACCTAAGGAAATTTTCTGTTGATGAGGAACTGGTTTTTCACGCCATACAGGAATTGTTCTTGGAGCTTTGGAAGTCCAGAAACAATCTGGATGCCATCCAATCCCTGAAGGCTTACCTGTTCGTATCGGCCAGGCGCAAACTCATAAGTTTACAAAAATCGGAAAGAAAACGCCTCACACAAACCCACATTTTTAATACAGAGCAACTGAACTTTCAATACACCCACGAGGATTTTTTGATCCACTCAGAACATAATCAAATCAAATGCAAAAAACTGGCGAAAGCGATCAACGCATTACCCGACAGACAAAAAGAAGCGGTTTATCTCAGATATTATGAGGATTTGTCACCTCAGGAAATCAGTGCCATACAAGGAATCGCATACCAGTCGGTATTGAACAATCTCCAGAGGGCATATAAGGAATTGAGAGATAACCCGCTGATTTTAAGTTTATTGAAATAAGGTTCGACAAAGAAGCTGATAGCTGATTTTAATTTTTCTGAGATTTTTTCTGATTCTGTGAGTATCTGTTGAGCAAAATTCCCTCTACAATAATAAACAGCAAACCGAATGAACATTTGCCTTCCATTTGAAGGCTGATCCATATCTGAATATGAAAAAGAAAAAAAACATTTTCCATGACTTCCCGGATGATAAAGGACTTTTTAAAAAGGTGGGCTTTCGTCATGTTCCCATTTCCGAAACCTTAAAAGCCCGGGAGAAGGAAAGGTTGTTCTCTGAGATAAATATTAGGGAGGGGGACAGGCAAACCGAAAAAGACCAAAGGTGGATGATTGCAAAAGTATGGCGAGTGGCGGCTGTATTGGCGGTAGGGATGTTGCTGGGTTTTTTGGCTTTTTCATATGAAAGCAGCTTTGATACCACCTATGGCCAGATAGGGAAAGAGATTTTACCGGATGGAAGTAAAGTGACGCTCAATAGCAATTCAACCCTATCCTATTCCCCATTGAAATGGTATGTTTTGAAGTCGCGTGAGGTGAGCCTGGAAGGCGAAGCATTCTTTGAGGTGAAGAAGTACCGGGTAAATGGGCAACCGGTAAAATTCCAGGTAAAGGCAGGGGAGCTGACCGTCCAGGTACTAGGGACAGCATTCAATGTAAGCAACTTAAGGGAGATGGAATCAGTGACGCTACAGGAAGGCAAGGTTGCCGTCAAGATCCCTAGTAAAGAAGAATCGGTAACCATGAATCCTGGCGAACGCGTAGAATACCATCCTGCCAGTGGACAGTTCAGCCTTCAGATCGTGGATCCCGAAAGCTACATATCCTGGAAAGACCGGTATATCCTTTTGGACAATATGACGCTGGGTGAACTGGCCCAAATCATAGAGAGGACCTATGGAAAAAAGGTAGTGTTCGCGGATGAAGCCGACAAGGAGATCGCATTGGAAGGTAAAGTGCCATCAGATGAACTGACCGTATTGATCAGAGCGCTGCACCTAGTAACGGGTCTTGATATCCGGGTCAGTGGCAACCAAGTGATCATCAGGAAACAAAAAGATAACAGTCAAATATAAACCCAAAAAACAACGTATGAAAAAATTATTTACCACATCCATTTTACTGTGCTTGCTTATACCGGGACACTTTGGGATGGCCAAAAGCCAATCCTTAATATCCCTGAACAAGCCGCAAGTCGTTTCACAGCCGGAATATAGAATAGCCGGTCGGGTGACCTTCAGAAAAGCCATTGCTCAGCTAAGTGAACAATACGGTTTGTCATTCTTATACCGGAAAGATCTACTGGACGGTCAAATGATTACCTTTCCCGTCTACAAAGACGACCATTGGGAAGTATTGAAGGAGTTGTTGGAGCCTCTTGGGGCGGATTTCGAGGAGTTGCGGAAAAACTATATCGTGATTTACACCAAAGAGGAAAAACAATTGACACCGTTCCACAAAGTTTCAAACCAGACATTGATTCGTCAGGAGACCGTAGAACGGGTGGTGACCGGTAAAATTACGGAATCCAGCGGGCAATCCCTGCCGGGGGCCACCATAGTGCTAAAAGGCACCAGCATCGGGACATCCTCCGACCTAGACGGAAGCTATAGCATCTCTATCCCCGAATCAGTAGCAGATCCTGTCCTGGTCTTTTCATTTATAGGATTTGACACCAGAGAAATATCTGTAGGCAACCAAACGGTGATCAATGTGATGTTGGTGGACAATTTGGAGGCACTGAATGAAGTGGTGGTTATTGGATACGGGGCGGTGAAGAAGAGTGATCTTACCGGCTCTGTGGCCTCCGTAAAAGTTGCCGAGATACAAGAGACCCCTATTACTTCGATTGATCAGGGCTTGGTGGGAAGGGCCGCCGGGGTACAGGTAACCCAAACCTCCGGCATGCCTGGAGCTGTTGCTTCTATCAGGATCAGGGGCTCCAGTTCACTTCAGGGAGGCAACGAACCACTATACGTAATCGACGGCTTTCCCGTATATAGCGGGGAGGGATATGGACAGACCGGCGGAAACGCCAGGGTCAGTGGGCTGTCCGCTATCAATCCGGCCGATATTGAATCCATTGAGATACTCAAAGATGCATCTGCCACAGCCATCTATGGAGCCAGGGCTGCCAACGGCGTGGTACTTATTACGACCAAAAGCGGAAAAGAAGGCAGAGATCAAATCTCCTTTGATGCCTATTATGGGGTGCAGCAGACAGTGAGGAATATTGATGTTATGAATGCCTATGATTATGCTTTGCTGGTGAATGAAGCCTATCAGAACGATGGCCTACAACCTGTATACGACGCAGCCAAGATAGCGGAACTCCAAGCCAATCCAACTGGAACCGATTGGCAACGGGAAATATTCCAAAGCGCCCCTATTCAAAACTACCAGCTTACTTTCTCCGGCGGCGATAATAAAACGAATTATTCCATTTCCGGAAACTACTTTAATCAGGAAGGAGTGATCATCAACTCCGGTTTCAAGAGATATTCGGGCAGGGTAAACCTCAACAGGAATATCAAGGAAAATCTCAGAGCGGGAGTGAATCTGAACAGCAGTCACACCTATTCCAACGCCGTGCCTACTGATGCAGGAGGGCAAAATGGCGTGGTGACAGGAGCCATGAAATTCAATCCTGTTTTGCCCATATACTCCGATGAATCGTTGGGACGCTACACCCAGGTCAACAGTCCGGGTATTATTTATCCGAATCCTGTGGCCACTGCCAGAGAACAGGTGAGGGAGTCCACCATGTTGAGGATATTGGGCAATATGTATGCCCAGTGGGAGTTTATCCCTAACCTTACCGCCAAGGTGTCAGTAGGTACAGATATGGTCAATACTAAAATGGACATGTACATTCCCTCCAAGGTATTTGAGTCTGCGGGAGTGGCAAGGGCAGGTATCACAGGAGCGTTTACCACCAACTGGTTGAATGAAAACACACTTACCTGGAACAAGAGAATAGATGACAGGCAGTCAATCACTGTTTTAGGGGGAATCACTTTTCAGCGGAACCGTTTTGAAAATGTCTCCGCTGCCGCCCAGGGTTTTGTCAATGATATTCTGGAAGAGAATTCCTTGGGTTCCGGAGCCGTGTACAATCAACCCGGTTCTTCCAATATGGAATGGAGTCTCGTGTCATACCTGGGAAGAATCAATTATAACCTGAATGAAAAGTACCTCATTTCCATCAATGGGCGAATCGACGGCTCATCCCGCTTTGGGGCCAATAACAAGTACGCCTTTTTTCCTTCCGGCGCTTTTGCGTGGCGGCTGATAGAGGAGGATTTTTTAAAAAATTCTTCCCTGCTTTCCAATCTCAAGCTCCGCGTGTCCTATGGGCTGACAGGTAATCAGGAAATCGGACTGTACAACTCCCTGCCGACCCTAGGCAACAACACATACACTTTCGGCCGAAGTCTGGTAACCGGCTTTTTCCCCAATAAGATCCCCAATCCGGATTTAAAATGGGAAAGAACGGGTCAGTTTGACCTTGGACTGGACATAGGATTTATGGACGAGCGACTGAGGATTACAGCAGACTATTACAACAAGAAGACCACTGATTTGATTTATGACGTGGCCATTCCCAATGCCTCCGGATTTTCTTCATCCCTTCAAAATATAGGAAGTGTCCAAAACAGGGGAGTGGAACTGTCCCTAGAAGGAGATCTCGTAGCAAGAGCGGATTTCCGGTGGACTTCATCATTCAATATATCCTTTAACCGCAACAAAATACTGGAACTGGGCGGAGAACCCTATAAGGACATTGGGGACGGAGATGGTCACCTCAAAACCGGATCTGTACATCGCCTGATAGTAGGACAGCCCATTGGCCTGTTCTATGGATTTGTGTCGGACGGTATCATTCGCAGCGCTGAAGAACTGGCTTCAGCACCAGCCGGTCCTACCAATTGGCTAGGGGGCAGAAGGTACAAAGACCTAGGCGGGCCCAATGGCGAACCGGACGGGATTGTCAATGCCAACTATGACCGTACTGTTATTGGAGATCCAAACCCTGATTTCTTTGGAGGATTTAGTAATACCTTCAGCTACAAAGGCTTGGAACTGAATGCTTTTTTTCAATACTCATATGGAGGGGACTTGTTTAATTATAACGCCATGGAACTATTGTTGCCGACAGGTGGACAAAATGTTTACACTGAATTGAAAGACAGATGGACCCCCGGGAATCCAAACGCAACTCATCCCGTAGCCACGACCAACAGATCGGCGGTATTCAGTGATGTGTTTATTGAGGATGGTTCATTTCTCAAGCTAAAAACCCTGTCTTTGGGATATACCTTCCCCAATTTGCAGTCCAAAACCCTGTCTAACCTCAAGATTTACGCTACGGGGCAAAATGTGCTGACCTTTACCAACTATACCGGATATGACCCGGAAGTGAGTTACAGAGGTGCCAGCAACCTGCAGTTAGGCGAGGATTTTGGCGGATATCCCCAGTCCAGAACCGTGATGTTTGGCGTCAAAGCTAATTTCTAAACAAGACACAAAAAGGATCATGAAAAATATATCAAAACTATTATTGGCAGCTGTATTGTTTAACAGCACCGCATGTATGGATAATTTCTTGCAGGAGTCTCCCAAGGACCGGTTTGTAGAATCCAATTTTTACGGGAGCCAGGAAGATGCAGAGGCGGCCGTTGCGGCTGTCTACCAGCAGTTGTATAGCATTTACGACAGGCTGATGTTTTTGTTGAATGAATTGCCCGCTGATGATGAGAAAAATGGCCTGGGTATGCCCAATCAATTTCTTCAAAACCTCGAATACCTGAGGCATACTTCCGAAAACCAATTTGTCTCAAATATGTGGACCAGCAACTACTCGGGGATATCCCGGGCCAATTTTGCGATTGCGAATATCCCCGATATAGAAATGGGTGAAACGGCAAAAAACAGGATGCTGGGTGAGGTCAAGTTTCTCCGGGCACTTTATTACTTTAACCTGGTCAGGTTCTTTGGAGATGTTCCCCTGATCCTAAAGCTGGAATCGATTCAGGATGCTTATACCTCCAGAACATCCAAAGACCTGGTTTACCAGCAGATCATTGCGGACCTTGAGGACGCAGAGAACGGCCTGCCCGTTTCCTATCCTTCCTCTGAATTGGGTAGGGCCACAAGGGGCGCCGCCAAGATATTGCTCGGAAAAGTGTACCTGACCCAACATGAGTATGGAAAAGCGGCAGATAAACTCAGGGAAGTAATTGAAAATGAAGGAGAATACGGCTATGGATTGCATGATAGCTACCGGGCCAATTGGGAAGACGCCACAGAATGGGGACCGGAATCTGTCTTTTCCATTGAATATATGGCTCCCCCGGGAAGAGGGAATTCAGCCATGGTACTTCAGGGACCAAAATATTCGTTGCCAGGAGGTTTTGAAGTCCTGGGTTTGGTGAACTCCAACGAGGCAGATATTCCCACTCGGGATCTATATGACCGATTTGAAGATGATGACCAGAGAAAGGCAGGCACTTTCAGAAAGGATTTTGTCAGTCTGATTGATGGCTCCGTTCACACTTCATCCATACCCATTTTTGTGAAATACTGGGAGGAAAACCAGCCCAATTCAAACTTTAGCGGTGCCAATATTCATGTAATCCGCTACGCTGATGCCCTTTTGATGTATGCTGAAGCGCTTAATGAAATAGGTGAGACGGGCCAGGCACATCCTTATCTAAACAGGATTAGGGAAAGGGCTCACAGATCGGCCGATAAGAATCTCAGCGGTTTATCACCTGATGAATTCAGGGAAGTTGTGTGGGAAGAACGAAGGAAAGAACTCGCGCAGGAAGGTCACAGGTGGTTTGACCTGGTAAGGACAGGTAGATTTGTGGAGCGCATGAAGGAGCATGCAGCCTATGAGGCCAGTGTGGCAGAGTCCAATAAGGTTGAGATCGCACAAAACATTAGAGAGCACATGATACTGATGCCCATCCCACAGCGCGAACTTGATCTCAACCCTGAGCTGACCCAGAATCCCGGCTATTGATTCGTTGCAAAAAGATCACATGCAAAAACGGGCATTCCCATAGTTACCGGGATGCCCATAGTTACCGGGATGCCCATATTATTTAATTCTTCCGATTTCGGATGCTAATAGATATTATGAAATCGAGCATGACGAGATCGTCACAAACTGGGATGATTATCTATCATGCGAGATTCCATATGGCCTATTGAGAAAAAATTATAATCATATGAAAAAGTTACTCATTTCAGCAAGTTTTCTGTTGTACACTACTTCCGTTTGGTGCCAAAGTGTTGAGAAAAACCTGCCCAATATTGTCCTGATATTTGCTGATGATATGGGATATGGGGACTTGGTCAGCTATGGTGCGGTGGATTTGGAGACGCCCAATCTGGATAAACTGGCTGCTCAGGGGATGCGCTTTACCAACTTCGAAGTGGCGCAGGCGGTATGTTCGGCTTCCCGCGCAGGGATATTGACAGGAACCTATCCCAATAGGATAGGCCTGAGCGGAGCGTTGAACCCCCATGCGACCATTGGGTTAAATCCGGAGGAAGAGACTCTTGCTGAATTGGTAAAGAAAGCGGGGGATTACCGGACGGCCATTTTTGGCAAATGGCATTTGGGGCATTTGCCTCCCTTTCTGCCCACCAGACAGGGTTTTGATGAATTTCTCGGGCTGCCCTATTCCAATGACATGTGGAAGTGGACCTACGATATGCAGCTCGCCACTCCTGAAACCCACGCCGCCAAGGCCAGCTATCCTGAACTGCCCATCTTGGCGGCTGATACGGTCTATCGTCTGATATCGGATATGGAGGGCCAAAATAATCTCACTACACTATATACAGAACAGGCGGTTCGTTTCATCGCTGAAAACAAGGACAATCCGTTTTTTCTGTATGTGCCTCACTCCATGCCCCACGTGCCGCTTGGAGTATCTGATAAATTCCGGGGCAAAAGCGAACAGGGGCTATACGGAGATGTGATCATGGAAATCGATTGGTCCGTGGGGGAGATCATGAGTTCCCTGGATAGGCATGGTTTAAGTGACAATACCCTGGTCATATTTACTTCAGACAATGGCCCCTGGCTTAACTTTGGGAACCACGCGGGATCAGCCGGCGGCCTTCGTGAGGGAAAAGCCACCACTTATGAGGGGGGACAAAGGGTTCCGTGTATCATGAGGTGGCCCGGTACCATTCCCCCCGGAACGGTCACCAACAAGCTTTCGTCTACCATTGATTTATTGCCTACATTTGCAGAGATACTGGACGTGCCTCTTCCTAAAAGAAGAATAGATGGAGTCAGTATCCTCTCGGTATTAAAAAATCAACCCGGTCCCGGACCAAGAAAGGAATTTTACTATTATTTTCAGAAAAATTCCCTGGAAGCCGTTCGGATGGATAATTGGAAACTTGTACTGCCTCACCCCTCCAGATCATATGAAGATCTGGTTCCAGGTATGGACGGAAATTTTGGCCCCACTCGTCAGGTTCAGACCGGGATGGCCCTGTATGATCTGAGAAGAGATCCTGGGGAACGCTATGACGTGAAGGATACCTATCCCGATATTGTGACACGCCTATTGGAACTGGCGGATAGCGCCAGGGAAGATTTGGGCGACGATATTACCGGTGTGGAAGGCAAGAACAGACGCCCTCCGGGTCAGATTAATTAAGTGAAAATTAATTTTACATATACCATGAAAAACCTTATTGTTATTTTGACAGGAGCTGCGCTTTTGAACCTCTACTCCTGTAATCAACCGAACGAACAAAAACAAGAAGACAGACCCAATATTATCTTCATCATGTCTGATGATCACGCCTACCAGGCCATCAGCGCTTACGGTCACCAGTTCAACCACACCCCCAATATCGACAGGATCGCCCAGGAAGGGGCTTTGTTTTCCAGGGCCACGGTGACCAATTCCATTTGCGCCCCCAGCAGGGCCGTCGTTTTGACCGGAAAACACAGTTTTGTCAACGGCAAAGTCGACAACGTGCAGCCGTTTGACTGGGACCAGGAAAGTTTTCCAAAGCTTTTACAGGCCAATGGCTACGCTACAGCCATGATAGGCAAAATCCATCTGGATGGATTGCCGCAGGGTTTTGACTACAGCATGGTACTTCCCGGACAAGGGCACTATTACAATCCGGACTTTCTGATCAACGGGGAAAGGACGCGGATCGAAGGCTACGTGACCGACATCACCACCGAGCACGCACTCAAATGGCTCAAAGAAGACCGTGACCCCGACAAGCCCTTCCTGCTGATGTACCACCAAAAAGCCCCGCACAGAAACTGGCAACCCGCACCGGAATACCTGACATTATTTGATGACACCACCTTTACGCCTCCCCCCACCTATTTGGATGCCGAGTCCGGTTACGCAGGGAGGGGAACCGCGGCCAAAACCCAGGAAATGGAAATAGATGGCCATGCCCAATGGGGACACGATTTCAAAATGGTGGTGGATCCTAAAGGGGACAGTACAGGATTTTCCAGGGAACTGGCCAGGTTCAATAAGGAACAACTGGAACAGTGGAAAGCTGCATATGATCCAAAAAATGAAGCATTTAAGCAGGCATATGGCAAGGGGGATGAATCCACTTTCGGGGATGCAAAGCGAAGGGAAATCGGTGTCTGGAAGTACAACCGTTACATCAAGGATTATTTAAGGACCATACAGTCCGTGGACGACGGCGTGGGGGAAGTGTTGGACTATCTGGAAAAAAACGGCCTTGCCGACAACACCATTGTGGTCTATACCTCCGACCAGGGCTTTTATCTCGGCGAACATGGCTGGTTTGATAAGCGCTTTATGTATGAACAGTCCTTCAGGACGCCGTTGTTGGTCAAGTACCCCAGGGAAATCCAACCTGGCACCGTCATCGACCATTTGGTACAAAATCTGGACTTTGCCCCCACATTCCTGGATTATGCGGGAGTACCCGTTCCTGAGGACATGCAGGGCGCGTCTTTCCGGCAATTGCTGAACGGTGAGAGCAATGAATGGAGGGATGCGGTTTACTACACGTACTACGAATATCCGTCGGTCCATATGGTCAAAAGGCATTACGGCGTGGCCACGGACCGGTACAAGCTGATGCATTTTTACTACGATATTGATGAATGGGAGCTTTACGACTTGGAAACCGACCCGGAGGAACTTCGCAATGTATATGACGACCCTTCCTACAGCGAGGTCCGTGAAATGATGCATGAGAGACTTGATGAAATGCGGGAAAAATATGGCGACAGTGATGAAAACAACCAAAAATTCCTGGATGCCTATATGAAAGTGTATGACAACAGATAGCGGTAAGCTCCATGGAAAGTAGAAAAAATCCCCTGAAAGCTACGCAGTCAGGGGATTTTTAGATAGAAGGAAATTATTCTCCTATGGCTCTCATAGGATCTTCATTAGGTATTCCGGGGGGTTGAACCACATGGGTGGCATCCTTCTAGTGTCATGTCAAGAGTAAATTGACGGAAATCTCGTCGATTTTTTGTCCACTAATTCCACTAATTGACTAATTTTATGGAAGAATATTCTAATTTAAACGGCTTTTTTTAAATCAAAAATCTTCCTTCGTGCTAATTAGTGCAATCCGTGGACATTTGCGGAACCAATGGGGAACAACAGAAATCCGACATTTCATACTTGACTTAACACTAGAACCCTAATTCTAACATCGAATCCGCTTTCCCGGCAGTTGATTCCATGAATAATCGGGTTTTGCATAGCCTTAAAAAGCCCTATCTTTACCATACCGTATAAATCGAATCACATGGACAAGCCAAAATGATACCCGATGGGAACAAAGGTTTTCTAACTTCAAAAAGGCCCTGGATAAATTGGACCAGGCGGTTACCCATATCCAAACCGAATATTATTCGGACGGGGTTTTTGATGAAACCTTTTTTTGGTGAGGGTGATGACATTATCAAAGAGGAAAAACTGCTTGAGAAATGAAATACGGGCTTGGGGAAGACGACATCAACCAAATCAACGGGGTATATGCATCCTATCCCCTATATCGAAAGGGTCATTATATATGGCTCGAGGGCAAAGGGGAACCTCCGCCCCGGCTCAAATATAGACCTTACGATGGAGGGGGAACACCTGAATCTCAGTGAGCAAATGGAAATCGAAGACAGACTGGACGATTTGCTGTTGCCTTACAAAATTGACCTGTCTATCAAACAGCATATCCGAAACAAGGACTTGATCGGGCATATTGATGGCGTGGGGAAGGTTTTTTATCTTAAAAGTTAGATGTTGCAGTGATCGGGTAAGTTGTGAGGTTAAAATTAAACCTATTTTAGGTTTAAAGGGACATAAAACTCAGCCTATCAGGACTTTAATTTTCTTCCAATTACAAACAAAGCCACTAAAGAAACTATAGTAGAGCCTAAAAGAACCGCTCCCGCTGTTTCATAGTCATGCATTACCAACTGAAAACCAACATACAGTGCCGTAAGTGCAATAATCAACCCAAAAATCTGACCGTTAAAACTTTGGTTCAACTGTCTTCTAGTCAATCTATTCTCGATAGCATGTCTATGTTTTTGCTCCAATTCTGCCATTTGCATTATTCGATCGGCACCATTAGTGATTATAAGATTGTATTCATTCAAAGTTTCCGGCGTCGGCAGAGGACCTGAATGATAATTTCGAATTATTCTTCAACCCGATATTAGCTCACTTCTTTGGGTGCGACTTTCTTTAAAGCGGCTTCAATCTCTGAATTGTTCTCCGTGGGAGGATGTTTCTGGCTTTTGGGTGTTTTACGCATTAATCTATTTCCACTAAAGAGTCGGTATTTTTCTCTGTTTTGTAAGTCCTAGCCGATTTTCTAATGTCATCCCCCACATTTTGCCAATCACGGCTTATCATTCTTATGTCCCTATTGGGATCAATTGATTTAACTTTGGGAAAATCCCCCCAGATATTTAGAACTTTACCAAGGCCAATCAAAAAAGAAAACCATCCAAATTTCTTTTGGATCTTCTTGATCAATACAGCTGATTTTCGGGAAAAAAAGATAAAAAACAGGGTTTACATCAAGCTGAGTTTGGATGACGAAAGAAAAAAATTAGCGAACTTGGACAAAGTCCTGTTTTCGGGAGGGAAACTGTATGCGCTGAGCCCGGATTCGTTGATTGTCATCGACCATCTAAAGCTGGATCAACCCGTTGTTTGCCTGAGGGAATTGGATTAGAGCCTTAACCTCATCATTTCAAGTTCTGCCTGTTTCTAGGGTATTGGTATGATCAGGGTCCCTGAATCTCTATATCCTTCCCTATCCGTCTCCTTATTCCCAAAATCTCCTGTTGATGTCCCGTAGATGTAACCATAGTCCACCCAGTCCCCGGGCAGGATGTCCCCATGCCCGGGGGAGGATAAGTAGGTGACAAGAGCTATAAAATCCGTGTTTTACCCGTATTTTATCCGTGTTTTATCCATATTTGAGCTTATCATAAGCTATACAAAACCTTCCTCCTCTCCCCTGCAGTTCCTATCCCTATCTGGATATGAAGACAAGGGGGGATGCAAGCCGAAAGCTTCCCGCATTCCTCATGAATAGTTTAAAATGGTTGTTGTTTGTGGGGGTGGTCCTTTGTGTTTTTTATAGTCCCTACGATCCCCTTTTCACACATTATTCAAGAAGCAAAAAATAGGGAATAAGGGATATACATATATTCGGCGTTCAGCATTCATTATTTAGACATCTTTTGTTTAATCCTGGCATGGATGACCCATAAGAAAAAAGGCCCGTGGCGACAAGCGATTCACGATGGTTCAAGATCGGTCGTGCCTACCTTATTAAGGACTTCGCGTTCCTAAAGAGCTACTGCCTTATTCTGCCGAAACTGACGTTAAATCAGCGGACATGGGCGCCAGTAGGGAAGAAAGACACTTTTTCCATTTTTGCCATACATATACCCTACTTTTCTATTAACTTTACGCCTCCTTTTGAGGGGGTTGGGATTTAATCAAACAAAAATGGCCCTCCTTCGGAAAAAGTGACAATATTTCAACCAAATCATTACAGTGAAGCAATATCAGGAGTTCAAACAGGTAGATTACCCGGGCATAGGAGAGGAGATACTGGCATTCTGGAAAACCAAGGGGATATTCGAAAAATCCGTCAAAACCAGGGAAGGGGCACCCACTTTCACCTTCTACGAGGGCCCGCCTTCCGCAAACGGCACCCCGGGTATCCACCATGTGATGGCCCGTGCCATCAAGGACGTGTTTTGCCGATACAAGACCCTGAAAGGATTTCAGGTGAAAAGAAAAGGCGGTTGGGATACCCACGGCCTTCCCGTGGAACTACAGGTGGAAAAAGAACTGGGCATTACCAAAGAAGACATAGGAAAAACCATATCCGTAGAAGAATACAACCGCAAATGCCGGGAAACGGTGATGCGTTACAAAGACGAATGGGATGACCTTACGGAGAAGATTGGCTACTGGGTGGACCTGGATGATCCCTATATCACCTTTGATTCCCAATACATCGAAAGCCTCTGGTACCTCTTGAAAAAACTGTATGAAAAGGACCTGCTTTACAAAGGCTATACCATACAACCTTATTCGCCCGCGGCCGGCACCGGACTCAGCTCGCATGAACTGAACCAGCCGGGATGCTACCGGGATGTTAAAGACACTTCCGTCACGGCCCAGTTTAAGGTAAAAGGACAGCAGGATACTTATATTTTGGCCTGGACCACCACGCCATGGACCCTGCCATCCAATTCGGCCCTCGCCATAGGCGAAAAGCTGGATTATGTGAAAATCAGGACTTTCAATCCTTACACTTACCAAGCCCAAACGGTGGTATTGGCAAAGGAAAGGATGGGCGCCTATTTCCATCCCAAAGGCGCTGATACGTCATTGGCCGACTACAAGCCGGGCGACAAAGTGATCCCGTACGAGGTGGTGGAAACCTTCAAAGGCAAAGACATGCTGGGTTGGGAATATGAACAATTGTTCCCCGTAACCGGGCTGGAACTTCCCCATCCCGCATTTACGGTAATCGCCGGGGATTATGTAACCACCGAAGACGGTACGGGTGTAGTCCACCTGGCCAAGGCCTTTGGTGCGGATGACTTCCGTACTTTGGAACAGCAGGGCGTTCCGGGGGTTTTTGTCAAGGACGAGCAGGGAAATGACATCCCCATTGTGGACAAAAAAGGCCGGTTTTTGCCTGTGATGGGCAGGTACCTGAAAGCAAAAATGCAGGAGCATGGCATCGTCGCCCATAAAGTGTACGGCGAGGATGATTTCTATGTGAAAAATTATACCCTGGATGATGAAAATGAACCGGAATACAAAAACACGGATGTGATCATCTCCATCATCCTGAAAAATGAAAACAAGGCCTTTAAGGTAGAAAAATACGAACACAGCTACCCCCATTGCTGGAGGACGGACATGCCTGTGCTTTATTATCCCCTGGAGAGCTGGTTCATCCGGACCACCGCCTACAAGGAGCAGCTGGTGGCCCACAACAAGACCATCAACTGGAAGCCGGAAACCACGGGCACGGGCCGTTTCGGCAACTGGCTGGAAAACCTGGTGGACTGGAACCTCAGCCGGTCCCGGTTCTGGGGCACGCCCCTTCCCATCTGGAGAACGGAGGATGGTATCGCTTCCAAATGTATAGGCTCCATCGCCGAGCTGGAAGCCGAAATACAGCAATCCATTGAAAAAGGTTATATGGAGGCCTCTCCTTTCAAGAACGGGGAAGTAGACCTTCACAGGCCTTATGTGGATGAGATCATCCTGGTTTCCGAAAACGGGGAAAAGATGTTCCGGGAACCGGACCTGATCGACGTCTGGTTCGACTCGGGTGCCATGCCTTATGCGCAGTGGCACTATCCTTTTGAAAACGAGGACATCTTCAAAGCCAATTACCCGGCGGATTTCATCGCCGAAGGCGTGGACCAAACCCGGGGCTGGTTCTTTACCCTGCATACCCTTGCGGTGATGCTTTTTGACAGTGTTTCTTTCAAAAATGTGATCGCCAATGGCCTGGTGCTGGACAAAAACGGCAACAAGATGTCCAAACGTCTCGGCAATGCGGTGGACCCGTTTAAAACCTTGAAACAACATGGACCGGATGCCCTCCGGTGGTACATGCTGAGCAACGCCAATCCCTGGGACAACCTGAAATTCAACATCGATGGGGTGGTGGAAGTGCAGCGCCGGTTCTTTGGCACGCTGCAAAATACTTATAATTTCTTTGCCCTTTATGCCAACCTTGATGCATTCGTTTACGATAAAGAAAAGAGCATCCCGGTCAAAGAACGGGCAGAACTGGATCAATGGATCGTTTCGAAACTGCAATCCCTGATCAAAGAGGTGGAAACAGCTTATGACGGGTATGACGTGACACCCGCCACGCGGGCCATCATGAACTTTACCGTGGACCAATTGTCCAACTGGTATGTGCGGTTGGCCAGGAAGCGGTTTTGGAGAGGGGACATGAGTGCGGATAAGCAAGCCGCATACGAAACCCTGTATGAGTGCTTGATGGCCATTTCCAGGTTGATGTCTGCCGTGGCCCCGTTTTATGCGGACTGGCTGTACAGGAACCTTACGGCATCTGTACAAAGGGAGGTGCCTGAATCGGTGCATCTGACCGACTGGGAGTCGGGCGATGATTCCCTGATCGACAAGGACCTGGAAGGCAGCATGCAGTTGGCACAGGATATCTCTTCGCTGGTGCATTCGCTCAGGAAAAAGGAAAAATTAAAGGTGCGCCAGCCTTTGCAAAAGATTCTTATTCCTGTGCTCAACGAAACCACCCGGCGGCAGATCCAACATGTGGAGGAACTGATCAAGGCGGAGGTCAATATCAAAGCCATTGAGTACATCGATGATACTTCCGGTATTCTGGTGAAGAGTGTCAAACCCAATTTCCCGCTTTTGGGCAAGCGTTTTGGTCCCAAAATGAAGCTGGTAGCCAAAGCTGTGCAGCAATGGGGCAAGGAGGAAATCTCTGCCATTGAAAGAGAGGGGAAACTGGAAATTGACCTGGATGGTGAAAAAGCGGTTTTGTCGCTGGAAGAAGTATTGATCCAATCCCAGGATATTCCCGGCTGGTCCGTGGCCACGGACGGGGGGATCACAGTTGCCCTTGATGTCACGGTGACAGAAGCATTGAAACAGGAAGGCATTGCCAGAGACCTTGTGAACCGGATACAGAATCTCCGCAAGGACATGGGCCTTGAGGTTCAGGACAAGATCAACATCAAAGTGGCAAAATACAGTGAAGAAGTGGACAACGCTTTGCTGAACTTCTCGGGTTATATACAGGCAGAAACCCAAGCGCTTGAGTTGGCTGTAAACGGCGATCTTCAGGAAGGCACCTTGTTGGATATGGACGAGTTTGAACTAACGGTCAAGATAGAGAAAGTGCGGTAAGAATCCCTGTTTGTCTGACAGGCAGGTATCTGACCATTAAATATACATTGCATACAGATGAAATATTGGAAATATTTTGGAATCACACTCTTAGTGATTCTTGTAGATCACATCGTAAAACTGCTGGTGCATTTCCAGATGGATTTTGGCACAGTGGGTCAGATCAAGGTTTTTGGTGAGTGGTTCAAGCTGCATTATACCACTAATCCGGGCATGGCCTTTGGGATGCAGCTGGGTTCAGATTACGGTAAACTGATACTGACTACATTCAGGCTGGTGGCCATGTTCGGTATCGGATACTACCTTTATGCCTTGATCAAAAAACGGGCCCATCCGGGGTATATCATCTGTATCGCTATGATTCTGGGAGGCGCAGTGGGCAACCTGATAGACAGTATTTTCTATGGGGTGCTGCTTAACAACGCTCCTTATGATGCTCCCAATCCCTGGTTTCACGGTCAGGTGATTGACATGTTTTATATTGACATTTGGGAAGGTTTTATTCCTGATTGGGTACCCATCTTTGGTGGAAGCTATACCGCCTTGTGGCCGATATTCAATATTGCGGATGCATCGATTTTTGTGGGAGTAGCCATCATCCTGATCTTTCAGAAGCGCTTTTTCGAGACTGAAAGGATGAAGGAAGAAGAGGACGAAATACAGAAGCAGTTTATCGATGAGAAGCAGGTATAAAATCCATACCGGCAAAAGCATCCTCCAAGACTCATAACCTGGAGGATGCTTTTATGTATCAACCGGCCGGGGTCTTCCGAGCAAATACAGTTTATTTCCCCCTTTTCCCTTGATTTTCCCGGTTTCCCATAGATAATGCTCACTTGACACTCCCTGCAGCAGGTAGTCCATGTCGTCCATGGTATAAGTCCTCGCGTTAGAAACAGCACCGTCCCAAGCGATAAAAACAGGTAAAATGGGTATCAGATAGGTGAACAGCAGCTGCTGCAAAGTCAGGGGTCTGACCAGCGGCGTCACAAAAAAGCTGGTCAAAAAAGCTACGGGAATCGCCAGCCACCATAAAAACCGGGGGGCGGAATTGTCACTGATCTCAAAAACCAAAAGGGGCTGTCCGGCATCTCTGGCATTTCTCAAAATCCGGCGGGCCAGTTCGGGCTTCATATGGTGCATACTGCTCACCATTGTCCTCACCCCTTTTAAATCAAGGGGGACACGGCTGGCATCCAATGGCTCCCTGTGGTAAGTTATTCGTTCTCCCCTCCTCTCATTGAATTCCTCCACGGCAAATTGGTTCGGGTACAAATCGCTCAACACCAACCTAAGCTTTCCAAAATCACCCGAAGCCCTGAGTTTTTCATAAACCTCGACCATAGGTCCCCCGCTACCCGAACAGAGGTCAAGGATGACGGGCTTTTCACTGGAAGCCAACGCCTTTTTTACCAAAGGCAAAAGCGAGTCGGAAGTTTTCAAAATCCTATGGAAAGCCATCATGTACTGGGTCATCATCACCCTGATCCAGTCAGGAAACCATGCTTGGTCCTCAAATTCAAAAAGCTGGATTCTTTTCATAACCAGTATAAATATAGAAAAAACAACACGGGAAAACACGGGATATACACCTAATAATGAGCCATATAATCATCCTTTTCCCGATGATCAATTAATCTTTTATTTGAAGAGACAATTCTCTAAATTTGGCCACACCTAAAAATTAAAAAAAATGGATTTAGAAAAATTTAAAAAGCTGAAAGCCAATTATGACAAGCTCATGGAATTGGCCAACAGAGCCGTTCCATCAGGAGAGTTTGCCAACCAATCCAAATCGGTATGGTTTGACAGGCAGTCGATCGAAAAATTATTGGCACAAACGGATGAGAAGACCGGAGGTTTGAAAATCTTTTTTGGCGTTTATGACGAAAGCACGGCCGCAGATATCCAAAGCAGCCGCCCCGGAAAGGAATCCATCGGAAAACTTACCGTCATTCTGACCGCGTCAGATGAAAACAAAAGCACGGACCTTCCAGACAGGATAATGAACGGAGGGAAGACCTGCCCTCCCGACTGCTAAAAGGCATCTTTTCAAACCTTTATATCCTCCAAAGTAGGTAAAATATCATTTTTTCTTTGGGGGATGCTATTTACCCAAATTAGATAAAAGTTAATTTTTGTGATATTCCGGTTTAAATAAAATGGAATGCTTATTTTTGAATGAGTTGAATTTCACCTAATCAAACGAGCAGCTTCGGAAGACCAAGGATCACGGATCGTTTCCTGGAATGACAGGATAAGGTAGGTTCAGGAAAGGAACACGCAATTAATTGATCGCAAAAGCATTTATTAGATGGGAACCGGTATATACCTTTTCTGCATATCAGTTGGTTTGATCATGTCGGCCCTATATTTTGTCATCGGGCCAAAAGACATCTCCTACCGTTATTCCCATAAGTATATCTTTTTTCTCATGGCATTTGTGTTTGCTTTTGAAATGTATGCCATATCCTTAGTGAACCAGGGAAAACCCAATGTATTAGTTTATAATATTTGTTTCGTCATCGCGGAAACCGTTGTTATTTTATGGTATTTAGGTATTATTCTAGAGAATAAAAAAATGAGGAGGCATATTTCAGTCTTTATCCTTGCTTTTCTTGGTTGGGCATTACTGAATAGCCTTTTTTTGCAGAATATCGCCGAAAGAATCCTGAATTATACCTATCTCCTGGCCAGCCTCGGCATAAGCTATTTTTGTGTATATTTTCTCTTTCAGGTGTTTAATTTTCAGAAATACAGGGATACCTCTGTGGTTTCCATTCCGTATTTTTGGCAGGTTACTGCCTTTCTTATCTTTTACACCACTTCGGTCATCTATTTTATTTCACAATCCATAACTTGGGACTATGATCTCTACCTGAACAATTTTCTGGGAAGTATCAATAGGATTTTTGCCGCATTGATGTACTTGCTTTTAGGGCTCTCCTTCTATGCTCCCATGGCTTTTAGTAAGATCTATGGAAGACAAGTCCTTTGAAATGGTTCTGGCCATATTTATTGGCATTATCATGATGTTCATCATGTCCGGCTTCATCGTCTCCATCGTCATCATCCACAGGCAGAGGCAGATAAAAAACAGGCATAAAGTGCAGATGTTGAAGACAGATTATGAAAACATCATCCTGAACACGGAAAAAGAAATAAGGGAAGAAACCCTTAAATACGTGAGTCAGGAACTCCATGACAATATCGGTCAGATGCTCTCTCTGGCCAAGCTGGTCCTAAACAGTCCCGAACCCACCGCGGCGGCAGAAGGCAAAAGACTCATTAACCAGATTATCAAAGAGGTAAGGATCCTATCCAAATCCATCAACAAGGATTATCTCAAAGATGTCAGGTTCCAGGAATTTTTGGAGGAAGAACTCCATAAAATCGAAAAAAGCGGTTTTTGTAAAACCAGCCTAACCATCCAAAATGGTCTGGAGGATCCTCAGGACAGCAATAAAAAACTGGTGCTCATCCGTGTGGTTCAGGAATGCTTGAACAACGCGATCAAACATGCTTCACCGAACATTATTGCTATCTCTCTGGAGCAAGATGAAAGTTATATGATTTTAACTATAAAGGACGACGGAATCGGTTTCGATACATCTGTCAAAACAACAGGACTTGGGCTTAGAAACCTCGAATCCAGGTTGCAGGCTATAGAAGGGGGATTGGAGATGAGCTCTGAACTCCAAAAAGGCACAGAGATCAAAATCAAAGTCAATGTCTGAAAAATATCGTAAATGGATAAAAAAACAAAAATAATTCTGGCTGATGACCATAAGATGTTTGCCGCAGGGATCGAAAACCTGCTCAGAAGAGAGCGGGATTTTGATGTTGTTGGGGTGTACCATAATGGCAGAGAGGTTTTGGAAGCCATGTCAAAAAACCGCGTGGACCTGGTCATCACCGATATGAATATGCCCGGAATGGACGGACTGGGCCTCTTGCAGCACATCAAAAAGAAAAGATGGAAAGTCAAAATAATGGTGCTCTCCATGTACGATGATGAGGAGATATTTCAGAAATGCATCAAGCAGGGTGTGCATGCCTATGTGCTGAAAAACGCTGATCCTGATGAGCTTATCTATACAATCAGGGAAGTGATGGAAGACAGACATGTAGTTGATTTCAGACACGTATTGCATCAGGCAGAAGAGGATCAAGACCAGTACGATCAGTACGACCACTTTAAAACCACCCTAAAACTTTCCAAACGTGAGTTGGAAATATTGAAGCTTATCGCCCAAGGTAAAAGCAACAAAGAACTGGCTGATATCCTCCATCTGAGTGTGTATACGGTAGAAACCCACAGGAAACACCTCCACCAAAAGCTCGAAGTCTCTTCGGTGGCAGAATTGGTAAAAAAAGCCTTGGATATGGGGTTAAGCTGAATTCTGGCAGAGTATTTGCCCCGATGCGGGAAAAAACTTTATACATTATGAAAAAACTATTTTTATTGACTTTTGTTTTTATGGCTTTGCTGATTTTCCAGGCAGAGGCACAGATAAGCGCCGGTATCCAAAGACTTACTTCTGATACATTTGTCACCATCGGTTCTGATCCGGATAACAAGATGTTTGGGGAAGCAAGGATAGCCACTGGCAGATACATCGGTCTTGAGGGGACTTTCGGATACAATTTTATCCAACGGAATGAAGTGAATTTTTACAGTGGCTTCCACATCGGGGTCGATAGCGACCGGGACCGGGACCTTTATCTTGGAATACCTCTGGGTCTTTTTGTCAAACCGTTTAACACGCAAAATTTCGGCTTCACGCTGGAAGCCAGCCCCATATTTCCTACCGGACGACCAGGGAATTATCTGAGGGCAGGAATAGGTCTCAAATACGCTTTCAGATAACCAATCAGGCTTTAATCTTAGCCAAGGGGGTCATTCCGGCTTTTGTTTTGTCATTCACATTGACAAGCAACTCGGCATCCAAGGGAAGAAAAACATCTACCCGGGATCCGAATTTGATAAACCCAAATTCCTTCCCCTGGATCATGGGATCCCCCTCTTTTACATACCACTTGATCCGCCGGGCCATTGCACCGGCAATCTGTCTGACCATTAGTCTTAAACCGTTTGGTTGCTCCACCACGATGGAGGTTCTTTCATTTTCGGTACTTGATTTAGGATGCCATGCCACCAGGTATTTGCCCGGATGGTATTGGAAATACTTGATTATGCCACTTATAGGAGACCGGTTTACATGTACATCAATGGGCGACATAAAAATAGAAACCTGGATACGCTGTTCTTTCAAATATTCGTCTTCCATGGTTTTTTCCACAGCGACCACCTTGCCATCAGCCGGAGCATAGACGAGTTCAGGATCATTGGGTATAGGAATGCTTGGGTTTCTGAAAAACTGCAGTATCGCTAAATACAAAACAATACTCCCCAGCAATACCACATTAAGCAATGTCTCCTTATCAGAAACGGTCTGGTGTAAGCCAATATTGACCGCCGCCAGTATAAACAGCAACCAAAACAGCAGGGGTCTTCCTTCTTTATGAATGGTCATAAGATATAATCAAATCTTAGTAAATCGGTATATTCATTTGTTATCCACTTACCCCGTTAAACAATCGCCCGGGGCAATAATTTGCTGCAATTTACAACAATTATCAGTATGGAAACAAAAATACAACCAGACCTGCTTTTAAGTTCCTGGCAGAGAGTAAAATATAGAATATTATAAAAGTCGAAGGAAAATTCAGGCATTTCCCGTCTGAATTTTTGAAGAAAACAATCAGGCGGTTTATGTCATAAAAAGACTGCCCTCAGGCAGCCTTTTTTATACTTTCTTAAATGGATCAACTTCCCACCCGCGATTGAAGTTCGGGAATCAAGCCTTCAAACTTTCTTAATATTCTTCCCCACTCCCTAAACGCTTCATCGGATTTCACGGTGGCTCCTTTGACATTGGAATATTCACTGACCATCTTGACCTTGTACTCCAGGGGATTGGTGTTTCCCAACTTAATGATACATCTTGACCTTACAATTGAGCCGTTAAAGTTCTGAGCCAACCAAGCCGTCCTCAGATAACCTGTTTCCCTATCTGTAGTTTCGATCACATCGAAATAGGTAGTGACTATCCTGGAAATGAGTTTCCAGGCTTCTTCTTCCGGTTGCTTAGGGCCGATGCTGATATCCACATTGGCGATGTCAGAATTTGAAGATGCCGTATATGCCTCATCAACCGTAAGTCGTACAAATTCGCTCTTGCCAGGCTTAGGTTGGTTTTTCCTATGACACAAAGTTCTTTCCTCAATCATAAAACCCCTTTTTTCTATCCGGATATTCACGCAGGTGCCCTTATTGATCTTAAGTTCTACCGTACCTGCTCCCGCCAACTGACCATCCACAAATATATCGGCATCCTGTTCGGAAGCCGAAATCTTGACTTTTTTGGCAAAAGCCTCGGTTGACAAAATGGTCACAAAAAGTGCCAATACCACTACTGTAAACGTTCTTTTCATAGCTGCCCAAATTAAAGTTATAAAATTGATAAGGTTATAAAATACCTAAAACAAAAATAATTTAATAATACCATAAAACAAAAATGAAATTGATATTTTGCAGTATAATATTTTACTAAACTCAAAATAATCAATAAAAAAATTCACACATATATTAAATTCCATAAAAGTTTCTCATGGAATAATAATATTTTAAAGATGAATTTTTAAAAAATCTTCAAGAAAGCTACAATAAAAGGCGTGGAAAGCAACAGGCCGTCAAAACGGTCCATAAATCCACCATGACCCGGCAAACCCCTTCCGGAGTCTTTGATGGCGATACTTCTCTTAAAGAGGGATTCGATCAAATCCCCATACGTCCCCGCAATGATGATGATAGCGGTAACGCAAAACCATTGCCATACCGGTAAAATTGTAAATTGTTGGGCAAGGAAATAAGTGACGACCACGGCGGTAAATGCTCCTCCCAGGCTTCCCTCCCACGATTTTTTGGGAGACACCCTTTCAAAAAGCTTGGTTTTGCCAAACTTGGTTCCGGCAAAATAGGCGCCAGAATCACTGGCCCACAAGATCAATAAAGAACCGATCACAATTTCATAGTGAAAGGTATTCTTGACCGAAAAAGCAGCGATTGTCAGCAAAGAGAAAGGTACAGCTACATACAATATGCCAAGAATCGTAAAAGCAATCCCGGTAAAAGGTTTTTTGTCTGATTTCCTGTACAGTTTTATAAAAAATATCATGGAGAACAACGGGAATACCAGGAAATAATATTCTATGGGAATGATCTTCATCTCCTCCAAAAATGTGAATGTGAAAATCAACAAGCCGATAAACGTGCCGAAGCTTTTCAATGGCAGCATCCCGTCAATTCCAGATAACTTGTAAAACTCCATTTGCGTAAATGTCTGAATGATGCCAAAAACGATGAAATAAGCCCATTCACTATAATAGGAACTGCCCATAATGATAATGGCCCCTATGATCGCTGTGATTACTCTTTGTGCTAAGTTACTATAGTTGCTTATACTAAAACGAGATCTCATTATCAATGATATTAATTGCCCGGATGGCTTCCTCCGAAGACACCATGATTTCGTAATTGCCGTGTATTCGGTACACGGGATCCTTTTTGTTGACAATAACGGCCGTAACACCCTTTCCCTCCAAAACCCCCTTCACAATTTCCGCTCTTATAGAGGATCCTGTCTCATATACTTTATGCCACTTGTCCATAGTCCTTGTTATCCTGTTGTTTCAAAAAAAGTCTGAAACTGATTCCAAATACCACCAAGCCGATGAGAATGTAATGCCAGTAAAGCTCTCCGGAATCTTCCAGGTCAAATTCCATCACGTCGAGTTTATTCATGTACACCATCAATACGGTAAAGGTATTGTTGAGGGCATGGGCTGCCATGGGATATAAAAGGTTTCCGGAAAACACATACAGATAACCAAACAAGGCTCCGAGCATCAACCTTGGCATGAAACCGTAAAACTGAAAGTGTATGGCGGAGAATACAATGGCCGTAATCCATACACCCATATGCATGCTTCCGGTATAGTATCTTATTTTGGGTTGGATAATCCCCCGAAATAAATACTCTTCTCCGATACCGGCAAGCACGCCGATTACCAGGATACCGACCAGAAGCTCAGTCATATTCTCAAAATCCGTCAAAAACTTCGTCAGTTCCATGAGCTGCGCTTCTTTGCTCCGAAGCGTTTCCTCCAGTCCGCTCAGCGCCTCCGGAAATTCCATGTTCATGTTTAAGTGTACAAAAAGGGAATTGAACAAGACAAAACCGAGCAATAACGGCAGTAAAATAAGGAAGTCATTGAACTTTACACTTCTAAATTGCTGTTTCCATTTCATGGTTTTCCGGTCCACAAAATTGATAAACAGCCAGCCACCCAGAAAAAAAGCAAGCCCGCCGCCAAGGCCCTGGATAAACAAAAATGCCACCCTGGCATTAGGATGCTCCAATTGGACCATCAGCAGGTCCTGCAACTGTGTCAATGGAATACCGAATAACAAGGGTATGAGGCCAATGGCCATCGCTTGCAAAACCGCAAGGGATCCGAATACCAGCAGAACCAAAACCGTAAAAGATAATAACCAGTGGTGGCGGACATTCTTGCCTGTCTTATGTTCGTATATTTCCATATTCGGAGTAAATTTACAGGAAATAGCGGGCACCACAAGGCGGTTATTTAAAATGGGTTTAATTATTTAAGTGAAAAAAGTTTATTAAAATCAGCCATTTCATTGATTTCCAAGGAGAAACAATCAAATTCGCAATTAAAATCAAAAGACGTGATCAAAATCGGTGACTTGAACTTAGGCGACTTCCCCCTGCTATTGGCCCCTATGGAAGATGTGAGTGATCCACCATTCAGGGCCTTATGTAAGGAAAACGGGGCGGATCTGATGTTCACGGAGTTTATTTCCTCCGAAGGACTCATCCGTGATGCGGCCAAAAGTGTGCAAAAGCTGGATATTTACGAATACGAAAGACCTATCGGTATCCAGATTTTCGGAAATGAAATAGCGTCCATGAGAGATGCTGCGGCCATCGCTGCAGAAGCCGGTCCTGACATCCTGGATATCAATTATGGCTGTCCCGTGAACAAAGTGGCTTGCAAGGGTGCCGGTGCCGGGATCCTGCTTGACATTGACAAAATGGTAGCCATGACCGCCGAAATAGTCAAAGCGGTGGATATTCCCGTTACCGTCAAAACCCGGCTCGGATGGGATGATCACACCATCCGTATACAGGAAGTGGTCGAAAGACTTCAGGACGTAGGCATACAGGCGATCAGCATCCATGCCCGGACACGCAAGCAAATGTATAAAGGCGAAGCGCGGTGGGAATACCTCGCTGAAGTGAAAAACAATCCGAGAATACATATTCCGGTCTTCGGAAATGGTGATATCGACAGCCCCCAGAGAGCCAAGGATTACAAAAACCGGTACGGTGTGGATGGCCTGATGATCGGCAGGGCTTCTATAGGATATCCCTGGATTTTTAACGAAATCAAACATTATTTTCAAACGGGAGATCTGTTGCCCCCGCCTGATCTGGAGGAAAGAATCCGGGTGGCCAAGAAGCACCTTGATTTCTCAGTGCAATGGAAAGGTGAAAAACTTGGTTTGTTGGAAATGCGCCGCCACTACACCAATTATTTTAGAGGCATGCCTCATTTCAAACCTTACAGAACAGAGCTGGTAACATCTGAAAACTATCAGGAAGTCTGCCAGCTTCTGGACGAGGTGGCAAAAGTATTTGAAGGGGTGGAATTCTAACCTTTCCGGATTTATTCCCCGGAAGATCATCTATTAACCGACTGTATGGATATGAGCATTTTTTTCAATGGGAGACATTAGAAATGATCATTCTCTGAAAAGCTGGGGGCTGCTGATCCTGCTCTCCCTGATTTGGGGCAGCTCCTTTATCCTGATCAAAAAAGCGCTTGTGGTTTATTCCCCGGGAGAAGTAGGCGCCTTCCGGATCGTAACAGCCGGTGCGGTGTTATTGCCCCTTTCCATGCCGAGGCTGAAGTTTCTAAGCCAAAAACAGGTAATCAATCTGATCATTGTGGGATTGGTGGGCAGTTTTATACCTTCTTTTTTGTTTGCCATAGCCCAGACCCGGCTTTCAAGTTCTTTGACCGGCGTCTTAAATGCCCTCACTCCCTTAATGGTGATGTTGATAGGGGCATTTATATTCGGCTTCAAAATCACCGGTAAGAATGCCATCGGTCTATTGATTGCCTTTATAGGCGTAGGGGTTTTGGTAATAGGAGGGACAGGCTCCCCCTCAGGCTTCCTCTCAGGAATAAATTTATATGCCCTGTTTGTGATCCTGGCTACCGTTTGCTATGGATTCAATGTGAATATCATCAAATTCCGGTTTGTGGAATTAAAACCGGTGGCCATCACGGCGATATCCCTGATGATGGTGCTCCCATTGGCTTCGATTTACCTCTTCGGATTCACTGAATTTTCGTTTAAATTGGTTCACAAAGAGGGTGGATGGCTGGCAGCGGGTTATATCACCTTGCTGGGAGTAATAGGCACGGCCGCCGCCCTTGTCATCTTCAATGCGATGGTGAAGCTGGTTACCCCGGTTTTTGCCAGTTCTGTAACTTATCTTATTCCGGTAGTCGCCATTTTTTGGGGCGTATGGGACGGGGAAGTATTGTTACCCGTTCATTATCTCGGGATTATCGCCGTCATTCTCGGGGTATGGGTAGGAAATAAAAGAAACAGTATTCGGAATAATAAATAAGGCAAAATTGAAAATTGTCATTTTTTTGCCTAGTTTGGGTCTTATATCCAGTCCACATGTTTGATAACCTATTTGATTTTGAAATAGACGCCGCCTTGAGGAACAGGATCATTCAGACGGTCCTCATCATCCTCATTATATGGGTAATCAACAAGATATCTGTCCGGCTCATCTACCGCGGTGAATCCGTGGAAATGAGAAAGCAATATCACACACGTAAAGTCGTCGAATATACTTCTTTCTTCATCGGTATATTGATCATCGGCAACCTATGGATAAGCAATTTCCAATCCGTGACCACTTTTTTCGGCTTGCTCTCAGCAGGTATCGCCATTGCTTTAAAAGATATCTTCGTGAACATCGCAGGATGGGCTTTCATCTATCTTCGTAAACCATTTGATGTGGGAGACAGGATTCAGATAGGCGAGGTAAAGGGGGATGTCATCGACCTGAGGTTATTTCAGTTAAGTGTGCTTGAAATCGGAAACTGGGTGGATGCCGACCAAAGTACGGGAAGGGTTGTCCATATTCCCAATGGGAAGGTATTCACGGATACCCAAGCCAATTATTCCATCGGATTCAATTATATATGGAATGAACAAACCGTATACATTACCCTGATGAGTGACTTTAAAAAAGCCAAAGCCATTTTAATGGAAATATTAAACACCCATCTTAAAGATGAGTTAAAGGTAGCTGAGAAAGTTTTCAGAAAGGCCAAACATGATCATCTGATCGTATATAAACAATTTACGCCTATGGTCTTCACCAATATTACGGAAAGGGGGGTCCAGCTATCCATGCGCTATATCTGTGATCCTAAAAAAAGAAGGATGCTCCAGCATTCCATCACGGAGGCCATACTGGAAAAATTCGGGCCCGAGGATAACATACGCTTGGCATACCCCACTTCTACCGTGCTCCTGCATCAAGACCAGCCCCATCCTGCTGTCCACCCTCAAAAGGGTCCGAAATAACTTCGGCATTTCCCCGGAGCCTGTTCCGCCAGGCATAGGCCAGCATGGGAAGCTGGGCATAGCTTTTTACCCCGGCTTTCACCCCCTGGGTTTTGAGGTACAGGTCATTTGATTTTTTGCTCAGTTCCAAAAAAAAAGGCTGAACAGAGAGGATGTTTTCTCTTACAGAGGCCATATCGTTCCTTATGCCTATGGGAATGGAAGCCACGAAAGTCTTATAAGCATCCGGATCCATACGATAGAGGTCATTGAGATGATACCGGAAGAGCCGCAGTTGTCCCGAGTACTGGAGCAAGGGGTCCTCACTTACCGAGCATATCAGCCAACCTATAAAATTTGCTTCCCCTTCGTCCGTTACGCCATAACTATGGGCCATTTCATGGGCAATGGTGAAGGGCTTTTCGAGCGGATGGAGACTGGGATCAATATAACTTTCGCCCGTAAAGGGAAAATAGATACCATAAATGCCCATTCTCCTCATAAAACCATGAGGGTGAAATTCCTTGGTCCGGGGTATGCCGGTAAAGTTCAGCCCAAGGAGATACAGGTTTTTGCCCATTTCTTCCCTTACCCGGCTTTCCAATTCCTTATAGACCGGAAAAGAAGATATGGCGACTGTATCGGCTTGGATATTAGCGCGCAACTGGATCAATAGCCTTTTGGTCAATTCCATTTCCTGCACCAATATCTCCTGTTCCAAAGCCCTGGGTTTAAGGGAAAGCTGCTCAAAAACCGGTATTCTCTGATAGTTGAAGCCCCAAAAAATCAAAAAAAAGAATACCAGTCCTCCCGCAAAATTTAAAATTGACCGAAGGGAGTACATACCCCTTTCTTTCCAGCCGGACCGCCTTTTCACAAGGACAAAAAACCTCCCTATCAAAAAGACCAGAAGCCCGACAAATAAATAAACAGTAGGAAAAGGAAGCCGCCCAATACCCAGATCGGTAAGGTTTCTGACCACAGGAAAAAAAGTCCGGGAATAGATGGTTTCCGTTTTCTCCGGATGCAACATGGCGATGCGCCTTGCCACCAGGGCGAGGACCCCCAATATGGCCCACGTCCAGTTTCTACCGAGCATTTAATATGAATTTAATATAATCGTTTACTGACACCTACACTTCCCTCCATTTAGACGGTCATATCCCCTCTGCCTCCACGCCTTTGACTTCTGGCAGCATCCCGGTCAAAAGGTTCTCAATACCCGCCTTGAGGGTAATCGTGCTGGACGGGCATCCAGAGCAGGCTCCCTGTAACAACACCTTGACCACTCCGTCATGGAAACTATGAAAAACGATGGCCCCTCCGTCCTGTTCCACAGCCGGACGGATGTATTCATCCAATATGCCCTTGATCTTCTTTACCGTTTCACTGTCGTGCTCATCAAAAAGCGGATCCTTGTCTTGATGCACGTTCACGGCATTTTTGCCGGATTCCAAATAGTTTTTGATGTGATTTCGAAGGTGGTCCTGTATATCCTCCCACGCAACATCCTCTTTCTTGGTCACCGTGACAAAATTAGCAGCAATAAAAACCCTCTCCACCGCAGCAAAATTAAACAGCTCCTTGGCTAAAGGCGAATTTTGGGTACTGCCTTCATCAGGGAAATCAAAACTTACTCCGTCATCTGTCAACATAAAATTGGCCACAAATTTTAGGGAGTTTGGATTCGGATTGGCCTCCATGTATAAGTGGACAGGTCTTTTTTGTGCTTGTAGCATACCTTTTTTATTTTAATTGCATAATATATGTCCGTACCTGGATGTACGGACACAAAATCCGTATATCAGACACTCCTAAAACGCCCTTTATGATAATATGGTTCGGTCAATCTGATTTTAGAACGCCGCGGGTTGTCAGGTACTGGTAAGCGGGTTTCCCTTTCTTATCAATCCATCCGGCAACTCGCCCTCAGTAGAAGCCACAACGGTGCAGACCATCGCGTCACCGGTTACATTCACAATGGTTCTGAACATGTCCAATATCCTGTCAGGGGCTAAAATCAATGCGATCCCCGCGGCCGGCACGCCAATTGACTCCAAAACGATGATCAACATAATGATACCGGCTCCCGGAACACCTGCTGTGCCGATGGATGCCAGCGTAGCCGTCATGACAATCATCAGCTGCTGCGTCAAAGAGAGGTCCATTCCCAACGCCTGTGCAATGAAAACAGCGGCCACGCCCTGATAGAGACTGGTCCCGTCCATATTAATGGTTGCCCCTAATGGCAACACAAAGCTGGTCACTTCCTCCGAAACCCCGATTTCTTCCTCCACCTGCTTCATGGTCACAGGAAGCGTGGCCGCGCTGGAACTGGTGGTAAAAGCAAGCAGCTGAGCCGGGCGGATGGCTCTGAAGAAATCCTGATATTTTACTTTGGTAAACAACTTAAGTATCCCGGGATACACCACCAGGATCATAAAAAACAAGCCCCCTAAAACGACCAAACTGTATTTTAAAAGAGCCAGGAGCAATGCCACCGCAGAGTCGGGATTGTCACCGGTGATCTCTACAATTAAGGAAGCCATCAGGGCAAACACCCCATACGGGGCAATGACCATGATAAAACCTACAATTTTGATGACTACATCGTTGAACCCATCAAAAAAAGCGATGACCGGCTCAGCTTTCTTTTTAGGGACCTGAAGCAATGCGATACCCACGATGATGGCAAAAAACACGACCTGCAACATACTGCCATTGTCAGTAGTAGCCTGAAAAAAATTCTCCGGAACCATGTCTACCAATGGTTGCAGCGGACTTTGTTCTTTAATTAGTTCTGCTTGGGAAGTCTTTGAGCCCGCGGTGTCATCATAAATGGCCATCAGGTTATCCCGCGTGTCTGCTGGAAGGCTCTTGCCTGGATTGAAAATGTTCACGATCAACAATCCTATGCTCACCGACAAGGCGGTGGTGAATACGTAGGTGGCGATAGTCTTTCCTCCGATCCGGCTGAGCTTGGTCACATCCCCCAGATTGGACACGCCCACGATCAAGGACGCAAGTACCAAAGGCACCGCGATCATTTTGAGGCCGTTAATAAAAATGGTGCCGATGGGTTTGATGTAATCGAGTACGAAGCCAGGAGAAATCCCCAGTTTAACAACGGCCAAACCCGTTATTAAACCGAGAAGCAACCCTATGATGATCTGGGTGTGTAAGGGAATTTTTTTTTTCATTCGTCAGTGGTTGGTAAAAATAAGAATATGGAGTTGTGCTACACCTTGCTAAGGCGGTTCAATAACAGGAAGTCCGCAAGAACCAAAGCGGCCATGGCCTCTACAATAGGAACTGCCCGCGGTACCACACAGGGATCATGCCGGCCTTTCCCGGATACCGTCGCGGCATCTCCAGCTTCATTGACACTTTCCTGATCCTGCATAATGGTGGCTACGGGTTTGAATGCCACCCGGAAATAAATGTCCTCTCCATTGGATATCCCCCCTTGGATACCCCCGGAGTAATTCGTCCTGGTACGGATGCGGTCTCCTTCTTTATAAAAAGCGTCGTTGTGCTGGGATCCCCTCATGCTTACCCCGCCAAAGCCACTTCCGTATTCAAATCCTTTGACGGCATTGATGCTGAGCATGGCATGTCCCAACGCCGCATGCAGCCGGTCAAAAACCGGTTCACCAAGGCCTACAGGCACACCGCTGGCCACACAACTCACCACGCCGCCCACCGTGTCCCGGTCCTTTCTTACCTCATCTATGTAGGCAATCATCTGTTCTGCCACTTCCGCATCCGGACAGCGGACAATATTATTTTCAGTCTGGGTCAGATCCAGTTTCTTATAATCCTTTTCTAACCTGATATCTCCTGCCTGGCTGACGTAGGCTTGAATGTGCACACCGAATTCTTTCAAAAACAGCTTGGCCACCGCCCCTGCTGCCACCCGGGCAGCTGTTTCGCGGGCACTGCTCCTGCCTCCACCCCGGTAATCCCTGATACCGTATTTTTGATGATAAGTGTAATCGGCATGAGAAGGACGGAACTTGTCCGCAATATGGGAGTAGTCCTTGCTCTTTTGATCGGTGTTCAGGATAATGATGGAAATGGGGGTGCCGGTACTCTTTCCTTCAAAAACGCCCGACAAAATCTGGAATTCATCCTCCTCTTTTCTTTGGGTAGTGATTTTGGACTGGCCGGGCTTCCTCCTCTGCAGCTCCTGACGGATAAAATCCTCATCTATGGTAACTCCCGCCGGACAACCATCGATGATCACTCCCAGCCCTTTACCATGTGATTCACCAAAAGTACTGATACTGAATACCCTACCAAATGAACTGCGCATCAATTATTTTCTTTTTACGATCAAATACCCTAACAAAACCACCGCCCCAATCAGCAATAGGTTAATAAAAGCCGAAAAATAGTATTTATATCTTTGGTTTAAAAGCTTATTGTCTTCAACTTCTATCAGATCATACAACCCGCCCAGCCTGGAAGAAGAGATCGCCATATTGACTTTGCTTTCCCCGGTTACGTTGACTACCGCTTTAGGCCTAAGTGTATCATACTTTTCCAGGGAAGGATTAAAATAGACCCACTCGAAATGATCATCCATCGCCACCTGTTCCTCTTCATTCAGGGTAATGAAATAACCGAATTCCTTCATCCCGGTGACGCGGCCCCTGCCCTTATTGACTTGTTGTTTTTCGTTGGGGTCAAAGGAGTTAAGCTTCTGAAAATTCTTCTTTCTTGGTGGCCTGATGGAACTGATGTTTCCTTCCCCGGTGATGGCAAAATTATAGGTAAATCCTTCTCCGGTGGCGACATCTTTTTCCGTAAAGTTCTCCCTGAGCTGATAGTTGCCTACGCTTACTTCATTTCTTAGGGGGTGGGGAGGCAATGGCTTGACTTTAACCGCCTTGGGTTGGGAATAGAAAGTCTTGAAATCCTGTAGCCGGTTACTGCCAAAAAAACTCGGGTTTTTGGCCACCTTGTATTTTATCATTTCCCAAGCCACAGATGGAAAATCCACCTCTCCCACGTTGAAGGGATAGAAATTAGCCTCGTAAACTTTAAACTTCGTCCATCTTTTCCCGTTGAACTCCACCTTTTCCGGCTGAATACTGGTGATATTGAAATTCTCTTCCCAGGCGTTTCCAGGTTTGATCTGATTGATGATCTTTTCCAATTGCTTGCCGGGCTCATGGAAAGTAAAAGGTGCCTGATTGGTTTCCGACATATAAAAGGCCAGACTGACGTTGAAGCCCTCTCCTACAAAAACCTCATTTTTATCTATCGACAGGGAAAAGAAAGCATCATCTTCAATCTCCACATATTCCGGCTCCTCCCGGCTTTCCCCAAAAAAATCATCAAATGGATCCAACGCCCTGTTGCTTCTGGCGCTGCTTGCACGGGCATCTACCACATTGATGGTTTTTCCATCAGCAGATACGTTGCTCCCATTGATCGAGAGCGTGAAATCATTGAGGGTAAAAGTGCCTTTGCGAAGCGGTTTATAGTATTGGATGATACTGTTGGTACTGCTCATTTGTCCATTGACGATGTTCATCGACGAGCTTTGTGATACGCCTTGCTTCTGGAATCCCGGAATTTCGGGAAACTGATCATAGGACCTTATCTTTTCCTCAGAGACGGTTACTTTAATATTAAAGGTTTCATTCAGGGCCACTTCATCCGCCCCCAGCTCTATTTTTACGTTCTGCGCATGAGATAAAGCAGAAAAAAGCAATAAAAGGAATACGAAATGAATTCGACGCTTCGTTATGGACATACTCAATGAATACATTATCAATATATATAACTGCAAATAAACAAGTATATTTTATACGTAACAAATGTTAAAGGTATACCGTAAAAGACTTTAACTGATTTATTTATTTTTACTAAACCACTAAACAAACGAGAACCATGATGGACTATGTTAAAACTATTTTGTTAAAAGTAAGTTTTGACAAAAAGCTCTTCGAGAAAGAGCTGCGCAAGGGACTGAATATGTTGGTTCCCTCGGAACTGGAAGAATTCAGGGAATGGTGTTACAGGACATTTGCTAAAATTTATGAGCCTATTCTTAATAAGTATTTTATCAGATTAGCAGGTTAGCGATCTGAATAATGCCCCGTGGAACCGGGGCATTTGTTTTTAATAACCGGATTTTTTTTATTGCGCATTTCCTTTCCCCAGTGTAGATTTATTGTTTATTAAAATGAAGGATGGATATGTCCAAATCGGAAATAAGGCTTAGATGTTGGATTACCCTTGAACAGCAAAAATTTTTTGGTCCCGGAAGAGTGGAGCTCTTAAACTGGGTGGAAAAAGAAGGTTCTGTCTCCAAAGCCGCCAAAAAGATGGGAATGTCCTACAAAAAAGCCTGGGACATGATCCATGATCTCAACACAAGGGGGCAACAACCTTTCGTCACCCTTAGAAAAGGCGGCAGGAAAGGCGGCGGAGCTGAAATCACCACCAGTGGAAAACAGTTTCTCAACAAGTATGCCCAGCTTTTGCAAAAACTACAAACCGTCATTGAGGAAGAGTCGGAAATTCTCAGGCTTTTATAAAAAAATACCCGGACGAATCAAAAAGGGTATTATTTTAGTATATTTCGATATGTAACCGTATACATATCGACGTGGATTCCCGTCAGGTGATAATTCACAGGCAGGCCTTGTAAAAGATATTGATGAGGTTAGATGATGTTTTCCGGAGAATAAAACGACCAGATGAAGTTTTTCCATATGACATTCAAAATCAAGGGCCAGGTGCTTTTACTGGCTTTTCTGATATGTTGGATCAGCCACACTTCAACAGCCCAAAGTAAAAAAGAGAACACCGTTTTGGTGGCTGCGGCATCTGATCTGAAATTCGCCCTGGATGCCATCATTTTGGAATATACCTCTATCAAACCGGTCAAAATAGAGGCCATTTATGGTTCCTCCGGAAAGCTGTTCGAGCAGATTTTCAACAAAGCCCCTTTTCATATTTTTATGTCCGCGGACATACAATACCCAACGTTGCTGGCAGAAAGGGGATTGGCCGGATCTGCTGTTTTCCATTACGGGGTGGGCAGACTGGTATTATGGAGCAAAAACATGGATACCGGCAAATCCGGGATAGAACTGTTAACGGATCCAAGGGTAAAAAAAATTGCCATTGCCAATCCACAACATGCTCCCTATGGTAGGGGCGCCGAAGAAGCGATGAAGTATTACAATGTTTACCCTAGCATAGAAAAGAAGTTGGTTTTTGGCGAGAATATTTCCCAGACGGCGCAGTTTGTCTCAACAGGGGCGGCGGATATCGGTGTGATAGCCCTCTCATTGGCACTTGCCCCGAATATGAAAAGGCTTCAGTCTTCTTACTTTTTAATCCCGGAAGAAAGCCACTCTCCTCTGCTGCAGGGGGCAATCATTACCGCGTACGGGAAGGACCATCAGGCGGCCAGGGATTTTTTCGAATTCCTGAAATCAGATAGCGCTTTGAAAATTTTACAGTTTTACGGATTTTCGAAGCCATGACGCTTGTATTGGACACCGCCCCGTTTTTGCTGACCTTTAGGCTCGCCTTGGTAACCACGCTCATTTTGTTCCTGATTGCGGTTCCCTTAGCCTACTGGCTGGCATACAGCCGGTATAAAGTAAAATTTGCAGTCGAAGCATTGGTAAGCATGCCCCTTGTATTGCCCCCCACGGTTTTGGGTTTTTATTTGCTACTGGCTTTCAGTCCGGAAAATTATCTGGGCCGGTTTTTTGATGAAGTTTTTGGCTTGAGACTTGTTTTCACGTTTCCGGGATTGGTCCTGGCTTCAGTCATCTACAGTCTCCCTTTTATGGTACAACCGATCCGGGCGGGTTTTGCCGGAATCCCCAAGGCCTGGTTGGATGCCGCCCATACCCTCGGTAAAAATCAATGGCTTACCCTCACAAGAGTGCTGTTACCCAATATGAAAAATGCCCTGCTCACAGGGGCTGTGCTGTCTTTTGCCCATACAGTAGGGGAATTTGGTGTGGTACTGATGGTGGGCGGAAATATACCGGGAGAAACCAGAGTCATTTCAGTAGCCATTTACAATGAGGTAGAGGCCATGAACTATCGTGAAGCCAACGCATACAGTCTAATATTGATAGGATTTTCATTTACAGTCCTATTGATCACTTATCTGATCAATCATCATAAAAATCAAGTATTGGGCTATGATTGATATCGAATTCAGTAAGCAGTTGTTTGGTTCTGAAGGTAAAATGCATCTTCAGACCGCCTGCCATATCAATAAAGGGGAGCTGGTGGGCCTCTATGGTCCCTCAGGAGCGGGCAAATCAAGCATACTCAGGATGCTGGCCGGACTGATGAAACCGGAAAGCGGAAAACTTACCGTAGAAGGGGAAACCTGGTTTGACAGCAGGGAAAAAATCAACTTAAAACCCCAGAAAAGAAATATCGGCATGGTGTTCCAGGAATACTCCTTGTTTCCTAATATGACGGTAAGGGAAAACCTTGTTTTTGCCCTGAATTCGAACCAAAATAGACAGATTGTCGATGACCTGCTGGAGATGATCGGGCTGGACAAACTGGCTAATAAGCGACCCGCACTGCTTTCCGGCGGGCAAAAGCAACGGGTAGCCCTCGCAAGAGCCATGGTAAGAAAGCCCAAACTCCTGCTCCTCGATGAACCGCTATCGGCCCTGGACATGGAAATGAGGGCCAACCTACAACAGTACATTGTACAATTCCATAGGAACTTTGAACTCACGACACTGTTGGTGAGCCATGACGCCTCTGAAATCCAGCGCATGGCCAAAAGGGTACTGGTGTTGGAAAAAGGCTGTTTTACCTATGACGGTGATCCCTCCAGATTTTTTGGATAAAACCTCTCACGCATTCTTATCCAGATGATCAAGGCAGAGGCGAATGTCAATCCAGCAATGGACAAGACAGAAGCATCCATTCCAAATGCATCCGCCACCACACCTGTAAGAATAGCTCCGAAAGCATATCCCAAATCCCGCCAAAGCCGGAAGACGCCGATGCTATTGGCCCGGTCTGCGGGATGGGTATGTTCGGCTACGGTAGCCAAAAAAGTCGGGTAAACCATCGCGGTCCCCCAACCCAGCAGGGCTGAAAGCAGGATCAGGGCATACATCTCCCATGCCGTTACCAACAAAGCCAGGGCCAGGGCCTGCAGCAGCATTCCAAAAAACAGCAGTCGTTTTTTGTTGAAGACATCGGCCATTTTTCCCGTGATCAGTTGCCCCACTCCCCAAACGGCCGGATACACTGCGGTGATCACCCCGATTTCTGCCAGGTTGAATCCTTTTATGGCCAGCATCATGGGAAATAGGCCCCACATCATACCGTCATTCAGGTTATTTACCATGCCAGCCTGTGTCACAGATCCCAGGATGGGGTTTTTCCAGGTTGTTTCCCAAAAAATATTGTTCAAGGGCTTGAGGGTACTGCCTGCCTGTTCTGTTCGGACATGCCTCCTTGTATCCTTAACCAACCATACACTTCCCGCTAATCCCGCAGATACCAGGGCAATCCCAAGATAGAAGGGATAGGGCCTCAGTCCGTATTCTCCGGCAATATATCCCGTCAGAAACGCCAGCACCGCTACTGCCAGGTAACCTGCAAACTCATTCAATCCCATGGCAAATCCACGCTGCCTTTCTCCAACCAGGTCGATTTTCATCACCACCGTGCTGCTCCAAGCCAAGCCTTGGTTAATTCCCAACAGGATGTTTGCCGCTACCACCCAGTTCCAGTCAGGAGCATACATCAGCATGAAAGGGACAGGCAGCCCAAAAACCCATCCCAACACCAACAGGTTTTTTCTGCCATACCGGTTGGCAAATATGCCAGCGAAATAATTGGTCAATGCCTTGACTACGCCAAAAACAATGATAAAGGACAAAATGGCGGTTTTGGCGGCGATGTGAAACTCTTCCTCGGCTATCTGTGGAAGAATGCTCCGCTCCAAGCCGACCATGCCTCCCACAAAAGCATTGATGATCACGAGCAGGGTGAATTGTCTCCAGTTTTCCCTCAATCCCAATTTTACAGTTTCCATATCCATTTTTATTGTGGAACAAAGTTGGGAATTAAGAAAACGGATTCCTTTAACAAATGATAAATTATCACCCCATCTTCGCCCTTATCCGGCTTAGACTTACTTGAGTAATGCCAAGATAGGAAGCAATGTACTTCAGAGGGATCTGCTTCAGTAAATCCGGGGAATCGGCCAAAAGGGCGGAGTACCTTTCCTCAGCGGTATGAAATTGTATACCTTCTATCCGATTAACCGTCTCCACATAAGCCGCTTCAAAAATTTTCCGAAACAGCCGCTCTACTTCATGAAATTCGTCGTAAAGTTTAAACAATTGGGCGGCATTGATACCAATAAACCGGGAAGGCTGAAGGGTTTGAATGGCTTTTTGGCTTGGCCTTCCGGTAAAAAGGCTCTCCACCCTGGCAATCAATGTCCCTTCAAATGAAAAAGACTCGGTAATATCCACGCCATCTTTATAATAATAGATCCGGGCCAACCCCTTGTCCACAAAATAAATGGTCCGGCAGGTATGTCCAATAGGCTGAAGATCCTTGTTTTTTTCCAGTTCCAGCACATGGCATATCTCCGAAAAAGCCAATGCCGCGGCATCAGATAAAGGCTGAAAATTGTCAAAGAATCGGAAAAGAAAGTGTAATTGGCTGAGGTTCATCTGTCGCTGGTTTTTGGTTTGATTTACCGGCACGTATCTTGACATTATAATGCACTAACTGACTTCGTATATAATTGCTCCATAAAAATAAATCCTTACTATACGGAGCAAGCTGAACCAAAGATAACGGCGCTGATCCATATTGCCGGCCCCACACAAAAGGGCGATGGCTGCAAAGGGCAAAGGGCTCACGGACGCCACGATGACCAAATAAGCCCCGTATTTTTCAAAAAGAATCAAATATCTCTTTATCCATCTGAACCTCAATCGCAGTATGATCCCTTTGTCTTTAATCAACCTTCCGATCGTAAAGTTAACAAAACCAGCAGTGTATGAAATCAGGGACAATATCCCCATACTGACCGTAAAATTTCCAATGTGGTTGGTTTCGAAGGCCCAAAGCATAAATGCTTCAGGAGGAATGATGCCGAATAAAATTTCCGACATGATAAACACACCCATCACCAAGGGAACATTGTCATAGATGCTCCCAAACCAGATATATCTTTCTTCCTCGCTTGAAAAATGTCGAAACACCAAAAAAACGCCAACAAGGATTGCCAGGTATAAAAATCCTCTACCTATGTTTTTAATCAAAAAATAACCCCTATCATCCAATATTTTTTTTTCCATGATCAGTAAACCCCTGAAAAACCCTGTTATTTAGCTGAAGCTAAAAATAACAAATATTTGATGATGTATTCGCAACACCTTCTTTGAAATGCTGTTATATCAAGGTAAAGAGCCCTGATGAAGTTTAACTTCTGTCTGCAGCCAATCGGAGTAAATCCCCCCTATTAAAATCCAAGACCCATAATCCGCTTGACTTTCTACTTGATATCATTCTTTACCAAAGGTTAACAACAACCCTCGTTTTGCTGGACCGGGGGACATTTAACGTTTCCATAACTGCAAAACACGCAACAATCGCCTTGCTTCGGTTTTAAAAAGGTTTTACAGCTTTCACATTCATAAAAATACTGACATGCATCCACGGGCATTCTTTCTTCTTTCATATAGCCACATTTCGGACAGGTAACTGAAGATAGGGTTATGATTTTGTTCATCGCCTGTTTGAATTTAATAACGCCTCAGCCGCTACGATGCCCATTCCGAACAGCAAATATGCTTCAAAATCGTGAGCTTTGAAGCGTATTTTGAACAACCCACCCAAGAAGTTATCCGATGTTCTTTTTCTTAAGCTGGTCGATGATATATTCAGAAGTTCTGATCGACAATGCCAAAATGGTCCAGGTGGGATTCTTGTCTGCTTGAGAAACAAACGGACCGGCGTCCACTACAAAAAGGTTATCACATTCATGTGCCTGGGAATACTTATTCAGCACAGAGGTTTTGGCGTCGTCACCCATCCTCGTGGTCCCCACTTCATGGATGATCCTACCTGGAGCCGCCAATCCATATTGGGTCTGTGGACCGGGTTTCGTGCCCAAAACCTGGGCACCCATGGCATCAAAAATCTCCTCAAATGTGTCCTGCATGTGTTTGGCCTGCCTTACTTCATAGTCCGTCCATTTGTAATGGAACCGGAGGACAGGTATACCATATTTATCTACGATATGGGGGTCAATCTCGCAATAGTTGTCATATTGGGGCACGCTTTCTCCTCTTCCGGCAATACCGATGGTGGCGCCATAGATGTTCCTGATATCCTTTTTGAGACCGGCTCCATACCCCCCGTTCGGGCTGGGCTTACCAAATTCATCCTTAATATATTGTCTCATAGAATCCATCCCAAAACCAAAGCCGTAATTGGGCATACGCATGCCTCCACCGAACTCAAGGTGATAACCCCTGGGAAAATCCAGTTTTTTATTGTCCAGCCACCAAGGGGTATATACATGCATGGATCCGACCCCATCCTCGTTGTATTTGTCCCTCCCCAGGAAACCGGGCACCAATGCGGAGCGGCTGGCCCCTGTGGAATCGTGCAGGTACCTTCCCAGCATGCCGCTGCTATTGGAAATACCATTGGGATGTCGCGGCGATTTGGAATTCATCATGATCCGCGCACTTTCACAAGCAGAGGCGCCCAGCACAACCACCCTGCCTTTCAGCTTGTATTCCTTCATATCCACCTTGCTGATATAGGAGATGCCGGTGGCTTCCCCGGAATCGTTGGTGGTGACCTTTCTTACCATCGCGTATGTGTACAAGTCCACGTTGCCTTTTTTCATGGCGGGTTTTACTAAAACCGTTCCCGCGGAAAAATCACCGTATACCTGACAGGCCCTGCTACATTGTGCGCAGTAAAAACATGCCCCTCTTTCATTGTTCACCGGTCTGGTGAGTACGGATATCCTGGATGGGATCACTGGGATATTGGCTTTTTTGCCTCCTTTCATGAATGCAAGCTCATGCAACCTTGGTTTTGGTGGCGGCAAAAAGAAGCCGTCAGGTTCATTATGGATCCCCTCTTTGGTACCAAATACACCCACGATCTTATCTACTCTGTCATAATAAGGCTTGAGGTCATCATAACCTATCGGCCAGTCATCTCCCAAGCCGTCAATGCTCTTCCTTTTGAAATCATCCGGTCCAAAACGGAGTGAGATCCTTCCCCAGTGATTGGTCCTACCCCCTACCATGCGCGAGCGGAACCAGTCAAATTGGGTGCCGTCCTTTCTGGTATAAGGTTCTCCATCTATTTCCCAACCTCCATAGGCGGCATCAAAATCACCGAAAGCACGCACCGTATTGGCCCCTCTACGGGGGGATTCCCACGGCCACCGTAATTGGGTCCGGTATTCTTCCAGGGCAGGGTCAAAGTCACTCCCTGCTTCTACTACCGCCACACTCAGACCTGCTTCCGACAATATCTTACTTGCCATACCTCCCCCGGCACCGGATCCGACGATAATGGCATCATACATTTCTACGGATGATTTGATTTCAAAACTCATTTGTGGTATACTTAAATGATTTATTGTTATAGGATTGACCTCCTAAAATAGAACAATATGCCGATTTTTCACACAAAATATATTTATGCGGTAAGGAATGGTCATCCGCTCCTTCCACAGTCCAAAACCAAATCTTACCGGAGAGGAATTTTTCAAAACATTCCGGAAGAAAAACCCGTTATACATCCGTTATCCGGTATAATATTCCGATCAACTCCTGTTCTTATTTTTTGGCCTTCCGTATAAAGTTTTTGACGTTCCAGGAAACTCCCCTAAATTTAGAAATCAAAAATTTTATTTTGGACAAACATTTCTTAACCTTATACACAGAAACAACAAAAAGTACTATTCAACCTCATCAAACGTGAATATAGATTTTTAACGATAAAAATATAACCAAAAAAATGGAAGAATCTAAGAGGAGAAGCCAGGGTTGGTTCGGCAAAACCGGCAAAGATGGTCTAATTTACAGATCATGGTTTAAAAAACAGGGTATACCCACGCATGAACTCAATGGAAAACCCATTATAGGGATATGCAATACCTGGTCTGAACTTACCCCGTGCAACTCACATTTCAGGGAATTAGCGGAATTTGTAAAAAAGGGCGTACTGGAAGCGGGCGGTTATCCGGTCGAATTCCCCGTCATGTCACTGGGGGAAACCGTGATGAAACCCACCGCCATGCTTTACAGGAATCTGGCAAGCATGGATACCGAGGAATCCATCAGGGCAAATCCCTTGGACGGGGTGGTATTGCTCTGCGGATGTGACAAAACCACACCTTCCTTAGTAATGGGGGCATGCAGCGTGGACTTGCCCACTATTGTGGTTTCCGGAGGGCCCATGCTTACCGGACGGTACAGAGGCACCTCAGTAAGTACTTCTGACATATGGAGGTTCAGCGAAGAGGCCAGAGCCGGCAAGATGACCCAGGAGGAATTATTCATTGCTGAGTCTGGACTTTGCCGTAGCGATGGGCACTGCGCGGTAATGGGTACTGCTTCTACCATGGCATGTATGGTCGAATCCCTAGGCCTTTCCCTTCCGGGAAATGCAGCCATTCCTGCCCCTGATTCCGCAAGAAAAGTGCTGGCCCACCTCTCTGGAATGGAGATTGTCAAAATGGTGGAAAATGACCTGAAGTTATCCGACATCCTTACCAGAGAGGCGTTTGAAAATGCCATCATGGTCAACGCAGCCATAGGCGGATCAACCAACTTTGTGATCCATCTGCTCGCCATTGCGGGCAGGATGGGGATTGACCTTAGCCTGGAAGATTTTGATAAATTCTCTTCCAACATCCCGCTGCTTGCCAACTTGCAGCCCTCAGGGATGTATTTTATGGAGGACCTCTATTACGCCGGCGGCCTTCCGGCAATCATTCGGCAGCTTAAGGATCACCTGCACAACGACTGTATTACGGTAAATGGCAAGGCTATTGGTAAAAACAATGAACTTTTTGAGAATTTCAATGAAAAAGTCATTGCCGCTATAGATAACCCGTTCAATGAAACTTCCGGTATTGTGGTATTGAAAGGCAATCTCTGCGAGACAGGCGCCATTATCAAACCCTCTGCGGCCAGTCCGCACCTGATGAAGCACACCGGAAAGGCCATCGTATTTGAGGACATTGACGAGTACAAAAACAAAATTGATGACCCTGACCTGGATATCGATGAAAATTCTGTGATGGTCCTGAAAAATGTAGGCCCAAAAGGCTATCCCGGTATGCCGGAGGTAGGCAATATGGGGCTTCCTCCCAAAGTGCTAGCCAAAGGTATAACCGATATGATACGTATTTCAGACGGCAGGATGAGTGGTACCGGCTTTGGCACCGTGGTGCTTCATGCCTCTCCTGAGGCTGCCGAAGGCGGCAATTTTGCGGTGGTCCGGACGGGTGATCTGATCGAACTGGATGTAAAGGCACGAAAGCTCAACCTACTCGTCTCAGAGGAGGAACTGGCCAAAAGAAAAGCCGCTTGGAAAAAACCGGAGGTTCCGACAGAAAGGGGGTATGTAAGCCTTTATATCAAACATGTGGAACAAGCCAACCTCGGGGCTGACTTGGATTTCCTTAAGGGAGGTTCGGGAAGTGAAGTAACCAAGGACTCTCATTAAATCCTTATGACTTAAATTGAGAAAACATGGACGGAAGCATCCATGTTTTCTTAATTTCATCCCCATAAAATACTACCTCCCCCCATCAAACTTATTCATGAACAAGAATCGGAGCGACGTGAAAAAATCAAAGCGGGTGGCCATCGTCACCGGAGCCGGCGCGGGTATTGGATTTGAAATCTGCAAACAACTTTTAGAGGAAGGAACCCTGGTAATCCTCAACGATCTTGATGAAGAACTGACCCAAAAAGCCGAACAAAAGCTCACGGCATCTTATCCCGGAAAATGCATCGGCTTGGCCGGAGATGCCGCTGATATTGATTTTATCCAAACGCTTGTGAAAGCAGCCGTAGACCATTTTGGTTCATTAGACATTGTGGTAGCCAATGCAGGTATTACCGTGTTTGGGGAATTCCTGACTTACACACACAAAGATTTCCAAAAGGTTGTCAATCTTAATCTTGCGGGAAGCTTCTTTTTGGTCCAGGCCGCCGCCAATCAAATGATCCGTCAAGGAAACGGCGGCAGCATCCTACTGATGTCCTCTGTCACCGGTCATCAGGCCCATAAAAACCTTGCGGCTTATGGCATGAGCAAAGCTGCGTTGGAAATGTTGGCCAAGACACTTGTTTTGGAACTGTCACCGCACAGGATCAATATCAACGCGGTGGCTCCCGGGGCTACCATGACGGAGAGAACCTCTTCGGAGCCCGGCTACGATACCATATGGTCATCCATCACCCCGATGGGAAGACCCGCCTACCCCGCGGATATCGCCCATGCAGTCGCTTTTTTGGTTTCGGAGAAAGCCCGGCATATCACCGGACAAAGCCTTGTTATCGACGGTGGCTGGAGTGCTACCAGTCCCTCTCCATACCAACAATGAAAGGTTATCCCTTATGAAAAAACTTTTCCTTTTGTTAATTTTGAAAATCCAAAGCGTATATTTCTAATGATTAAATATTCAGTTTGGTATGCAGGAAAAATAACATTATTGGCAAATTCATGCGGCTCATTTTTCTTCCAAACAGCATAGAACAGGACAGTTAGAAAATAGGATTAATTTATATTCGCTAAAATTATAAAGTTGAACTCAAACATATCATTTAAATATGGCTATTTCAGAACAAACTTTTAAACATGTAGATTATCTGTGGGATGATGAGAAAGCAGATGCTTTAGGTGATGATCAGGTAGCCCTACTATTGTACCGATCTAATATTCTGGGTGCGGATCTGAGAATTACCAATTATGGCGGTGGCAATACCAGTTGCAAGACCATCGAAAAGGATCCCTTGACAAAAAAAGAAACCGAGGTTATGTGGATCAAGGGTTCCGGGGGCGATATAGGCACGCTAAAAAGAAGCGGTCTTGCGGGTCTATACATGGATAAATTGCTTTCCCTGAAGAACGTGTACCGGGGCCTGGAATTCGAGGACGAAATGGTTGCGCTTTTCAATCACTGTATCTATGACCTGGATTCCAAAGCACCCTCCATCGACACGCCGTTGCATGCGTTTCTCCCATTTAAACACATAGACCACCTCCATCCTGATGCGGCCATTGCCATAGCCGCATCCAAAGACGGGGAAAAAATCACAAAGGAACTTTTTGACGGGGAAATAGCCTGGGTGCCCTGGCAAAGACCCGGTTTCGACCTCGCGCTGAAATTGGATAAAGCCCTTAAGGAAAATCCGGGCATCAGAGGCATTATGCTGGGGGGCCACGGCCTGTTTACCTGGGGAGACACTTCGTATGAATGCTATATCAACAGCTTAGAGGTGATTGATAAAGCCTCCCAATATTTAGAAGACAATTACGGCAAAAAACGCCCTGTGTTCGGCGGCCAAAAGATCCAATCGGTGGACAGCGGCAAAAGGAAGGATCAGGCTGCCAAAATTGCTCCTCACCTGCGGGGGCTGGCCTCCAGCTTTAACAGGATGGTAGGACATTTTACGGATGACGAGAGGGTGCTTGAGTTCATCAATAGCAATGATCTTGACAAACTGGCTCCTTTGGGTACCAGCTGCCCTGATCATTTCCTTCGTACCAAGATACGTCCGCTCGTATTGGACATCCCTGCTGACCAAGACCTTAACGATATCTCCTCCATTAAATCTTATTTGGAAGAGGAGTTTAAAAAATACCGGGAATATTATACCCAATATTATGAAGACCATAAAAGACACAACAGCCCTGCCATAAGGGATTCCAACCCTGTGATCATCCTTTGGCCGGGAGTGGGCATGTTCTCCTATGCTAAAAACAAGCAAACCGCAAGGGTAGCCAGCGAATTTTACATCAATGCCATCAATGTAATGAAAGGTGCCGAAGCCATATCCGAGTACGTCTCCTTGCCTTTACAGGAAGCTTTCGACATCGAATATTGGCTGCTTGAGGAAGCCAAACTCCAAAGAATGCCTAAAGAAAAGCCGCTTTCCCGAAAAATCGCTTTTGTAACAGGCGGAGCAGGGGGTATCGGCAAGGCCATCGCCGACAGATTGGCCGGGGAAGGCGCCTGCGTTTTCATTACCGACATCAACAAAGATAATCTGGATCAGGCCGTGGGAACATACGATCGGGACACGGGAGCCGGTGCCTTGATGGATGTCACCAAAATGGAGGACATTGAAAAAGCTTTCAAAGAAACCATCCTCAAGTTTGGTGGCGTGGACATCATTGTCAATTGCGCTGGATTGGCCATATCGAAACCCATTGACCAAACTTCTGAAAAAGACTGGGATATCCTTCAAGACGTGTTGGTAAAGGGTCAGTTTGCCGTTTCCAAAGCCGGGGTAAGTATCCTGAGGGCACAGAACACAGGCGGCGATATCGTCAACATTGCCAGTAAAAACGCTTTGGTATCCGGACCAAACAACGTAGGATACGGTACCGCCAAAGCAGCCCAGGTACATATGAGCCGTCTTTTGGCCGCCGAACTTGGCCCTGATAAAATCCGCGTAAATGTGGTGAACCCTGATGCGGTGATAGAAGGCAGTAAAATTTGGGAAGGCGCTTGGGCGCAAGGCAGGGCCAAAGCTTATGGCATTAAAGTGGAGGAACTTCCTGCATTTTACGCAAAAAGAACCATCATGAACGAGATCATCTCTGTGGATGATATCGCCAACGGGGTGTTCGCCTTTGTAGGGGGAGACCTGAGCAAAAGTACCGGAAACATTTTGAATGTGGATGGCGGTGTGGCCGCTGCCTTTGTCAGATAATCCGGGCTATGCGAATCACCACCGATCAAATACAAACTCAGAATGACAAAACTCTCCCTCAGCACCGGGAGAGTTTTGATCATTTAAGGCTGATCCTGGAAAGAAAAAATATCGATTCCCAACAAGTCATCGACAAAATCAAAAACTTTCAGGTGGCCATTCCAAGTTGGGCATTAGGCACGGGGGGAACGCGTTTTGCACGTTTTGCCGGTGGAGGCGAGCCCCGTTCACTGAAGGAAAAAATAGATGATGTGGGCATGCTCCATGCGCTCAATGGCGGTTCGGGAGCCATTTCCCTCCATATACCCTGGGACATCCCTTCCGATGTGGATGCCGTCAAGTCACATGCCGCTGCTCTGGGACTGGCGTTTGATGCCGTAAATTCCAATACTTTTCAAGATCAGGAAAACCAAGGCCATTCCTATAAATTCGGGTCGCTCTGCCATACGGACAGCAGGGCGAGAAGACAGGCCATCGACCATAATCTGGAAGTGATCCACTATGGCAAAGAATTGGGTTCAAAATCCCTTACCGTATGGTTGGCCGATGGCTCTTCTTTTCCGGGGCAAATGAATTTTAGAAAAGCCCTGCAAAGGACATTTGATGCTCTCAAAGAAATTTACCAGGGAATGCCTGAGGATTGGAAAATGTTCGTGGAATATAAACCCTATGAACCTTATTTCTATCATACGGTAATCCAGGATTGGGGGACTTCCCACCTGTTGGCCAGCCAGTTAGGAGAAAGGGCCTTTACATTGGTCGACTTGGGGCACCACCTTCCCAACACGAACATCGAGCAGATAGTGGCCACGCTCATGATGCAGGGCAAGCTGGGGGGATTTCATTTCAATGATTCCAAATACGGAGACGATGACCTCACTGTGGGCGCTTTGAAACCTTACCAACTTTTTCTTATTTTTAATGAGTTGGTGGAAGGTATGGAAGATCCGTCTTCTCCCAATCCAACTCCCGCGTGGATGATTGATGCAAGCCATAACCTCAAAGATCCGCTGGAGGATTTGTTACAATCCGTGGAAGCCATTCAGCTGGCTTATGCACAGGCCTTAATCATCGACCGGATAAAGCTGGAAGAGGCCAGAGAAACGAATGATCCAGCATGGGCACAGGAAATTCTGCAGGAGGCATACCGAACGGATCTTAGGCCTCTTATTGCCGAGGCCCGGTTACAGGCTGGTGCAGCCATTAAGCCCTTCGGGGCTTACAGAAGTTTGAAAGTCAGGGATCAATTGATCAAAGAAAGAGGGCTGAAAACCATGGCCACAGGCCTTTGAGCAAATGGCATATTTCCAAAGTAAAATGGCTTTACTTTAGCTTACAAATTATTAACAAACACATAACCGAACAATATGCCCATACCGGTAATCGCCATATTCGATATAGGTAAGACCAATAAAAAATTCTTTCTTTTTGACGAATTCCTTCAGGAAATCAAAGAAGAATATGTCAAATTTCCGACGATCACAGATGAGGATGGGGAAGAATGTGATGACCTGGAAAAAATAAGCCATTGGGTGAAAGAAACGGTGAAAAAGCTTTGTGAAGACCCGGAATATGAAGTGAAAGCGCTCAATTTTTCCACTTATGGTGCTTCCTTTGTTTCGATAGATGAAGAAGGGCAGCCCATCACTCCCATTTATAATTACCTGAAACACTTTCCGGAAGATCTCCACAAGGAATTTTATGGGCAGTATCCGGAAGAAGAAATCAATGTGACCACCGCCTCCCCCACCTTGGGTATGTTGAATTCAGGACTCCAGTTATTGTGGCTGAAAAGGAAGAGACCGAAGGTATTTAAGAAAATAAAATATTCCCTTCACCTGCCCCAATATATTTCTTATCTATTTACCGGTGAAGCTGTTAGTGAACCCACTTCAATAGGCTGTCATACCAAGCTCTGGGATTTTCCCAAATCCGATTATCATCAATGGGTTTATAAGGAGGGTATTGCTGAAAAATTACCGAAAACCGTCCCCACGACGCACAGTTTTGAAAAGGAAATATGCGGCCAAAAAGTGCAGGTGGGAGTGGGTATTCATGACAGTTCCTCTGCCTTGGCCTCTTACCTGATCAAGATTGATGAACCGTTTATGTTGATCTCTACAGGCACATGGAGCATCACCTTGAACCCGTATCCCGACGGTAACCTCACCTTCAGCGAGCTTCAAAATGACTGTCTGAATTTCCTCTCCATTCATGGTAAAACCGTAAAAGCCAGCAGATTTTTCCTGGGATATGAACTGGACCACCAACTCGAAAAGCTTAACCGGATATTTGACAAACCGCCAAAATACTACAAGGGCATACCACCTGATGGGAAACTGGTTCAGGCATTGACGAGTGGGCAGGAACACCCAAGCTTTTATCCCGAAACCATTGCCAGAACACCCTTGGTGGCTGAAATCTTTCCGGAAAACCACTGGGACCCTTCAGCCTATCCGGATTATGAAACCGCTTACCATCATTTGATATGGGGGCTCGCCAGAATGCAGGCCGCCTCGCTTAAACTGGCCCAAGGCAAATCATCCATCAAAAAAGTGTATATTGACGGTGGTTTTGTACATAATCAAGTTTTCATCCGGCTGTTGAAAGCGCTTTTGGAAAATTATGAACTCGAATTTTCTGATTTCCCGCTGGGATCTGCGTATGGTGCCGCATTGATGCTCAAAGCTTATAATGAAAATAAAGTTTAACCCTATGATAAAAGTTGTGTTGCTTCTGTTTTGCGTGGTGGGATTTGGCATGTCCCTATGGGCCCAAGAGGGGCTCATCACCCTCAATCTCTACAATGGAGAGGCCCCTTATCATAAACAAACCCGGATTAAGGAGGAAATCCAGCATCACGACATCATTTCAGTCAGGAGTGTCCAGGATCCTCAGATCCAGGTGTTTTTACCTTCAAAACGCAACGCAACCGGCAAAGCGGTCATCATATGTCCCGGCGGAGGATATGGGGTTTTGGCCTATGACTGGGAAGGCATTGACATAGCGAAATGGCTGAACAGCCACGGCATAGCCGGCATCGTGTTAAAGTACCGCCTGCCTTCAAGGGAAACCCAGACCGAGCCGCACATTGTGCCCATGGTGGATGGGCAGAGGGCCATCAGGATGGTCAGGCATCACGCTGAGCAGTGGAATATCGATCCCGAACAGATCGGCATCATGGGATTTTCCGCCGGGGGACATCTGGCATCCACGTTAGGTACGCGGTATGATGACGGGAATCCCGGTTCAAACGATCCCATTGAGGGGAAACATTGCAGGCCGAATTTCATGATTTTAGGATATCCTGTCATTTCATTTACCCAGCACATCACACACATTGGATCAAGAAACAACCTCATTGGAACTGACCCTGACCAAAAATGGGTGGATTTTTTTAGCAATGAATTACAGGTGCAGCCCGACACCCCTCCCACCTTCATTTTTCATTCCCAGGATGACAAAGGTGTTCCCGTACAACACAGCTTGTTATTTTATGAGGGGCTTGTAAAAAACCAGGTTCCCGCTGAAATGCACCTTTATCCCACGGGTGGGCATGGTTATTCCTTGTCCATTAATAAAGAGGGCACGCAACAGGGGTGGATGGAAAACTGCATCCGGTGGATCCAACACCTTCCCTAACCGGAAAATAGAAAATGGCACTTCCCTTATTGAAAGTAAAAGCCGGCAACCAATTTCTCATAGATGAAAACGACAAACCTTTTTTTTGGCTGGGCGATACAGCCTGGGAATTATTGCATCGTTTAAACGGGGAAGAAACGGCTGCATACCTGGACAACAGGGCTAAAAAAGGGTTTACTGTAGTCCAAACCGTAATCCTCGCGGAACTTGATGGGCTTAACACGCCAAATGCCCTTGGGGAAACTCCTTTACTTGAAAATGATCCCACCCGGCCCAATGAAAAGTATTTTGAACATATAGATCAAGTGGTCCATATGGCCCGTGAGACCGGGCTTTACCTAGGTCTATTACCTACCTGGGGAGACAAATACAACAAAAAGTGGGGCATAGGCCCTGAAATTTTCAACCCGAAAAATGCTAGGATCTTTGGAGAATACCTGGCCAAAAGATATGGCCATCATAATCATATTATTTGGATTCTTGGAGGTGACCGCGTGCCAGCCAATGAAGAGGATTATCAAATCAACTGCAAAATGGCATTGGGATTGAAGCGGCATGCGCCGCGACAACTGATCACCCTGCACCCTATGGGAGGACATATCGCGAGTGATATTTATGGCCAGGAAAGCTGGTTGGATCTGGACATGTTCCAGTCAAGGCACCAGAAAGGTTTCAAAGAATATACTTTTACCAGAAAAGCTTGCAAAAACAAGCCCACACGACCTGTGATAGACGGTGAACCCGGATATGAAAACATCCCCAACCTCCTCAATAAAATGCATGTATCCCGCCTGAACGATTTTGACGTACGCCGGGCAGCTTATTGGAATATGATGAGCGGTGCAGCCGGACACACCTACGGCTGCAATGAGGTATGGCAGATGTACAGTATAGGCAAAAAAGCACTTCATGGTGCTTACCTGAATTGGCGGGAAGCATTGGATCTCCCGGGATCCTCGCAAATGGGGTTTATGAAGAAGCTGTTTGAAAGCCTTCCCTGGCAGCATCTGCGTCCGGATCCAGAGATAATCGGGGGCTTTAATTTTAAAAACGCTGCTTATATCTCCGCAGTCATGGGGATAAAAAAAGACATGGTCTTGGCATATAGTCCCGCTGGCCGCTCCATACACATGAAAAGCGATAGGCTTGTACCAGGTCAGTACCCCACTTTTTGGTTCAATCCTAAACAGGGCACGGTTTCAGCAGCCGGCATATGGGATAATGAAAAAAATAAGAAGTTTAAGGTTCCGGATAAAACCAAAGACTGGCTGCTTTTAATCCTATCCGAAGATAAAAACGAGCAATGGCAATGCCCCTTTCCCGAAGTTTAAAGAAAAAAATTTCAGAACAAATTGTACGTCAACGACAACATTAATTCAAAAAGCAAAAAAGAGGCATCGTAAAGCTTTTTAGTGTGGATAAAATTGTGGATAATCTATAAAAACCTTGCACAAATTTTTTAAAGAAGCAGTTTAGCTGTTTTTACCTGTTCCGTAAGCCGTCAGCACAAATTTTCTGGATCCGCCATGGTTCCGGAATTCCCCCAAATAAATTCCCTGCCAAATACCGAGGTTCAGTTTCCCATGGGTAATAGGAATTTGCAGCTGTGAGCCGAAAATACTGCTTTTAACGTGCGCAGGCATATCATCGGGCCCTTCATAGGTGTGGATAAAGTGTGGATAATCCTCCGGGATCAGGTCGTTTATAAAAGTTTCAAAATCCTTCCTCACCGTAGGGTCGGCATTTTCATTGAGGCTAATACCCGCAGAAGTGTGTTTTATTAAAATATGTAAAAGACCTGTATTGATTCTCCTGATTTCAGGAAAGTTATCCACAATTTCATTTGTAATTAGATGAAAACCGCGATCAAATGGTTTTAATTGGATTTCTTTTTGATAAAATTCCATAATTTTTGAAGGTTCTTTTAGATGTCAAATATATAAAATTCAGGTTTAGCCATTTATTAATTATCTTTATCCTTGATAGTTAATTTTCACTTAAAACAAGAACCCGGAAAAATATGAAAAAATTGATCTATTTAGGATTATGTATGATGTTGACATTCGTATCCCATCAGCAGTTAGCCCAAGGTTTAAGCAGCAGGGTCATCAGCTTGGAAGAAGCACAAAAAATCTCCGATGCGGCCGAAGACCGGGCCAGACAAGACAACTGGAATGTGGTCATTGCTGTGTTGGATGCCGGAGGCCATCTCATCTCGCTAAGAAGAATGGATGGCACACAGGTGGGAAGCGTGGAAGTGGCCATGAAAAAAGCCGAAACCGCGGTGAAATTCAAAAGACCTACCAAGGTATTTGAGGAGGCTGTGAAAGGTGGGAACGTTCATATAATGACTTTACCTAATGTGACTGCCGTAGAGGGGGGCTTGCCCATTACACATCACGGCCAAGTCATTGGCTCCATCGGTGTGAGCGGCGTAACTTCCGCACAGGACGGTATAATAGCCGCATCGGGCGTTGAAGCTTTTAAATAAATAAACACCAATAAGTTGAAGCCAGCCGCCCAATGTGTGGCTGGCTTTTGGATGAATATGAACAAAATCAAAGATATATCTTCTAAATTACCCTATGCCGGTACTACCATTTTTACGGTAATGTCCAAGCTTGCCACCGACGAAGAAGCCCTGAACCTTTCCCAAGGCTTTCCCAGTTTTGACTGTTCACCCCTGCTCACGGAACGGGTTAACCATTATATGAAAAAAGGTTTCAACCAGTATGCGCCGATGAGCGGTATTCCTCCCCTAAGGGAAAGCCTAGCCGAAAAAACCGAAAAAGTCTACGGCATCAGCTATGATCCGGAAACTGAGGTGACCATTACCTCAGGAGCCACGGAAGCTATTTTTTGTGCGGTAACCGCAGTGGTTCATCCCGGAGACGAAGTGATCATCTTCGAACCCGCGTATGACAGTTATGTGCCAGCCATTGACCTCAACGGCGGCACACCGGTATATATAACCCTTGCGGCACCTGATTTTAAAATAAACTGGGAAGAGGTCAAAACCGCCATTTCTTCCAAAACCAAAGCCATCATCGTCAATACACCGCATAATCCGGTCGGAAATATTTTTACCCGCGAGGATTTGGATGCATTGGCCGCGCTGATAAGAGATAAGGAAATTTTTGTCATCAGTGACGAGGTTTACGAGCACATCGTTTTTGATGGGGAAATACACCATTCCATGATGACCCATCCGGTATTGCGGGAGAGGTCTTTTGTATGCGGCTCTTTTGGAAAAACCTATCACACCACGGGGTGGAAAATAGGTTACTGCCTGGCTCCAAAGGTTCTATCCGAAGAATTCAGGAGGATCCATCAGTACATTACCTTCAGTACCGTGACCCCCATGCAGTACGCGTTGGCGGATTTTCTCAAGATCCCCTCTCATTATGAAGAACTGAGCCGTTTCTATCAGGATAAACGCGACAAATTCAACCAAGCGATACAGGCCTCCAGGTTCAAATTCACACCATCCAAAGGCAGTTTTTTCCAGATTGTATCCTATAAGGAAATCACAGACGAATACGATTATGACCTGGCAGTCCGTCTGACAAAAGAAATCAAGGTGGCTTCCATCCCGGTATCCGTATTTTACAACGACAAAATTGACGATAAGCTGCTGAGGTTCTGTTTTGCCAAAGACGATGAGATTTTGGAGCGTGCCGGAGAGATCCTTTGCAGGCTCTGAGGATTTCCAGAAGGGTTTGTGAACTTTGAAATTAAAAAGGCAAAAAAACTATGAAGAGCTATTTGACCGTCCTGAGCATAGCCGGATCAGACAGTGGAGGAGGCGCCGGAATTCAGGCTGATCTGAAAACCATGTCAGCTCTCGGTTGCTTCGGAACCACGGCGATAACCGCAGTTACCGTTCAGAATACCTTGGGGGTGAAGGGCATACATGCTATCCCGGTGGACATCATCAGGGCGCAGATCGAGGCGGTAATGGACGACCTGAGGCCAAAAGCCATCAAAATCGGCATGGTAAACCGGCCGGAAGTGGCTGAAATGCTCGGTGAAACATTGGGGCGATGGGAAAACGTTCCCGTTGTATTTGATCCCGTGATGGTGGCCAGCAGCGGCGACAGGTTAATTGAAGAGAAGGCCGTCAGCATGCTCAGGAAACACCTCCTCCCCTTGGCCACCCTCATCACGCCCAACCTGGATGAAGCGGGAATTATCACAGAAAGAAGTATCCGTTCCTGTGGCGAAATGGTGGAGGCAGCGCAAAGAACCCTTGAATTAGGAGCAAAAAATGTCCTCATAAAGGGCGGGCACTTGGCAGGCGATGTACTCTATGATGTGTTGCTTTTGGCAAATGGAGAGCAGGAACAATTCAAAAGCCGGCGGATTGACACCAAGAACACGCACGGTACCGGCTGTACCTTATCCACCGCCATAGCCTGCGGACTCGCCAAGGGTTTTTCCATCAAAACGGCCGTTGACCGGGCCCGGGATTATCTCCAAAAAGCCCTTGAATACGGGAAAGACGTGAAGACAGGTGAAGGCCACGGCCCATTAAACCACTTCTTTCAACCCTCTAAACAAATCATTCAGTGAGTTGGCCGGAAAATATAGGGAAATACACTTCAATTGATATGAAAAATATGGCAGTTGTCTGTTATCCAGGAATCATTAAAAAGAAAAATTCAGGTAGCACAAACGGCTTGATAATTTTTCGTGGAACAAAGGAGGATGAAAAAATTTATTAATTTTAACGCTGTTTCCTTCACCCATTAAACTAAAAAACCATATGCTTAAATTAGGATTTGTCAGTGCCATTTTAGCCGATAAAAGTTTTGAACAAGTGCTTGATTTCGCAGCGGAAGAAGGTTTCTCCTGCGTGGAAATCATGTGCTGGCCAATGGGAAAAGCCGAAAGAAGGTACGCGGGCGTCACCCATATTGATGTGGGTGATCTGGACAGGAAAAGCATTGACAGCATACAAGCCTATCAAAAGAAAAAAAACGTATTCGTGTCCGGCTTGGGTTACTACCCCAACCCCATGGATCCGGATGACAAAAAATCGGAAGCGGCCCTTGCGCATGTAAAAAAGGTGATCGATGGGGCCGCCCAACTGGGAATTCCTGTGGTCAACACTTTTATAGGCAGGAATCCATCGCTGAATATTGAAGACAATTTGAAGATGTTTGCTGAGCGCTTTCCCCCCATTATCCAACATGCGGCTGCAAAAGGAATCAATATTGGTATCGAAAACTGCCCGATGTTTTTTACCGACGATGAATGGCCAGGGGGAAAAAACCTGGCAATATCCCCGGCTGTCTGGGAAAAAATGTTCAGTATTATTCCCGATGCCAATTTCGGGCTGAACTATGACCCCTCTCATTTGGTTTGGATGCAGATGGATCCGGTGCAGCCGTTATATGAGTTCAAGGACAGGCTTCACCATATCCATCTAAAAGATGTAAAGGTTTATCCGGAAAAACTGAACCGGGTGGGCATTCTCGCCAACCCACTCGAATACCATTCGCCGAAAATACCTGGGCTTGGAGATGTGCCATGGGGCAGGTTTTTTGCTGCTCTGACGGATGTGGGTTATCGGGGACCATGTTGCATAGAGGTGGAAGACAAGGCATATGAGCGATCCGAAGAAGATATTAAAATGGCTATTTTAACAGCCAGAAACTTTCTGAGACAATATATTCCCTCATAAATGACTAGAGGGACAGAAGATTGGCATCAGCCTTTTCTATCTTTTCTTCCGTCCACTCTTCCTCCTCTTCTTCAAGTTCCGCTTCATCATTTTCCTGCCTTACGCCCGGGCAAAGTTGAAGATGGATATAAATGGGAAAATGATCAGACTCTATAGATGGCAGTCTTTTGATAGACCTGAGTAAAAATTCCTGAGAATGGAAAATATGATCCAAAGGCCACCGGAACAACGGATACCCCGCGTGAAAGGTATTAAAAAAACCCCTTCCTTTTCTGGGATCCAGCAGACCGCTTATTTTCTGAAACAGTCTTGTGGTCCGGGACCAGGCCACATCATTGAGGTCCCCGAAAACCAACACCGGTAACTTCTCTTCCGCTACATTCTTTCCCACGATCAATAGTTCCGCGTCCCGGGCGGTGGATGTGTCACTTTCGGTGGGACTTGGAGGCTCCGGATGCAGACAATGGATGCTTATCCTCTCGGCAGACGGCAGGATTACCTCCGAATGGATGGAAGGAATATCCTTTTCTACAATATAAAGTACTTTGGTATTTTCAAGTTTGTATTTTGAATACAGGTGCATCCCATAAAGATTATCCAACGGAATTTTAACCTGATAGGGATACAGCTCTTCCAAAACCGCCAACCGGTCTTCCCACCATTGATCCGTTTCAAGTGTGAGAAGAAGGTGCGGTTGGTAGGTGTTCACCAAGGCGATGAGTTTTTCTGTGTGCCGGTTGGGGGTACATACATTGCTGACTAAAAGGGAAATGGCATTTGCTGAATCTTCACCAAGGTAGGGTTTCACTTCTTTTTTGGCCAACAAGGTATAGGGGTAGATCTTCCTGATTTGATAAATAAAGCTGAAAAGCACCAACGCCAACAGCAATATATTCCAATAATTGGGTTCAAGTGACGTGAAAGGAAACAGCAGTAAGGTAAGAAGAATAAAAATGATGATCTGTATTCTCGGAAAATCAAATACCCTGACCCACCAGTCATCCCACCTGATCATGGAAGCGATCATGGCCAAAACAGCCATGCCGGTCATCATACAAAAAACAACATTCAAAATCTGATCCATTAAACACGAATTTTAGTATGTAAATATACATGCCGAAAAAATATCATCATCATATACCGGGAGAATTTTCGGACCATGATCAACCGGGCTTTTTCTATGTTCATTAAAGACACGATGCCACATTCCAGACAGCAAAACCCATAGAATGATAGGGGTGTAATGATATATTGATTAATTTTATGAAGTCTCCAAAAAACCTGTAGCGAAATATGTCATTTTTGAAGGAATTTTTTCATCAAGAATTCAAAGCCAATGGGCTGGACATGGAAAACGGGGCCTTCCTCCAGGCTCTTGAGTTAGCGCTTTACACGTCGAAGTCTATTTTTTTAACCGGCAAGGCCGGAACTGGTAAAACCACCTTTTTACATACGTTAAGAAAATTGAATGTGAAGAAAAACATGGCTGTTATAGCTCCCACGGGGGTAGCTGCCATAAATGCAAAAGGCCGAACCATACATTCTTTTTTCAAAATTGACCCCCGACAGCTGTTTTTACCTGAAGACCCACGGCTGCAAGCTCAGGCCAAGGGGAAAAAGGAGTCCATTTATACCACCTTTCGGTATACAAAATCCAAACTGGATATCTTTAGAAACCTGGACTTATTGGTCATAGACGAAATATCCATGGTCCGTGTCGAGTTGCTCGACGTGGTGGACAGAATATTACGTATCTTCAGAAAAAAGATGCATATCCCTTTCGGCGGTGTACAATTGGTGCTGATTGGAGATCCTTTCCAACTCCCGCCCATAGTGAGGGAACAGGAATGGAACCTGCTTTCTCCTTATTACAAAAACAGGTTTTTTTTCAGTTCCAGGGCCTTTAAAGAATTAAACCCCTTTCATATAGAGCTTCAAAAAATCTACCGGCAAAAAGACGCTGCGTTCAAAGAATTGCTCAACAGAATCAGGGAGAGCAAGCATTCTGAAAGCGATCTAGGGTTCTTGAACCAGACTTCCGCGGAATATGATTTTGGGCTGCTTGACAAGGGCTTTATCCTGTTGGGCACTCATAATCATACCATTGCCAACATCAACCAAAGGAAGTTAGAGCTGTTAGAAGGTCGGCCCAGGACTTATAAAGCCCGGATTGAAGATGATTTTCCTGTATCCATGGCACCGTTGGACCCTATAGACCTCACCTTAAAAGCAGGAGCACAGGTCATCTTTATGCGCAACAGCGTGGAAGAGGGTTATTACAATGGGATGATTGGAAAAGTAATTCAAATGGAAGAAAACCAAATCAGGGTACGAAGTAATGAAGGCGATGTTTATGAAGTGAAAAGGGATATCTGGGAAAATATAGAATATGAATATAACGAAAAAGAGGAACAGGTGGAATCCAAGGTGATCGGTAAATTCATCCAGTTTCCCCTTAAACTGGCATGGGCCATCACTGTTCACAAGAGCCAGGGCCTGACCTTCGATAAATGTATACTGGATATAGGGCGGTCCTTCGAGGCCGGTCAGGTATATGTGGCACTCAGCAGATGCACTACTTTATCAGGAGTAATCCTAAAATCACCCATTCAAATGCACAGTGTAAAAGTAAGCAATGATAGTCTCGAATTCAGCCGCCAGAAGACGGTTCTCTCGGAGGTTGAGGAAGAGTTGCGTCTACAGCGCGCCTTCTCTTCGCTTCCCCACGCCTTTCATGCATACAGAAAAGGCGACTTAACCCTGGCGCAAAAGATTTTTGAGGAAGTCCAGCAGGTTCATGACATCACGGGCTATGCCAAATGGAAGCAGTTTTTGAGCATGAAAAATCAGCTGGACAAACGGGCCAAACAAGGCAAAATAATATCCGGAAATCCATGGTGATCATGTTGAAAGCGAAAAACCTGTTGTTTTTTGATCGAATTACTTTAAAAAATTTTTTATTTAATTTTTAATAGTATATTTTTGTATTTCGAACTATATATTCTGCATTTTGATAATGTTGGGATATTTTAAGTCCTAGGAGTAAGGCGGGTGCCTTATCCGTAGTGAATCCGGTTCGAATAGTGGGGGCCAAAAGTATCTTAACAAGATAAGCAATTATTATTTTGTGGGTACGTTTTTATTTGCTGTCAGAAAGTTGTTTAATCACCCAACTCCTTGAACTGATAGGAGGGAAACCGGATCATTTAGTGCTAAAGCCGCTTTACTGTTACGTGCAACGAGGCGGCTTTATTTTTTCATAAGAACTTACCATTTATAAGTTTGGGTTGTATCTTTGTGGGTTATGACCGCTACTACTGTAAATCCTACGGATATTGAAACCCTTGATCCAAGGGAATACATCATTATCAAGAACGCCCGTGTAAACAATCTTAGGGACCTCAGCGTCGCGATCCCCAGGAACAAGTTTGTGGTAGTAACCGGCCTTTCAGGTTCCGGAAAATCCTCATTGGCGTTTGATACGCTGTTTGCAGAGGGGCAGAGAATGTATGTGGAGAGTTTAAGTTCCTATGCCAGGCAGTTTTTGGGAAGAATGGAAAAGCCTGAAGTGGAGTACATAAAAGGGGTATCACCCGCTATCGCCATCCAACAAAAGGTCACCACCAAAAATCCCCGGTCCACAGTGGGTACCACCACAGAGATTTACGATTATCTTAAGCTGCTTTTTAGCAGGATCGGCAGAACATATTCTCCCATAAGCGGGGAAGAAGTCAGGCATCATACGGTAACGGATGTGGTGGATTTCATTCACCATTTTCCGGACGGCGAAAAAATCATGATAAGCTGTCCATTACATTTTCCGTCAGGAAGATCCAAAGAGAAAGAGCTGGAAATCCTTCTTCAAAAGGGATTTACCAGGATATTAATAGACGGGAGCGCGTATTTTGTGGAGGAACTGCTGGAAGAAAAATCGTACCCTGAAGGCCATTATGAAATACTCATAGACAGGGTCTCGGTAAGGAAGGGTGATGAAGACAACCAGTTCAGAATCTCTGACAGTGTGCAGACGGCTTTTTATGAAGGCCATGGAGAATGCGTCATTGTGATACCCGATAAAGAAAGAAAGACTTTCAGTGATAGGTTTGAACTGGATGGGATCAGTTTTGAGCTGCCGTCTGTCAATTTATTCAGTTTCAACAATCCCTATGGTGCTTGTCGTACCTGCGAAGGATTCGGTTCTGTTTTAGGGATAGATGAGGACCTTGTCATTCCTGACAAAACGCTTTCGGTATATGAAGGCGCCATCGCACCCTGGCGGGGCGAAACCACCAAAAAATGGCTACAGCCCTTACTTAAGCATGGGATTGAGTTTGATTTTCCCATCCACCGTGCTTATGAAGACCTGGATCCCGAACACAAGGCGTTGCTATGGAATGGTAACCGGTATTTCAAAGGGCTGGATGCTTTTTTTGAGTTTGTGGAAAGCAAGCTGCATAAAATTCAATACAGGGTGATGCTTTCAAGATTCCGGGGAAGGACCACCTGTCCGGATTGTAAAGGTACCAGAATCCGGAAAGACGCTTCCTATGTTAAAATCGGCGGGAAATCCATCACTGAAATCGTATTGATGCCTATAGAAAGCGCATTGACATTTTTTAAGGCCCTTTCCCTGCCGGAGGGGGAACAAAAGATTGCCAGCCGGCTGCTGAAGGAGATACACAACAGGCTGGAATATATGGAAGAGGTGGGCCTTGGATACCTGACGCTGAACCGGCTTACTTCCTCCCTATCAGGCGGTGAATACCAACGGATCAAACTGGCCACTTCACTCGGCAGCGCACTTGTGGGTTCCATGTACATTCTTGACGAACCCAGCATCGGATTGCATCCGAGGGATACAGAACGGCTGATCAAAGTGCTAAAATCGCTGAGGGATTTAGGCAACACAGTGATTGTGGTGGAGCATGAAGAAAAAATTATCCGTGCCGCCGATGAGATCATTGACATCGGTCCTGACGCAGGCATCCATGGCGGTCATTTGGTTTTTCAGGGAGATTTGCCGGCTTTGCTCAGCAACGGGAACACCCATACCGCACGTTACCTGAAGGGGGAGGAAAAAATCAGTTTGAAAACTGCCAATCGAAAATGGAAAGATTCCCTGTTGATAAGAGGCGCAAAAGAAAATAACCTTAAAAATATCAATGTAAAGATCCCTTTGCAGGTGCTTACGGTAGTCACCGGGGTGAGTGGTTCAGGAAAATCCACGCTCATCAAGCGGATACTTTACCCTGCCCTGGGCAAGATGATGGGGACCATCACCGAAGAGACCGGCAAATTTGCGAAACTGGAAGGAGATGTTAAACAAATCCAAAGAGTAGAGTTTGTAGACCAAAATCCTATAGGGAAATCTTCACGCTCCAACCCGGTCACTTATGTAAAGGCCTATGATGCCATCCGGACCCTTTTCTCTGAGCTGCCCTTATCCAAACAAAGAGGTTATAAACCCGCTTTTTTTAGTTTCAACGTGGATGGGGGACGTTGCGAGGCATGCCAGGGTGAGGGTACGCAAAAAATTGAAATGCAGTTCATGGCGGACATTTATCTGACCTGTGAATCCTGCAAAGGCAAGCGTTTCAAAAATGAAATCCTTGATGTGAAGTACAAAGACAAGGACATCTCCGAAGTACTTGATATGACCATTGATGAGGCAATGGTATTTTTTACGGAAAAAAACGCCATCATCCATAAACTGCAGCCACTGCAGGAAGTGGGCTTGGGATACGTGGGGCTGGGCCAGTCTTCCAACACCCTGAGTGGTGGGGAAGCCCAAAGGGTCAAACTGGCGTCATTTCTGGGAAAAAACGATACCAAATCCAAAGAAAACATCCTTTTCATATTCGATGAACCCACTACCGGCCTTCATTTTCATGACATCAAAAAGCTTCTTCATTCTATCAATGCATTGATTGAACAGGGGCATTCGGTAATCATCATCGAACACAATACCGAAGTGATCAGGACAGCCGACTGGGTAATTGACCTTGGACCTGAGGGAGGGGAAAAAGGCGGTTATGTGACCTTTGAAGGAACTCCGGAAGCATTGATGGAAGAAAAGCACAATTATACGGGCCAATACCTTAAAGAACTGGCATAAGCCGTTTCCAAACCCGCAACAAGTTCAGGGATCCATTGGGGAGCCATAACGACTGTTTCCCAGCAGATATTGCCGCAATCGCAAAAGTATTTTCAATTCTTAAAAAATTGCGGTAATTTCCCCCGTCGGTCAGAAATCTGTTTTTCGGCCCGGCTTAAGGTTGGTTTTTCAACCTTAGAACATAAATTAACTAAGCCTAACTTGATCTAATGTCATTTGATTTCAAAAAAAACGCTTTTATTGGCGTTATGGCCAGCTTGTTGCTCATTGGCACATCCTATCAAACGAGCACTCCTTTCCAGCCTTATAAGCAGGAAATCCCGGGAACACCTCTTTCTTTTGAAATGGTACCCATACCGGGAGGCACCTTTAAAATGGGAAGTCATAAAAAGGTTAAATCGGCAAAGGATGATGAACAACCCGCCCATGAAGTGAAAATTGACCCATTTTGGATGGCTTCCCATGAAGTTACCTGGGATCTTTTTGAGCTCTTTTTGGATAAAGGTTTCGAAGCGTCGAGTAGTGAAGGGCCCCTTTCCTCTGAAATAGACGGGCTTACAAGGCCCTCCATTCCCTATTTGGACATGACATTTGGGATGGGAAAGGAAAAGAAGCCTGCCATAGCCATGACCCAGTACGGCGCCATTCAGTTTTGCCGGTGGCTCTACCTGAAAACAGGCGTTTTTTACAGATTGCCTACAGAGGCAGAATGGGAATACGCGGCCCGGGCGGGATCCGAGGACATTTATTTTTTCGGAAATGATCCGGCTTTGTTGGATGAATACGCCTGGTACGCAGCCAACAGTGGCGGCACTACCCAGACCGTAGGGCAAAAGAAACCCAATCCCTGGGGTCTATACGATATTCTCGGGAATGTCAACGAATGGACAATGGATCACTACAAAGTGGATACTTATAAATCCAGACAAGGAAATCCGGTTTCAAATCCCGTCAGCCTTTCAGAGGAGCTTTATCCCAAAGTGATCAGGGGAGGAAGCTACAAGAGCCATGCGGAAGACCTGAGACCTGCCAGAAGATTTGGAAGCAGCCCTGACTGGAAAAGAATAGACCCACAGATACCCAAAAGCCAGTGGTGGTTTCCTGAGGCTCCTTTCCTGGGGATGCGCGTAATCAGGCCGCAAAATCCACCCTCTCTGGAAGAAATCGAAAAATACTATGGAACATTGCCCATGGAAGACTATTAATAATCTAACTCAAAATAAAATGGAATTTAAAAAAAGTAATCAAAGAAGGGACTTTATAAAAACTTCCGCATTGCTTACAGGCGGTGCGTTATTAAGTCCATTCAGCCTTCCCGGAGCTTACGCAGCAGGAGATGATGCCATTAAAATCGCCGTCGTTGGCTGTGGGGGAAGGGGTACCGGGGCCGTTTTCCAGGCTTTCGAAACCGGACACAATATCAAATTGGTGGCCATGGCTGATGCTTTCAGAGACAGGCTGGACCAAAGCTATGACCGTATTTTCAAGCGCTACGGAGAAGAAAAGGTGAATGTCCCGGAAGAAAAGAAGTTCACGGGATTTGAGGGATACAAACAAGCCATCAAAGAGGCCGATGTGGTAATCCTGGCAGCACCTCCGGGCTTCAGGCCTGACCATTTTGAAGAAGCCGTAAAACAGGAGAAGCAGATCTTCATGGAAAAGCCTGTGGCCACCGACGCGGTGGGGATCAGAAGGGTCCTGGCTGCGGCGGAAGAAGCCAAGGCGAAAAAACTGAACGTGGTCGTCGGACTCCAGCGTCATTATCAGGACAGTTACATAGAATCGGTGAAAAGAATACATGATGGAAAAATCGGCGATATTATAGGGGGACAGGTGTTCTGGAATGACGGCGGCGTATGGGTACGGGAGAGACAGCCTGACCAAACGGAAATGGAATACCAGATGAGAAACTGGTATTATTTCAACTGGCTTTGTGGAGACCACATTGTAGAACAGCATGTTCACAACCTTGACGTGGCCAACTGGGTGAAAAACGGATATCCTGTAAAGGCAGAAGGTACGGGGGGAAGGACAGTGAGGAGAGGCAAAGACCACGGAGAAATCTTCGACCACCATGTGGTTTTGTTTACTTATGAAGATGGCACTGTCATCCATAGCGAATGCCGGCACTTCCCCGGTGCACATAACCGGGTGGATGAAAGTTTTCAAGGTACTAAGGGAAAAGCCTACATGAACGCAGGCAATACCGGGAGGCTTACCAATTATAAAGGCAAAAGTCTCTATGAACATGACGGCGAAAACAACCGAAACCCTTATCAAAAGGAACATGACGAATTGTTCGCAGCCATTGTTAAAGGCGAGTACAAATTCGCGGATGCAGAAAATGCTGCCAAAAGCACAATGACTTCCATATTGGGAAGATTTGCCACTTATTCCGGAAAAGTGGTGAGCTGGGACGAAGCCATCAATTCTGAGATCAACCTGATGCCGGACCGTCTGGCTTGGGATGCCATGCCAAAAAATGTACCCAATGAAGACGGCTATTACGCTTACGCCGTACCAGGACAAAGCAAGGTAGTATAAGCATAGAAACATGAAAAGAAGAAAATTTTTGAAAAACGCATCTTTGGGTTCCGCTGTTGCCGGCCTCACCGGTCTGCACCACCTGGAAGCCACCCCGATTAAACCCGAAATAGCGGAACAACCTTTTAACCTTGATTATGCTCCCCATTTTGGGATGTTCAAAAACCATGCAGGGGATGATTTGTTGGACCAGATCACTTTCATGCATGAAATGGGTTTCAGAAGTCTCGAAGATAACGGCATGATGGGCAGAACTCCGGAAATGCAGGAAAAAATAGGAAACCATCTCAGCAAACTTGGAATGGCCATGGGGGTATTTGTCCTGGATAAAGGAGGCAACAGCGCCAACACCCTGGCTGCGGGGAAAGACGAGTTTGTCGAAATCTTTCTGGATGGATGTAAACGTGCCGTAGAGGTAGCCAAAAGGGTGAATGCCAAGTGGACCACCGTGGTACCGGGAGACTTTCAAAGAAACCTCCCCATGGACATACAAACCGCCCATGTGATTGAAGCCTTAAGAAAAGGTGCGGAGATATTGGAACCACATGGGCTGACCATGGTACTGGAGCCCTTGAGTGACACGCCCAACCTGTACCTGCGGACTTCTTCACAGACCTACATGATTTGCAAGGCGGTAAACAGCCCAAGCTGCAAAATCCTATATGATATCTATCACATGCAGAAAAACGAAGGGCACCTGATTACTTTTATGGATATGTGTTGGGATGAAATCGCCTACATTCAAATCGGCGATAATCCGGGGAGAAAGGAACCTGGCACCGGTGAAATCAACTACCAAAATGTCTTCAAACATATCTATGATAAGGGTTATAGAGATATTTTGGGTATGGAGCACGGCAACGCCCATCCAGGCAAGGAAGGGGAGAAGGCGTTATTGGAAGCTTACCGCAAAGCGGACAGCTTTATGTGATCAAAACACAAAGAACCTATTTGATAAAAAGTTGAACCTTTGCGGTTCAACTTTTTACTTTATATACCCTTTTCTCTTTAAAATGGTCTCGACAAACTTGATCTCGTTTTCCGAATTAAAAATTCTGAAGGGGAGATGGATAAACTGGGCTTTTGACATGATCAGGGTCACCGCATCATTTTTGATCTGGGCTTTTTTGATCATGTCCCATTTGATGGGCATCCCCTGCTTGCTGCTTACCTTCATCAGCACCTGTCTGCTGTCAATTTCATAAGCGAGCCTCTCAAACATCACTTTGTTCTGCTCCATCTGCGTCACACCGGCGAACTGGATAACCCAAAACAGCCAATATAAACCATATGCCAAAATGGCCATGCTGATCCACCACCAGGAGGGAATGAAAAAATAACCCGAAGCAATGGCCAAAGCAATCAGCATTACCCACCACTGTTCTTTGAAAATGTTCTTTAATCCTTGTTTGATATAAGTACCTGTTTCGAGCTTGTATTTTTTGGTTTTAACAATCATTGCCGTTTTTAAATTTTCAAAACGCAAATATCCTATGATAAATATTATATAGCAAGTTTATTGGGTTTTTGAAATGTAAAATTCACTTTTTTTCAACAATGAGCCTAAAGCGGAACGTAAGTTGTTGACTTCTTAATTATTATGTCGTAACTTAATCATGCAAACCTTGAGAGCCATGAGTAGCTTAGTAATAGATCTGATTTTGTGCGGGATCGCTTATGTGGTGTTGATCTACTTTGTGGCTACCCTGACCAAAGCAAAGATCAATAAAAACCGCAACAACAATGATGATGATGGTGACGGGGGAGTAGAAGACCTTACACCTCCAAAAATTGATCTGCCTCCTGGCATCATATGGCCGAATGATGACAAAGAAAAAGACAAAAAACCGGCACCGCCTCTTGAAGTTTAACTGCAGTTTTTGCAGATACCCTGCACCAGCAAATTCATCTCCTTACTGATATAGCCTTTGGGCAAAATAACTTTTGGAAGGGAAACTTCCTCAATACAGTTCGTCTTTCCGCATACTTCACATTTAAAATGTACATGTTCATGGTCATGATGCGGCTCATGGGTGTCATGGGTACACAAGGCATACTTTGCTGTTCCGCTATCATCCAACACCTTATGGATCAAGTCGCTTTCAAGAAAGGTTTTCAGTGTCCTGTAAATAGTCACCCTGTCAAAATTCTCCCTCAATTCTTCCTCCAAATCCGCATGGGAAAGCGCCACTTTTTTTCCTAAAAACGTATTGAGAACATCTCTCCTGCAACTGGTTACCCTGAGGTTGTTTTCTTTTAATATTTCCGCAGTTTTTACAGACATCCCTTTTAGCTTCTCCTTTTTAAATTCCAACACCAAATTACGAAATTTTCGGCATATTCTCTTTAACGCCCGGGAAATCGCTTTTGGGATAGATCCCCCCGAGGGTTTAAACAGGCCTGACTTTGACATATGAGATTTTCCCGCTTTTGGGATTGTCAAATGCGATTTCCCTATGTAAACCGCTTTCGGCTGGAAATAATTCCGTCAAGGTGATGGGCCGCTATCAAATCCCCGCGTTTACCTCATTCTTCTCCATCCCTTGAAGACCAATATGGCACCGCCTATGGCTACAATAGTAGCAATGGCTGCCGCCGTGACCATGCTGTAAATCCAGAATCCGGCCGCAAACAATGCCGCATATACCATAATGGAAGCGATGAGCACCAACCCGATCTCCATAGGCAATTGTCCGGTTTCCTCCCGCTCCTCAGGATACTTGGCCAAAAGTCTTTTCCAGCCAATAGAAGCGGGCCGCACTTTTCTATAGAAAGCCAGCAGCACTTTGTCATCCTCCGGCTTGGTGAGCAGGGTGACGGCCACCCAGGTCACCGTGGTGATCCCCACGCCTATCAGCAGTTTTAAATAGGCCATATCATCCGGGATCGGGAGAATACCGATCCTATTGTGGATGGATTCAAAGTAAACCGCTACCACAAAAGAGATGATCATCGCCGAAATTTCCGTATAAGAGTTGATCCTCCACCAAAACCACCTCAGAATGAAGATCAGGCCGGTTCCGGCGCCAATCTGTAGCAGGATGTTAAAAGCTTCGAGGGCATTTGACAATAAAGTGGCCAACAGAGCCGCCAGTACCATTAGGCCCACCGTGGAAAGTCTTCCCACCAATACCAATTCCTTATCGGAAGCCTCCGGTTTGATAAACCTGGCGTAAAAATCATTCACCACATAAGACGAGCCCCAGTTGAGATGGGTGGAGAGTGTGGACATCACCGCCGCGATCAAAGACGCCATCACAATTCCTATCAGGCCGGTGGGTAAAAAGGTGAGCATGGCGGAATAGGCAAGGTCATTGCCCAGTTTACCGACTTCAATATTGGGAAATGCCTCCTGCATATCGCTGATCTGGGGAAAAATAATCAGCGATGAAAGGGCAATGATGATCCATGGCCATGGCCGCAAGGCGTAATGGGCTACATTAAACAGCAACGTGGCGCCAATGGCATTTTTCTCGTTTTTGGCAGAAAGCATCCTTTGGGCAATATACCCACCGCCACCAGGCTCTGCACCGGGATACCAGGTGGCCCACCATTGTATGGCCAAGGGCATGATAAACAATGGGATCACCAGGTTCCAGTCGGTAAAGTCGGGAATCAGGTTGAGTTTGCCCGATACATTGGGATGGGCCAAAAGATTTTCCATACTTCCGATTTCCGGCAAATTCAACACATATATAGCGGCCGCGAACGCGCCGCCTATTGCAATGAAAAACTGGAAAAAATCAGTAAGCAAAACCCCTTTCAATCCTCCCAAAGAACTGTAGATAACCGTTACTACGGATACTACCAATAGGGTTTCCCACGAACTCAGCCCCAGCATCACCCCGAAAATCTTGATGGCCGCCAATGAGACAGTGGCCATGATGACGATATTGAAAAACACCCCCAGGTAGAGCGCCCTGAAAGCCCTCAAAAAAGCAGCTGGCTTACCCCCGTACCTCAGTTCATAAAACTCCAAATCAGTGGTAACCTCTGACCTCCTCCATAATTTGGCATATACAAACACAGTTAACATCCCTGTCAACAAAAATGCCCACCAGACCCAGTTGCCGGAGACGCCATTTGACCTTACGATGTCCGTGACCAAATTAGGCGTATCGGCTGAAAAAGTAGTGGCCACCATGCTGATACCTAAAAGCCACCAGGGCATGTTCCTACCGGAAAGGAAAAACTCCTTTGCGTTTTTCCCCGCCTTTTTTGAAGTAAGCACCCCTATAAGCATTGAAATTAAAAAGAAGGCAATAATGATCGCCCAATCTATATAAGATATGTTCATAATACAGTGATAATTTTTAAAACAGTAGTAGTGTTATTCAAAACAACCCTATGTCACCATGAAAATGGTTTGGCTAATTTTTTTCTAAATAAAGAAAACTTTTCTAATTATTTTAATTAATTTGATTTAAATTTTAGCTCCCGAGAGCCTCCGGCAAAAAGACATACCCACAGGGATAGTAAATATAAACGCTTTCCTCTATATATATTCAAAACAATCGTAATTTTACCATTGCGTTTTATAAAAGTTTGCCCAAAACTTGAAAAGTGTTTTAAGTTTTTGCAGTAAATGTTCAAAGTAACATGGAAGAAAATTGGCTCAGCTCCATCATTGGGAATTACCCCATAAAAGCGGATAAACTGGAAATCAGGCGGTTTGGCTCAGGACATATCCACAAGACCTACCTGATAAATACCGGCAAAGAAAGATATATCCTGCAGGAATTCAACGATGCGGTTTTCCGGTATCCGGAGAGGATTTCCGCTAACCAGCAGGTGATTCTAGCTGACCTGGATAAGGACCAACTGCCCTTTGCCCTGCCTTTGCCTATAAAAAACAAAGAGAATTCGTTTTTTACCAAAAGCCAAAGCGGCCTGTTTCGTCTGTTCCCTTTTATCGAGGGAACCACCCGGGATGCGATTTCCCTAAAGTCACAAGCCAAAACCGCCGCGGAGGCTTTCGCTTATTTTATTAGGGGATTTGTCCACACAGACGCCGGGCTTTTGCAGGACAGTATTCCGGATTTTCACAATCTCGACCTGAGGTTTCGCCAGTTCGAAGAAAGCTTAAAAAACCCGCAACCAACCATAGATGGGGAGCTTGAGGAACTGATAGCATTTTACCTGGCCCAAAGGAATCTTGTGGATCAATATTTAGTCTATGTAGAGGCCCTTCCCACAAGGGTGACGCACAATGACACCAAAATCAATAACCTTATTTTCAGGGATGATCTTAGAAAAGTGAATGCCCTTATAGACCTGGACACCATTATGTCCGGATACGTTTTTTATGATTTTGGGGATTTGGTAAGGACTGTGGCTTGCACAGAAGACGAATCTTCACAAAATTGGGATAAGATCGCCGTAGACCCTGAAAAATACGAGGGGCTGCTGGAAGGGTTTTACCACACCTTGAATGGTGTGATCAAGGAGGAAGAGATGGATTCGCTTCCATTTGGAGGCGAAATGATGACCTGTATTATGGGCTTGCGTTTTCTCACGGATTATTTGAATGGAAACATATATTACCAAATATCCTATCCTGAACAGAACCTCCACAGATCCAAAAACCAGTCTTTCTTATTGAAGTCTCTCATTTCGTATCGGCCCCATATTCAAAAAATGCAAAGCCATTCTCATTAATTCCAACCAAAACAGGAGAAACCTATTGAATCATTGACAGGATTTTTTGACACAAGAATAGAATACCTCAAAGGCGTAGGGCCACAAAAAGCCGCCCTGCTGAACAAAGAGCTCCAAATATTCACTTTTGGCGAGCTTTTGCAGCATTATCCTTTTCGGTACGAGGACAGAACGAAGTTTTATAAAATCCGCGAGCTGCATGATGGTCTACAGCAAGTGCAGGTGATCGGCACAATCACCTCCGTCCAAACGGCAGGCGAGGGACGCAGCAAACGTTTGGTTGCCCAATTTTCGGATGATTCCGGCAGCATGGAACTCACTTGGTTCAAGGGAATCCAATGGGTGGCCAAAAAACTCATTAAAGGTATTCCTCTTGTGGCTTTTGGCAAGCCCCAGCTCTATGGAAGGAAATTCAGCATGGCCCATCCCGAATTGGAGCCGCTAACCACCAACCAGCAATCGAAGATCTACCTTCAGCCGGTATATCCCACGACTGAAAAACTTAGGGCCAGATTTTTGGACAGCAAAGGCATCTCAAAGATCATAGCCCTTTTGGTCAGAGAATCGCTGCCACATGTCCATGAGACCCTCCCACAGGCCTTGATACAACAATACCGGTTGATTTCCAAAAAAGAGGCACTTTCACAAATCCATTTTCCCAAAAATGCCGACGGGCTCAAAAAAGCCATCTTCAGGCTGAAATTCGAAGAGTTTTTTTATTTGCAACTGAGACTTTTGAAATTAAAGCTTACCCGCACGGAAAAATACCGGGGCAAAATATTGAACCAGGCGGCTCTGCTCACCCGGTTTTACAAAGAACACCTGCCATTTGACCTTACCGAAGCCCAAAAGAAAGTCATCAAAGAAGTTTATGCGGATCTTAAATCCGGCAAGCAGATGAACCGGCTCATCCAGGGAGACGTGGGCTCGGGAAAGACCATTGTGGCATTCATCTGTATATTGGTAGCCATCGGGTCCGGGACGCAGACTTGTCTCATGGCCCCTACCGAAATTTTGGCCACTCAGCACTACGAGGGCCTCAAGGAGTATGCTGACAAAATGGGGCTGACCAGCGCCTTGCTGACCGGATCAAGCAAAAAGAAGGAAAGGGATGCTATCCACCGTGCTCTTGTCAGCGGAGAACTGGATTTGCTGATCGGCACACACGCCCTATTGGAAAACGTCGTCCAATTCAAGCACCTGGGGCTGGCGATCATCGACGAGCAGCATCGTTTTGGGGTGGCGCAGCGGGCCAAACTGTGGGCCAAAAATACGGATTATTATCCCCATGTGCTGGTAATGACAGCTACTCCCATACCAAGAACATTGGCGATGACCCTTTATGGGGACCTGGACATCTCCGTCATCGATGAACTTCCGGCCGGAAGAAAAGCCATTCAAACCGTCCACAGATATGATAAAGACAGATTAAAGGTTTTCGGTTTTCTGAGAAAGGAAATTCTCACGGGAAGGCAGGTTTATATCGTCTACCCACTCATCGACGAATCCGAAAAACTTGATCTCAAAAGCCTGATGGATGGCTATGAAAGCATTTGCAGAGCGTTTCCCGAATTCCCTATCAGCATCCTCCATGGCAACATGAAAGCTGCTGACAAGGATTTTGAAATGAACCGTTTTGTTAAGGGTGAAACAAAAATCCTTGTGGCCACCACGGTCATTGAAGTAGGCGTGAACGTCCCTAACGCCACCGTGATGGTCATAGAAAACGCGGAAAGGTTCGGGCTTTCCCAGCTGCACCAGTTGCGGGGCCGGGTAGGTAGAGGGGCTGAGCAATCTTACTGTATTTTAATGACCAAATATGAACTCAGCAAGGACAGCAGGGTGAGGCTGGAAACCATGGTCAGGACCAACAACGGTTTCGACATTGCGGATGTGGATTTGAAATTGCGGGGCCCCGGGGACCTGGCCGGCACCCAGCAGTCAGGCATCACTGACCTGAAAATCGGGGACCTGGGTAAAGACGGCCAAATCCTCACACAGGCCAGGAATGCGGCGCGGCTGTTATTGGAATCGGATCCACACCTGAATCAGCCCGAAAACGCCGTGGTGTTGCAGCAGATCAATCGCCAAAACAAAAACACCCTGAATTGGAGCCGCATATCCTAATTCAGAAATTAAATTAAAAAAACAAAAAAGCAAATTTGGTCAGTCAAATATTTAAATTTGGTATGGTTTTTTAGTTAGCCTAAACCCATAAAACTACACCTGCCTATGTACCGCGTAATTTTATTCCTCCTATTACTCACCGCCATCACCAGTTCATGCGTTTCAAAAAAGAAATTTACCGAAGCCAATATAAGGATCAGCCAACTGACACGTTCCTTAGGAGAGACCGAGGAAGAACTGGACAGAACCAAAAGTGATTTGGAGCAGACCAAAAAACAGTTGGCCCAAACCCAAAATGAACTGGCCAGGGAGAAAGAATTGAACAACAATCTCAACAATCGCCTGGCCCAGGCGCTGTCCACTTCTTCATCCGTTCAGCAGCAGCTTTCTGAAAAGGAAAGAAGATTGTTGGAACAACAGGAACGGCTGGACATGTTACAAAACCTTCTGGATGAACAAAGGGCCGTCATGAACCGGCTGAAGGAAACAGTAGACCGGGCATTGATTCAATACCGATCGGATGAACTGCAGGTCTACGAACAGGATGGCAAACTCTATGTATCCTTACAGGATAAGCTGCTGTTTCCCTCCGGCAGTGCCACCGTAAACCGGGACGGCCGGGAAGCATTGGGGAAGCTGGCGGAGGTTTTGAACGTTAATGCGGATATTCAAATCATGGTGGAGGGACACACGGACAATGTACCGATAAGCGGCCGGTTTGAAGACAACTGGGCCCTCAGCACGGCCCGGGCCACTGCCATTGTGCGGATTCTCACGCAAAATTATAAGGTAGAACCTGAACGTGTCACTGCCTCCGGAAGGAGCTATTACGATCCAAAGGACAGCAATGACACCGCGGAAGGGCGTGCTAAAAACAGAAGAACGGAAATCATCCTCACCCCGAACCTGGATGAGCTATTTAAATTGCTGAGATAGGCGTGCGCGTATCATTTAAGTATTTTGTTGTTTACAAGCCCTATGGGATTCTGAGTCAGTTCAGCGGTGAAGAAGAAACCCTTAAATCCCTTTGGGATTTCCCGGAAGACGTGTATCCGGTAGGCAGGCTGGACAAAGACAGTGAGGGTTTGTTATTGATAACCAATGACAAGTCTTTGAATCACCGGCTTTTGGATCCCAAGTACCGTCACGAAAGGATATATTGGGTACAGGTGGAAGGGGAGGTGGATAAAAAGGCTCTGAATGCTTTGGAAAACGGAGTGAGCATCCGGGTAGGTGGAAAAGACCACCTGACCCAACCTGCTAAAGCCACCCGATTACCAGGCCCCTTGCCTGTCCCTGAAAGGTATCCTTCTATCAGGTTCAGGAAAAACATACCTGATTCCTGGTTGGCCCTTACATTAAGGGAAGGGAAAAACCGGCAGGTAAGAAAGATGACAGCCAGCGTCGGTTTTCCCACGTTGAGGCTGATCCGCTGGGCCATTGAGGGGCTTAATATTTCAGGATTTGCCTCAGGGGAAGTGAGGGAATTCGACAGGGAGACTCTGTACAGGCTGCTGAATATACGGGATGCCCCGGGTGCAGTGGACAGGCACGGTGGTACAAAAAAACCGGGAAAGAAAAATAAGAAAAGCGTCTGAATTGTGATAAATGACTATTTATCCTAATTTAGGCTTCAATTATAAGAAGGCTTTACGTTAAGCTGGATATTGACATACTTCAAACAGAAATCGCATCACAATCATGCATCAGGAAAAAATACAGGCTGTAATAAAGGAAGTGAAGAAAGTAGTGGTCGGACAGGACAAAATGATCAACCGGCTTTTAATTGGGCTGTTTACCAATGGTCACATATTGCTGGAAGGGGTTCCGGGCCTGGCCAAAACCCTTACGGTGAACACGCTGTCCAAGGTACTGCACCTGGATTTTAAAAGAATACAGTTTACACCCGACTTATTGCCTTCGGATTTGGTGGGAACGATGATCTATAATCAGCTCAATGCCAACTTTGAAGTGAAAAAGGGACCTATTTTTTCCAACATCATTTTGGCCGATGAGGTAAACAGGTCGCCGGCCAAAGTACAGTCTGCACTGCTGGAAGCCATGCAGGAAAGGCAGGTAACCATTGGCGAAACGACTTATCCTTTGGACCGCCCTTTTTTGGTCTTGGCTACGCAGAACCCTGTGGATCAGGAAGGAACATATCCTCTACCTGAAGCACAAGTGGACAGGTTTATGATGAAGGTCAATATTGACTACCCCACTAAAAAGGATGAACTTGAGGTGATGAGAAGGATGACCGATGCCCACTTTGCCTCCAATGTCAATGCCATATTGGACAAGGAGGAGATCTTTGCCATCCGAAATGCGATCAACGAGGTACAGATTGCGGAAACACTGGAAAACTACATCATTGAGTTGGTGTTTTCAACCAGGTTTCCGGAAAATTATGGCATGCATGAAGAAGCCAAATACATCATGTTCGGAGCTTCCCCCAGGGCATCCATCAACCTCAACCTGGCATCTAAAGCAGTGGCTTATATGGAAGGCCGTGATTACGTGCTCCCGGAGGACGTCAAAGAGATTGCCGATGATGTGTTGAACCACCGGATTATCCTTAATTACGAAGCCGAGGCCGACAATGTCAACACCCGGGATCTGATAAAGAAAATTCTTGAAAAAATACCACTAAATAAAACGGTCAGTATGAAATGACAAAAGATGGATAAATATCACCTTTTACCATCCTGATCCAATAGATGGATAAGAATAAATTATATTGGTTGCTCCAGATTTTCGGTTGGCTGAGCTTTGCCTTGGTCAACCTTTTCTTTGTGTCCTTGGCGAGGGGAATCACTCCCGTACAGATTGGCGCTTATTTTTCACTGGCCATATTTTATTTTCTTTCCACCCATTTTTTCAGATTTGTTATCAAAAACAAGTCATGGCTGGAATTCCCTATCGCCAAATTGGTAAGCCATGTGCTCATCGGTGTGTTGGTTTTAAGCCTGCTGAATACACTTGCCCAAATTATCATCAACTGGGTTTTTGACACGCTTAATACCCGTGAGGATTTCCGCCCTCTGGTGCTCTTTGCAAACCTGTTTACCAGTTTCCTTTACTATTCCTTGTGGTCTTTGCTGTATTTTCTTTTTTACTTTTTGGACAATTATAATTCGACTTTGAAATACCAGGCACGGATCAATGAAATCAAGCTGATCCACTTGCGGAACCAACTCAATCCCCATTTTATATTCAATGCACTGAACAGCGTGAGGGCGTTGGTGGATGAAGACCCTTTGAAAGCCAAATCCGCCATTACGCAGCTTTCCAACATTCTCAGGTATTCCCTGATCATGGACAAATACAAAACCATCCCCTTTGGGGAGGAACTGGATACCGTAAAGGACTACCTCAACCTGGAATCCATCCGGTTTGAAGAGCGGTTAAAAGTGTTATATGATATCGAACAACAAGCCTATCAGTACAAAATCCCGCCTATGATGCTACAAACCATTGTGGAAAACGGTATCAAACACGGCATATCCAACCTGATGAAGGGAGGAATAATAGAAATAAAATGCACCATTGGCTTGCTGGATGACCTGTACATTTGGGTCAAAAATAGCGGACAGCTAAAACAGGATGGCAATGCCAAAAGACGGCGAGAAGGCCACGGCATTTCCAATACCATACAACGGCTGAAATTGATTTATGGAAGCCGGGCCTCCTTCAAAATTTTCAATTATGGCCAAGATTTTGTCGTGACAGAAATAAAAATCCCAAAACAAAACATTAACTTAGATTAAAAAATAAACGAATATGCGTGTATTAATTGTAGATGATGAACGATTAGCCAGAAAGGAACTAACCAACCTCTTGTCCCAACATGATAATGTAGAGCTTCTGGGCGAAGCCGCAAATGTGGATGAAGCCAAAGAAAAAATCGAAGAACTACAGCCGGAAGTAATATTTCTGGATATACAAATGCCGGAAAAGACAGGCTTCGATCTGCTTGAAGAATTGGATCACGTGCCGCTGGTGGTCTTTATCACGGCTTATGACGAATTCGCCCTGCAAGCATTCCAAGTCAACGCTTTGGATTATTTGCTTAAGCCGATAGAGCCAGACAGGCTCACCGAAACTTTGAAAAAGCTTGAAAAAAAACTGGAAGAGCTCAAAAAGGAAGAGGACGAGGTAAAAGAGGCGCCAAAGGGTAAACTTACGCTTCACGACCAGGTGTTCGTAAAAGACGGGGACAAATGCTGGTTCGTCAAACTGGCCAACGTCCGGCTTTTTGAATCCGACGGGAATTATATCAAAGTTTATTTTGAAAACAACAAACCTATGATCCATAAATCCCTCAATGCTTTGGATGAAAGGTTGGATGAAAAATCATTTTTCAGGGCAAGCCGAAAACACATCATTAATTTAAGTTGGGTGGAAACCATAGAGCCTTGGTTTAACGGCGGCCTGGTCGTTACCCTAAAGGGGGGCGACCGGATTGAAGTCAGCAGACGGCAAGCCGCAAGATTTAAGGATTTAATGAGTTTATAATTTTTTTTTTGAAAACTATAGATTATATTCAATTTATCAACAGCTCAATCCATAAAATTGTATATTTAGTCGATCTATCCAATTATAAACAGCTTTAGTTAAAAAACTTTTCAAATTAAAACCTAGTAAATATGAAAGAAGAAAGAATATTGATAGTTGAAGACGATGTAAACATTTCGGAAAACATTGAGGAAATTTTGCAGCTTCTGGGCTATATCAATATCGATATTGCCAATTCCGCCAACCAAGCCATCAAAGTGGTCAAAAAATACCGGCCGGATATGGTTTTTATGGACATCAAACTCAAAGGTGACAAGGATGGTATTGAACTGGGTGAAATTATCCAACAAATGGTAGATGCCCCGATCGTATATGTAACTTCCTACAGTGATCCGGCCATCATCGAAAGGGCAAAAAGGACCCACCCTGCAGGTTTTATCGTAAAACCCTTCAACAGCAACGACATCCATGCCATGGTGGAAATCGTTCTTTACAATCAAAGAACGAGACCGATAATGTCGGAAGGCGGGGGCATGGCTATTGAAACCAGTCCCTATTTGGTTATAGATGCCGTATACATCAAGGCAGATAACAGTTTTGAAAGGGTGGATTACAAGGATATTTACTATGTGGAAGCCAATGGGAATATGGTCACCATTTTTACCAAAAACAGGAACTTTACCATCAGAAAATCCATGAAAGATATGGAAGAAAAATTACCTTCTAACTTATTTCTCCGTGTACAGAAATCATATATTGTGCAGTTAGCACAGATAGAAAATTTTAATACGAAGGAAATCAATCTGAAAACCGGTGATGTGGTACAGGTGGGCAGGCAGTATTATAACAGCTTCCTGGCCAAATTGAATACCATCACAGAAAGCTAGGCCGCACACTATAAAAGACGATTTGCCAGGTTGGCTAATTCTGAGCGTTCACCCTTTTCCAGCTTGATATGTGCATATAAAGGGTGTTCTTTCACCCTATCAATCAGATAGGAAAGCCCATTACTCTGACTGTCCAAATAAGGAGTGTCTATTTGAAACACATCACCCGTAAAGATAATCTTCGTGTTCTCACCCGCACGGCTTATAATGGTTTTTACCTCGTGAGGAGTCAGGTTTTGGGCTTCGTCTACTATAAAGAATATGTTTGACAACGACCGTCCCCTGATATAAGCCAGAGGTTGGATCACAAGTTTTTCCTGATTCACCATCTCGGTGATTTTCTGATACTCCTTGTCGTGTTCTAAATACTGGTGCTGGATAAATTTGAGATTATCCCACAACGGTTCCATATAGGGATTCAGCTTGGACTTTATATCCCCGGGGAGGTATCCGATATCCTTGTTGCTCAAAGGTACTATGGGCCTGGCAAGGTATATCTGCTTATAGTCTCTCCGCTGTTCCAAGGCACCGGCCAGCGCAAGTAAGGTTTTGCCTGTACCGGCCACACCCTGTATGGAAACAAGTTTGATCTTAGGATTCAGAATGGCATGCAGTGCAAATGCCTGTTCGGCATTTTTGGGAGAAACACTGTAAGCCCTTGACTTTTCTATTTTCTGAAGGGTCTGATCCTCCACATTGAAAAACGCCAAAATAGAAATATTGGGGCTTGGCCCCCTCAATATAAAAAAAGTGTTGCTATCCGGGATCAGTTTTCTTTTGCCGCCAAATATTTCCTTGGCGTCCATGATATGGTTTTCGTACAGACTACTGATCAAATCGGGGTCAATCCCCTCCACTATCTTCTTGCCCGTGTTTTCTATCTCGGAAATATTTTTGATCTTTCCTGTTTCGTAATCCTCCGCGTAGATGTCCAGGGATTTTGCTTTTAGCCTCAGGTTGATGTCTTTGCTGACAAGAATCACCTTTCTCCCGCTTTCCGTTTGCTTAAGGCTCAATGCAGCATTCAGGATCTTATGGTCATTCTTTTCCTCCCCAAATATATCATTTGCATTGAGTTTGTTGTCGGGATTCATCAATACCCTGAAATTACCTTTGTTTTTTCCATTCAGAGGAGTCCAATCATGGATCATATAATCCTTGGAAAGTTTATCCAAAAGTCTGATAAATTCACGGGCTTCAAAATTTTTGATGTCATTGCCCTTTTTAAACTGGTCCAGTTCCTCCAATACAGTGATAGGGATGACCACATCATGCTCTGCAAAATTCATGATGGAATGGTGATCGTAAAGAATCACCGAAGTATCAAGTACAAAAATTTTACTGTTTCTTTTGGGGCTGGTTCTGGGCATAAAATCAATGTTTATCGCAATAGCTTAATTATAAAAATTTAAATTGATATTATAACGCAAATGGGAAAAATTAAACTACTGCATCATTCCTGTTCACCATTATACAACTGATTACCAGTATAATAATTTCAACATTATTTGTCGGCAATGGGTATTCCCTTCAGACTCCTTTCAAGATCCAAAAGAAAGCTGTCCACAATACCCTGTTTTACATGAGGCATCACTACGATCTTGTACCATTCCGGGGCCTTTTCATAGGAATCCGCCACCAAATAGTATTTGTCTGCAAGATCTCCGGATATATGGGATGCCTGCATGGCAATGATATTAAGATAGGGGTTTCTGAAAAACGGCACTTTCATGCGGGTCAACCGGTTGCATATCCTTTCTGTCCGGTCACATAATGTTTCCATTTTGTATTTCCAGCCTTCCGACCCATGTACCTGGAGGATCATCCAGAGGGAAATGGCGTTGGCACCGGACCGGCTTCCACACAAGGTATAATCTTTTCCCGGTATGTAGTTGGCCTCATCGGTTTTTACGTATTGAAAGTATCCCTTTCTCACCAAAAACAAACCCGTTCCGTACGGAGTCTGCAACATCTTATGTCCGTCCGCGGCGATGGAAGTGACATAGGAGTTATCAAAAGTATACCGGCTTTCGGGATTGGTAAAGGGATATATAAATCCCCCATAGGCAGCATCTACATGGATTTTAAATGGCAAACGTCTACGGGTAAAATACTCCCCAAGCATGTCAATATCATCCACGGAGCCAAACATGGTAGTGGACAGGTTGGCCACAATGATAAAATACCGGCAACCGGACTGAATAGCTTTGTCCACCTGCTCTTCCAGCGAAGCCCTGGTGATGGCCCTGCTCTCATAATCCACCCCCAAAATAAAGCTTCTGAGCTGGAGCACATTTGCTCCCTTTGGCAAGGAATAATGGGTATCCTGAGAATACATCACCGCTATTTCATCCAGTTTGGCTCCGTGTTCCCTGATATAATAATTCCGGTAAATCCACATGGCCTGCATATTGGCTTCAGTACCTCCCGTGGCCACATATCCATCCTGTTGCCCCCTGCCCCCCTTAAAAATTTCCTGGGAAACCAGGGCAATCAACTCCTTCTCGATTTGCTGGGTCCCCTCAAACACATCAAGCACAGACTTATCGCTCAAGGTGTGCACCCCGATATGGTTGGGATTGCTTACCATGGCTGACATATAGGGCGCGTCTTCCAAAAATGGGGCATCCGGATAGAACTCCGTCGTGTCCAAATATGTACCGGGAATCCCCAATATCGGTTTCTCCCCCCTGTAATCCAGGTTTTTTCTTAATGCACCAAAAACCCTTTCCTTAATCTGCTCATGGGTGAGTTTTTTCCAGTACATCTGTCTTTGGGTTTAAAATTCCGTGTCAGTTCCAAATATTCCATGCAGCTTCTGCCTGCAGGTGCAACATCTCCATACCGTTTTTGGTGGCCGCCCCTCTTTCCGCAGCTGCCCGCATGAAAAGGGTTTCCTCCGGATTATAAACCAAATCGTATACCCTGTGCCCGTTTCCCAAACCGTCCATGGGAATATCCGGCATGGATCCCGTATTCGGATAGGTCCCGCGCGGGGTAGTATTGATGATCAGCAAATGATCTTTTAGGATCCTTTTGTCTGCATAAAGCTGCTCATAGGTAATTACGGAATCACCAATACCTGCGTTTCTTGACACCTTCAAAAAGTCCATTCCAAGATCCTTCAACACCTCCGCAACCGCTTTTGAAGCGCCTCCTGTACCCAATACCAGGGCCTTGGGCCTTTCTTTACCCAACCATTTTTCCAAAGATTCCTTAAAACCAAAATAATCTGTATTAAAACCTACCAGCTGGCCCTCCCTGATCTTTATGCAGTTCACGGCTCCAATAGCGCGACAGGAAGGATCCAGCCTATCCAAAAACGGGATGACCTTCTCTTTATAGGGAATGGTTACATTCAGTCCCACCAGGTCTTTTTCAGAGGCAATCAATCCGGGAAGCTGGTTTATTTCCGGAATCTCGTAAAGTTCGTATTGACAGTCTCTTTTACCTTCCCTTTCAAACTTCTCGGAAAAATATTTTTTTGAAAAGGAATGAGTTAAAGGGTACCCTATGAGTCCGTATTTTTTCATTCGCTTCTAAAATTATACGCTAATCTTTCAATACCAACGACCATCACCACCCCTGCCAGAAAGGTAAACACCGCCAAAAGAAACTGGGATTCCTGACCCGTCTCCAAGAGATAGTGATGCGGCCAGATGTTTTCTGTCAATAGAGGTTTCTGTGCCCCGCTTGAGGAGATCCTGTAACTCAGCACCTTTTTCCAGGGCCAGATTTTGTTGATGGAGCCCAGCATAAAACCGGATAAAAATGCCAGGGTTATGGCATGGAAGTTTTTCAACAACCAGGAAATTACTCTGCTAAACAGCAGCAAGCCGATGATACAGCCAACGGCAAAGACCGCTATGACCAACAGGTCCTTTTGGTTGACTGCATTTAGGATGAATTCGTATTTTCCAAGAATGAGCAACAAAAAGCTTCCCGATACCCCCGGAAGTATCATTGCGCATATGGCAATGGCTCCCGATATAAAGGTGAACCAAAGATTTTCGGGAAGGGTTAGCAGGGGCAATTCTGTAATAAGATAGGCCAAAATCATACCCACCGGTATGGCTACAAAAGCCATGACATTCCATTTTCGTATATCCCTCAAAATAATGACAGCGCTGATCAATATCAAACCGCAGAAAAAAGACCACAACGGAATCGGATGGTTGTCAATCAGATAAGTAATCCCTTTGGCCAAAGTAAAAATACTGGTCAGGATACCCGTCAGAAGAACCAGCAGAAAGCTTCCGTTGACATGTCGCCAGAAAGGCCCCAGTTTAAAGGATAGCAATAACCTCAGCGCTTCTGTATCAAAAGAACTGATGCTGTCCAGTAATTCTTCATAAATTTTCGTGACCAGGGCAATCGAGCCCCCGGATACACCCGGCACTATATCTGCACCACCCATAGCCATCCCCTTGAGGAACAAAAGGACCTTTTCTTTGATTTTATCCATATACCGATCTTTTAACGCAGGATCCGGCTTTGGGATTACCTGTTCTTAGAATTGGTTCAAAAAATAATCGAATGTATCCCCCCTCAACCCAAGCCTTAGGGTTTCCAACGGGATGAAATCATTCGGAGCGATATTGCCAAGGTTGACATTCGTGCCTAAAAGCTTAATAAACCATACCTGTTGCTCTTTTTGGGGGGCTTCCCAAATGATCTTCTCCTCGGGAATCTGGGTGAGGATTTCCTCCACCAGCCCTTGTCTCACTTCACCCGAATCCCTAAAAAGACCCACTGTGCCTCCTTCCCGGGCTTCGCCTATGACTTTCCATGCCCCCGCATTGAGTTCCTTCTGCATCTGCTCTATCCATTTATAGGGGGGTATGATTTTGGCGGCATCTTTCGAGCCCACTTCGGAAAGCACCGTTACCTCTTTGGAAAGGACCTCGATATAATTGCATTTTTTATCATGTTCCAACGTAATGGATCCATCCGAGACCTCCGCAAAACTCAATTGATATCTGTCCAACAATTGCAAATAGTCTTCAAATTGGTCCCTGATCACAAATGCTTCGAAAAGCGTGCCTCCAAAATAAACCGGAATACCTGCCGATCGGTAAATTTCAATTTTTTCCTTTAGGTTTTTAGTGACATAGGAAGTGGCCCATCCCAATTTGACAATATCTATAAAATCCCCGCACGTTTCAACGAAATCCTCCACCTCTCTAAGACTTAACCCCTTATCCATGGCCATGGTAAATCCTGAACTTCTGGGTTTGGCCGTACGGGAAGGGATGCTTTTAAGAATGTAATTCATTCAATAAAATTTTGATAAAATAATTGAATATGATCTTTAATTGTTAAAATCGCTCCTATACTGATTAATGATTTTATAAATAGCCTTCTGCTGTTCCAATTCGGGCATCAGCTCAAATAAAACCTTATGTTTTTCAAAGTCCAAAGTTAATGCATTTTCCAAATTTGAAAAGGCTTCTTTGTATTTACCTGTCTTGATAAGATACACCACCAAGCGGTAATAAAGCTCTGCCTCATCCGGAAGCTCTTCCATTCCTTCTTTGATCACGTCTTCGGCTTCCTCGAATCTGTTTTGATCAAAATAGATGATGGACAGGTTGATATAGGTCTCTATAATCCCCGGTTCCAGATTGATGGCTTCTTCATAAGCTTCCGAACTGGCCTGCAGGTTACCCAGGTTGTATTCCGCCTCTGCCAGGCCCACCCAGTAATTGGCATTTTCTGCGGAAAGGTTCAGGGCCTTTTTGAAATAATGAATGGCTTCAAAATATTTCTTTTTTTTCAGCATGCACATCCCCAGACCAAACCACGCATCGTCATACTCAGGATCCAGTTTTGCTGATTTTTTGAAATACTTAAAGGCCATATCAATCTGGTCCAGCTTCTCATAAGATGCGGCCAGATAACAGCAATTCTCGGCATTGCTTCCTTCGCAGTTAATGGTATTCTGGTAAGCTTCCAGTGCCAACTCGTACTGATGGGTGTTCATCAGGGCATTGCCTAGATTAAAATAGGCCGAAGCAAAGGTGTCATCAATGATCAAGGCATAGTCATAGGCTTTGATGGCCTCTTCGTATTTTCCCAGGCGGTTGTACACCACGCCCAAATTGTACCATGCACCCGCATTATAGGGGTCCTGATCTATGAAATCCTGATAAAACTGCAGAATCTCTCCAAACGACCCCTCTTCCTCCGTAATCATCGCCAGCTGAAACAAGGCGTCCTCGTGATTGATCTTGATCCTTACCGCCTCCTTGTAATTTTCCACAGCTTTTGCCATGTCCTTTTCGGCACGGTAAAGATTGCCCAACAGATAGTATACCTCGGCTTTATCCTCCGCCAGCGATAAAAAATTCTCCAGCAGTTCGATGGCCTCTTTGTTTTGATCCAAAAGAGACATGGCATTGGCCATGGACAACAATATCTCTTCATTGTTTGGAGACAGGTTATTCAGATTCTCCAATATTTCGAGGCCTTCTTCCAATTCGTCCATGAATATGAGTGATTGGGCCATGAGCAATTTCAACTCCAATGAGAAAGGGAACTTTTCCAGGGCAAGCTGACTCGCCTTATAGGCTTTCTTGAACTTGAAATTATCCTGATAGTACCTGATAATGTCTTCCAACTCTTCTTCTCCAAAATACAGGTCCAGGTTGGACTTAAGAGATTCCTCAAATCTTTGGACCAACTCTTTTTCCTGCTCGGAATGATTTTCAAAATCTCCTGTCATCGATCGTTGTTTATTTTTATTAGCTTAAGATACCAAATTATTTGATAGCCTAGCCATTCTGATTTTAGAAATTTAACGGGTGAAACCCTCAAGGATTCCACAGATAGCCTTCATCACTGCCCGCGATAGCCCATCTGAAAGTATCGGTCACGGGGATGAATCGGTGATCAAGGATCTGTTGTATTTTTTGATTGTCATAACTGATTTTCAGTTGTGCCAGTTGCAGCATCTGCCTGTTCAGGGCGATGGGACGGCTGCCAAAGAGGTTATACAATTTAACCCATCCCACTGCCAGGGAGGACATCATCCCATTTAACGGTTTGGAGGGTGCTTTCTTGCCAAATACTTCTGCCATTTTTTCAAAAAACAACTTATAGGAAATACACTCCTTGTTGATGATGTACCGTTCATTCCATCGGCCTTTCTTCACAAGGCAGGACATTATTTCCACCGCATCCCGTATATCCACATAGTTGATGCTCCCTTTGGGGTAGTATTTGTTGCCCTCCAACACGTACTTGTAAATTCCAGCGCTGCTCCTCACATCGCTGATTTTGCCTAATAGTACCGATGGATTGAACACCATTACATTCAGCCCCTCCTGTGAGCCTCTCCATACTTCCAGTTCTGCAAGATGCTTGGAGATGGCATAGGGCGTATTGAGCTCGGAATTGCTCCACTTGCTGTTTTCGTTCAACCGGACATGTTCATGATCTCTTCCCAAGGCCGCCACTGAACTTATATACACCAGATGGCCGCCTCCGGAAGAAAGCATCGCGTTGACCACATTGGTGGTCCCCTGTGTGTTGGTCATTAACAGCTTCTCATTGTCTTTTTCATCAAATGAAACCAGCCCTGCGGCATGGATGACCAAATCCTTATCCCTAAAGGCCTCCTCCAGCAGGGAGAGGTCATTGATATCCCCTTCATACCAGGTGATCTGATCCGCCAACTCTCCCAAAAGCCGCTGGTCGCTAGTAGGCCTTTTCAGCCCGAAAAGCTCACCCTTATCACGGAATGCCCTGGCCAAATAACTCCCCAATAACCCAGTAACCCCTGTTATGATTATTTTCATAGGTTGGTGTTCCATAGGTCCAAAGAGACAAGTTTGTGGTAATACTTTTCTTGTGGCAGGGTCTCAAGCGCGTTAAGGTAGCGTTTATTGTGACAATCCGTTCCCACCAGTTTCACCAACTTCATATCAATGATTTTTTCCGAGAATTTTTTTACGGGTTTGGAATAATATCCTGCCAGGGACAACAGATTCATTTGAAACGGTATATTTCTCTCTGCCAGCGCTTCCAATAAAGCACTGTCCTGATGCAGATAAATATACCTTTCCGGATGGGCAAACACCGGTTGGTAACCCGCCATTTCCATCCGGAAAAATGTTTCCAACAGGATATGCGGTTTACTGATAAATCCCGTTTCAACCAATACCATTTTGTTTTCCCCAAAAGACAGCAGCCTTTCATTTTTTTCCACCTTCTCAAAAAATACCTCATCCAAATAATACTCCGCTGCTGCTTCCAGCTCAATTTCAATTCCAGCTGCTGTTACGGCCTGGCGGAGAGTTGCTAACCCGTTCTGAATAACTTCCGGGGTATTTCTGTAAAACTCACTCATCACATGGGGCGTGGTGATCAGTTTTTTCAACCCATATCCCTGTAACCTGCTTACCAGCTCAACAGCTTCATCCAGATCCTGAGCACCATCATCTATGCCTGGGATCAGGTGGCTATGCATGTCAGCCTGCATCCACTGGAGATCCAGGAAGGTCGCCTCTGGCTTTTTGTACTTGCTGAAGATATTGAATATTGACATTAAAGTCCTTTACCGCTTTCTGTCCTAAATGTTTCTAAATTGGGCCATGATTTGTCCTTTTCCGACAGGATCGGATCAGCCACTCCCCAATCAATGTTTAACTCCATATCATTCCAAATAATTCCACCTTCGCTTTCTTTGTGATACAGGGCGGAGCATTTGTAAGAAAACACCGCATCTTCCCACACGGCAAAACCATGGGCAAACCCCTTGGGGACATACAGCATATTTTGTTTTTCGCCGTCCAAAACCACAGCATGATATTTTCCGAAAGTGGATGAATCTTTACGAAGGTCCACACAGACATCGAGTACTTTACCTGAGACCACCCGTACCAACTTTACCTGGGAATGCTCCCCTCCCTGAAAATGAAGGCCGCGTATAATGCCGGCCACAGAATAAGATTGGTTATCCTGCACCCAGTGGGTATTCAGGCCCGCTTTTTTAAATAAATCTTCTCTGTAGGTTTCCAAAAAATACCCCCTTCCATCTTTGAAAATCCGGGGATATATCTCATATACGTCTTTGATGGGAGTTTCTTTGATTTCCATTCAGTAATATTCAAGAGTAAAACCAAGTGCAATTTGGTAAATCCCCACCAAAAAAGTACCAATTTAGCAATATATTTACCCGTGACCGGTCCTAATGCATTTAAATTTTATGCGAAGCCTTCTTCATCGGGATGATGTAAAATTGGCCATCCGCGCTCTGTTTAAACTGTCATGAAATGGAATCAATTCGACGGGAGATCCGTTATTAGGGTTGACACTTTAAATTCATATTATCTGTAAATGAGTAAATACTCGAGAAAGTTAAAAAAACTGATTGAAACCGCGCCGGAACAAGAGACAGCCGTATTGGTAGCGCTGATCCACCAACATGAGACGGAGGAAATGGTTTCCGAACACTTGGATGAGCTGGCTTTCCTTACTGAAACATTGGGAGCAAAAGCCATTCACCGTTTTACCCAGCGAATGGAAAAACCCGATCCAAGGACTTTTGTGGGCTCCGGCAAGTTGGAAGAAATCAAAGCCTATATAGAATATTTTGATGCGGACATGGTGGTATTCGACGAAGACCTCAGTCCCTCCCAAATGAAAATCCTGGAAAACGAACTCAAAATCAAGGTTTATGACCGGTCCTTGTTGATTTTGGACATCTTCTTGAAAAGGGCTCAGACCGCTCAGGCCAAAACCCAAGTGGAACTGGCCAGGTTTCAGTATCTTCTGCCCAGACTTACCAGAATGTGGACTCACTTGGAACGGCAGCGAGGAGGTACCTCTACCCGGGGCGGTGCAGGTGAAAAGGAGATCGAAACGGATAAGAGGGATATCCGGCAGAAAATCACCCTACTGAAGGAAAAATTACAAAAAATTGAAAAACAAGGGATTACCCAAAGAAAAAGCAGAAAGGGCATCGTTAGGGTAGCCATGGTTGGATATACCAATGTGGGAAAAAGCACGCTGATGAAGCTGATGACCAAAGCCGATATACTTGCTGAAAATAAGTTGTTTGCTACGGTCGATTCCACCGTAAGGAAAGTTGTTTTGGACCAGGTTCCTTTTCTTTTGTCAGATACGGTTGGTTTCATCCGAAAACTGCCCACCCACCTGATAGAGTCCTTTAAATCCACTTTGGCGGAAATCGAAGAAGCGGATATTCTGGTTCATGTAGTGGATATCTCCCATCCGGCTTTTGAAGATCAGATTGCAGTGGTCAATCAAACCCTGAATGAAATGGGGGCTGGTGACAAACCTACCATCATGGTATTCAACAAAACGGATTTGGCCGCTAAAATGCCTTCTGAAGAAGAGCTGATGCTGATGAGTGAAATTGAGGTGGAAGATGCCAGCTTCATAGATTTTGAAAAGCTCGAACGGAGTTATGCCAAAAAATCAGAGATCACTCCTGTGTTCATCTCCGCCGAAAAAGGAACGGACATCGACAAATTCAGGGAGATATTGGCCGCTGAAGTCAAAAAATGCCATCTGAAGATATATCCCCATTATTTGGAAGACGAGGTGCTGGACTTTTCCCAGTTCAGTGAAAAGAATTGACCTTCCTACTGCATCCGCACCCTCCATTCTTTTGGATAGTAATTGTTGCTGCGGGAACCCAGGTTCTTTATCCATCCCAAAGGCAGGTCTCCATATTTGACCAATACCCAACCTTCAGGACATCCCGGAGGTTGGATGGTTTCTCTTTTGAGGTAAGAAAGGGCCGTTTCCAGGTCAAGCGCTGCTGTGGGATACCCCCCTTTGGATAAAACACTAAGGGCCCAGGCATGAGCGGGATTAAACTGGTTTCTTACAGATTGGCCCAACTCCGTGCCAAAATATTTTATGTTCAGGCTTGTAGCGATGTTTTCAAACATCGGAGCCCAATTGCTGTTAATGGCAAAATGTACCTCGTCCAAATGGTAAAATGCAGGCTCAAATGGAAAAGTTATATCGGGAAGCTTTTTTTCCTCCAGTGCCTTTCGGCTCGTCCGTTTTAAAAAAGGATGCTTGAATTCGTGGCTTTTTTTCATGACGGCATCCGGCATAGGTGAATTTCTTTTCAAGACGCAGACAAACAGCCCCTCTCCCTCCAGCAGGTGAGGAAAAAACCGGTAACTGTAGTAGGTATCCCCATGCGCCGGGATGGCTTGTTCCAGGATACCCCAATCCTTATTGATGGGGATTTTTACCGGCTGGTAAGAAAAGAGCTCCACAAGTTTTTTGATGTTTTCCTCATTCTCCTGGGTATTATAGGTACAGGTTGCATAAATCAGATAACCCCCATCCCGTGGCAGGGATGCGGCCTGCTCCAAAATCCTGGATTGTCTGCCGGCGCACAGCTTAACATGCTCAGAAGACCATTCTGAAACGGCAAGGGGATCCTTTCGGAACATACCTTCCCCGGAGCAGGGGGCATCCACCAACACCAGATCAAAAGCCCCCTGCAATGCTGAAAATTGGGCGGGGTCATTCTGGGAGACCACCGTGTTGCCCAAGCCCCATTTGATGATGTTTTCCCTTAAAATCTGGCTTCGGTTTTTGATGACTTCATTGGCCACCAGCAGGCCCTCATGACCTAAAAAGCTGCTGAGAATCGTGGATTTGCCCCCAGGGGCTGCGCAAAGATCCAGAAACAAGCCAGAAACATTGATGCTCCCCAGTATATGGTGGATAAAGGTAGAAGAAGCTTCCTGCACATAATAGGCCCCTCCGTGAAACATGGGATCTAAAGTGAATACAGGCCTTTTTTCCAATACCACGGCATCCTCACACCAGGGGACCCGGGGAAGCGCTGCAGGGACCTCGCAAACCTTGTACGGATTGTGTCGGATCACCGTACTGGGGGCGGCACGCATGCTTTTCAAAAAATCCTCCAGGCCCTTTTCTCCCAAAAGTGATTCCATTTGGTTCAGAAAGTCATGGGGAAGTGCCGATTTATGATTATCTTCCATTCAGAATAGTTTTGGTTGCCGGCATGAGAAGCGCCGGAACAGGTTTTGGCTGGCTATCCAGGTTTTTTCACATTCACAAAGGTAAAATAGAAATAGATTGTCCCAGCAATTGAAAAACAAAATATCGCCAAATTTGAGAGCGTCCTGATTCATGTATGCATAATCCATTGACCATATTGCTGGTATTTGTCTTCCGTTTGCTGCTCGGACTTTTGGCTTTCTCTGTGTTGCTGGTGATCGTTTATAGGTTTGTGCCGGTGCCTGTTACACCACTCATGGCCATAAGAATGGTGGAGCAGGCTAAGGATCCGGAAAGGGAAGTCCTCCTCGTCAAGGATTGGGTCCCTATATCGGAAATTTCACATCACATGGTAATGGCCGTGATCGCCGCTGAGGACCAGAAATTTTTGCAACATAGCGGTTTCGATTGGGAAGCCATAGACAAGGCTTTGGAAGGAAACAAATTGGGAAAAAGGATCAAAGGGGGAAGTACGATCAGCAATCAAACTGCAAAAAATGTGTTTCTGTGGCCCGGCCGAAATATGCTCAGAAAGGCGCTAGAAGCTTATTTTACTCTGATGATCGAGTTTTTGTGGAGCAAAGAACGCATCATGGAAGTCTATTTGAACGTGATAGAAATGGGCGATGGCATATATGGGGCGGAAGCAGCTGCAAACATGTATTACCAGAAATCCGCCAAAGACCTGACCCGTGCAGAGGCGGCCCTCATTGCGGCAGTTTTACCCAACCCGCTGCGTTGGACGCCGGCAAGCCCTACTTCCTACATAAGAAACCGGCAGGCTTGGATTTTAAGAAATATGAACAACCTGGGACCCCTCGAGCTCAAAGCAAATCCATAACCCGACGTCATTTCCGGATAAGGTTATACAGCCGGGTGGTGAATTTTGGCTTGTCCTCAATGATATTCACATCATCTTCACTGATCCGTTTTACACTCTCAATGGTATAAAAGGCTTTCTCGTTGCAGGTCTTCACTTTGCTGATGAAATCCTTTAAAGCCTCTCTTTTTAGCACGGTGAAAATCAGGGTTACCTTGCCATAACGGCCTTCCGCGCCCACAATCGTGAAACGGTATCCTTTTTCTTTCATAAAATCCATAAGCTCCGGCAAGGGACTCGGTGTGATCACCCTGACCAAAACCCTTCCCAGGGCCAGTCTCTCCTCAATGGTCATGCCCACATAGGTTCCCATGGCAAAACCGCCTGCATAAGCTATATAAGAAACCGGGTTACTGATGTTTTGAAATATCTGTCCGATGGCCAGCAGCCAGATCAAGGCTTCAAAAAAGCCCAAGACAGGTGCAATCCCTTTTTTGCCATTCAACACAAACATAATCCGGAGGGTATTGATGGAAACATCCGATACCCTTGCCAAAAAAATCAAAATGGGCATGATTAAATACTGAAATGCCTGCTGGGAAATACCTAAAGATTCTATGAGATTTTGCATACTGCTATGAATTTGTGGGACAAAAATACCGTTCCGGGCATTCAAATCAGAAGGTTAAAGATAATAACTTTCCCACGGGTTTTGAAGAAAGCGGACGCTCAGATCAAAAATCCCAAGACCAAGATTGGCCGATCGAAAGCTTCTAAATGGTTCTTTCCCTTCCAGCCAGCCATCCGAATACCGTAAACAAACCGGAAAAAACCAGCATGAGATAAATCAGCATGTTCCAGTCCTGCCAGATGTCATACGCAAGCCCAAACAACAAGGGCCCAAGGGCCGCTAAATAATAGCCGGTGGACTGCGCCATGCCGGAAAGGCCCGCTGTATGGGTTTCATTAGAAGTTCTTAGACTCATCAAAGTATAGGCCAGACTGATGCTCGCTCCCATGCAAACGCCTACCAAACCTATTCCGAGCAGGTTCAGCGCTATAGACGATGAAAAGAGCGCACTAAAACCCAACAGGTAGGCCAATCCCAACACCAGATTGATACCCGACTGTTGCCGGAAGCGGAGGGCAATGATGGGGGAGAGCAGAGTGCCCATCAGACCTACCACCTGCATCACGGACAAGGCTACTCCCGCTTCTACAGATGAAAGCCCTTTTTGGATCAGCATATCGGGCAGCCAGGTGATCAGGGTATAAAAAAGCAATGATTGAACCCCCATATACAGGCTTACTTGCCAAGCCAAGGGTGATTTCCATACATCAGAGGACTTTTCGGAAGATACTTTTTGATTTTCTTTTTTCTTCTTTATCTGGGGTACCCAGAACACCGCGGTCAGGAGGATCAAAAGCGCCCAAAATAAAAGGGAGCCCCGCCATCCCCAACCGAGGTCCTGAGCCATGGGAACGCTAAAAGCCGTGGCAATGGCGGCCATCATGGACATCCCTGTGGTGAACATTCCAGTCACCCAGCCCGTTTTGGCCGGCATCCTGGATTTTACCAGTGGAATGATCAGCACATTACAGATGACAATGCCTGTCCCCGTAAGAGCGGTTCCGAAATACAACAGGGGAGCTCCTCCCATGACCCTTGCCACCGTTCCCGCCAAAAGGATGATCAGCCCAAACAAGATGGCCCGGGCCTGTCCCAACCGCCTGCCAATAGCGGCTGAAAAAAGCGAAAAGGTGGCGAAGGTCAACAAAGGCAGAGTAGTCAGGAACCCAGCCCATCCATGTGACAGACCGAGATCGGTCCGGATATAGGGTATCAACGGACCTACAGCGGTAAAAGAAGGCCTGAGATTAAAAGAGACAAGCAATATCCCTAAAACCAGGAACCAGGATTTATCACGTATGGCATTTTTTGGCATGGATGCAAAAATAGGATTTTCCAGATCAATTCATCGGATTTAATTGAGGGAAGCATTCGGTAGGCCGTTTACGGTTCATAAAATGGTTAATCTTCAAAATGGGGAAGCACCTGCTCCGCAAAAAATTCGATAAAAGCCTGCTGCTGTTTATTGACATTGTGAACCGAAATGGCGGTAAAACCCATTTTTCTGTATTCCTCTATTTGGTTGATATAAACCTCCGGATCATTGCTGATGATCACATGATCGTCCATATCCTGGGGTTTTACATGAGCGGCTGCCTGTTCAAATTGCCTGGGATTTCTCAGCTCGGAGAGCAGATCACTTTCAAAAACATTGGTTTTCCATTGCTTAAAAGCCAGCTGTCTTGCCTTATCCGGATGTGCATCATAAGACACCTGGAGCTTCATATACATAGGTTTATCATTCCCGCCCGCGTTTTGCCATGCTTCCTGCATGCCCCTCAATTTGTGCAGGGGCTGGTTGACAGTGATCAGGCCATCCGCCCAGGAAGCGAGAAAAGCTGCTGTTTTTTGGGTCAGGGCTGCGCCCAATACCAAAGGGACCTGGGAGGGCAGGGTATATAAGCGCGCTTCCCGTACCTCAAAATGGCCCGAATAGGAAACCTCTTCTCCTTTCCACAAGCGTTTCATCACGTGAACCGCATCTTTTAAGGCCTCATTCCGTTGATCTTTAGTCGGCCAGGGCTTCCCGGAAATCCCCTCATTAAGCATCTGACCGCTGCCCGCGGCCATCCAAAACCGCCCGGGAAACATGTCCAATAAGGTGGCCGCAGCCTGGGCGATGACCGCAGGGTGATAACGATGATAGGGACAGGTCACCACACCCATGGCAATATCTGTTTTTGCCAGGGCGGCCCCCAACCATGACCAGGCAAAGCCCGATTGTCCCTGCGCCTCACTCCACGGGTAAAAATGATCCGAGGAGAGCGCAAACTTAAAACCGGAATCCGCCGCCCTGACGACATACCCAAGCAATTCCGAGGGGGTAAATTGTTCGTGGGAGACATGGTAGCCGAGTTGAAACATAATGGGTCAGTTTTGATGTTTATCCAATTTCATCCACCGGAAACCATAGCCATTCACGGCTATTTTGTCCCCGGATTTTTTGTAGTCACTTTCTGACAGAATATCCTCTACAGTACCGGATATTCCCGCTTCCTGCAAAGAAAAAGCGGTCTTTTTTGAAGCAAGGTTCAGGGCTATCAATAGCGCATACTCTCCCTTGCCATACTTCAGCAGGAGCAAACCGGGAAACTCAACGGCTATCTGCTCCCACTCCGCGGTTCCGATTTGGGGATGTTCCTTTCTCCTCCGGATGAGCTGGCACATGAAGTGATACAGGGAGCCCTTGTCTTTCTTCTGGTCTTCCACATTGACTTTTCTATAGCCGTATTCCCCGAGCTTCAGCGGCGGATAACGCAAATATTCCAGCGGCGCCGCAGAGAAACCGCCATGGGTCGTATTGGACCATTGCATAGGTAAACGGACCGCAGCCCTCAATTCCCGGTCAAGGTCATCTCCCATACCGATTTCCTCACCGTAATGCAGCATGGGAGATCCCGGGAGGCTAAAAATAATCGCATAGGTCAATTTGATCTTCCGGATGTCGTTGTCCATCATGGGCGCCAACTCCCTCTTGATTCCCCCGTTGAAAATCCGCATTTTCTCCATAGGGGCAAACCTCTCCAAGACTTCTTTCTGTTCTTTTTTTGTTAACTGGCCCGTGTTCAATTCATCATGGTGCCGGACAAAATTCAAGGCATGGCCATACCGGAGCCTGGCTTTGATATTCAAAGTTTTCACCAGTGGAGCTGCCTCTTTCCTTGCCATGGCCAACATGGTATGTTGGTTGGAATAAAAATTAAAAAACATCTGCATGCGGTTCCCTTTCCCAAAATATCCCTGGATGGAGGAAGGGGAAACATCCACTTCTCCCAACAACACCGCTTCCGGATCCAGTTCATAACAGCATTTTCTGATTTCCTCCAAAAAGGCCAATATATCCTTCTTAGTGTAGGGTGAGTTGGGAGGTGTTTCCGTCAGCGTATGAGCCGCATCGATCCGGAAACCCGAAATACCCAAATCAAGCCAAAACCGGACGATTTTGTATATCTCTTCCTTGACCTTATGGTTAGCCACATTCAGATCTGCCTGTTCCCTGTAATAACTATGGAGATAATAAGAATCCGTCTGGGAAACGTATTCCCATATGCTGTCCTCCACGCCTTCAAACATAACTTTTTTATGCTCATTTTTGGGTTTTTCATCCCGCCATATGTAATAATCCCGGTAAGGCGAATCCCGATAGCATTTTGCCTGAATGAACCAGGGATGCTCCGTGGAGGTATGGTTGATTACCAAGTCTGTCAAAATTCTTATTCCCCTTTCTTTGCACGCCTGTACGAAATTCAAAAAATCATCCATCGTCCCCAACCGGGGATCCACTGTTAAAAAGTCACAAACGTCATAGCCATAATCCTTTAATGGAGAAGGATAAAAAGGCATCAGCCAAAGACAATTGATGCCCAGTTCCTGCAGGTAATCCAGCCTGGAAGTAAGGCCCTGAAAGTCTCCGAATCCATCATTGTTCGAATCCTGGAATAACTTCACATCCAATCCATATACAATCGCATCAGTATACCATTTTTTTGAAAATTCTTCTCCCATACGACATGTATCTATCTTCCTTGTAATCGAGACGCCAGAAGTGCCGAGCAGTTCCGGATTAAAATAGCCGCATAATCCTCCCTGATTTCCTCGGGCTGACTTCTCTCACTCCGTATTTTTTCACAGTAAATAATTTCCTGATGCAGGCAAATGCTCCCATAGGCATACAGGTCAAAAATATTCTGCTCCGGTAGGGGTGAGGCATAGCCTGTCAGACTCAGACTCAAATCCACGTCAAAAAGCTTGGCTATGTTTTTGGCCATGGTCTGGGAGATGTCCTTTGAAACGCCATTGCAGGGATTACAAAGTTCGGGATTGATGAGCAACTGTAGTTTTTTTTGGGTGCAGCTATAGGTTGTGATGCCGCCTTCATAAAAAAGCCCGGCTTCAGATTCCTGACTGAACAACGACTGCAGATGCCCGGAGGAGACACTCTCCGCTACGGCCAACTTGATTTCTTTTGAAAGACAAAACTTTTTGATGATATCCAAAGCGCCTTTCAAATCAAATGACTTTGTTTCCAGATTCATATGGGTTTTGTGAAGAATGGAATAGAAGAATAATGTAAACCCGCGCTACCGCTTTGTTGGGGGAGGAGACACCTCCCCTTGCTCATCCACCACGATTTTATCCTCCGCATTCTGATCAAAAGTAAGTTCATAGTACACTTTCCCTTCTCTCATAAATTTTCTTGCATGGGAGATCTCCCTGTTTTTATATAAATTGTCTGATTTCATTTTGTTTTTAACAGAAGAGGGCAAATCCGCAGGTGAAAAACTTTCCTCCATGTTTTCTTCAATACTATCCTGCGTATGCACCCCATCTTCGTGTATTCCTTCCGAAGGCAATCCCCTAGCGTTAAATCCGTCTGTTATAGAAGTGGTATCTGCTTCTTGGTGCTCCCTTCCTGTGGCCCCTTCCTTGCATGCAGTTATCAACAGGAAAAACACGGCTATAATTAAAAACATATTCGCTTTCATGACTTCAAGGGTTCGTGGCAAACAGTTGGTTTATATTCAACCCTCATCTCAAAATGCATGCCTAATAGGGGGATTTTATTAATTTAGGACTGAAAAATACCATTATTATGATTTATGCCCTAAATCAACCATATTAAAATTGACATGTCAATAAAAATATTCAAATAAGTGGCGAAACGGCGACCATCAGCTCAGCACCTCATTGATTACCCTTCCATGGACATCAGTCAGGCGGAAATTTCTTCCCTGGAATTCATAGGTCAGCCGCTCGTGGTCAAAACCCAACTGGTGCAATATGGTGGCCTGTAAATCGTGCACATGGGTGCGCCCCTCTATTCCGTAATAGCCGATTTCATCCGTTGCTCCATGAATATGGCCTTTTTTGATACCTGCTCCAGCCATCCATATGGTAAAAGCCTCCAGATGATGATCCCTGCCATCAAAGCCAACCCCGGTCCGGGCTTCCATCATGGGCGTCCTGCCAAACTCACCGCCCCAGACCACCAAGGTCTCATCCAAAAGCCCCCTTTGTTTCAGGTCCATCAATAAAGCGGAAATAGGCCTATCAATGGCCTGACATGACCTCCGCATGCCCTCCCCAACGCCGTTGCCTTCGCCCACACCATGGGTATCCCAACGGTTGTCAAACAGCTGTACAAACCGTACACCCTTCTCTACCAGCCTCCGGGCCAGCAGGCAGTTGTTGGCAAAGGATGCCTCCCCGGGAGCGGTGCCGTACAACTGGTGGATATGCTCAGGCTCATCATTGATGTTCATGATTCCGGGCACTGCCGCCTGCATGCGGAAGGCCAGCTCATATTGGGAAATTCTCGAAAGGATTTCAGGATCACCCGCTTCTTCATATTCCAGGCGGTTGATCTCGTTGATGGCTTCTATGGATTTTTTTCGCAGATGGCTGTCAATATTATCCGGGTTAGATAGAAAAAGCACGGGATCTCCCTTGGACCTGCATTGGACACCCTGGTGTATGGTGGGCAAAAACCCGCTGCCCCAGGCGCTCTTTCCCGCACTGATGGCGCCTCCGCCGGAAGTCAGCACCACATATCCTGGTAAATTTTGATTTTCCGAACCCAAACCATACACGGTCCAGGAACCCATGCTGGGCTTGCCTAACCGGGCACTGCCGGTATGCATCAGCAGCTGGGCAGGGGCGTGATTGAACTCGTCGGTATGCATGGCCTTTAAAAAACTCACTTCGTCCACCATCTTGGCGAAACGCGGCATGTAATCGGAAACATGAGCGCCTGACTGACCATGCTGCGCAAATTGGGCCTGGGGACCCAACAACTTCGGTGTCCCTTTCAGAAAAGCAAATTCTTTCCCTTCCATCAGGGACTTGGGGGTATCTTTCCCATCCAGCTTTTGCAGCTCCGGCTTAAAGTCAAACAGTTCCAGGTGAGAGGGTCCGCCGGCCATGTGCAGAAAAATCACACTCTTGGCCTTGGGAGAAAAGTGAGGGCCAAGGATGTCCGGGTTAAGGGCTCTGCGTTTTGTCTCACCGGGCACCCATTTTTCACAACCCATCAGGCTGGCCAGGGCAATGGCCCCCAATCCCGAAGTGCATTTTTTCAGAAAATGCCTTCGGCTATTGTATGCGGCCCTTCGCAAGAGCATTTCTTCTACCAGATTTCCCATATCATTATCTCCTGGTCACAAATTCGTCCAGATTGAACATGGCGTTGCACACCAAGGTCAAAGCGGACAGTTCCGGCAAATCCTCGCCGCAAATATCATTTTGACGATAATACGCCAAGGTTTCTTCGTATAAATTTACCAAAGTTTCGGCTTTTTTCCCACTGGGGGGAACGGCCGTAATCAATTGCAGGTGCTTGGCAATGCCTGCGGGAATGTTTTCAGCATCCTTCTCATAAATCCTGCGGGCAAAAGCCGCTGCCGCCTCCACATAAACGGGATCGTTGAGCAGGGTCAGCGATTGGAGCGGTGTGTTGGTGCGGATCCTTCTCGAAGTGCAGACTTCCCGGGAAGGATTGTCAAAGGTCACCATGGAAGGATAAGGGTTGGTCCGCTTCCAGTAAGTGTAGATGGCCCTGCGGTATTTGTCCTCCCCTTCGCTCCCGTACCAGAACTGTCCGCTGAAGTCCCTGATATCCTCCGGCTGGTAGGGCATCACACTGGGCCCAAACTGCTTGGGATTCAGCAGGCCACTGATGGCCAATGCCTGGTCCCGGATCGTTTCGGAGGGCAACCTGGTCCTGGAACCCCTGGACAGGTACTTGTTATAAGGGTCTTTTTCCAATTTCTCCCCGGTGGCATGGGATTGTTGTTGGTAGGTGGTGGACATGACGATGGTTTTGATAAGGGACTTTACCGACCAGCTCATCTCATCCCGGAAGTTCACCGCCAGCCAGTCCAACAATTCCGGATGAGTAGGGTCAAACCCCTGGCTGCCAAAATCCTCCATCGTTTCTACCAATCCAAACCCGAAAATCTGTTCCCATGCCCGGTTGACCATTACCCTTGCTGTCAACGGGTTTTCTTTGCTGACCAGCCATTGGGCAAAGGCCAGGCGGTCGGGATCATCACCGGGTACACGACCCAGGGTTTCGGGGATATCCGCCTTCACTTCTTCATTCCAGGTTCGCCAATCCCCCCGGTTGAACACATGGGTTTTTCTTGATTTGTATTCCGGAAGCTCCCGCATGATGGGGGTATGGACCGGTTCTACCGCATCCAGTGCTTCCAATTTGGTTTGCAATGCTCTTGGATACTGTGCCTTAAGGGGATTTTTTTCATGGTAGTAAAGCCAGTCCACCCGCACCAGATCCTGGGCAAAATGCCGGTCTTTCCTAAAATAATAAAATACATCCCTGGTTCCCATTACCGGCTTGATGGCCGCTTTGGCGATTTGCCAGTTTTGGGGCCGGTTGGCCGGAAAACCTTTTTCCGTCACCCCCAGTTTGATCTCTCCTATTTTTTCGCCCAACATGGAATCCAGCCTGACCTCCACTATGGCGCCGGTCAGCGAAGCATAACGGAAGGAAATGGCCTCTACCTCACTGAGGTCCACCGCTTCGAACATGATCCAGGAACTGTCCTGTACCTGCCAGATGGATTTTTGGTCATGGCCCACCAGTTCGATGAAGCGGCTTTTGTCCTGAAACTCTTCCGCCTCCACCCTTCTGTGACCAAGTTTGTATAACAATTCTTCTTTCTGTTCATGGAGAAACTGATCGTCTACCTTCTCCAGGCGGTGCTCCGGTTGGAGGTTATCGTTGATCCAGGTCAGCAAGCCCTTCACCTTTTCGTTGTCCTCGCCCTCATAGGTGAGCAGTTTCGGCTGTTCGTTGTAAAGGTCCTTGTCCTGGGAATTGTTGAAAAAGGCCATGGTTTTGAAAAAGTCCTCGTGGCGGATGGGATCATAGGGATGGCTGTGGCATTGCACACAGGCCATGGTGGTCCCCTGCCAGACCTCGAAGGTAGTGCCCACCCTTTCCATCACCGCGGCCACCCGGAATTCCTCATCATTGGTGCCCCCTTCATCATTGGCCATGGTATTGCGGTGGAAGGCGGTGGCGATATAATCCGCTTCGGTGGGTGCCGGCAACATATCGCCGGCCAGCTGCGCGATGGTAAACCGGTCAAAGGGCATGTCTTCATTGAAGGCCTGGATCACCCAGTCCCGGTATTTCCAGATGTTTCGGTGCAGGTCCTTTTCGTAGCCCTTGGAATCCGCATAGCGGGCCAGGTCCAGCCAAAAGGCCGCCCATTTCTCACCAAAGTGCGGAGAGGCCAGCAGCCTGTCCACGGCTTTTTCATAGGCTTGGGGGGAGGCGTCTGTCACAAAATTTTCGTAATCCTCAAGACTAGGCGGCAAACCCGTCAGGTCCAGGGCCAACCTGCGCAGCAGCACTTCCTTTTCCGCCCTTGGGTTGGGCAAAAGGTCCATGGCTTCCAGTTTTTGAAAAACAAAGTGGTCAATGGTGTTGAAAGGCTCCAGCTCCTTGTCCGCTTCGGGAACGGAAATATCTGTTTTTGGTGGGATATAGGCCCAGTGTTCTTCCCAACGTGCTCCCTGGTCGATCCAACGGGTGATGAGCGCGATTTCCTCTTCGCTAAGTGGATCCCTGTCCAGGGGCATCCTGATCTCGGGATCCGGATGGGTCAACCGTTTGATCATTTCCGACTGCTTGCCCTTTCCGGGGATGATGGCGGGCTTTCCCGATTCGGTGGGGCCTTTCGCCTCTTCCTCAAACAACAGGGAAAAGCCGCCGGATTGTTTGACGCCCCCGTGGCAGGAAATGCATTTATTATTGATAATGGGCCTTATATCCCGGTTATAGCTGATCTGCTCCTCACCCGGAATGGCCCGGAACAGGACGATCACCAACAACAACACGGACAAACCAATTATATAAGGCTTCATTTTTCGCAAAACATTTCTTCTAAAATTAGCGATTATGCCCTGATTGTCAAAATGAAAAATGGGCAGAGGACGCTTTCCCAGGCAGAAAGGTGTTTGTTGGTTAAATTAGCCCAATCTCCAAACCATAGGCGGTTCACCTTCATCTTGTGTAATTTCTATTCTTCGTCGAGCCTTGCGGGATAATGTTCCCGGTTGTAAATAATTGTAAACCCTATTATCATAAAGATGACACCGATAATCAAGAACCCATAATTCCACAGATTGGGATTATTGGAAAATTCTTTTATGTTATGAAAATTTAAGATGTGGTGGTGAATTATTCCTTCTACAAAATTAAAGTGTCCCCAACCAGCAAAAAATCCACCCAAAACCAGCTTAGGTGAAGGATTAATGTTTTTCTTTTTTAGCAAACGGGTTAAGGATATGATGCCTATGATAACCGCAATCAGGGTGAGTGAATGAAAGATACCGTCCCAAAACATGTTAACCGACTTTCCAACAATTGTGTCAGCAGGTAACTGATTAGTAAACATCCCATGCCATTGCAGGATTTGATGGAACAAAATGCCGTCGATAAAACCACCGATTCCTATCCCTAATATAATGGCGGTAATAGATAAAGGGACAGGATTTAACAAGTCCTTGTCAGGAACAAAAGCTGAGTGGCTTTTGTATTTCTTAAAAGAAAAGAGGGCAAGAATTATTACAATGAATGCGAGAATAATGAAGCCCAAAATCATTGTAAAAAGTTTGGGAAGAAACACGGTGTTGTATAAAGCTTCCTGAACATCTCTGTTGCAGCTTATACAGTTTAATTTTAATACCGAGGTTAGTCCCATTATATCCAAAGGGTGAATAGTCGACTGAGTTTTTGAAGAAAACAACAGCGTTTAGGGCTGCAAAAAACATTCCAAGTGTCAAAGTTTTTCGTTATTTATAAATGATCAATCGGTTTGTGGTCGATGGCATTATTATGGGCATCAAGGGAGACAAAGGTATTATAGGCGATTTCAATCACATTGCCTTCTATATCTTCAAAATAAAGAAACAATCCGCCGAAAGGGGGTTCAACAGGCTTCTTCAATATTTTCACTACTTTGTCTTTGAGTTGCCTATAAAGTGCCCAAACCTCATCCGCCGTCGGCACATTGTAACCAAAGGTTACCCCACGAAAGCCACTTCCCTCCGGATTGATCCCTATAAAACCCGCGAGTTCTTTTCGTTTTCCGATGCTCAATAAAAAGCCATTCATTTTATAAAAAACAATGTCATTGTTGGCTGCCACTGGTGGGGGAATGCTCTTCCTTTTTGATGGAAACATAATCAAGCGTTCGGATAAACTCCAGAAATGCTTTATAACGGTCGTCCTGTATTTCCAGTGTAATTTTCATAAGATCAAAGTTTTAATTTGGCGCCTCGTTCTCTCGTTCAAACGTTTTTTGGCAAAACCAAACGTACGCATTAATGAAAAATAACTGTCCTTAACAAATAGGTATTAAAAAGGTTGGGGTCAGTTACAACGATGCCAGGGTTGGGGGAAGGAACGATACTGTTGTCCGATATTGTCTAAAAATGCCTTATCATGGCCGGTCTTCTCCGATTTTTTACAGATTAGCACATGTAAATTTGATATATTACTAAAAATTTAGTAAAATCAGCAAATGGTTGCGGTGGACGGCAGGCAGAGCGTTTGAGCTGATGCTCACGCTGCATGTGATGGTCGGGTTGGAGTTTGAGAAGGGAAATATTTTTCCCTCGCTTACTTTGGCAAAATTGAGTAATACTGCCCATGCCCAAAGTGAAACAGGTGACGTTTGGGGGTTCGACAATGGTGGTGCATCGTTGTGACCGAGTGGGTAATTGTATGGTTCCTGTTCCGAAAAATTGCTAAATTATAGAATAACGTTATTTATCAAGAGCCCGTAAACGTGTGATGACATGTTTACGGGTTTAACAAACATGATTATGATCAAGAGTCTTCCTTTTTATTTTGGGTTACTACTATTTTTGGTTTCCTGTAAAAAAGCCAATGATTTAGATACTTTGCCCAGGGACTTTAACCAATCGTTGACGTTGGTCCCAACGGATACCTTAGTATTTCCCGTAAGCGACCAGTCAAATGTTTACAGCAGATACGTCAGAAAGGTTGAGATAAACGGAGCCGCTTACCTGGGAGTTGTCAATGAAAATACAAACGAATTGGAGTTTTACGCGCTTAACAATAAGGTAGATGATTTTAAGATCCACTTCAAAATTGAAGGTCCGAATGGAGTAGGACAGATCAAGGCATTTGAATTGATGGCAGATTCCACCTTACTGATTGGGAGCTCTTATAGAATTCAGCTTTATGTTACCGATTTGAGGGGAAACCTCCGGAAAATTTTAAAGACAGATATAGTAGAGCGTAAAGGCAATCCCTCTGTACAGCTTTACTATACCCAACAGCCTTTGATGTTTGACAAGATCAGGCGGAATGCTTTTGTATATGCCAGGGGGGGTTCGGATTACAGCGAACCCGGGAAATGGTCGGGGACCATGTTTTTAAATATTCCAAATATGGATGATAAATCTGCCAAACATGTTTTTGAACTTCCTTCCCATTTCTACAAGTATGTGCATGGCGCCTATTTCAGTCACAGTTCGCATCTGCTGATGGAAGATCGCTATCTGGTGCTTGGAATCCCTTTTTATAACAATATATTGATCTATGATCGGGAAAAAGAAGAATTGAGGGAAAGAGAGGCCGGAAGCAAGTACTTTGGGGATGCATTACCTTGGGATAACCCAACTATGGACGGCCACGAGGAGTTTTATGTCACGTCCAACTCTTACCGTGAACTGGCCTATGATGAGAAGAACCAGTTGCTCTACCGCCTCGCATACCGGGGAATAGACTATATTGACCCCAATGGATTGCGACGGAACTGGGACAACAAGCCCCCTTCGGTGATCATCATCAACAGCGACTTTGAGAAGGTAGGGGAAGTGGACCTGCCGGTGAATACGGTATACACCCGCATGTACTTTACCCACAACGGCAAGCTGTACCTGTCCCTGAACCATCCCAACAATAATCCTTCTGAAGATGAGATGGTGTTTGTGGGGTTTAAGCCGGAGAAATTATGAAAAATTGGTTTCATTGGGCAACTTAAAAATATACGAAACGAAATTTTCAGCGCTTTTTAGGTGACACAGAAATTCTCAAGGGAAGAAACTACAAATGGTCAATCGGTTTGTGGCCGATGGCATTATTTTGGTCATCAAGGTAGACAAAGGTATTATAGGCGATTTCAATCACATTGCCTTCTATATCTTCAAAATAAAAAAACAATCCGCCGAAAGGGGGTTCAACAGGCTCCTTCAGTATTTTCACTCCTTTGTCTTTGAGCTGCCTATAAAGTGTCCAAACCTCATCCGCCGTCGGCACATTGTAGCCAAAGGTTACCCCACGAAAGCCACTTCCTTCAGGGTGGATCCCTATAAAACCCGCGAGCTCTTTTCGTTTTCCGATGCTCAACAAAAAGCCATTCATTTTATAAAAAACAATGTCATTGTTGGCTGCCACTGGTTTCCATCCCAGTTTATCTTCATAAAAACCCCTCATGGCAGGTAAGTCGTCTGCCCCGATCGTCAATACACTGATCCGCTGCTCCATTTGTAAACTCTTTTATCGTTAAGGCCTTGTTTATTTTAATCTTTCCAAAACGCCTTTGCGCTTGACGATGTTTTTATAATCCCACTGTATCTCCCGGGACTTATTCAACCAGCGGCTCAAATCTTTCTTATCAATTTGTTCCGGAGACGTGTACCGGATTTCCGCAGCTTTGAATTTGCCTTCCTTTTGAAGATGCTCTTCATCAAAGGATTGCCCGCTCCAAAACAACAACCGGATACAGTTTTTTAATTTACTATATCCCACTATCGGGTTGCCGTCCAAAAACCAAACAGGATGTGCGTGCCAGATTTTATTCTCTGCTTCCGGAAGACCCCGGGTTATTTCCTCTGATAATATGGTACAAATATCCCGGTCCCCATTCGATTGCGATTCATTGTAAGTTTGAATGTCTTTATTCATTTGCGGTTTAGTTTATTATAAAATTGATAAACTAATCAGGGATACACAAGAGAACAGGAAGATTTCGACCAATTCCCGGTTCTCTATTTGCTGAACACTTGGTGAATAGGGAATAGGGAAAAGAGAACAGAAGTTTCCGCCCGGTTCTCTGTTACCTGCTCCGATTCCCTATCTCCTGAACACTCCGTGAATAGGGAATAGGGAAAAGAGAACAGGAGGTTTCGCCCGATTCCCTGTTCCCCGTTCCCGATTCCCTATCTCCTGAACACTCAGTGAATGGGGAATAGGGAAAAGAGAACGGGAAGATTTCGGCCAATTCCCTGTTCCCCGTTCCCGATTCCCTGTTTTTCTGAATGCTCAGTGAATAGTGAATAGAGAATGGAAGTTTTCGCCCGATTCCCTGTTCCCCGTTCCCGGTTCCCTATCTCCTGAACACTCCGTGAAGGGGGAATAGGGAAAAGAGAACGGGAGATTTCGGCCGATTCCCTGTTCCCAGTTCCCGGTTCTCTATTTGCTGAACACTTCGTGAATAGGGAATAGGGAAAAGAGAATAGAAGTTTTCACCCGATTCCCTGTTCCCCGTTCCCGGTTCTCTATTTGCTGAACACTCCGTGAATAGGGAATAGGGAAAAGAGAATAGAAGTTTTCACCCGATTCCCTGTTCCCCGTTCCCGGTTCTCTATTTGCTGAACACTCCGTGAATAGGGAATAGGGAAAAGAGAACGGGAAGATTTCGACCAATTCCCTGTTCCCCGTTCCCGGTTCTCTATTTGCTGAACACTTCGTGAATAGGGAATAGGGAAAAGAGAATAGAAGTTTTCGCCCGATTCCCTGTTAACCGTTCCCGGTTCCCTGTTTCCTGAATGCTCCGTGAATAGGGAATAGGGAAAAGAGAACAGGAAAATTTCGCCCGATTCCCTGTTACCTGTTCCCCGTTCCCCGTTCCCTACCAAATGGGAAGTCTTCGTTCGATTCCCCCATCCACCCCTTGCAAAAGCAGCACAGTACAGGTTAGTTTATTTGCTAAAATTAAATATACTTGTAAATGCCGGAAGCGGATATTTGGTTGGCGGGAAACATATCTTTTCCCATATTTGTTCTACAACCGGACAGAAGAACCAAATCCTCATACGGCTGACCGCAATAAGCTAAAGTACAATGCATAAAACCCACAAACCCAAAATAATATTTGTGCTCTCCCTCGGGATGAGCTTGTTGTTGATTTTGCCAGAAGCGGCTATGGCGACAGCCCTGCAAGCGGGCGAAGGTACAGCAGTTGAATCCTTTTGGCTTTGGAAGTTTCTCGGGCGTCTTCACCCCCTTGCCGTCCATTTTCCTGTCAGTCTCCTTTTGTTCGCGGCATTTTTGGAATTGTTTACCTTGGGAAAATTCGCTCACAAGCTAAGGCCCGGAATCAATTTATTGGTGTTGGCAGGGGTAGGCGCTGCCCTTTTTTCCGTGGTACTCGGTCTGTTATTAGCCAATATAGAAGATTATGGCGGTACTACGCTAAACCTCCACCAGTGGACGGGAATCGCCACTGCCGTGTTGGGTTTGGTAGTTTTATATTTCATGAACCAGGTGCTTAACAAAAAACAATGGGCAAAAGTAAAAGCCTACAGGACCAGTCTGTTTATCACCGCTTTAGCCGTTTCCGTAGCAGGACACTTTGGCGCATCCCTCACCCACGGCGAAGAATACCTCACCAGCGTGCTTCCCTGGAACGAAGACGCTTATTCTCCCGCCGATATGGACATCGATTTGGTGGCTTTTGAAGAAGACGGAGCTGATATGAGCGAGGAGAAACAGGTAAAACTCGTCGGACAGGTAAGGGCCGTTTTTGCCCATAGCTGTTATAACTGCCACAGTGCGGCCAAAACAAAAGGCGAATTAAGGCTGGATCAAAAAGAACTGGTGTTTCAGGGCGGGGAATCCGGTCCTGTGATTGTACCCGGAAATCCGGGAAAAAGTGAGCTGGTGCGCCGAATCAAACTGCCAAAAAGCCATAAAGATGCCATGCCTTCCAAAGGCAAATCGCTCAGCAAAGATGAAATTGCACTCATCACGCTCTGGGTGGAAAAAGGGGCTCCGTGGCCTGATGCCGCAGATAAAGAAAGTGTATTCAGGGTGGCGGATCTGGCACCGCGCAAACCCAATCTTCCTTCCGGAAAAAGTGGGTTATCCAATCCTGTGGACATTTGGGTGGATGAATATTTTATCCAAAATGACTTATCCTGGAAAAATCCCGTGGATGACCGCACCTACCTCAGAAGGGTGTATCTGGACATTGTTGGTTTATTGCCGACGCCAGAGGAATATAAGAAGTTTGAGGAAGATGACCGGCCGGAAAAAAGGTCCATTTGGGTCAGGCAGTTGCTTGCCCGGAACGATGATTATGCCATGCATTGGATGAGCTTCTGGAACGATGCCCTCAGAAATGACTATACCGGCACCGGCTATATTACCAAAGGCCGGTATGCCATCACAGACTGGCTGTACACTTCGCTGAGAGACAACAAACCCTATGACCAGTTTGTCAAACAGCTGTTAAACCCGGATGAAAAGTCAAAAGGTTTTATAGAAGGCATCCGGTGGCGGGGAGATGTAAACGCCAGCCAGGTCACGGAAATGCAGGCCGCCCAAAACGTGGGCCAGGTAATTTTGGGGCTCAATCTTAAATGCGCTTCCTGCCACGACAGCTTTATCAGTGACTGGAAGCTGGAAGAAGCCTACGCCTTTGCCAACATCTTTGCGGACACCACTCTGGAAGTCAGCCGCTGTGACATCCCCATCGGCAAAAAGGCCGGTACAAAAATCCTTTGGGAAGAACTGGGAGAAATCGACAGCACCGCCAGCAGACCTGAAAAACTCCAACAATTGGCCGAGTACCTTGTGCAGCCTGCCAACGGTAGAATGTACCGCACCATCGTGAACCGTGTCTGGAAACAGATGATGGGTCGCGGATTGGTGGAACCTGTGGATGAAATGGACAATGAGCCCTGGAGCCAGGACCTGTTGGATTGGATGGCTTCGGAGTTTGTGGAGAATGGTTACGATCTCAAATCTTTGATATATACCATTGCCACTTCACGGGCTTACCAACAGCCCTCCAAAGGCTTCGATGATCCGATGGATTTGGCGGATGAGGATTTTGTGTTTGAAGGGGTGGTAAGAAGAAGGGTTACTGCGGAACAGTTTTCCGATGCGATAAGCCAATTTATCCATCCGGTATTTGAGAAAGAAGAATTGAAATATGATCCCTTTGAACTGGCTGCTGCTGAGCAGCAAAACTTATCTTTTGCCAGGGCGTCGCTGGTCGCCAACAACGGCTTCCTGAAAGCCCTGGGAAGACCCAACAGGGAGGTGGTCTCCACAACCAGGGATTCACAGGCCAGCCTGTTGCAGGCCCTGGAGCTCACCAATGGGGAGATCCTCAACGGCACCCTTGCCAAAGGGGCGGAAGCGTGGAAGGAAAAATACCGGGATGGAGCAATCATTGTTCACGAGACTTATCGCCAACTGCTGGGCAGGGAGCCTCACCAAAATGAGTTCAAGGTAGCCATGGAAGCCATTGGAGAAAATCCGGAACCTTCGGATATCCAGGATTTCTTTTGGGCGATTTTGTTACTTCCTGAATTTCAGTTAATTTACTAGTGGAAAATTGAAAAAGATAATGAAAACCAATTGGAGAAGACGGGATTTTCTGAAAAAGACCAGCGCGGCGGCCATCGCTGCCATGGCTGCAGGTGCCCCTATGCCGGGTCTTTTGAGTTCCTGTTCGTCCAGAAATAAAATAAAAGCCTCGGCTGATAGCGTCATCCTGCTTTATATGGCAGGTGGAATGGCACACACAGAAACATTTGATCCTAAGAAATATACCCCGTTCCGCAAAGGAATGGAATCCCAGGAGGTGCTTAGCACTTTTAAATCCGTGCCTACCATCCTGGATGGTATCCAATTTTCCGAAGGACTGGAAAAAATCGGACAAGTCATGGACAGGGGTACGCTTATCCGGTCTTATGTGGCCGCTGACCTCGGGCACATCCTGCATACCAGACACCAATACCACTGGCACACCTGTTATGAGCCACCGCAATCCGTGACTGTGCCCCATATAGGATCATGGATCGCCAAAGAGATGGGGCCTGTGAACCCGGTAATCCCGCCTTTCATCAATATTGGCCAGCGTTTTACCGTCGGCGAAGGGGAGGAATTGAAGGCCTTTCACAGCGCGGGGTTTTTAGGGAGTGAGTATGGGCCGTTTTTGATACCCGACCCCACTTCCGGGCTGGACAGTGTCCGGCCTCCTGTGGGAATGTCCAACAAAAGATTTGAGGCCAGGAACCAACTGTATGAAAAACTGGTACAGGAAAGTGCCATGGGTGAATTTGGCAGCGACTACCAAAAAGAATCCCTTAAAAGGTCCATGGAGCAGGCCTATATCCTTTTGAACTCCCCCGAAGCCAAAGCTTTCGACCTCAGTCAGGAACCCAAGGAAAAATATGATACCTACAACACCGGCAAATTTGGTTTGGGATGCCTGATGGCCAGGCGGTTGGTGGACGAAGGAGCAAGATTTATCAGCGTCACCACCGAATATGAACCGTTTATGGGTTGGGATACCCATGAGAACGGCCATACCAGGCTGGTGGATATGAAAAAGCTCATCGATGCGCCGATCGCGCAGCTGGTAAAGGATCTGGATGAAAGCGGCAGGCTGGAAAGGACCATGATCATCGTGGCAAGTGAGTTCAGCCGGGACATGTTGACCGAAGGCAGGCCGGAAGCCAAGGTGAAGGATCAGGTAGAAGTCCCCGATATTATTGAAGATATGAAAAATTACGGGATGCACAGGCATTTTACGGATGGCTGTTCCATACTGATGTTTGGAGGGGGAATAAAAAGAGGTTATGTTTATGGGCAAACCGCTGATGAACGGCCATGCAAAACCGTGGAAAAACCCATAAAAATTGACAGCATACATCAAACCGTTTACCATGCCCTGGGCATGGATCCCGAAACCCATTATGTGATCGAAAAACGCCCATTTTATACGACACCCGATGGACATGGAGAGGCGGAACTGGAATTATTGGCATAATTAAACAACACCTATGAAAAAAGGGAACAACCCCCGAAGGGAATTCATCAAAACAACCGGACTTACCGTGCTTGCCGGTACCATTTTTCCCACCATCATAACCAACAAGAGCTACGCAATGAAAAAAGAAACTGTTTTGGGTCACGGCTCCCACCGGTACAAGGTGGTAGAAGGCTGGGGCGTGCTTGATGCCGGCAAAAACCCGGTAAATGACTGTCATGAAATGGTAGAGGATGCCAAAGGCCGGCTAATCCTACTCACCAACGAAACCAAAAACAATGTGCTCATCTATGACAAATCCGGCAAATTGCTGGAAACCTGGGGAACTACCTATCCCGGGGCACATGGATTGACAATCACCGATGAAGGAGGCGAACAGTTTTTGTTCATTGCTGACAATTCAAGGAACCAGGTTATTAAAACCGATCTGAAAGGCAAGGAAATTTTCAAACTCGATTACCCGAGGGAAACCGGTGGTTACGATTATCCCGGCCAGTTTATTCCCACTGAGACAGCCATCAATCCCGCTAACGGTGATATCTATGTGGTCGATGGCTACGGCAGAAATTATGTGATCCAGTACAATTCAAAAGGGGAATATATCCGGCATTTCGGAGGTCCTGGCGATACCGATGAAACCTTTAACTGCTGCCACGGCATCATTGTGGATACCCGGGTTAAGAATAACCCCACCCTGCTGATAACAGACCGGGGCCATATGCAATACAAGCGGTTTACCCTGGATGGCAAATACATCAAAACCATCCCTATGCCCGGATCCTTTGTTTGCAGGCCTGTGCTTAAAGGAAACAACATCTACGCCGCCGTGTACCGCAGCACCACGCAGCAATACCCCAATTCGGGCTACATCACTATCCTGGACGCGGACGATAAAGTGGTGTCCACCCCTGGCGGTACCGCCCCGGAATATGTGGACGGTAAACTGCAGGAACAAAGAAAGGACAGGACTTTCCTCGGTTTCATGCATCCGCATGACGTCTGTGTGGACTCGGACGAAAATCTGTATGTCCCCCAGTGGGCCTCTCAGAAAACCTACCCTGTGAAGCTGGAAAGGGTTTGATTCGGGGATCCAAGAGAGTTATTTTTACTCCTTGAGTTCATAAATGTAATAACACTGGTACTCCTTTTCCGTATCGTGAATCTCCGCCTGATCGGCATATTGGAGGTAACGGTTAGCCCCCAAACCCAAAATCAAACTGCCAGCCTTGTCCCACAGGATGGGCTGGCCGATTTGTTTCCCGTCCTTGATGGGATAATAATAGGTTTTTCTAGTAGCCATGGCGGCTTCACGTTCTTCCCGGGTGGCTCCGGGAATATTTTTTTCAGGTTCCAAACCAGTCTTGTATTCCACCAGAAAAGCATCACCCGTTCCTACCATTCGGGTAAAACTTCCTCCCAAGACTATATTTCTTGTATTGGCCTGAAAACCTTGAGTATTGGCCTCTCTCATGGGAACCCTTGATAATTGGTCAGGAGGCATTCTTTCCAGTCTGATCTTATTGATAAGTTGAAGCTCATGGTCAAACTGAAAAAGGACGGAGTCAGCCGGAAGCAACAAGGAAATCGATGAGGATTCCAAATCCGAAAAAAAGAGGGGTTTGTCATTGCGATGGTAAAAATAACCTTGTTTAAAAATACTGCTTTCATCCAGCTTTCCCCCTTTGATCACCGATCCGTCTTTGCTATGGAGAAGGTGAAAGTAATTCAAGGTATCAAAATAATCTTCAGGATATTCCGGCAAAAAACGGTCACTGAGATTGGCAATGGCATAATATTCTTCGTTGACCTTCACCGTGTTCAAATCATCCAAAGGAAAATGGATCATTCTCACCCGCACGTCTTGATGAAAGGGGAAGTCTCTTTGTTTCCTGAGATTCAAATCATACATAAAAACTTTTTGGTCACTGATAAACATGATTTCATCGCCCACAAAGCCAGCCCTGTGCAGCACCATTCCAAAGGCGTTGGGTCCCTCACTCAACACCTCCTCCTGCACTGTTACCCCTTTGCTGTTGATCAGGAAATACCGCCCCTCCACACCTTGATTGACCATCAGGTAAATGTCATGAGCGGGACTATAGTCCAAAATCCGTAAAGTCTGCAGTTCGTCAAAGACCAGCGAGTCAACAAGCACAAAATCCATAAATAGCAAATCTTCCATATCATCCCGGGAGCTGCCGCAGGATAACATCAAAGAATACACCAAAATCAGTAACCAAAGACGGTGGAACATGGCTCACGGGGTTGGAACAAATAAAACTATAAATTTAATTGTTAAAAAGCAAGTTAATCCCCGTAAATTTTATTCCCTGTTCCTCCAGCCTTAACCATTCTGGATATTCATGAAGCCGATACCGGCCACGGATTTTTCGAAGAACTGTTCTGCAAATCCCAGAATGTTGGGGAATATGTTCCAATCCTTGTTCGTGGCAATTGGTGTAACCCTTGGACCCAAGCATTTGTCAATAAACCGAAGCCAGGCAAGCCGCACCATGATGCTCTCCTCAGTTTAATCCAAATTCAGGAAATGCTCCCAATTTGGACAGAGAATCATTCATGAATTTCCACAATCATATCTATTTCCACGGCGATATTATTGGGCAACGAACTCATTCCTATAGCCGCCCTGGCATGCTTGCCTTTTTCCCCGAAAACCTCTACCATAAGGTCTGAAAAACCGTTGATCACCTGGGAATGCTGTGTGAACGAAGGGTCCGCATTGACCATACCCTGGGCCCTCACAATATTTTTTACCTTGTTAAGGTCTCCGATCTCCGCCTTCAAAGACGATAACAGGGAAATGCCCGTGTACCTGGCAGCAGCTATTCCCTCTTCCAATTCCAAGCCGCCGCCCAATTTGCCTATTACCTGGCCTCCCTCGGGCTTGTCAGGGCCATGGCCGGCCAAAAACACGAGATTGCCCACTCTCTTGGCCTTAAGGTAATTGGCCGTGGGCGCATTGGGTTGGATCAACTGTATGCCCAGATCAGCGATACGTTGTTCCGCATCTATGCCATCTTGGTTGGCCTCCGCTTGGGTGTTGGTCTCTGTTGTTTTGTTTTCGGCACAACCCGCTAAAAGTACCAGAGATAGGAAACAAAATAATACGTCTTTTTTCATTATAGATAATTAAGATGAATAGTCTGTGTAAAATTAGTCATTCCCGACAGATACTTGACCTTTTTCGGAATGCTTCTTTAAAGGTCAATTATCTGTCGGCAGAGGCCGGATCAGGTGGCCAGAGGAGACCCTGCGGGAACCATGATCTTGTCCCGCCTCGGGGTGTGTTCCCGCCGGGTGGCTACAAAAGAGGCCGTTAGGTATTCCCCCATATGGACTTTTCCCTTCAATTCCTCCCCGGAAAGCTCTCCGGAAAAAATATAGGTAACATGGTCTCCAGGCTGTCTGAACACACTGTGCAGCCTGACTTCATTGCCCTCCATGGTGCCGTATATATCCTGGCTGGCAAAGTCGCTTTGATGGAGACCGTTCAGCCAATTCGCATCCTGTTCCAGGTACCAGTGGTGTTTGCTGCTACTGCTGAAAAATGCAACCTCTACTTCCCAGCGACCTGAGAGATCAGCAGCCGGAATGGCCATCGCATCTGTTTTAGGAGACCGTTTTTTCGACAGGATATCGCGAACCCTGTCCGCGACGATTTTGTCCTCGCCTTCCTGCATCTGGTTGGGACTGATGGTGATGGAAGTCAGACCGTCTTCATTTCTGCTCCCTACAGCGATCCTGGGTTTATTCCTCCCAAAATCTTCGGCCACCTCAGCACCGGTGATATGAAGCTGGGAAGGATCCCAGGATATATGAAGCAAAGGAGCCCTGTTGTTCAAGTCAAAAGGTTCCGTCACTTTGGTGGAAACGCCTTTCACTCCAAGGGCTTTTTTTGAAATGTTTTCCAGCCAGCCCAGCCACTTGTTCCATTCCGCGTCATGATCCCGACTTACCCATGCCTCAACCGCCGCAAGCATCCCCAGCATCTCCTCTTTGCCTACTTTATTATCCCTGCCAGGCCCATGATGGGGAGAACTGGCCTGCCATGTAGACAACAAAACGTCTTTTCTTCCCAGCAGCAGCCCTGCACACTGCGGCCCACAGATCGCCTTTCCTCCACTGTAAGCCACCATGGTTGCCCCTTTTTCAAGATGGACACAAGGTATGGTCAGGTTTTCCGCCGCGGCATCTACCAGAACCGGAATGTCTTTTTTGCGGGCGATTTCCACGATTACCTCCAAAGAAAGGGGCTGGCCTGTGGCTGATCCCCGGCCTGTCATGAGGTAAATCATCGCTGTCTTTGAATTGATCGCCGATTGCAGTTCTTCGGGGCTGTTTACTTCAACAATCGTCACACCAATATTGCGGATAGCATGGTCGTAGGTATTCCGGGAGTACCGCGGAATGATGACTTCGGTCTTATCCAAGCCGGTCAGATCGGGGATCTTCAACAGTTTTTCAGGATTGCCCCCTGCGACACAGGCGGCTGTGGCATGTTTCATGGCAGCGGCACAGCCTGAAGTAACGATTCCCCATTCGGCCTGGGTGAGTTTGGCCAGCCTTTCTCCGATGGCATAGGCAAGTTCATCATATTGCACAAAGTTTTTCGAAGCCGCCTCCATGGCCTTGTGGACCTCAGGTCTCTCAATCGATCCTCCAATGATGGTGAATGTCCCGCGGCAATTGATAATGGGTTCCACACCGAGGGAGCGGTAGATATTTTCATCCGGAGCCAACTCAGCGGACTCCCGCGTGCTTTCTCCGCTTCCAAAAACCGGTGGTACTGCCATCAGGCTGCCTCCCACGGGGAGCAAAGCCAAATTCTTGATTACTTCTCTTCTATCCATAATAGTTAATATTCAAAGGGTATGGCCGATAGGCCGTTTAAATCATATACAATCCTGCCGGACTTAATGGTCATTTCAGCTTCTAACTTTAATGTGCCGGCAATGCGGTTTCCACCGGAATCCACAAAACCGAAATCGCCCTCATGCAATCGCAAAAGTGCGATGTCCGCCACTGCACCCGGGCTGAGGTGACCCAAATCGTTTCTTTTGATGGCCTGGGCACTGTTCCAGGAAGCCCTCCGGACCACGTCCTCGACTTCCATTCCCAGATTCAAAAATTTGGACATGACATTCAGCATATTTTTCATCCCCGAATTCATGCTGAACCGGTGGAGGTCAGTTCCAAAGGAATTGGGTAGCAGCCCCTGGCTGACAGCAGGAACTGCCTGGCTGAACCAAAAACCGGCCCCTCCATGCCCTACATCAAACAAAATCCCTCTCTCATAAGCTTCCCATACAAATGGCCTCAAATTACCCGCTTTATCCACAATCGGCATTCTTTCCTCGATTTCCTCAAAGCTGTGGGTAATGATATCGCCCGGCCGCATGCGGGCAAGCTGGTCTTCCAAGGTATATTGGGGCAAATGACATTCTACAAATAAAGGTACATCCGCTGCTTCAGCCGCTTTCAGCGCATGGGTAAAAGGCAACCAATTCTCTCCATTGTAATGGCCGATTTTTATTCCCACCAGATAATCTCTATGATCCGCGATCGCCTGATATGCTTTTTCCGGATCCATATCCCCCAGTTCCTCCTGCTGGGGACTTCCGCTCATCCCGCTGCCGGCAATATTCAAAAAAGCCAGTATCCTCGTTTGGGACTGGTCAATGACATCCCGCTTAAATTGATCGAAATTCCGCCATCCGGAAGTGCCTGCGTCCACCACGGTTGTGACCCCGGAACGAAAGGTAAAATTATCCGGTGACACACTGGAAAAACCTCCCGCAAAGGTCCGGGGTTTGTTGCCTACAAATACATGGGTATGGATATCTATAAGTCCCGGACTAACAATCAGGCCGGTAGCATCGATGATTTTCTTTGCTTTTTCACCCGGAATCTTCCTGGCAACCACTTCTATTCGGTCTTTTACCAAGGCAATGTCCATGACCTCAGCGATCCCGTTTTTGCCGTCTATGAGATAACCGTTCCGGATCAACAGGTCATATTCCGCCTGTCCATATCCCCTGTGGATAAAGGCCAGCAGCAGGACCGCGGCCATGCTGAATAGGTTGAACAAGCGGATTTGAAAACTCATCATCAATTACTTTGAGGCTCCCAGCTCTGTTTCCCATCCGGGAGCAGCAAGCCCGTTTAAATCCCATACAATCCGGCCGGCTCTTATGGTAAGCTCCGCCTCCAGTTTTTGTGTTCCGTTTATCTTGGTACCGCGGATATCCAAAAAACCAAAATCCCCCTCTCTCAGGTTAAAGATGGCTATATCCGCCTCGGCTCCTACACTTAAATGCCCCAGGTCTTCCCTGCCTATCACCTGGGCAGGATTAACGGTGGCCCTCTGGATGACATCCTGCAGAGACATCCCCATGTTGATGAATTTTGAAAGCAAATTCGTCATGTCCTTAAACCCGCCATTCATGCTGTCCTTGTGCAGGTCTGAACTGATCACATCCGGCAAAAAACCCTGTTGCAAAGCCGGTATGGCCTGCCGGAAGGAAAACGCACCCCCGCCGTGGCCCACATCAAACTTAATTCCCCTTTTTTGGGCTTCAAATACAAACGGTTTTACTTTGAGCTGTTCATCTACTATGGTTTCCCTGTTTTTCGGCCCATAGGAAAAGGTATGGGTGAATATGTCCCCGGGCCGTAGGTGTTTCATAAAAAGGTCCTCTATAGAATTGGGCGGCTGATGTTCGCCAAAATCCACCATCACAGGTACATTTGCCAGTTCGCCAGCCTCCACGGCCTTGTCAACCTGGGTAAAGTCCCCCCAATAATGTGCCGATTTAATACCTACCAAAATACCGGGAAACAAGCGGGTAATCATATGGGCGGTCATCGCAGGATTCATGTCCATGACATCCTGTTCCTCAAAGCGCCCATACATGCCCGTACCCACAATGTTCAAAAATGCCAGAACCCTCGTCTGGCTGCGGTCTATGGTTTGCTGTTTGAACAGCCTGAAATTCCTCCATCCGGCCGACCCGGCATCCACTACCGTGGTCACTCCCGCCCGAAAAGTAAACCCATCGGGGGGCAGGCTGGTAATGCCGTCAGCGATATAAGACATCGGCTCGGTACCGTGGAAAACATGCACATGCATATCCACCAACCCGGGAGTGACATACAGACCGGTAACATCGACCACTTTATTGGCATTCTCCGCAGGGATATCCTTCGCCACTTCTGCAATTTCTTTGTTCTTTATGGCCACATCCATCACTTCATCTATTCCGTTTTTGGCATCAATGACATGCCCCCCTTTTAGCAGTAAGTCAAAATTTTGGGCAAACACTGATCCGCATGTGATACAAAAAATCATGGTATACATCATTAAGAAATGATGAATCGAAACCGCTATACGTAATTGTCTTTTCATAGTGCTTTTTGGGGGAAGTCTGTGTGGGTCACGTCGAGGACTGCAGTGTTGTATTCATAGGCTCATTTTACTTGGTCATGGCCGTTACAAGGACTTCCTGTTTTTGATAAACCCATGTTTTCTTCCTTTACGCACGTGTTTACCACAGCCGATAAATCGTATTAGAGAACATTTAGAATACATAGGAAATATTGTGAAAAAATATCTATCAACAAAGCCTTATTCTATAAAAAAATAATCAATGTATATGAATGCTTTTTTTTGGGGATGGAAATAACCATATTACCGCAAATTCAATTCAGCGGCTTAAAACTTGAGAGAAACAGCTATGGCAACAAACGGCAAATCGAATTTTTTCACTAAAATCTGGCTCTGGATGCTGAGTATCGGGCCTGGTATTTTTTGCATCGGATATACCATCGGTACAGGCAGCGTCACATCGATGGCCAAGGCGGGAAGCCAGTTTGGTATGCAATTGTTGTGGGTCCTTGTCCTAAGTTGTCTGTTTGCCTGGGTATTGATGGAAGCTTACGGGCGATATGCGGTGGTGACCGGACAGACTTCTATTTACAGTTTTAAAACCAAATTAAAGGGGGGCAAGCTCATTTCCATTTTGGTTGTGGGAGGTATCATCATAGCCCAATGGAATTCCCTTTCCGGCATTTTAGGCCTAAGTGCCAATGCCATCTATGAATTGGCCCATCTTTTTTTCCCTGCCCTTCCAAGCGAAAGTTATTGGGCGGTGCTGGGGATTGCCATTGTACTCATTCTGATCATGTACGCGTTGCTATGGGTAGGAAAATATTCTTTTTTCGAAAAAGTGTTGATCGTTTTTGTCACCCTTATGGGCATCTCATTTATCATTTCCATGTTTGTGGTTTTGCCGGCGCCGGAAGAAGTAATCAGCGGCTTGATGCCCACGGTTCCGGAAGTGGCAGGAGGGAAGCTATTGGTGGCTGCCTTTGTCGGCACCACGATGGCGGCTCCTACCTTTGTGGTCAGGCCTCTTTTGATGAAGGGAAAAGGGTGGACCCGGGAAAACACTAAAGAACAATCAAATGATGCTTTGTTTTCTGCCATGTTGATGTTGGTCATCAATGTAGCCATCATGGCAGCCGCCACAGGAGCATTGTATGCAGAAGGCAAGTCCATAGAAAAGGTGCTGGATATGGTATATACGCTGGAACCGGTAGCGGGAAAGTTTGCTGTGGCCGTGTTTATGACGGGAGCGCTGAGCGCGGGATTGTCTTCTATATTCCCCATTCTGATGGTAGCCCCCCTTCTAATAGCAGACTATAAAGACGGGGAGCTGGATACGGACTCCAGAAGGTTCCGGATCCTCACAGGAGTAGCCTGCCTCATGGGATTGACAGTTCCCGTCCTGGGCGCCAATCCTATTTTTGCCCAGATTCTGACACAGGTGGCTGCAGTGTTTGTTTTACCCCTGGTAATAGCCTGCATACTGTACCTGGTCAACCAGCAAGCATTAATGGGAAAACACAAAGCAGGTTACCTACTGAACATCGGACTGGTGGCCGCCCTGTTCTTTGCTTGCGTGATTTCCTATACCGGCTGTCTTGCCCTCTCAGAGTTGTTGTGAAAATCCAAATTTGTCCTTCTTCCCTTCCCGGACACGGGGCCTTGCCAACCCATCCAGCCACATATTCAATCCCTTCTAAAAAGAAATGTACATACATATAATGTACATCAACAGGCAATATCGCGTTTACGAAACAATAAAATCAAAACTTTGATGAACGGTGATAGCCTCTCCGTCCATTAACAGAAAGAAATATTACATTATATCATTAGATCGCGTTTTTCAAAATCAACCATTTATTTTTTTAAATAATATAAAATTTAATTTATCAATTTTCTGTCAGTACCTATATGTTAAATCATTTATACAACTGTTTCCAAACGAACGTGCTGGAATTCATGAAATAATGCAATTTAATTTGAATTACAACAAATTAACAAAAAATAATTTTTTGTTATTGAATCCATAAATTCAAAAAAAATTTATTATATATGCCGATATTTAAATTAAAAAATTATTTCATCGGTATTCGTATTGCTTGGAAGAAAAATAATGCTTAATATTACTAAAAGGGAGTTTTTGCCTCACCTAACCCGGTCCAAAAGCTCCGGCCTTAGTCCAACCTATTGACCTTTTTTTACCCTATTTGTAGGATGCTTACTAAAATCATTATATAACTAAAAAAATTTGTATGGTTCACTAAATACTAAAAATCTTCATTAATCCCCCGAGGAGTCTATTGCAGTTAAAACATATTGTTCGCGTAGGTATTACTGTCTACCAGTAATTAACACACCAATATCCATTTGGATTGTTCTTTTATCTATTATTCTATTTCATTCATCTTATGAAAAAAAGTTTACTTGCTTTATTGCTTATGTCTTTTGCACTTTGTGCAATGGCACAAGACAGGACGGTCACCGGCACGGTGACTGATGATGACGCGAATACGCCGCTACCGGGCGTGAGCGTACTCGTAAAAGGGACCAATATCGGTACGATCACCGATATTGATGGTCAATACAGCATCAATGTCCCCCCTACTGGCAATACCCTCGTGTTTTCCTATTTGGGATACGGAAGAAGGGAATTGCCCCTAGGCAACAGTAACGTAATCAACGTTACCCTAACCGCGGAAGAAGCTGCACTGTCAGAAGTGGTTGTTACGGCTTTCGGTTTGGAAAGGGAAAAGAAAGCCCTTACCTATACCGTACAGGATGTCAGCACCAGGGAGCTTTCCGAAGCCCGGGAATTGAATGTCATGAACTCCCTCTCGGGAAAAGTGGCGGGCCTTTCTATCAACAGGGCAGGAAGCGGTGTCGGAAGCCCTACCCGGGTAATTCTTAGGGGTAACAGGTCCATCAGCGGTGACAGCCAACCCCTATATATAGTGGATGGTGTCCCGGCCAACGGTATAGAAAACCTCAACCCGGATGACATCGAGAGTATCAACGTGCTGAAAGGGCCGAATGCGGCAGCCCTTTATGGAAGCAGGGCCAACAACGGGGCGATTGTGGTGAATACCAAAAGAGGTGCCGCCACCGGCTTTAACGTGACGCTGAACACCTCCTATATGTTTGATGAACCTTTGTTGTTAACCAATTATCAAAATATATATGGTCAAGGCAGCAATGGAAACTATGCGCCGGGTTCGGAATTTTCCTGGGGCCCCAGGATGGATGGCTCTTCGGTCGCCGACTGGTCGCCTGATCCCAACAGGCCACAGGACTCCTATTCCTTTTTACCACAACCCAACAATGTCCGGGATTTCTTCCGGACAGGTCATAATTTGGCTACTACCCTGGCCATCACCGGTGGCAATGAGCGGAACCAGACTTATTTCTCCTATACCTACACCGATGCCGCCGGTGTGGTACCCAACAACGATCTTTCCAGACACAGCATCAATCTACGGTTGACCAATAAACTGACGGACAGGCTGACTTTGGATTCCAAAATCAACTACATCCGTCAGGACATTGATAACCAGCTGGCCCAGGGAGAAAATTTCTCCAACCCCATCCGCCACATCTACAGGCTGCCACGAAACATCAGAACCGAAGACATTTCCCGGTTTGAATATGTCAACGAAGCGGGATTGTTGCGCCAGAATTACTTCAACCCAGGTTCGAACGGTGGGGCTAACCCTTATTGGGCCATCAACAGGAATCTCAGGGTCAATACTTTGGACAGGATCGTAGCCTTTACTTCCCTGAATTATGAGCTGGCCGAAGGATTAACCGTACTGGCCAGAGCCGCGTTGGACCGGTCTTTTGGGACCAATGAAGAAAAGCTGTACAACGACAGTTACATCATCGCCCAAAATGGCAGGTATACGTTTGGGAATTCAGAAAGCATGGAGATCAACACCGATTTCCTGATTTCCTATGAAAAGACACTCAGCCAAGATTGGTATTTCAATGTAAACCTTGGAGGAAACAGCAGGATCAACAGGAATTCCAGCTTGAGTTCAAATACGGGACAGAATATGATCGTGCCTAACTTCTTTGCCATGCAAAACACCCAACAGGTAGTTTCCACACATGGTGTCGGATCACCCAGGGATGTAAACTCCCTTTATTCCTTTGGGCAATTGGCATGGAAAAACGCCATATTCCTGGATGTGACGGCCAGAAATGACTGGAGCTCTACCTTGCCACGGCAAAACTGGTCGTTTTTCTATCCTTCAGTCGGTTTGAACGCCGTCGTTTCCGATCTGGTACAATTTCCCCAGTGGTTCACCTTTGCCAAAGCAAGGGCATCCTTCGCGGAAGTGGGTAATGACACCAGCCCTTATCAGCTCCAAAGAACCGCTGCTTTTGCTGCAGGCGGCTTGGGCGGGTACCTTTCTTTGAGTACGACGTTGCCTAATGAGAACCTCCTTCCAGAAACCACCAGGTCCATTGAAATAGGAGGTGATTTCAGGTTCATGGACAATAGATTGGGTTTGGATTTCACCTACTATAAAACCAACTCCATTAACCAACTGTTTACCGTAGCCTTGCCTGTAGGCTCCGGTGCATCCAGTTTCTTTACCAACGGTGGGGATGTGCAGAATGAGGGTATTGAGGCGGTAGTCAACATCACACCTATCAGAAGGAGTGATTTTAACTGGAATATCACAGCCAACTTTGCCCGGAATATATCCATGGTGAATGAAATCAATGATGAACGGCCCAGTATTGTGGTAGGCTCTGACTTTCTTCGTCAGTTCAGAGTGGAGGAAGGGAAAATGTTCGGTGAGGTTTATTCCAGGGGATATCTGAGAGATGATCAGGGCAGGGTAATCGTAGGGGAAAACGGTGTACCCAGAACCACCCCCGGCTTTACCGTCAGGGTGGCTAATTATAATCCCATCTGGATAGGGGGAATTCAAAATTCCTTTACCTATAAAAACTTCAGGGCGAATTTCACCATCGATTTCAGACAGGGCGGTAGCATTGCTTCCTTGACTAACGCCATCATATATGCGGACGGGGTGACGGAAGAAACCCTTGAGGGCAGAGACGGCGGGCTGATTTTTGGACAAAACTTCATGGCACATGAAACTGCGGTAAGGGAAGCAGAGGACGGAACCTATGTCCCCAATGACATCCCCACCACGGCTGAATTGTTTTGGGTGAATATGGGCGGAAGGAATGCCCCTATCGGTGAAGTGTTTTCCGTTTCGGCCACAAACGTCAGGATGAGGGAAGCAGTTATCGGATACTCCATTCCAAGAAGTAAACTGGAAGGGTTACCCTTAAATTCTGTCAACATCTCATTTGTGGCCAGAAACCTGTTTTTCTTCCTGAATGAAGCCAAAAACATAGATCCTGACGTAACGGTAGGTACAGCAGCTTCCGCAGCTGGCTTTGATTCCTTTGGCCCTCCTACGGCCAGGTCATTCGGTCTTAATCTTAATTTAGGGTTCTAAAAATCAAAGATGATGAAAATATCTAAAATAGCGATGGGTTTATCCCTTACGGCATTGACATTCGGTGCCTGTACGGAAAATTTCGAAGAGCTGAATACGCCACCAAATGCCATCGTAGCATCCAATTTGGATATTGGATTGCTGGGGCAGGCTTTCGCCAATGCACAGGGAAGGGCCATGTACCTTGCTCCTGGGGGGAGTACCGCAGGCTTCCAGACCGCGCAAAGTTTATTTGCAGATTTATATGCGCAATATTTTGCCACCACCCAAGTGAATTTTGACTCGGACCGGCATACCCAGGTGGGCGGTTGGTCCAATGGTGCCTGGAACTATTTCTATGGACAGGCGGCGCCGGTCATTAAATTTGTGGAGGATTTCACTGCAGAAAATGATCTGCCCTTGGAAAATGCCATTATAAAAGTTTGGAAGGTCGCGGGCTACCATAGAATTACCGACTACTGGGGTCCTATCATCTATTCCGAATTCGGGAATGGACAAACCAGCGTGGATTATGACACCCAGGAATCTGTCTATAGGGATTTCTTCGTCCAGTTGGATCAGGCGGTCAGTGTGTTGAAACAACATTCCGGTGGAAGTGCTTTTGTGGGCCATGATCAGATTTACGGAGGAAGTGCCGCTAAATGGCTGCTGTTTGCCAATTCTTTGAGACTACGTTTGGCCATGAGGGTAAAATATGCTGACCCTGCCCTGGCCAAAGCGGAAGCCGAAAAAGCGGTTGCAGACGGGGTGATCGCGTCCAACAGTGACAATGCATTTATCAACACCACCATTAACTCCCGTAATCCCTATTGGATCATTACCAACTGGGGTGAATTCCGGATGAGTGCATTGATGGAAAGTGTGATGTTGGGATACGAGGATCCAAGGGTCGGCATATATTTCAGTGAAACGCAGGATTATCAGGATACCGGCTCGGGCCCTCCCTATAAAGGATTGAGAAATGGACTGTCAAGAGAAGACCTGGGCCAAACGGGATGGAACAGTGCCCATTCCGATATGGGAGTCATATTCCTGAATGAAAACAGGGGAGGCAGTGCCGCAGGAGAGCCGTGGAGGGTGATGAGTTCTGCCGAAGTATACTTCTTAAGGGCTGAGGGTGCTCTGGAAGGTTGGAACATGGGAGGTTCTGCCCAGGAGTTTTATGAAAAAGGCATTGAGATGTCCATGACAGAACCACGCATAGGAGCTTCTCCGGCCGCTGTTCAGGCTTATATTTCCAGCTCAAACACACCAAAAGCGGTCACATTCGCCAATTCATCCTGGAATTTAGCGCCTAATTCCGATATCCCTGTAGCCTATCTTACCGGAGGACCCAAAGAAAAACAACTGGAACAAATCTGTACCCAAAAATGGATAGCCCTCTATCCTGACGGATGGGAAGCTTGGGCTGAATTAAGAAGGACCAAATATCCCAGCCCTTATCCCAGATTAAATTCAGACAACGAGAGTGTGCCGGCCAACATGGTCATGCCAAGGTTGATATTTGTCGAGGGTGAGTTCAATAACAACGCTGCAGCGGTCGGCAGGGCCATTGAACTTCCCGAACTGGCATCCAGGGGTGGGAATAGAAACTCCACCAAACTATGGTGGGACGCCAAACCTTAAGGCAAGGAAGTTATTTAACAATATTTGATAAAAGGTGCCGTTCTTAACGGCACTTTTTTTAATTTAAAGTCCGGTATGAGAACTGCTTCTATATATTATAAAATATTGAAAATCAAATGGGTATCATTACTCGTGCTGAGTTTTTTCTGGTATTCCTGCCAAAAGGAAAACCCTAATGCCCTTTTTACGGAAATGTCTCCCAAGAAAACCGGGATAAACTTTAAAAACCTGGTCAAAGAATCCGAGGAGTTCAACGTATTGACTTACGGGTATTTTTACCAAGGCGGCGGCGTGGCTGTAGGGGACATCAATAATGACGGTCTTCCTGATCTCTATTTCACCGGAAACATGATGGCCAGCAAACTGTACCTTAACAAAGGAAACTTCGAATTTGAAGACATTACCGGGCAGGCCGGCGTGGAAGCCGCAGGCCTTTGGAACACCGGTGTGACCATGGCTGACGTAAATGGTGATGGTTTGGTGGACATCTATATCTGCCGCTCCGCCGCAAACGATCCCAACAACCGCAGAAACCTGCTGTTTATCAACAACGGTGATTTGACTTTCACGGAGAGGGCCAAAGAATTCGGCCTGGATGATCCCGGCTTTTCGACCCAGGCCACTTTTTTCGACTATGACCGGGACGGTGATCTCGACATGTTTCTGCTCAACCATTCCACTCAGGACTATGCCGGATTCAGCAGAATTGACGGTTCTTTTAAAAACAGGAGAGGGGAATATCTCGGTGACAAACTTTACCGGAATGATGGCGGAAAATTCATTGATGTAACGGAAGAGAGCGGCATCATCAGCAACGTATTGGGCTTTGGCCTTGCGGTCACTGTCACAGACGTCAATAATGATGGATGGCCTGATGTGTACGTCAGCAACGACTATAACGAAGAAGATTATCTTTACATCAACCAACGGGATGGCACATTCAAGGAGTCGGTGAGGGATTATATGAGCCATGTCTCCCTTTTTTCCATGGGAGCGGACGGAGCCGACCTCAACAATGACCTTTGGCCGGACATCATCACTATGGACATGATGCCAGAATACAGCTTTAATCAGAAATCCATACTTGGTCCCGAAAACTACGACAAATACCGCGAACTGCTGGATAAAGGTTTCCACGCGCAATCCATGCGCAATATGCTCCATCTGAACCAAAGAAACGGGTATTTCAGTGAAATAGGCCGATATGCCGGCGTTTCCCACACAGACTGGAGCTGGGCTGTATTGGCAGCTGATTTTGATAATGACGGCTGGAAAGACCTTTTGGTCACCAACGGCTATGCCAGAAACTACCTGGATATGGATTTTTTAAATTATATGGTAAGTGAACGCATAAAGTCCGTCCATTCCAGAAAAGAAGAGGCCTTGATGGAACTGATCGAAAAGATGCCGCCCATTTATGTGGAAAATTATCTTTATCACAATAACGGGGACATGACTTTTACCAACAGGGCGGCAGAATGGGGCCTGAAAGGACTTACCGTATCCAATGCAGCGGCATACGCTGATTTGGACGGTGATGGGGATTTGGACCTTATCATCTGTCATACCAATGACATCACCAGTGTATACCGCAACAACAGCGAAAGATTAAACCGTAACAACTTTCTGAAAATAAGGTTAAAAGGCGACACAGAAAACACCCATGGCATTGGGTCAAAAGTTTTGTTATATGGGGAAGGCAAACACTTCCATCAGGAACTGGTTCCCGTCAGAGGCTATCAGTCGTCTGTTGGCCATGAGTTGGTTTTTGGTCTGGGGGATATGACCGTAGTGGACAGTCTGGAAGTTTATTGGCCTGACGGCAGAAAGCAGGTCATCAGCGGTCCCCATATCAATGAGCTTTTGGTGGTGGACCAAAGCCAGGCTTCTCCCCATATCTCTTCCTCATCTGATCCGGGCCGAAAATTCATAGAAGTAGACCATGCTTTGGGTCTTCACTACAGCCACCAGGAATCAGACTATCTGGATTTTACCCAGGATCGCCTTATGCCCAATACGATGTCCACCATGGGACCGCAACTGACAAAGGGAGACATCAACGGAGATGGCTTGGAAGATATTTTTATCGGCGGGGGTAAAGACAGTCCGGGCAGATTTTTTCTTCAGTTGCCAAACGGCGAATTCAAGGAATATCCGCAAACGCATATTGAGACCGATAGTGCGTTTATAGACACCGATGCCATCCTGGCGGATTTCAACGGAAACGGCGCCCTTGACCTTTATCTGGTAAGCGGAGGCAGCGATTATCCGGACGGTGACCCCATGTACCAGGACCGGCTGTATATTAACGACGGCAGGGGCAATTTCACCAAAAACCCGGACGCGCTGCCGCGGATGCATGTCAGTGGCGGTGCTGTAACAGCGGGGGATTTTGACGGAGACGGTCATGTGGATCTGTTTGTGGGCGGGCGCTTCTGTCCCGGGAATTATCCGCTTTCACCAAGAAGCTATCTGCTTAAAAACGATGGCAAGGGGAATTTTACGGATGTCACCGCGGCATTTTGCCCGGAACTCGCAGCACCCGGAATGGTCAGTGACGCTCTATTTGTTCCTCTTAATGATGACGGATACGTGGATTTGGTAGTGGTGGGTGAATGGATGGATATCGGAATTTACATCAACCAGGGAGGCAAAGCACTCGCCAAAAACAAGCAGGCCATCCCGGGAGACACCCGCGGGTGGTGGCTTAAAATCCTGGCGGAGGACATGGATAATGACGGGGACATGGATATTATTATCGGAAATTATGGGCTTAACAATCCCTATAAACCCAGCCGTGAACAACCCATGCACCTGGTTTACAAAGATTTTGACAATAATGGCAAAATAGACCCTATTTTCACTTATTATATTGCCGATACCAATGCGTTTGCATTCAGCAGGGATGAACTGATAGGGCAACTCTCCCAAATGAAAGGCAAATTTCCCGATTATAGGTCCTTCGCAAAAGCCGGTTTGAAAGACTTTTTTTCCAAAGAGGAGCTGAACGATGCAGATTCATTGCAGGCCACCCTGCTGGCTTCTGTTTATTTGGAAAATGACGGCACGGGGCATTTCAGACTAAGCCCTCTTCCCAAAGAAGCCCAGTTCTCCCCGATTCACGCGTTGGCGGTGGCTGATTTGGATGGGGACGGTTATCCTGACCTAATCACAGGCGGTAATCTCAGCCGTACGAGGGTGAGCTCGGGAAGGCAGGACGGCAATCACGGATTTGTTTTTATGGGGGACGGCCAGGGTAACTTCAAAAGCCTGCAACCGGAATCCTCAGGGCTTGTTTTAAGAGGCGATGTGAGAAACCTGACCACCATGCAAATTCTTAACCAGAAATACCTGATGGTAGGGAGAAACAACCGGCCTCTCAAAGTATATAAAATCGATTAGACTTTTGCTGCTACTTCTTTCTTCTCTTTTGGGGGTTTTCGGTGCCAATAGGAAGCCAGAATAGAACCTGTGATGTTCATCAACGGACCAAAAACCGCCGGTGCGAGACCTACGGTGGCAATCTTGCCCATTTCCTTGGCCAGGCCGGAAGCCAACCCGCCGTTTTGCATGCCCACCTCCAAGGCCACGGTCCTTGAATCCCTCTCGCTCAGCCCCAATAACCTGCTTATCCAGTAGCCAAAGTTATAGCCGCACAGGTTGTGAATCAGCACCAGGACGATCAAAAGCCCCCCGATATCCAAAAGACTGTCTCTTCCCGCCGCGGTAATGATGGTGATGATGATCCCTATCCCTATCATGGAAACCAACGGCATGGCCTCATCCAGCCACTTTGCTCTCCCGCTCAAAAACTTGTTGAATACCAAACCGGCCACAATGGGAATAATGACCATCTTGACAATGCTCCACATCATTTCCAGAATGTCGATTTCGACGAATGCCCCTGCCAATACTTTCATTAGCAACGGCGTCATAAAAGGCGCCATTAACGTGGCTATCGCTGTGATGGTAATTGAAAGGGCCAGGTTTGCCCTGGCCAAAAAGCTCATGACATTTGAAGCGAGGCCGCTGGGAGAACAGCCAATCAGGATAATGCCTGCCGCAATCTCGGCTGGAAAATTGCTAAGACTTGCAATGATAAATCCTAAAACCGGCATAATGGAAAACTGACAAAGCAGCCCCACAAACACCCCCTTTGGCATTTTGGCCACACCTACAAAATCGTTTACGGACATGGAGGTCCCCATACCAAACATAATGATCTGTATCAACGGCGTAATCAGATTACTGTAGGCATAACCATCATATTCTATAAAATATTCCGGATAATACAACGCCGCAGTGACCGCCCCAAAAATCATTGCTGTATAGGTATATCCCTTTAATCTGGCAAAGCCTTGAAAGCCTACTCCCACCAACATAAAAAATGCAATCAAGGGGGGACCTGCATGGTCGATTTTTCCAATCAATATCAGAATCAAGGATAAGAGCAGGCAAATCAGACCTGCTCCTAAGGTTATTTTGTAAAAACTTTCTTTATTCAAAGTTATCAGGTTTATAGGTCAAAACGATCCAAAAGTCAAAGCAAGGATAAAAATCAAATATAGGCAATGCAATCCATTTCAACCAATGAGTCACCAGGAACACCTCCGTAGGTCGCCACAGTGGTCCTGACAGGCGGTTTATTCCCGAACCTTCCTTTATAAACTTCATTCATCCCCTTGTAATCATTCAGATCATGTAGATAGACGTTTACCTTCAGCACCTTGTCCATAGAAGAGCCCGCTTTTTCCAGTTCTTTTTGAAGTTCCTTCAGCACGTGATCCGTATGATCCTTGATATCCCCGTCAAAATGAGCTCCTTTTCCGGCAACAAAAACCAGATTGCCCAATTTTGTGGAACCTGAAAACAAGGGAACATCCTGATCCAACGTCACGTTATTCACTTCTTTTTCCAGAGCCTCCTCAGGTTTTGCATTGGCCACCACACCAATACCGGCTATGCCAGCAATAGAGGTAAACAATTTTTTAAGTGTTGATCTTCTTTTAAGTTTTTCCATGTTTGCACGTTTTTATGATAGCAGATTAAAACCGTTGAATATATGGCTTTATTCTTTTTTCTCCAAACACTATCATGATGGCGGAAAAGACTTTGATGCAGACGGCGACGGACGTTCGAAAAAGGAATTATGATTGTTGTCATACCATGCAGTTACCCTTTCATTTTTGGTTACATTCGTTAGAAAACAGATTATTTTTAGTATATTTTGATTCACGTTCAGAATTAAATAATTATCGGCATATTTGCAGTTAAAGAGCAGTTTTTCTGTATTTGCACCCTTATCCTTTTAATATTAGATATGAATATGACAAGAGTATGTTTTTTTATGCTTCTGCTTGCAATGGCGGCAGCATGTAAACCCAATGATAACACTAGCCAAATGGAAGAGCAGGAAACCTTTTATAAAAGCCAGAGCTTCACAACGGGAAGTGAATTTACCGCGGGGATTGAAGGGCCCGCAGTAGACCGCGACGGAAACCTGTATGTAGTCAACTTCGGGAAAGAGGGAACCATCGGTAAAGTCACTCCCGAAGGGCAGGCCTCTTTATTCATCGAATTGCCTGCAGGCAGCACCGGCAACGGTATCCGGTTCGACAGCAAAGGAAACATGATGATAGCCGACTATACCGGCCATAATGTGCTGAAGGTGGACATGGCTTCTAAAGAATTGACGGTGTATGCGCATCATGAGGGACTCAATCAACCCAATGACTTGGCTATTATGGACAATGATATAATCTTTGCGAGTGATCCGAATTGGAAAAACAGTACGGGACAGATCTGGAGAGTAGGTACCGATGGCAAATTTGTACTATTGGAGTCGGACATGGGCACCACAAACGGCATTGAGGTCAGTCCGGACAACAAGACCCTGTACGTCAATGAATCTGTCCAAAGAAATGTTTGGGCTTATGACCTCAGTGAACACGGAGAAATAAGCAACAAAAGACTGCTCATACAATTCGAGGATTTCGGTATGGACGGTATGCGGGTGGATACCGATGGCAACTTATTCATCACCCGGCATGGCAAAGGGACTGTCGTAAAACTTTCGCCACAAGGTGAGGTGCTGGAGGAAATCGAAATGTCCGGTAAAAAACCATCCAATATTGCCTTTGGCGGCAAAAACGGAAAAACTGCTTACGTTACTTTGCAGGACAACGGCAACATAGACTTCTTTAGAACGGAGAAACCGGGGAGGGAATTCAAAAACTAGGATTCTGTGACATCCATTTTGACACATGCCCCACGTACCCTGTCCTCCCGATGACGGGACAGGCTCTAGAGCCACAACCCTGAACGCTGTCTTCCCTACTGCGGCGGACCAGGGGGTGAGTAAAAAGGAGTGCTGTTTCACAGGTGACATTACCAAGCTGGTGTTGGTCGAATATTTGAATTAGAGCAGGGTATCATAAGCGAAGCCCATTATACGTCATGGAGGAAGAAAAGATAACGTGGTCCAGTATTTTGGAGCTTTCTGATGTAGGTGCCTGGGAACTGGATCCGGAAAAGAGCACCATACATTTTTCTGATGTTTTCCGTCGGATACTTGAAATCAAGGAAGATACGCCGATGGCCTTAGCTGAATTTTTAAATTACTTTCAAGCCAAATGGCGCCATATACTAGGCAAGTGTTTTCATGATTTGCTCCAAAACAATGCCGCCTTTTCCCTAAAAGCTTACGATCAAAACGGCAAGGAGCTGATCTTAAAAGGCAAAGCCATACTTTCTGAAGAACGTAAATGCCGCTTTGCGGGTACTTTGATGGCCACAGGCGAGCCGGAAGGCGTATCTAATCGACCTCCGGAACTTCTGCAAAACACCTTATATGAACACATCTTCATAAACAGTCCCATGCCGATGATCATTTGGGATTTTGAAACACTCGAAATCACGGATTGCAACCATCAGGCCATACTCAAATATGGATACAGCAGGGAGGAATTTATTGGGATGAATATCAGGGATATCCGGCCTGAAGAAGACATCCCCCTCTTGGAAAAATACACGGCGGATGAAGAAAGTTACGCCAATATCTACCAACAGATATGGAGACATAAGACCAAAAGCGGGAAGCTGCTTACCGTGGAAATTACGGGCCACCTGATAGAATATAAAGGGAGGAAATGTTCGCTGGTACTGATCAATGACATATCTGACAGAATAGAAGCCGAAGAGCAGCTGCTCGAAAGCTTAAGGGAGCTTTCGGATTACCGGTTTGCACTGGATGAATCCTGTATCATCATGATCTGTGACAACCAAGGCAAAATAGCATACATCAACCAAAAGTTTGAAGAACTATCAGAATACAAGGCCAGGAGTCTGATTGGAAAAGACTTGCAGGATTTGTTCCCGGCGGAAGAGAAAGCCAAAATCCAGGCTTGCTGGGAAATAGTCTCCGCCAATGAGGTATGGCAGGGCGAACTGAAAGGCAAAAAGGCCAGTGGCGGTTTTTATTGGACAAACACGGCTGTTGTCCCTTTTTTGAATAATTCCGGCGATCCCTACCAGTATATTTGGGTAGGTTCAGACATCACGGCTAAAAAGCGAGCTGACAACGAACTGGTAAAAGAGCGTTTTCTTCTCAGGACCATTATCGACAATCTCCCTATCCAAATATACGTGAAGGACCAAAAGGGAAGGCACATCATTAACAACAAGCACCTGTATCAGGATTTGCTGGGGGCCGGGACCGAGAAAGAGACGCTGGGCAAAACCGTTTTTGATTATTTTGACAAGGATACGGCAGCCAAAATGATCGCTTTTGACCGGCATTTGATAAAAACCAAAAAACCGGTGATCAACCTGGAGGAATACTATACCGATGCGGAAGGAAAAAAAAGGTGTCTGCTCACCAATAAAGTGCCTTTACTCGATGATGAAGACAATGTTATCGGCCTGGTGGGCATGTCGCGGGATGTGACCGACAGAAAGAAAGAGGAAGAAAAACTCAAAGAACTTAACGAGGAACTCAAAAAACAGGCAAAAGAACTGGCGGTTTCCAATCAGGAATTGGAGCAGTTTGCCTATATGGCATCGCACGATCTGCAGGAACCACTGAGGATGATTACCGGATTCCTTAATCTGCTGGAAAAAAAATACAACCCCATACTGGATGAGAAAGGGAAAAAGTACATTCACTTTGCAGTAGACGGTGCCTCCAGAATGAAAAACATTATCCTTGATTTGTTGGCCTATTCAAGGGTAGGAAGAAAAGAGGAAAAATTCAGGGAAATAGAAGTGGCCGACGTGGTCGCCAACATCATCAACCTGAACAAAGTCCTGATCCATCAGAAAAAGGCCAAAATCACCACAGGGAAGTTGCCTAAAGTATATATCGCCTCTTCCCCCTTGCAGCAGGTTTTTCAAAACCTGGTCAACAACGCGCTCAAATACCAAAAGCCCGAAGTGATCCCCGAAATAGTGATAGAAAGTGAAGAAAGGGACGATGAATGGTGCTTCAGCGTACAGGACAACGGCATTGGTATTCCCGCTTCCAAGCAGGAGCAGGTTTTTGTTTTGTTCAAAAGGCTCCATACCCGGGACGAATACTCCGGTTCCGGTATTGGCCTGACCATGTGTAAAAAAATCATCGAAAACCTGGGAGGCAAAATATGGTTTACCTCAGAAGAAGGAAAAGGCAGTACTTTTTATTTCACCATCCCAAAAACCGGACCTGAGCCGGCACCATGAAATTGTTGAAAAGGTTTTTATTTCTTGCATTGCCGCGATTTTCTTAGAAATGCTATTAAATAATTGTAATTAAAATTATTTTTGGCTTTCTTAAATCTATTCTTTTTATGTAATTGGCTGTTCTCGGCATACCGGTCGTCTTAAAACACTAACCGGCAGCATAAAAAAGTATTTTAATGAATACAATGGATGTAGATTTGTACGATCGGAGGTTTTTTTCTGTGAAGAATTCTGTAAAGCGGGATGTTTAGGGAGCAAGATTCATATCAGTTGCTTTTGATTGAGGATAACTTGGGAGACGTTCTTTTGTTGGAAGAATACCTGCATGAAAAAATCCCTGCCCCGGAAATCACGGTTGTCAACACTTTTGAAGATGCCAAGGAACTTTATAAAAACGGCAACAATTCCTTTGATGTGGTTCTCCTTGATCTGACTTTACCCGATTTGCACGGTGAGAAGCTCATCAGGGAAACAAAAAAAATGGCCGGGGATGCGAGTGTGATCGTATTGACCGGTTATGCGGACATTCAGTTTGGTATCAAGTCCCTGGGCCTTGGGGTGTCAGACTATTTGCTCAAAGACGAACTTTCCCCCACCTCGCTGTACAAAAGCATTGTCTACAGCATCAGCAGAAACCATATTTCGAAACAGCTTCAGGATTCCGAAAAAAGATACAAGGAACTTTTCCAATTGAGCCCGCAGCCCATGTACTTGTATTGTCTACAAACCTTGAAATTTTTGGACGTCAACCAAGCCGCGATTGATCACTATGGCTACAGCAAAAAGGAGTTTTTGTCCATGAACCTGCTGCAAATCAGGCCCAAGGAAGAGATCCCCAAGCTGCAAAAGGCAGTACAAAAGGCACGGAAGGGTATTCCCCAGGAAGCCTTCCGGATTTTCAGGCATCAAAAAAAGAACGGGGAGATAATTGAGGTGGAAATCCGGAGCAATGTGGTGGAATATGAGGGGAAAAAGGCTGAGGTGGTACTTGCCAATGATATCACCGACCGGTTGCGTTACATCCATGCCATTGAAGACCAGAACAAACGGCTTCAGGAGATCGCATGGACGCAGTCCCATGTGGTGAGGGCGCCTCTGGCCCGGCTGATGAGTCTGGTGATGGCGATGGACACGCTGGAACAGGATTTTGGGAAAGACGCTTTTCGAAAAATGATCATTGATTCCGCAGAAGAGCTGGACAGCATCATCCGCGATATTGTCAACAAAACTGATAAAGTGAATCTGGAAGTTAAAAAAGACGGTTAAACTATATTATTGGGATTTTTTAAAGTATTAATAATAGGATCCTGATTCCAATTCTAAATTTCAGGTATTTTCGTCCTTTTATTTGCATTTTGAAATAACATTCTGACAATGCCCTAATTTCCCCATCCATAAAATTGTTTTTGGCATTTTTTCAAAATTAAAAAATAACTGCTATTTTAAGGCTAAAAGGGACAAAAAAAGCGCTGCAGCAGAGTGGTGTGTTCCTGTTTTTACCATTGTTTCGAGAAAGGCATTTCCACTTATGTAACCGGTGGTCCAAAAAACATGAAAATAGACAGAAAGGAATTTTTAAAGGTGATCGGTCTGGGAGGATCCTCTCTGGTGCTGCCCCTGGCCGGTCCGGGTCCGGATTTGCTCACCGGCTTGATGGCGCAAAGCGTAAAAATTTATGACAACTATTTAAAAGGGGTGGAATATTATGATTTGGGCAAATGCCTGAAGCAAATCCATGTAGGGGATGATGTGGTATTGACGCGGTTTGCAGACCACCGCCATGACCGGTTCGCCATCGGCGTCACCTGGGAAAAGTTCTTTCTCGGCTATCTGCCTGCCTATGAAAACATTGTCCTGGCCAACCTGATGGACGCGGGGGCGGTGCTGAAAGCCATGGTCACGGCCAAACAGTCTTTCCACCGGGTAGGGATCGGGGTATGGACGGATCTGATCGTCCACCACCCCAACGCCTCCAAAAAGCTCAGCGACGGCGCGGCGAATGATGTGGATGATTGGTATAGGAGGTGAGGGGGATAAAAAAGGCGAGTTGCCCCGCCTTAACTGTTTTCACAACGGAATAATCCTTATTGTGAATTGTTTTCAGAATTGTTCATCAAATAAAACAAAAATAAAAACAAATCACAACACATAGTTCAAATTGTATAACTATTAGTTGTTGAGAATAAGAAGGCAAAATCGAAATAATGATTTCGGTATTTGTTTTGGAAGCAAACCCCAATCTATGGTGCACCATAAACTTACCTTCTTTGCAAAAATAGAAAAACATTTTATATTTGAACTATGTAAAAATTAAATTTTTGAAAATAATGAAAAGAATTTTAGGATTAGACCTGGGTACTAACTCAATAGGATGGGCACTGATTGAACGAAACTTTGAAGAAAAGAAGGGCAAAATACTTGGGATGGGAAGCCGGGTCATCCCGATGAGTCAGGACATTTTAGGAGATTTTGGCAAGGGAAATTCTGTTTCTCAAACGGCCGAAAGAACCCGTTATAGAGGAACCCGAAGGCTCCGTGAAAGATTTTTGCTCCGCAGGGAAAGGTTACACCGTGTTTTGAATATTATGGATTTTCTTCCTAAGCATTATGCTGCACAAATAGATTTTGAGAAACGACTGGGTAAGTTTTTGGATGAAACAGAGCCCAAATTGGCCTATGATGGCAAAGCATTCGTCTTCAAAAAATCATTTGAAGAGATGCTTTGCGATTTCAGGCAATATCAGCCACAATTACTCAATGAGGGGAGACTGATCTCTTACGATTGGACAATCTATTACCTTCGAAAAAAAGCGCTTTCCCAGAAAATAGAAAAAGAAGAGCTTGCCTGGATCATCCTGAATTTCAATCAGAAGCGTGGATACTATCAGTTGAGAGGAGGAGAAGAAGAAGAGGAGGAACACCCTAACAAATTGGTTGAGTTTTATTCATTAAAAATTACCGATGTAGTAGCTGATGAGGAAACCAATAAAAAGGGAGAAACCTGGTACTCTCTGATTCTCGAAAATGGATGGATTTACAGACGCTCAAGCAATACGGATTTATCGGATTGGAAAGACAAGGTGCGGGATTTCATTATTACCACTGATCTGAATGACGACGGTTCGGTAAAAAAAGATAAAGAGGGGAAAGAAAAAAGAAGCTTTAGAGCGCCCCAGGAAAATGATTGGACACTGATCAAAAAGAAAACCGAACAGGAGATTAACAAGGCCGGTAAAACGGTAGGTGCCTTCATTTACGACACCCTATTGGAAAACCCTCAACAGAAAGTAAAAGGAAAATTAGTGCGCACCATTGAACGTAAATTCTACAAAGAGGAGTTAAAGATCATTTTAAAAAAACAAAAGATATTTCATCCAGAACTAAGCGATGAAGGCATGTACAGCGATTGCGTGAAGGAGCTATACCGAAATAATGAAACCCATCAGTCGACATTGGGCAAAAAGGACTTTGTCCATCTTTTCGTTGAGGACATCATTTTTTACCAACGTCCTCTAAAAAGTCAAAAATCTTCGATTGCAAATTGTGCCTTGGAATACAGAAAATATAGGGTAAATGGTGAGGAGAAGATCGAATACCTTAAGGCTGTCCCCAAATCCAATCCCTATTATCAAGAGTTTAGGGTTTGGCAATGGTTGTACAATCTGAAAATCTACCAAACGGATGACGAGATCGAAGTAACGAGGCAATTCCTAAACAATATTGAAGATTGGGAAAATCTTTTTGAGTTTTTAATGGATCATAAGGAGGTAGACCACAAAGATATTTTGAAATATTTACTTGCCTCGAAAGAACTGAGAGGCAAGGCATTGAATTCGGAAATAGCAAAATATCGATGGAACTATGTATATGATCCGATCAAAAACGAATCAAAAAAATATCCATGCAATGAAACTGGTTATGAAATCAGACGAAGGATCAATAATGTCTCAAATGTACCTTCCCAGTTCCTGACACAAGAAATAGAATACAACTTGTGGCACATTATTTACTCGGTCACTGATAAAGAGGAATACGAAAAAGCATTGAAAACCTTCGCTGAAAGATATGGGCTGGATGCCGATTCTTTTCTGGATAACTTCAAAAAATTCCCCGCTTTTAAGAGTGAGTATGGCTCCTTTTCTTTAAAAGCCATTAAGAGACTATTGCCCATATTGCGGTTGGGTAAATACTGGAGCTGGGATGCTATTGATGAAAAAACAAAAAGAAGGATTGATAAAATCATAACCGGTGAATATGATGAGGAGATCGAAAACAGGGTAAGGGAGAAAGTGATTGATTTAACCGAACAGCATCATTTTCAAGGCTTACAGTTATGGTTAGCGAGTTATATCGTTTACGATAGACATTCAGAGGCCAATATTGTCGATAAATGGAATTCGGTTTCTGACTTAGACGCATATATTAGTGAATTTAAGCAACATTCTCTACGGAATCCCATCGCGGAACAGGTGATTACCGAGACTCTAAGAGTAGTCAGAGATATTTGGCTTAAGTACGGTGCAGGTGCAAAGGATTATTTTGACAAAATCCACGTAGAGCTGGGGCGTGAAATGAAAAATCCGGCAGATAGACGCAAACAGATAACCAACCAGATTACGGAAAATGAAAATACTAACCTTCGTATAAAAGCTTTGTTGACAGAGCTTAAAAATGACGAGAAATTTGAGAATGTCCGACCCTACTCGCCGATGCAGCAGGAAATCCTCAAGGTTTATGAAGAAGGAGTACTGCATTCAAATATCGATATTCCTGAGGATGTAGAAAAAATCAGTAAAAAAGCCGAACCCACACGTTCTGAGCTGTTACGCTATAAGCTTTGGCTTGAGCAAAAATACCGCTCTCCATACACGGGGGAAATTATCCCTTTTACCAAACTTTTCACCCCGGAATACGAAATAGAACATATCATTCCCCAAAGCCGGTACTTCGATGACAGTTTCAGCAATAAGGTAATTTGTGAATCAGTGGTAAATAATCCCTACAAGAATCATCAACTAGGATTAGAGTTTATTAAAAACCAAGGCGGGAAAGTTGTTGACGAGCTATCGAAAAACGGCAAAATCATTAGGATTTTCACAGAAGAAGAATATGTTGAATTTGTAAAAGAACATTATAGCAAGAACCGGGCGAAGCGTAATAAATTGTTGATGGAAGATATACCGGAGAGAATGATCGAACGTCAGATTAATGATACCCGCTATATCAGTAAGTTTGTTACTGCCGTGTTGTCCAACATTGTCCGGTCGGAAATCAAAGACGACGGTACCAACTCCAAAAACCTGATACCAGGAAATGGAAAAATTACCTCGACACTTAAGCAGGATTGGGGACTTAACGACGTGTGGAATAGTCTGGTATTGCCCCGTTTTGAAAGGATGAACCGGCTTACCAATTCAAAAGATTTCACAAGTTGGAATGATAACCACCAAAAATACTTGCCAACCGTCCCTCTTGAGTTGTCAAAAGGTTTCCAAAAGAAGCGCCTTGACCACAGACACCATGCTTTAGACGCTTTGATCATAGCTTGTGCCACACGTGAACACATCAATTTTATGAATAACGTGCATGCGTTGCATAAAAAGAAAACCAAGACGGAGAAGCAGCAGTTCCGTTATGATTTAAGAAGCAAACTTTGTTATAAAAAATATAATGAGGGCCTTGATCAAAACTATAGGTGGATATTTAAAAAACCTTGGAAAAATTTCACAGTAGATGCCCAAAAGACTTTGGAAACCATTGTTGTAAGCTTCAAGCAAAACCTCCGGGTGATAAACAGGGCGACTAATACATATGAAAGCTATAAAGACGAGAACGGAAATATTAGAATTGGAAAAGACGAAAAACCTGAAAAAGGATTGAATAAGCAAAATGGAATCAATTGGGCTATTAGGAAGCCTATGCATAAAGAAACAGTCTCAGGGCTGATTAAGCTCAGAAAGAAGAGGGAGGTTTCTTTAAACATAGCTTTGGATAATATTCCCGATATAACCGATAAGCCGTTGAGAAAAGAGATACAGTCATTGGTCAAGTTGCAATACGACAAAAAGCTTTTGACAAAGTATTTCAAAGACAGGAAATACCAATGGAATAGCCAAGATGTTTCCCGGGTAGAAATTTACTATTGGGAAAGCGATATGGTAGCTTCCCGTACCCCCTTGGATACTTCATTCAGTGAAAGACGGATTAAAGATTCTGTCACTGATACAGGTATTCAAAGGATTCTATTGGCCCATCTAGACAACTATATAGGTCATATTGATGAAAAAGGTAAACCTATAGCTCCTGAATTGTTAGCCTTTACTCCAGAAGGTATTGATGAAATGAACAAAAATATCGTCCACCTCAATGGGGGGAAATTTCACCAACCTATATTAAAAGTAAGGACCTATGAACCGAAGGGTAATAAATTCATTGTAGGGGAGACAGGAAACAAGAAAAAGAAGTTTGTGGAAGCAGCAAAAGGTACCAATCTCTTTTTTGTTATCTATCAAAATAGTGACGGTAAACGAAGTTATGATACTATTCCATTGAATATTGTGATAGAAAGGCAAAAACAGGGACTGATTCCAGTTCCAGAGATAAATGAAAAAGGGGATAAACTGCTGTTCCACTTGTCACCCAATGATTTGGTGTATGTGCCTGAAGAGGAAGAAAATATTATTGCTATTGATTTTAATAGTCTTTCGAAAGAACAAACGAAAAGGATATATAAAATGGTAAGCTCTTCTGGAACTCAGTGTTTTTTTATAAAACAAGATGTTTCCACGTCAATTGTTAACAAATTGGAATATTCAGCATTGAACAAAATGGAACGAAGTGTTGAAGGAGTGATGATAAAAGATCGGTGTTGGAAACTCAAAATCGATAGGTTAGGAAATGTTTCAAAAGCTTAGCCTATGGCCCCAGACCAATCCTACCACATCTACAACCACGCCAACGGCTCGGAAAATATCTTCCGGGAGGAGGAGAACTATAGGTATTTTTTGCAGCAATATATAAAATACCTGGGAGAGGTGGTAGATACGTATGCTTACTGCCTGATGCCAAATCACTTTCATTTTTTGGTGGGCGTGAGGCCGGAAGAAGCGTTAAGGAAAACTTTTCCAAAGTTTGAAACTTTGGAAAAGTTTGTCCCCAAGCGATTTTCAAACTTCTTTAGTTCCTATACCCAATCTTTTAATAAAGTATATGAAAGAAAAGGAAGTCTATTCATAAAAATTTCAAAAGAAAACCCATTCAAACAGAACCCCAATGGCAGAAAACTTTCCTGTACATCCATCTTAACCCGGTGAAACATGGCTTTGCAAACTCGATTAATGATTGGAGATGGTCAAGCTGGCATGCTTATAAGCGTCCTGAGATGAAATCCCTCTTGGACAGAGCCTACTATATGAACTTCTTTGACGGAATGTCCCATGTAAATGATGTGATGGAGGTGAAAAGAGAGATGATTTTAAACAAGGATTTGGAGTAAGGAGGATAAACTTTTCCGATCCGCCGTGGGGGATTGGAAAAGTTTAAAGTTGACTACTTTAATAATACAAACCATGATCAAACGCACCCTCTTTTTCGGCAACCCAGCCTACCTCAGCACCAAAAACGAACAGTTGGTGGTGGCATTCCCGGATGAAAATCCGGACCGGACGGTACCCATTGAAGACATTGGGATGATCGTGCTGGAAAACCAGCAGATCACCATCACCAACGGCCTTTTGGCCAAGCTGACCAACCAAAAAGTGGCGGTGGTTTCCTGCAACGGCCAGCACCTTCCGGACGGCCTCTTGCTCCCCATGCACGGGCACAGCGAGCAAACCGAAAGGATAAGGTACCAGTTGGCCGCCAGCCTTCCCCTAAAGAAAAACCTGTGGCAGCAGACCGTATCGGCAAAAATCCGCAATCAGGCCGGGCTGCTGAAAGACAAAGGGATCGCGGTACAAAAGATGCTGCACCTGGCCAAAAATGTAAGCTCAGGCGATAGTGGCAACCATGAAGCGCAGGCCGCCGCGTATTACTGGCAACATCTCTTCGGCCTTCCCGATTTCAACAGGGAGCAGGCCGGAATACCACCCAATAACCTGCTCAACTATGGATATGCCATCCTGAGGGCCGTTATCGCGCGGGCGCTGGTTTCCTCCGGCATGCTGCCCAACGTGGGCATCTGGCACCGTAACAAATACAACGCGTATTGTCTGGCGGATGACATCATGGAACCCTACAGGCCCTATGTGGACCTGGTCGTCTCCCATATTGTCGAAACAGCAGACGATTATGGGAAACTGACCACGGATTTGAAAAAGGAACTGCTCAGCATCCCGGCGCTTGATGTCACGATAGAGGGCCAAAAAAGCCCCCTGATGGTGGCGGCCAGCCGGACCAGCAGCACTTTATTTGAATGTTTTGCGGGCATCAGCCGCAAAATCGTTTACCCGGAATATGGATGAAAGTTTTTATTCACGGCTTAACCAGTACCGGAGTTTGTGGGTCTTAGTCTTTTTCGATCTCCCTACCGAAACCCGTAAGGACAGAAAAACAGCCACTTCCTTCCGGAAAAAACTCTTGGACGATGGTTTTTCCATGTTCCAGTTTTCTATTTATATGCGTTTCTCCGCCAGCAGGGAAAACGCCGAGGTACATATCAAAAGGGTAAAGAAAAACCTGCCGCCCAAGGGAAAAGTCGGGATCATGTGCATCACAGACCGGCAATTTGGCATGATGGAACTGTTTTACGGTACCAAGCCAGCCGAAAAAGAGCCTCCTTCCCAACAATTGGAATTGTTTTAGTTTGGCCCCTGCAGTGAAACTTTTCCAAAGTCCAAAACTTTGGAAAAGCTAAACGCACTTTCCGCTGTTTTTGGCAGTAAAAAAACCTCTGTTTTTTTAATTCTATAAAATCGTTTAAAACACATCATACCAGCCACTTACGTGGGGGTATGCTGTGATTCCTAGCTAAGATACAATTCTGAAAGCAATTCACAACAGAGAAGGAGGGAAAGATGTTGAAATTGAGGCTGTGATTCCTAGCTAAGATACAATTCTGAAAGCAATTCACAACAGAAATCTACAACGCAAGAAAAGGCGTGAAGCTGTGATTCCTAGCTAAGATACAATTCTGAAAGCAATTCACAACTCACCCCGTCATTGGATCCGCCCCTGATCAGCTGTGATTCCTAGCTAAGATACAATTCTGAAAGCAATTCACAACTAGCGTCCCTGTCTATATCCCAGCAATCCAGCTGTGATTCCTAGCTAAGATACAATTCTGAAAGCAATTCACAACACGCTGAGTGATTGATGTGTTGTAGATACCGCTGTGATTCCTAGCTAAGATACAATTCTGAAAGCAATTCACAACTAGGCAGGTACAAGTATGCAACTACGGACGGCTGTGATTCCTAGCTAAGATACAATTCTGAAAGCAATTCACAACTGGTTTGGATTGATGGTCCTCCTGTATATCGCTGTGATTCCTAGCTAAGATACAATTCTGAAAGCAATTCACAACGGGAGATATCCCAAATATTTCTGCAAGCGAGCTGTGATTCCTAGCTAAGATACAATTCTGAAAGCAATTCACAACGGCTTCTTAAGCCCTCTTATGATCGATGCCGCTGTGATTCCTAGCTAAGATACAATTCTGAAAGCAATTCACAACAAGACCTCGTGGATCGGGCCGCTTTCCTGGGCTGTGATTCCTAGCTAAGATACAATTCTGAAAGCAATTCACAACAAGACCTCGTGGATCGGGCCGCTTTCCTGGGCTGTGATTCCTAGCTAAGATACAATTCTGAAAGCAATTCACAACAATAAACCCCTCTATAAAATCAAGAAAAGCGCTGTGATTCCTAGCTAAGATACAATTCTGAAAGCAATTCACAACCTACCCAAGACGGTGCGATACCGGGTACTTGCTGTGATTCCTAGCTAAGATACAATTCTGAAAGCAATTCACAACAATCAAAACCTCATGGCCATTGTCTGGTGAGCTGTGATTCCTAGCTAAGATACAATTCTGAAAGCAATTCACAACATCAAAACATTCGAACATGTGAAGAGAGGTGCTGTGATTCCTAGCTAAGATACAATTCTGAAAGCAATTCACAACTAGAAGGCGTGCATTACGTCATCGGCAAGCGCTGTGATTCCTAGCTAAGATACAATTCTGAAAGCAATTCACAACCAAATTTTTCCTGCGCATATGCGCCATTAAGCTGTGATTCCTAGCTAAGATACAATTCTGAAAGCAATTCACAACTGTACGCATTCACACCTAAGGCCAGTCCCCGCTGTGATTACCTAGCTAAGGTACAATTCTGAAAGCAATTCACAACGGCTTTTAGGTATTCAATATACCTTTCTTGCTGTGATTACCTAGCTAAGGTACAATTCTGAAAGCAATTCACAACAAGGAATGGTGTTGTGGTATTTGACAATAAGCTGTGATTCCTAGCTAAGATACAATTCTGAAAGCAATTCACAACGTAATACTTGATATACACCACGCTGTCAAAGCTGTGATTCCTAGCTAAGATACAATTCTGAAAGCAATTCACAACACAGGGTGAGGAGATTGATATGATACTATTGCTGTGATTCCTAGCTAAGATACAATTCTGAAAGCAATTCACAACTGTATCGATCTGCAAATGGTAATCAACGCAGCTGTGATTCCTAGCTAAGATACAATTCTGAAAGCAATTCACAACATTGCAAAATGTGAAAAAAAATATGAGGAGGCTGTGATTCCTAGCTAAGATACAATTCTGAAAGCAATTCACAACTTACAGTATGGCAGCACCGGAGAATATTTTGCTGTGATTCCTAGCTAAGATACAATTCTGAAAGCAATTCACAACCCTCAGAATGCAGTATCTCATCACCGTCTCGCTGTGATTACCTAGCTAAGGTACAATTCTGAAAGCAATTCACAACCCGATTGGGTGAGTTGGAAACGTATCGCCCGCTGTGATTCCTAGCTAAGATACAATTCTGAAAGCAATTCACAACGGGCGTCGGGTGGATCGGTTACGGCTGGGAGCTGTGATTACCTAGCTAAGGTACAATTCTGAAAGCAATTCACAACGTATGAAGCAGTATTAATAAAAGAAGGACTGCTGTGATTACCTAGCTAAGGTACAATTCTGAAAGCAATTCACAACGTCAACAAGTGCATCAGTGATCTTATCCGGGCTGTGATTACCTAGCTAAGGTACAATTCTGAAAGCAATTCACAACGTCAACAAGTGCATCAGTGATCTTATCCGGGCTGTGATTACCTAGCTAAGGTACAATTCTGAAAGCAATTCACAACGTTCGGTGCGGAGATGGGGCTTGGCGTTTTGCTGTGATTACCTAGCTAAGGTACAATTCTGAAAGCAATTCACAACGTATGGCGACGTCAATTACAACGCTCTGGTGCTGTGATTACCTAGCTAAGGTACAATTCTGAAAGCAATTCACAACACCTCCCAAAGCACAATATTCATGTTCTCTGCTGTGATTACCTAGCTAAGGTACAATTCTGAAAGCAATTCACAACGTCAACAAGTGCATCAGTGATCTTATCCGGGCTGTGATTACCTAGCTAAGGTACAATTCTGAAAGCAATTCACAACGTTCGGTGCGGAGATGGGGCTTGGCGTTTTGCTGTGATTACCTAGCTAAGGTACAATTCTGAAAGCAATTCACAACAGATTCAACGTCAGAATCATTGTCTAGGGAGCTGTGATTACCTAGCTAAGGTACAATTCTGAAAGCAATTCACAACGTATGGCGACGTCAATTACAACGCTCTGGTGCTGTGATTACCTAGCTAAGGTACAATTCTGAAAGCAATTCACAACACCTCCCAAAGCACAATATTCATGTTCTCTGCTGTGATTACCTAGCTAAGGTACAATTCTGAAAGCAATTCACAACGTCAACAAGTGCATCAGTGATCTTATCCGGGCTGTGATTACCTAGCTAAGGTACAATTCTGAAAGCAATTCACAACGTTCGGTGCGGAGATGGGGCTTGGCGTTTTGCTGTGATTACCTAGCTAAGGTACAATTCTGAAAGCAATTCACAACTGAGGGGGTGGAATCGGGGTTTTATTTTGGCTGTGATTACCTAGCTAAGGTACAATTCTGAAAGCAATTCACAACGTACCCACCGAGTAGGAAATAATAATACTGGCTGTGATTACCTAGCTAAGGTACAATTCTGAAAGCAATTCACAACTTATCACCAAGAAAACTGATAACGAATATGCTGTGATTACCTAGCTAAGGTACAATTCTGAAAGCAATTCACAACGTTCCGAACATCTCCTTCTTCACGTCCTCCGCTGTGATTACCTAGCTAAGGTACAATTCTGAAAGCAATTCACAACAGGGGTGAATTTAACAATAAAAAAGGTTAGCTGTGATTACCTAGCTAAGGTACAATTCTGAAAGCAATTCACAACATATCAACGGAGGCAGGAAATGTGCCTACTGCTGTGATTACCTAGCTAAGGTACAATTCTGAAAGCAATTCACAACTACTACAGAAGGGTATGTGTATGCCATCCGCTGTGATTACCTAGCTAAGGTACAATTCTGAAAGCAATTCACAACGTGAGACGGAACAGATTTCTTCACAGGTTTGCTGTGATTACCTAGCTAAGGTACAATTCTGAAAGCAATTCACAACTATTCCGTTTAAATATGTCTTTGGATGGCTGCTGTGATTACCTAGCTAAGGTACAATTCTGAAAGCAATTCACAACGAACCTCGAGATCAGCTCCATCAGCATCGAGCTGTGATTACCTAGCTAAGGTACAATTCTGAAAGCAATTCACAACAAAACTGGAAGTAGTAGGATGATCAAGGCTGCTGTGATTACCTAGCTAAGGTACAATTCTGAAAGCAATTCACAACCAGATAACCGGGGACACCAAATTGTATGTGCTGTGATTACCTAGCTAAGGTACAATTCTGAAAGCAATTCACAACTTAACCGTATAGTGGTTTTGTCTACCGGACGCTGTGATTACCTAGCTAAGGTACAATTCTGAAAGCAATTCACAACGTATGTACCGGCCGGTTTTTGTGATCCAAAGCTGTGATTACCTAGCTAAGGTACAATTCTGAAAGCAATTCACAACTACATGGGGGGTTCAAACGGTTATCAATGTGCTGTGATTACCTAGCTAAGGTACAATTCTGAAAGCAATTCACAACCGACACAAAAATGATGATTGAGGCTGAAAAGCTGTGATTACCTAGCTAAGGTACAATTCTGAAAGCAATTCACAACAGTCTGAATTGTTATATTTTCAAACTCATAGCTGTGATTACCTAGCTAAGGTACAATTCTGAAAGCAATTCACAACAAAAACTGGATTGTAAAAAAATATTAGAAAGCTGTGATTACCTAGCTAAGGTACAATTCTGAAAGCAATTCACAACAACAGAAGATTCAGGTAAAACATGGATAGTGCTGTGATTACCTAGCTAAGGTACAATTCTGAAAGCAATTCACAACAAAGGTCCGCCGGGGCACCCGCCACCCTCAGCTGTGATTACCTAGCTAAGGTACAATTCTGAAAGCAATTCACAACAAAACTGGAATCATATGACCCGAGTTTCCAGCTGTGATTACCTAGCTAAGGTACAATTATTCGTGGACCTGGTTGGTTTTTTCAACGGCACTCATGAATGCTGACGCATTTCTGAAAGCAATTCACAACATAATTTCTTTAATACATCGTACAGAAAGGGCTCGTTTTTTTTCTCCGGT